>JBBRMA010000033.1:0-64508 GCA_038231075.1 Myxococcales bacterium | reverse complement strand
CGGCGAGGCGCCCTGCTTCACTCCTCCCAACTTGGGTCGACCAGATCGTAATCGGGCGCCGGCTCGGGCTCGTCGCTGCCGAGCCGCTCCGCCTTGGCGGTGGGCGGGCCCGTGGTCGGCAGTTCAAGATGCTCGAGGATCAGTAGCGCATCGTCATCTCGATGGTGGCGTGACCGAGCAGCTCCTGCACCGCCTTGAGCGGCACGCCGCGCATTACCGGGTGCGATGCGAACGTGCCGGCGAAACGAGCGACCTCGTCGCGCGGGCGGTCAATGACTATCTCGGTGAGGACATCGACCGCCGCCATCTTGAGAAGTCATCCTTCCGCCGGGTGGGGCACCCACGGCGCGAGCAGCTAGCAGCAACGGCCAACCGACGACAAGAGCTCCGAGAGCGGACGCTGTCGCGTCAATCGCCGGCTCTTGCGGTACGTTCGCCGCAATCGACCGGGCTGGCTGTAACAGCATCGAGCGAGCGGGGTAGATCGAACCGTGAAGAAGCTGGTGGCACTCGGCGCGGTGGTCATTGCGGTGTTGGTGGCCACCCGCTTGCTCCCAGTCGGCGACTGGGCGCGCGCTCTCATCGAGAGAGTGCACGAGGCCGGCGCTTGGGGGGCCGTCGCCTTCGCCGGCGTCTACCTGGTTGCACCGCTGCTGCTCCTGCCGGCTTCCGTGCTGACGCTCGGCGCCGGGTTTCTCTACGGCCGCCTCTGCGGAAGCCTGCTCGCCTCTCCGGCCAGCGTGGGAGCGGCGTCGATCGCATTCCTCCTCGGTCGGACGCTCGCGCGAGGAGCCGTGGAACGCAGGATCGCCGGCGACAAGCGCTTTGCCGCCATCGACCGCGCGGTGGCGGAGAATGGCTTCAAGATCGTCTTCCTGCTCCGCCTGTCGCCGGCCGTGCCCTTCAATCTGCTCAACTACGCGCTGGGGCTCACACGCGTGCGCTTCGGGACGTACCTCGCGGCCTCGTTCCTTGGGATGCTGCCGGGCACCTTCCTCTACGTCTCGCTCGGCGCCGCCGCCACCAACGCGGCGCAGCTCGGCCAGTCCCGCGGCCCTTCGGCAGCGCTCTGGATTGGACTCGCCGCGACCGCCCTGGTGGTGGTCGTGATCACCATCGTTGCCCGGAAGGCGCTGCGCGAGGCGCTGCGTGAGGAGAAGGCAGCATGAGCACGGCGCAGCAGCATCTCGTCCCGGGCGATCCGTACGACGCCGCGTTGGCGGAGAACGCCCATCCGATGGACTGGGAGACTCCGACCGCGACCGCGCGATACGATCTGGTGGTGATCGGCGGAGGCACCGCGGGCCTCGTGTCAGCGCTGGGCGGCGCGGGCCTGGGCGCGCGCGTCGCGCTGGTTGAGAAGCACCTGCTCGGCGGCGACTGCCTCAACTATGGATGCGTGCCCTCGAAAGGCGTCATCCGCGCGGCACGTGCCGTCCAGGCGGTCCGCGAGGCAGGCGAGTTCGGCGTGCGCGTCACCGAGCCGGTGGTGGATTTCGCCGCTGCCATGGCCCGCATGCGGGAGGTGCGGGCGCGGATCTCGAAGAACGATTCGGCGCGGCGGCTGCGCGACCACGGAGTCGACGTCTTCCTCGGAGAGGCGCGGTTCGTCTCCACCGACGCCGCCGAGGTGGCGGGAGCGCGCCTGCGCTTCAAGCGGGCGGTCATCGCCACGGGCGGACGTGCCGCGAGTCTTCCCGTAGCCGGGCTACGCGAGGCAGGCTACCTCACCAACGAGACGATCTTCTCGCTGACGCGCCTGCCGCCACGGCTCTTGGTCGTCGGCGCGGGCCCGATCGGCTGCGAGCTGGCGCAGGCCTTCCGGCGCCTCGGCAGCGCGGTCTGCGTGCTCACCGACGGCGCACGCGTGCTGCCGCGCGAGGACGCAGACGCGGCGGTGATCGTCGACGGAGCGCTGCGCCGGGAAGGCGTTCGCCTCGAGCTTCGGGCAAAGCTGGTCCGCGTCCAAAGCGGCCCAAATGGCAGGACCATCGTGTACGAGCGCGACGGGAAGGAGGAACGCGCCGAGGGGGACGAGATCCTGATCGCCGCCGGCCGCGCTCCCAACGTCGACGGCCTGGGCCTCGAACAGGCGGAGGTCGCCTTCACGAAAAGAGGAGTGCAGGTCGACGACCATCTGCGCACAACAAATCCTCGCGTGTTCGCCGTGGGCGATGTGGCCTCGAGGTACCAATTCACGCACGCGGCCGACGCACTGGCGCGCATCGCGCTGCAGAACGCGCTCTTCTTTGGCCGCAAGCGCGAGAGCGCTCTGGTGGTGCCGTGGTGCACCTATACCGATCCCGAGGTGGCCCACGTCGGTCTCTACGAGCACGAGGCGAAGGAGCGGGGCATCGCGGTCGAGACGATCACGGTGCGGCTCGACGATGTCGATCGCGCGGTGCTTGACGGGGAGACGGAGGGCTTCGCGCGCGTCCATGTCGGGCCCAAGGGCCGCGTGCTCGGCGCGACGCTGGTGGCGCGGCACGCGGGCGAGAGCATCGGCGAGCTCTCGCTCGCGATCACCGCGGGCCTCTCGATGGCCGATCTGGCGAAGACGATCCACCCGTACCCGACGCAGGCCGAAGCGTGGAAGCGCGCGGCCGACGAATGGAACCGCAAGCGGCTCACCCCGCGCGCAAAGCGCTTCCTCTCGGCGGTCATCGGGTGGAGACGGTGACGACCAGGCCGCTGATCTGCATCTTCGCCAAGCCGCCGGTCGCCGGCAAAGTGAAGACGCGCCTCGCCGCGGTGCTGGGCCCCGAGTGCGCAGCAGCGCTGGCGCGGGCGTTCCTCGACGACACCATCGACGCGGTGCGGGCGTTGCCCTGGGCCTCGGCCGCGCTGGCCACCACGGCGCCGTTTTCGTCGGAGCTGCCAGTGATCCTGCAGGGCGAGGGTGACCTGGGCGCTCGCATCGAGCGCGTGATGCGCGCCGCGCTGGCTCGCGCTCCGGTCGCCATCGCGATCGGCGCCGACGCGCCAGCCCTGCCCGCGCGTCTGCTCGAGCAAGCGCGCCTTGCTCTCGACTGGGTCGACGCCGCGCTCGGCCCGGCCGACGATGGCGGGTTCTATCTGCTCGCGCTGCGGCGCTGTCCGGAGGGGCTCCTCGCGGACCTGCCGTGGAGCGCCGATGAGACTTGTTCCCGCACGCTCGCGCGGCTCCGCGAGCGCGGGCTGCGAACGGCCGTGCTCGATCCGTGGTTCGACGTCGATCGCCCCGAGGATCTGGTGCGGCTGCGGGCAGCCATCGACTCCGGTGAGCTGCGCGCACCGCGCACCGCGGCCGTGCTGGAGCCGCTGCGATGAAGGCCTCGATCATCATCCCCGTGCTCGACGAGGAGAAGCTCATCGGCGCGCGCCTCGCAGAGCTGGCAACGGCGGGCGCTCACGAGGTGATCGTCGTCGATGGGGGCAGCCGCGACAAGACCCGCGAGCGGGTGAGCGCGTCGGGTGTCGCGCGCCTGGTGCAAGCCGCGCGAGGCCGCGCATCCCAGATGAACGCCGGCGCCCGCGCAGCCAGCGGAGGGGTGCTGGTCTTCCTGCACGCCGACGTCTCGCTTCCTTTGGAGGCGCTCCGGCTGATCGAGCACGCCTTGGCAGCGCCCGGCACGGTCGCCGGCGCCTTCCGCACCTGGCACGTCGCCGATGACGGCACGCGCGCGCCCTGGCTGCGCCTCGCCGATCTGCGGTCGCGCTACACGACCATCCCCTACGGCGATCAGGCCCTCTTCGTGCGCCGCGAGGCGTTCGACCGCGCCGGCGGGTTTCCCGATCAGCCGCTGATGGAGGACATCGAGCTCGCGCGGCGCCTCCGCAAGCTCGGCCGCATCGCGCGGGTGCCGGCATCCGTGCGCGTCTCGGGCCGCCGCTTCCTCGCGCACCCGGTGCGCGACACCCTGATCGTGAATCTCTTCCCCTTGCTCTATCGCGCGGGCGTCTCGGCCGGCACGCTCGCGCGGCTCTACGAGAACGTCCGCTGACGCTTGCGTCACCCGGTCGCCAGCCGCTGGAAACGCGCCATGAAGCGCCGGTCGATCCTGTCCTTGAGCAGCCAGAGCGCGCGCGAGCGGCCGGCGAAGCCCTTCCACGAGCCCAGGGCCGTGCCATCGCCCGCGTTGAGCAGCGCAAGGAACCCGCGCTGCGCGCGATACGCTCGCAGAAGCTCGCCTGCGAGGTGCGCAAAGAGGTTGTGCGCGAGCACCGGCCCCTCGCGTACGGAATGGACACCGGCCTTGGGCACGTGCTGGCCGCTCACGAATCCCGCGCAGTCGCCTGCTGCGAACAGCTCGGGATGCGAGGTGCTCTGCAGCGTGTCGTGCACGGCGAGAAAGCCCTGCTCGTCGAGCGCGGCGCCCGACGAGCGCAGGAGGTCCGACGGGCGCGCGCCGGTGGCCCAAACGCAGGTCGTGAACGGCACGACCACGCCGGAAGCCAAGAGCGCGCGATCGGCCTCGAGGCGCGCCACGCTCTCGCTCGAGCGCAGCTCGATTCCTCGCTCGGCCAACAGGCGAAGAATGGCCCGCGCCAGCGCCGGGCTCGCGCCGGCGGGGACGAGCGTGCCTCGCTCCACCAGGGTGGCCCGGCGCGCCCTGCGCGCGGTAAGGCAGAGCGCGATCTCCACGCCGGCCGCGCCGCCGCCCACGACGAGCAGGTCGCCGCCGCCCCGCGCGCGATCGAGCTCCAGCGCGGCGTCGATGGGCTTGAGCTTCTTCGCGTGCTCGCGCGCGCCGGGGACGTCATCGCCGGCCGAGAGCGAGCCCAGGTCGGCGCTGGCCAGATCGTACTCGAGCGCACGACCGCTCCTGAGCCGCACGACGCGCGCGCCGGCCTCCAGCGCGATGGCGCCTTCCGGGAAGAGCTGCGCCCCGGCCGCGCGCGCGAGCCCGCGCAGATCGAAGCTCAGCGCTTCGATGGAGTAGTCACCGGCGAGCCACCCGGGCACCATGCCGCTGTAGCGCTGCGCTTCGCCGAGGCTGACCAGCGCCACTTCCAGCCCCGGGGGCCTGCGCCGCGCGAGCGCCTCAAGGACGAAGAGGTGCGCGTGGCCGGGCCCGACGAGGACCAGGCGCTTCATCGAGCGAGATGTCTTCCGACGAGCGCCGCCAGCTTCTCGCGGGCCTCGGCGGGAATGAGCGCCTTGTCCGACCAGATCCCGAGCGCCAGCGCGGAGCGGCACGAGCAGCTTCCCTCTCGCAGGCCGTGGACGGCGGGCAGCCCGCGGCGGATGAGCGACAGCGCGTTCGCGGTCGCCGCCTTCACGTGGCCGATGATCTCTTTGAGCAGCTCGACACCGTCGACGTCGCCGCGGTGCGGCCGCCAGCAGTCGTAGTCGGTCACCAGCGCGACGAGCGCGTAGCAGAGCTCCGCCTCGCGCGCGAGCTTCGCCTCCGGCATCGCCGTCATGCCGATGAGATCGCCGCCCAGCGCGCGGTGCATCTCGCTCTCGGCGCGCGTGGAGAACTGCGGGCCCTCCATGCAGACATAGGTGCTGCCGTCGCGCGCGCCGCCGGTGCCCAGGAGCGCGCGACGAATCTGCGGGCAAAACGGCGAGGCCAGCTCGACGTGCACCGCGAATTCTTCATAGAAGGTGCCGGCGCGGCGGAAGGTCCGGTCGATCACTTGATCGGGCAGCACCAAGGTGCGCGGCGCTATCTCCTCGCGCAGAGACCCCACCGCGCCGCTCGCGATCACGTGGGTCACGCCGAGCTTCTTGAGCGCGAACAAGTTGGCGCGATACGGCACGCGCGAGGGGTTGAGCAGGTGGCCCACGCCGTGCCGGGCCAACAGCGCCACCGGAACCGAGTCCACCTCGGTGGTGATGATCGGCGCCGACGGCCTTCCGAAGGGCGTGTCGATCTCGTGCGCCTGGCCGCTTCCCAGGGAGCCGAGCGCGTCTCCCAACCCGCTGCCGCCGATGATGCCAATCATTCGAACTTCCTTCCCGCGCACGACGGAGGACGAGGATGTTACACGTCTCCCTGCACCGAGCCCCTGTCGACACTGGCGCGGGTGGGTTGTAACGGCAGCGCGCGGCCTTGGTCTGCGGGTCGGGTGAGAGGAGGCACGTGTCGACGGCTGCTCAATGGGTCGCGCTGGTCGGGTACGGAGCGCTCGTCTTCGTGGTCGCGCCCCGCGCCGATGGCCATCGCGGATTCCTTTGGGCGCGCTCCGGCACCGGAGCCGCCCCCTCCACGGCGCTCTTGACCGCCAGCGTGCTGGTGACCTGGATCTTCGCGAAGAGCATCACCAACGCCGCCAACCTGGGCGAAAGGTACGGGCTGGTCGGCGGTCTTGCGTATGCCGCGTGGTACCTGTCGATCCCCGCCGCCGGCCTCCTGATCTACCGGATCCGCAAAGCCGGCCACGAAGGGATCATCCCCTTCCTGACCGCGCGCTTCGGACCGGCGGCGGCGTTCCTGTTTTCGGCGGCGATCGTCGTCCGCCTCTTCAACGAGGTCTGGAGCAACACCGAGGTGGTCGCAAGCTACTTCGGCCCGGGCGGCAGCCTGCCGTTCTTCCTGGCAGCCGGCGTGTTCACCGCTGCGGTGCTGCTCTACACGCTGCGTGGCGGGCTGCGCGCCTCGATCTTCACCGACCAGCTCCAGCTCGGCCTCGCGCTCGTCCTGCTGGTGTGGGTGCTGGCGCTCATCCTCCCGTCGCACACGCCGGCGCGGCTCGCGGCCACCGCGCACTTCCGGCTCGACGCAGGCGTCGATCTCTTGCTGGTGGGGCTGATCCAGGTCACCAGCTACCCGTTTCACGACCCGGTGCTGACCGACCGGGCGTTCGTCAATCCACCGCGGAAGATGCTCGCCGCGTTCGCGCTCGCCGGTCTGCTCGGCGTCGTCTTCATCGTCCTCTACAGCCTCATCGGCGTGCACGTGCAGATCATGGGCGCTCGAGGTCCTGGCGATGCGCCCGTCCGCGCCGCGCAGTTGCTCGGCAGCGGCGCTCTGCTCGCGATGTCGGTCTTGATGATGAACTCGGCGGGGGCCTGCGTGGACTCGACCTTCACGGCCGTCGCGCGCTTCGCTTCGGTCGACCTCGCAGGCGAAGGCGGCGCGCACCCGAGCGGCTTTCGCGGGCTGCTGGCACCCCTGCGCCGGCTCACCGAGAAGGACCACGGCGTTCGGCTGGGGCGGGCGACCATGGTGATCTTCGCTGTCATCGGAAACGTTCCGCTCCTCTGGCACGCGGACATCCTCAAGGCCACCACCGTCAGCGGCACCATGGTGCTGGGCCTGGCGCCGCCGTTTCTCTTCTGGAAATGGCACCGGCCGGCGCCGCTCGCTTTCCATCTCTCCTTGCTGACCGGCTTCACCATCGGCGTCTGGTCGCTCGTGGGCCGTTGGCCCGCTCCGCTCTCGATCGGTGCGGGAAAGTACGCCGCCCTGCTCGGGCAGAACGCATGGGGAATCGCCCTGTGCACGCTGGCCTACGCCGCCGGTGTCGCGCTCGAATCGATGCGCGCGCGCGCGGCGCAACCCGCTCCCGATTATTTCGCGCCCCCGCGGGAGGCCGCGTGACCAGACTCGTCCAGCTCGGACAAGGCGCTCCCGAAGTGCGCTTCCGCTGGCTCGAGACGCTCTGGGTCCAGGTCACCGGCACGCTCTGCAACATCGCTTGCCGCCACTGCTTCATCTCTTGTGGTCCCAAGGCTGACCAGGTGCCGATGATGAGCGCGGACCAGATCGAGCGCGCCTTGCTCGAAGGACGCGACGCAGGGATGAAGCAGGTCTATTACACCGGCGGCGAGCCGTTCCTGCATCCGGAGATGCAGAGGATCACGCGGAGCGCGCTGCGGCTCGCGCCGCTCACCATCGTCACCAACGGGCTGCTCATCGACGGCGCGACGGCTGCGTGGCTGGCCGAGGAGAGCGCCCGCTCGCTCTACTCGCTCGATCTCCGCGTCTCGCTCGACGGCATGACGGCCGGGCAGAACGACCCGGTGCGCGGCCGCGGCACGTTCGCCGGCGTGGTGGCGGCGCTACGCGCGCTGGCGGCCGCCGGGTTCTCGCCCATCGTCACCGTCGTCGAGCACGAACTACCACTGCAAGCGATCGAGGCGCGGCTGCTCTTCATCGAGTTCGTTCGCTCGCTCGGGATCCGGCAACCGCGCTTGAAGTTCCTGCCGCTGCTTCGCATCGGACGGGAAGAGAAGCGCACCCACGGATACCAGGATCCTGCCGCGCTCGACGGCGGGCCGCTCTTGCCCGAAGTGGAGAGCTCGCTGCTCTGCTCCTCGGGCCGCGTCGTCACGGCTGACGGCGTCTATACCTGCCCGATCTTGATCGAAGAGGCCACCGCGCGGCTCGGTGACGCGCTCGCCACGGCACAAACCAACCTGCGCCTGCGCTGGGATGCCTGTCAGACCTGCGTGATCGATGGGCTGCGCTGCAACACCTGAGAGGCACTCATGCGCGCTGCATTCTTCGGCGGTGTCTATAGCAACCATCTGGCGCTTGCGGCCGCGCTGCGCGATGCGCGGGGCCGCGGGGCCGAGGCGATCTATTGCCTGGGCGATCTGGGTGCCTTCGGACCCCATCCTGATCGTTCCATCGAGATCCTCCGCGCGGCGGGGATCGGCTGCGTGCAGGGCAACTACGACGATGCGGTCGGCAACGACAAGCCCGATTGCGGATGCGGATACACCGATCCGCGCGACAATCACTATGCGCGGATAAGCTATTCCTATACCAACGACAAGACTTCAAAGGCGCACAAGCCGTGGCTTCGTGAATTGCCGAAGAGCATCGTGTTCGAGCACGCCTCGGTCCGGTACGCACTGGTGCACGGCTCACCGCGGCAGCAGAACGAATTCCTCTGGGAGACAGCCACCCCCGACGCGCTTCTCGAGCGGCTCTGCTTGGACGCCGGCGCCGACGTCATCCTCTGCACGCACACCGGTCTTCACTGGCAGCGCGTCCTTGCGTCGGGGAAGCGGGTCGTGAACGTCGGTGCGCTGGGACGGCCGGCAAACGACGGGCGCACCCAGGTCTGGTATGCGTTCCTCGACACCGAAGCCGCGCAACCGTTTCGATTCGTTCCCGTCGAATACGACCACGAACAGCTCGCGCGCGACATGCGCGCCGAGAAACTGCCAGAAGAGTTCGTCGAGACCATCCTCACCGGCTGGTGGACGACTTGCCTCGAGATCCTTCCCGCCAAGGAAAGGTTGCGGGGTTTCTACTAACCGCCCCCCTCTCTATGCTGGCGCTGAATCGCCCAACTCGCGCGCCAGGTGGAAGACGCTGAACGCCTCGCGCCAGCCTTGCGCGGGAAGGGAGTGCAAGGACAAGGGTGGTGCGGTCGTCGCGTCCGCGGACAGGGAACGCCAAGGAGGCGACAAGAAGTGAGAGGCTGGTCGCTGCCGGAGCCTGTCGCCATCGCGCTCGCCGCGGGCTGCAGCGGAAGGAGCTGCTCGCCTGCTGCGCGCGCGGCAGCGGATGCGAAAGACGCTCCGGTCGCGCAGCTCGACGGCAATCCGGACGTTCCTGGGCTCGAACTCGGCCTCCACGAACCGCGGCAGGCCGGACGCCCTCGTCGGTGCGTGCCCGCGCTTCTTCGAGGAAAGTGCGCAGGTGCTCGCGGACCGTGGCGTGGAGGAGTGTGCGCCCATGGGTGACTCCGCGTGCTTGCACCTTGCTACAGGTCGCGCGCGAGGTCTCTCGCGGACGCTATCTCCAGGACCGCGGCGCTAGGTCGCGAGCCCCTTGCGTAGCTCGGCGGCGAGCGCGGGCACGAGGCTGGTCGCGAGCAGGCCCATCAGCTGGTCGAGCCCCGTCTTCGTCAGCTTGAGCCGCTCCCGCAGCGCCTCGCGCAGGTTCTCGGCCAGCGCCTCGCGCGCGGTGACCACGCGGCGGTGCGCCGTCACCCGGCTGGTCTTGAGCAGCACCGCGATCTGATCGCTCGTCAGCTCCTCGCGGAAGCGGAGCTGGAGCAGGAGCCGCTGCTCGCTGTTCAGCCGCCCGAGCGCGGCGCGCAGCGCGGTGGTGAACTCCTCCTCGTAGCGGCCGCGGATGAACGACATCTCCACGTCGTCGCTGGCGGCCTTGTTGGCGAACGAGCCGCCGAGGCCGGTGACGCGCGCCTCGTCGCGCCTGGCGTTGAGCAAGAGCCGCGTGGCCATCATCCGCAGCCAGACCAAGAGCGGCGCGCGGCCGGTGTACTCGGCGATCAGCGGCCTCTCGTCGGCGGCCTGGGGAACGAAGAGCCGCACCAGCATCACCTGCCGCATCTCGACCAGCCGCTCCGGCTCGCCGGTCTTGCGCCGGAGGTGGCGCTCGAGCTGCGGCCAGACGAAGGTGTCGAAGCGGTCGACCGCGCCGGGCAGCCGCTGGAGGCAGGCGGCGGCGAGGAAGAGGTCCTCGGCGCAGATCTGCGCGGCGTCGATGGCCGCAAGCGTCACGAGGTGCTGCCCCGCGTGCGCGAGGAACACCTCGAACGTCAGCGGCAAGTCCGGCCAGCGAGTGCGCCCGCGCTCGTGCAGCCCGCGCGCTTTCGCTTCGTCCATTGGCAAATTATAGTCGCGTTTCACTCAAATCCGAGCGGAGCGTGCGTGGAGACGGGCTGCCCCAGCGGCGACGAGCTGATCGCCTTCGCGCAAGATCAGCTCCCCGAGGCCCGCGCCGCCGAGGTGGGGGGGCACGCCTCCACGTGCGAGGCCTGCGCGGCCATGATCGCCGAGGCGGTGCGCGCGCTCGCCGGCACCGCGGCCGGGCTGGTCGAGGAGCCGGGAGGGCCGGACGGCGCGCCGCGGGCCTCGACGCTGCTGCCCGGCACCAGGCTTGGCCGCTATTCCATCCTCGAGCTCCTCGGCAAGGGCGCGATGGGCGTGGTCTACGCCGCCTACGACCCGCAGCTCGACCGGCGCGTGGCCATCAAGGTGCTGCGGCCCGACAGCCGCGCGGGCGTGAGCCAGGAGGAGCTGCAGCAGCGCCTCTTGCGCGAGGCGCAGGCGATGGCGCGGCTCCGCCACCCGAACGTACTCGCCATCCACGACGCGGTCTCCTTCGAAGGCGGCGTCTTCCTCTCGATAGAGCTGGTGACGGGCGGCACCGTGCGCGCCTGGCTGCAGAAAGAGAAGCGCACGCCGGCCGAGGTGCTGGAGGTGTTCCGCCAGGCGGGCGAGGGCCTCGCGGCGGCCCACCGCGCCGGCATCGTCCACCGCGACTTCAAGGCCGACAACGTGCTCCTCGACGGGGACGGCCACGTCTACGTCACCGACTTCGGCGTCGCCCGCTTCGAGGGCGATGTGCAGAAGCCCGGCGGGCTCGACGAGTCGCTCTCGCTCTCGCTCACGCACACCGGCGCGATGGTCGGAACGCCGGCGTACATGGCTCCCGAGCAGCTCCGCGGCGAGGCGGCCGACGCGCGCTCCGACATCTTCGGCTTCTGCATCGCGCTCTACGAGGCGCTGTACGGCACGCATCCCTTTCCCGCCAAGGACCTGCGCGGGCTGCAGAAGGCCATCAGCGAAGGCCGCGTTCAGCCTCCGCCTGCCGGCAAGGGAGTGCCGGCCTCCGTCGAGCGCGCGCTGCTGCACGGGCTCAAGGCCTCGCCGGCCGAGCGCATGCAATCGATGGACGAGCTCTTGCGGGCGCTCGCCTTCCACCCGGCGCGGCGGGGCTGGCTGGCCGCGGGTGCGGCGCTGCTGGTGTTGCTCGTCGCCGGCGCGGTCTTCGGCGCGCGCAAGATCGACGAGCGGAAGATCGCCGCTTGCCGCACCGGCGATGGCCGCGTAGAGCGGCTCTTCGACGCCGGCCGCCAGAAGGCCGTGCAGGAGGCGTTCAGCAAGTCGGGCTCGCCCGCGGCCGACACGGCTTTTCTCTCGACGCGCGAGGGCCTGCTGGCCACCGTGCGCGCCATCTCCGAGGGGCGCGCCGCGGCCTGCGATGCGCACCAGCGCGGCGAGGCCTCGGCGGACCTGTTCGACCGCCGGATGCAGTGCCTGGACGAGCGGACCCAGGACGCATCCGCGCTGGTGGCGGCGCTCGCCCACGCCGACAGGACCACGGTGGAAAAAGCGGTGACCGCCGTGCAGCAGCTCGGCGAGCCGGTGGCCTGCGCCGACCGGCGGTGGCTGCTGGACGCCTCGCCGCTCCCTGCGGACGCTGCGGCGCGCGCGCGCATCTCCCAGGTGCGCGAGGAGGTCGCGCAGGTGGCCGCGCTGCACCGCGCCGGGAGCTACAAGGAGGGCCTTCTCCGCTCGTCCGAGGTGGTCGAGTCGGCGAAGAAGACCCGCTACCAGCCGCTCGAATCCGAGGCGCTCTACTGGCGCGGCCGGCTGCTCTTCGAGGGCAACGAGCAGCCCAAGGCTCCTGAGGTGTTCGCCGCGGCGATCGAGGCGGCGACGCGCGCCCGGCGCGATGATCTCGTGGCGCAGGCCGAGTCGCAGCTCGTCCACACGCTCGGCTGGGCGCAGAAGACCGACGAGGCACTGCGCTGGGCGGGCGTGGCGCGGGCCGTGATCGGCCGCAACGGAGACGACCCGCTCTTGCTCGCCGATCTGCTCCTGGCCCGCGGGTATGCGCACGGCAAGGTGTTTCACGCCGAGGACGCGATCCGCGACGACGAGCGGGCGCTCGCCTTGCTCGAGGCGCATGCGCAGAACGCGCCGGCGCGCATCATCTCGGCGCTGTTGGCGCTGGCGGGTGTCTTCGGCAACGCCGGCCAGTACCAGAAGGCGCTGGAGATCGATGGGCGCGCCTTGCCGCTGGCAGAGAGCACCTTCGGCCCGCTCCACCCGCTCACGCTCTCGATCCGCGGCAACACCGGCACCATGTACACGCAGAGCGGCAACAACCGGCGAGCGCTCCCCATCCTCCAGCGGTCGTTGGCGGACCGGCGCGCCGCGCTGGGGGACGACCACCTCGACGTCGCCCGCTCCTACGGCGCGCTGGGCACGGCGCTCAACGGTCTCGGCGACGCAGAGGGCGCAGCCGCGGCGCTTGAGCAATCGAACGCGATCGTGGAGAAGAAGCTGGGCAAGGATCACCCGGAGCTGACCGCGAACCTGGCGCTGATCGCGGAGCCCCTGGCGCGGCTCGGTCGGTTTGCCGCTGCGCACGCCAGCCTCGACCGCTCCGAGGCGCTGGCGCGCAAGCACCACGGTGACAAGAGCGGCATCCTCGGCTTCATCATCGAGGCGCGGGCCTCGGTGCTGGAGATCGAGGGCCGCTTCGCCGAGGCAGAGCGGACCTTCGGGGAGGCGGAGCGCCTCATCGAGGCCACGCTCCCGGGCCATCCGGACATCGCCAACTGCAAGGGAGCCGTGGCCCGCCAGCAGCGGCGCCAGGGGCACGCAAGGCCAGCCGAATCCGCGCACACCGCGCTTCTCGCCGATGCCGAGAAGCGGCTGGGGACCGCTTCGCGCGACCTCGTCGGGCCGCTCCTGGATCTGGGCGACGACCTGATCGCGCTGCACCGCGAAAGCGAAGCCGGACCCTATCTGGAGCGGGCGCTCAAGCTGGTCGACCCCGAGCAGGATGATCCGCTCGGCGTGGCCGAGCTCCGCTACTCTGCAGCGCGCGCCCTGTGGCCGTCAGATCCCAAGCGCGCGGTCGAGCTGGCCGGTCAGGCCTCGGCGGCGGTGGCCGCCTCGCGCCTCCCGCGGGGGACCCTGCGCGAGGACCTGCGCCGCTGGCTGGCCTCGCACCTGGCAGAAGCGGGCGCGCGCTGATCTCCGAGGTTCTGAAGAGGAGCGACAGCGGCCCTGAAATGATCTCAGGGTCGATGGGTACTCATGAGAGCAGGAGTCGATCTCCCGAGGGCGCTCTCCCGGCCATCCTCGGCCGATTTGTTGTTTCTTCGCTTGCGGAGCAACCTTCGCCACCATGAACGACGCAACGACGAACCCGCTCACGGCTGACAGCGCGACCTCGTCAGCGACCGGTGCGCAGGCCATCGCCTTCGAGGTTCTCGATGTCCTCGAGGGACTCTTCTTGCTCGAGAAGCGATCCGCGACCCTGGAGGGTTCGGCGCCGCTGAAGGCCGTGCAGTTCTGCACGCCGTACATCCAGGGGAACGCGGCAGGCTTTCATCTGCTGCTCGCCGACTCGGTGCTGATTCGCAAGCAGGGCGCGCGGGTCCAGCTCGGTACCACCGAGGCGCTGGAGCCCAAATTGGGCGGCGCAGACTACACGGCTCGCGTCGCCGGCGCCGTCGAGCGCGGCCTGATCGCGAAGGGCGGCTACTGGCACAAGAAGCTCGCGCGCTGCGCCTGGTGGCGCGAGGGCACCAAGCTTCATCTCTGGACGGGGTTCTTGATTCGTCCCCAGGCGAACGTCTGGATGCTGGTGTCCGGTGCGTTCAATCGGCGCTGCTCGATCGATGTGCAAGAGCACGTCATTCCCGACGACGGTGCCTTGGTGCCCCTGGTCGTCACTTTGGACCTCTCCTCGGTGACCAAGAAAGAGACGTGGCTCGAGAAGGAAGTCGCCTGCATCGTTCCGCTGCGCCCTGACGTCACCTTCGCGATCAGCACGCTCGACCAGGCACCGGAGATCGGCCAGCGGTACATCGACTACTACGGCGAGCGCTGGAGCGGCTCAAGCCCGGGAAACTACGTCGGTGCCTATCGAAAGCTCGTGAACAAGGAGCCCGTCGAGGAGGCGCAAGGCGGAGCGGCCTGCAAGCTGGTGATCGCGGGCGGCCCGAAGCTCAACCGCGTGCGGACCTTCGACCGATTCGCGACGCCGCGGGGCTGGTCGCGAACCCACCCGCGCAAGGAGCGGCTCCAGTACATCGACGTCCGCAACATCTTTCCGGTGAAGGGTCGCTGGGACGGCGATGCGCTTCGCGACCTTGTCGGAGAGACACCTGAGGCCGTGGAGCGGGCGCGCGCCGATTGGGCCAGGCAGTTCGGCGAGAGCGCAGGCCCGGCGCTCGATCGGTTCCTTCTCGGATACGTCCGATCGACGCACGGCCCCCGCATTGGCGAGCCCTACATGGCGTTCACGCCGTGGTGCCTCGTCTCCTCCCGGCTGGATGGTCCAGCATCACCGACGGGATCCACTTTGATCGCATCGACGGGATGCGCGGCGTGATCTCGACCGACAAGTTCCACGTCCTGTTTCAGGTCTGGCAGTTTCTCGAGCCCGTCAGCTTCGAGATTCCCCGCGGCGCTTCCCTGCTGCGCGTGCTGCCTGTGCCGCGCTCGCTCCTGCACGCTGGGTTTCGCAGCCTGCCGAGGTAGCGTTTCATCAGGTCCTTTCGATCCTCCGCTGCCCCCATTGCGCAGCTTGAGCGTTAATTTGTATCGGCTTTTCCGGAAGAGCGACGGCACCGTGAAACGGTTCGGAAGCGGTGGGTACAACACTGTGCAGGACCCAAGTCTTCGCGGTCGGGCCTGGCTTGAAAATCACCACGCAAACGGTTTGCGGGCTGATCCAACGTTCTCGGAGGCCTTATGAAGAAGATGACCACGAAGACCAGCAAGATCCTCCCTGTGAAGTCCGGCGTGAAGAGCGGTGGCTTGAATATGACCAACCACAGCCTGAAGTTCGTCCAAGCCTAGCCTTCCCTGTCCGACGCCGGGACCTGGCGTTGGATCCGTCCAACCCCGAGGCCGCCTGCCGTCGCCATGGCAGGTGGCCTGACTTTTTTCTACCGATGAGCTTCGCATCGTGGCGACGTTCCTCGTCGCCATTCGGTCCACCGGCATCGCCGTCCTGACGTGGAGCACCGCGCAGCTCGCGGCCGCTCCACGGTCCGCTGTGCGCGATCCTCCGCTCGGCCTCGGCGAACGAGCAGGCCGCGGCGCTGCTCGGTGAAGGCTTCGCGCAGCCAATGCCGCCGGTGCCGCCTCCCACGATCTCGATGATCCAGGGTCCGCTGGTCTGCGGAGTGAAGGTGAACGAGGAGCCGATGACGCCGCTGCCGATCCCATTGCCGAAAAAGGAATCGTCGGTGAAGTCGCCGCTGGCGGCGAGCGGATAGGTCGCGGCGGACCCGGCGAGCGGCCCGGTCGCATCAGCTTCCAGTTGAAGGCGCCGGCCCCGCTGGAGAGCAGATCGCTCGCATGGAAGAGGTGGACCAGGTACTCGCCGCTCTAGGCGGCGAAATAGACCTCTTCGGTCTGCGCACCAGCGCCGCGATCCTCGGGCGAGCCGCGCACCGCCGTCAGCCCTAGAGCGCACAGCACGCAAAAGAGGTCCGCCAGGCGGCGGCTCTGCCGCCCCCGGAATTTCCCGGTGCCAGGCGCCCTGATTTCCCGGGGCCTCGGCGACGCCGGCAAATGCGCGGCCGCTTGCTGTACGCTCGGCCAGCGACTCGATTGGAGACCGCGATGACGACCGACGCCCGCACCAAAGCTGCACGCGCCTTGCTGCTCATCCCCGCTGGCCTGCTCGCGAGCGCGGCGCTCGGCTTCACGCAGGGAGGCGCCTGGTACGGAGCGGCCACGCCGCAGGGCCACGAGTGGCTCACCGTCCACGCCGGCCTGGCCGTGCTGGGACAGGAGGCCTCGACCGACGCGCGCCTCAAGGCGCGGACCTTCGTCCACGCCGAGGATCTGTCGGTGCCGGCCCACGCGGTCAGCGTCATCAAGCAGCACCCGCTCGATGAGACGACCTATGGCTCGCGATACCAGGCGGTCGCAGGCGCGGTGTTCGGCCAGCGCTGGGTCGACCTGGCCGGTTTTTCGCTCTTGAAGAACATGTTCTCGCCCAGCAACGCGACCAGCGAGAACTGCTGGTTCGGGGTGGCGCAGGATCCCGATCACGTCCAGCACGACCATTTCCTGCGCCAATCCGACGAGCCGGGCGGCGACGGCGCCGTGCGCGCCATCCGCGATTCGATCGCGCGCTTCCAGCGCTACTTCGTCTATGCGGCCATCGCCGGGCACGTGGACGGCGAGAAGATCACCGCCTGGGATGGCGGAATGGAGAAGCAGGAGATCGTCGCCGACCGCAACTATTTCTACTTCGGCCGGGCGGTGCACCTGTTCCAGGATTCCTTCAGCCCCGAGCACGGCATGCGCTCGGCGGCCGAAGGCTACAAGAAGCTGCACGGCATCAAGACCTTTGTTTGCACCAAAGGCAGCGACGAGCACTCCAAGCTCGACCCGCTGAGCGTCAAGCGGCTCTGGTCGCAGACCAGCGCCGCGCTCTATGGCGCGCAGGGCCCGCGCGATCTCGACATCATCTTCACCTCGGTCGGCACCGGCCACACCGCCGCCGGCCTGACCGACCCGGCGCTGGCCGCGCTCGAGGCCAGCAAGGATCTGTGGGCCGCGTTCTTTCGCGTGATGTCGGTCCCGCGGAAGGACCGCAAAGCGGCTGCCCTCAAGGCCGCCGACCGATTGAGTCGATATTGGATGAGCATGGATGAAGCCGAGGTGAAGGCGCGCCAGCTCCCCGCCGGCCATTCGCCGGGCAAGTGCGAAAAGGATCAAGTCAAGATCAAGGCCGCGCTGCGGAAGTGTCTCTACAACATCGTGCCGAAGGCAGGGTCTGACTATGACCCTTCACTGCACCTGCCTTATCATTGGGAGCGCAAGCACGATCTCTATTTCTCCGTGCCGCCGGCGAGCTGGAAACCGTTTTGATTCACTGCTTCGAGATGGACAATAGACATATGCCCTGGCGGGATTGATGGTCGTCAGCATCGCCGCCCACGCCAATCGAGACCGGTGTCCTGCCGGGCGCTCCTCCCAGCGGGACACTCAGTTGAAGTTGCCCGAGGCTGACGCGCTGTCGTCCTCGAGTCTGCTGGTCGAGAGCGCGTCTTCGTCTCGGTGGCGATCGCCTTCGCCGCCTTCGCGGTGGTGAGCGTGGTGCTCTTCCGCAGGGGCAAGTGGGAGCTGCGCAAGGTGTAGTAAAACTGGAAGGTGCACACTCTCGCGATCGTCGCCACGCTGCTGGCCGCGGCCCCTCCGGACTGGATCGGCAAGCACCACACCGAGGAGAAGGGCAGCCTGCTCTTCGAGACCGGCGTCGGCCAGGACGGGACCGAGGCCGCGCTCGACGCCCTGGGGCGCTTCTCGCTGGTGCTGAGCAGCTACCAGGCGAAGCTCTCGAAGGACTACCAGGTGAAGAGCGCCGAGCCGGAGAAGGAGGCGAACACCGCCGCCGGCAGCAGGCGCTTCGCCCAAATGACGCTGGGGTCGAAGACGCAGGTGAGCGCGTACCACAAGCTCCTGGGCGACGGCAGCGGCAGTTGGACGGTGAAGCTGAAGATGGTGGACGGCAAGCGCGAGCTCCAGGCCACGCTGAGCCGCAGCGAGAAGCAGGACGAGCTGGAAGAGGGGCACATCGAGGTCACCCGCGCCGGGCTGGGCCTGCACGACGCGTTCTTGGACCTCGAGAAGGGGGCCATCTTCCTCGACACCTTCTGTGACGGAACGGGCACCTGCCACGCCCGCGCCTCGATGGACAGCCACCGCAAGCCCGCCGAGCGGCAAGCGCCGCCCGCGCCGCGGCCCGAGTGGGTCAACAAGGGCTCCGGCGCCTTCGAGGGCGAGAAGGGCCGCTCGCTGCAAGCGGTGGGAGTGACGGAGCCGTTTCGCAACTCGTCGTTGCGCATGGACAGGGCGCGGACGGCCGCACGCGCCGAGCTGCGGAAGCTGGTCGAGCTCCTGGCGGCCGCCGTCGCCAAGGAGACGGGCGCGACGCGAAAGAAGTTCGACTCCCTCGAGGACCCGCTGCGGGCCCTGTCGCTGCGCGCGCCGATCGCCGACGAGTGGGCCGACGAGAGCGGCGTGGGCTTCGCGTTGGTGGTGGTGGACCTCGAGCAGGTGAAGCCGGTCCTCGACGCCTACGGCCTTCGCGGGCCGGCGGTCGACGAGGTGTTCAAGGCGCTGGCCGGTCCCTGAGTCGCGACGTTTTTGTCGCCAGTGGAAGCTTTCTCTTCCTCGCGATGAACGACACCCGGCCGATCATTGAGATCGAGACCCCAAGGGCGTGAAGATCAAGATGCCCGGAGGACTCGATGTCCCGATGTGCCCCGTTCGTCTTGCTGTTCGCCGTGTCCGGCGCTGCGCTGGGGCGGCCACAGCCAGCCCGGGATCATTTCCCCGACGGCTTCTCGGTGGGCGCCGCACCCGCCGACAGCAACTCGAGCAGCCACACCTCGCGCTCCGGCGAGCCGATGGCCAGCGGGCATCCGACGGCAAGGCCGTAGCGGCCACCGCGCGCCGACGAGGGCGTGAGCATGCGTTTGTGCGAAGCCTGGCCCGCCTTGATGGCCGTCATCTGTCTTCTGAGCAATCTGGCCCAGCGTGGCGTCCATAGGGCGAGCGCCGGTCGCGAAATCGCTCTCGCACTCCGCGCCGGTGGACCCGCCGGAGCCAGAGCAGCGCCAGCCCAAAGCTGGCGACGGCGACGGCAACGACCCCCGCGGCCGCAGCCCGGCCCCACGGACGAGTTCGCGCCCTCCAGGGCACGAGGTCGCCGTCGCCCAGGACGGTGAAGCCTGCCCAGGCCGCCGCCGGTGCCCCCTCGCGCACCCGGTCGAGGCGCGCGCGCTGCATCGCCTCGGCCACAGACCGCCCCTCGGCGAGGTGCCGGTAGAACGCGGTCAGCAGGGCAGAGGCCTCGTCGTCGCGCACCTCCCAAAGCGCTCCGACCACCGCTTGCGCGCCGGCCTGGAAGAACGCGCGCGAGAGGCTGAGCGCGCCCTCGCCGAGGAGGATCGCGCCGGTCGAACTCCGGCAGGCGCCCAGCACCACCAGCCGCCCCGACAGGTCGAGCGCTGCCACCTCCCGCAGTTGCAAGAGCCCGTCCTCGTCCTGGCCGCCCGGCGCGAGCAGGACGGCCGAGCGCTCCGGGTGGTCGTCGTCGACCAGCGCGTGCGCGGCGATGTGGAGCACGCCGAAGGAGCGGAGGTCCTCGGTCTTGAGCAGCCGCTCGCTGGCCCGCGCGCCAACCTCCAGCCGGCTCCCCGAGCCGAGATGGGCCACCGCGAAGGCGGCTTCGGCGCGGCCGTGGGGAAGCGCCGAGAGGCCCAACGTCGAGGCGCTCTCGCGCGACTCTGGATCGGCGAGGGCGAGCACCGGCGCGGCCGCGGGCGCCGGCGGGCTCCGCTGCCACCGAAGCCAGAGGGCGGCCGAGGGTGCCAGCGAGACTCTCAGCAGGGCCGGCAGCGGCGGGGACCCCTCGGCGACGCGGAGCGCGTCAAAGGCCAGCCGGTGGAGGGGGCCGTCGGGGACGATCACCAGCCGCCGCACCGCGGAGGAAAGGGCCGCGAGTGGCGCGGCCAAGAGCTCGCGGTGGAGGCGCGCCGCGCCGGCGGACTCCGCTTGGTCGCGGCGCTCGATCAGCGCCGACAGCACCCGCACCGAGCGCTGCAGCCGTGGTGCGTCCGGGATGCGGAACGCCTGCGCCTGCCCCCGCTCGACCAACAGCGCCCAGGAGCTGCCGTCTTCGAGCGGGACCTCGGCGCCGAGCGGGCTCCAGGTCTGGAAGAGGAGCATCGCCTGGTCGTCCGCGAGGGCGTCCTGCACCTCGCGCAGCGTTGGAGTCAGTTGGGCGCGCTGGCCGCCGGCTGCCTGCCGCGCCAGTTCATCGCGTAGGGCTTCGTCGCGCCGCTCGAGGCGCTGCAGCTCGGCGAGGAGCGCGGACCGGTCGGCCTGCAGGCCCTCGCGCAAGAGCCGCCGCTGCACCCGGGTGATGGAGGCCAGCGTCGAAGCCCGCTCGCCCTGGAGCGGGCTCGGCGGCGGGTGTGTCTTCTCGGCCTCCAGCTGCTCGCGCAGCACCCGCGCGCGCATCCGCTCCATCGTGGCGAAGCCGAGCGGCAGGTCGGGCGGGCCGCGCGACGGATCGAGCAGCCAGCCGCCGACGAGCTGGTAGGCAGAAGCGTGCTCGGAGGCCGACGAGGCCCGCAGGGTTGGCTCGGGCTGCAGCTCCCGGAGGCGATCCAGCTCCTCGAGCGCGCCCAGCGCGTCCTGGATGAACTGCGCCCGCGCGCCCTCGCGCCGCTGCACCCAGGCGCGCACCAGCAGGCCCCGCGCGGCCTCGGAGCGCGAGCCAACCTGCAGCGCCCGGGCGATCGACTCGGCGAGCAGCCGGAGCGGCTCCGCCGGATGACCGGAGTCGCGCTCGGCGAGGAGCCGCGCCAGCAGCCTGCGCGCGGCGATCTGCAGCGGCGCGTGGCGGTCCTGGTCGCCCACCGCGAGCGCCTGCCGGGCCTGGGCGATCCCCGCCTCGGTCGCTCCCAGCCGGCGCGCGTAGAGGAGACGTGTGCTGCCTTCGCCCTCGCGGATGTAGTGGCGCACGCCGGCGCGCTCCTGGGCAGACAGGGCCTCGGCGATGAGCCGGTCGGCCTCGGCCTGCGGCAGCTCCTCCGCCTCGGCGAGCCGGACGGCGGCGGCAGCCAGCCCTCCGCGCGCGAGCGCCTGGAAGTAGGGCTCGCCCGCAAGTAGGTCCACCTCCTCGCGATAGGCCTCGTAGGCCTCGCGGTGCCTGCCCAGGGCAGAGTAGACCTCGGCGAGGCCGTCGAGCGCGCGGTGCGCCGACCACCAGCTCACGTCGCTCGCCGCCCGCGCCGCCTGGTAGTGACCGAGAGCCCGGCCCAGATCCCCCTCGCGCCAGGCCTGCGCCCCCTTGAAGTAGCGCGCGATGGCGGCGAGGTTCCGATCGTCCACCTGGCTCACCAGCGCATCGGCCCGCGCCTCGTCGAAGGCGGCCTCGTCACAGCGGCCGTCGTCGCAGAGCGTGGCGTGGAGGAAGATGCGCGCGCGCGCCTCGCCGCCCAGCTCGCCCTCGGCCGCGAAGCCGGCAGCGGCCGCGCGGAAGAGGCGCTCGGACCGATCGCCGCCCTTGTCGTTCAGGAGCACGCCCAGGTAGAGCTGCGCGCGCGGGTTGCGCGGGTCGTGGGCCAGCACCGCCTCGAGCCGCGCCGCCGACGGCCGCCAGTCGTGCTTGACCCAAGCGAGGCGCACGTAGCAGTTCCAGGCAGCGAACGAACGCGGCTCCGCCCGGACCGCCGCATCGCACGCGGCCCTCGAGCGTGGCGACGGGTCGACCATGGAGACAATCGCCAGCAGCCCCAGGGCGGCCGCGGCGATCATTGCAGCGAGACCAGGAAGGCCGGCGACTCCACCCGGCGTCGATCGGGGAGGATCGCCTCCACCGTCCAGGCCAGCGCCGCGCCCGGCGGCAGGTTGGCGAGCGCCGTCTCGGGGACGCGCACTTCGGTTGCGAGCAGGCCGGTCCGCTCGTGGATCAGGTCGAGGCCGGGCGTGGTCAGCGTCACCGAGTAGCGCGCGCCGTCGCCAGCCGCGCTCCAGCGGAGCAGGAACCGCTGCCGGGGAAGCGAGGCGGCCGAGAGCGCGCGCAGCGATCCGCCGCGCACCGACCGCGTGACCGGGATCGGGGTCTCCTCGGGGCGCACCGACGGCACGAGCAGCAGGGCCGCGGCCGCGAGCAGCCCGCCGGCCGCGGCGAAGGCCAGCCGGGGCGCGCGGAGAGGATGCGCGGCGGGCGGCGGCACGGCGGCCTCCACCGCCAGCTCCCGCGCGAGGCGCATCAAGGTCGCGCAGGCGCCGCAGCCGACCGTGTGGTCGACCAGCGCGCGCCGCTCCGTTGGCCGGAGCAGCCCGATCGCCGCCTCCCAAATCTGCTCTGGCTCGCCACAACCCGGACCGCTCCCCCCAGCCGCCGAGAAGGCTACGCGCAGCTCCTCGAGCGGACTGTCAGACGCAGCCAGGGCCTCGCCGCGATCGAAGCCGATCATTGGCCCTCCTGCGCGCCCAAGCAGCGCCTGAGCTCCACCATCCCGCGAAAGACCAGGTTGCGCACGCGCCGCGCGTTCCAGCCCAGCATCCTGCCGGCCTCCTCGACGGTGAAGCCTTGCAAGTGCAACGTCACCGCCAGGCGCCGCGGCTCGGGCAGCTTCAGAAGGCAGGCGCGCAACGCGAGCGTGAGATCGGGCTCTTCGGTGGTGCGCGGCTCGGGCTGCTCCGCGGTCGCCGCCACTTCGGGCCTCCGCCGCTGGCGTCTCAGCTCGTCCGCCACCACCGAGAAGGCGACGCGCCAGACGTACGACGCCGAACGCACCGAGGCCACCTCGCCGCGGCGCTCCCGCTCGAGCATCCGCAGGAGGGCGGCGTGCACCAGGTCCTCGCGGCAGGCGGCCAGCTCGGGCGGGCAGGCTCGCGCCATCGCCCGGCGCAGGGTCTGCCAGACGCGCTCCACCCGGTCCCGAGCGCTCGCAGGGTCATCGCCCACCAGCGACAGCGTGGCGCAGTCGCGCACGATCGCCAAGCCACCCATCCGCGGCCCCTCCCGAATCACGGTGCCCGAAGTCAATGACGCCGGCGGACCCCCGGTTGCCTCACCTGCGACGACGGTGAGGCAACCGCGACGCGCCGAACGTCCTTGTCGAGAGGCGCGCGCGCCGAGACGCCGGCTCCATCGAGGCCGGGCAGTGACGCGCGGGGAGGAACGTAGATGGATGACGACGCTTCCGTGCCGCTCGTCGGGAGAGCCAGGCTGGCCGGCTTGTTGCTGGCGCTGATCGGGGGGGGCGCGCCCGGCGGCGCCAAGGCGGCCTCGTCCTACTATCTGGTCACCGCCCAGGTTCAATGCCCCTACTACCAGCGGCTCGACAACGAGTGGGACACCCAATTCCGCGACGAGAGCCGGAAGTTCCTGCCCTGCCACGGCCTGCACGTGGTCGCCAAACAACCTGGGACCTTCGGCGACACGTACTGCGGCGAGGACTACACCGCCTGGGACGGCAGCGTGAAGATCCGCGCCAGCACCGACTGCGCCGGCGACCTCTTCCTCAGCGTCGAGGCCTCCTCGCTGCTCGGCTATCACGTCGGGACGCACGACTTCCCCTGGTGGCGCGCGCCGCTCGACGGCTGGCTGGCCTTCATCAGCTCCGGGCTCGCGATCCCCGGCGAGGTCTACGACTTCCTCATCGCCAACAAGACCTTTGAGTGGCACTCGGCGAGCATGGTGGTGGCGGGGGGCACCGGCGACCGCGTCAACTTCGGCACCTTTCGGATCGGCGCCACCACCGAACTCAACCACTCGAGGGTCGCCGCCGACGTCTACTCGATCGCCGGCCTCGCGATGCAGGAGCTCAGCTACAGCGGCTACAGGCCCGCCGACCTCGCCTTCACCATCGACCACCCGGTCATCGGCGTCCCGACCACCGTCTGGAACACGGTGCTCTTCAAAGATTCGACGATTCGAGACCCAAACCCTGCGCCGCGCGGAAGATATTGGCAGATGATCCGCGCGATACCGCACGAGACCGGTCACGCGACCTACAATCGATACCACAGCGGCCAGGGGCATTGGCTGACCGACGCGCGCTACTATCTCTCCAATCACGCGATCTGCGAGCCGCTGGGTACCTTGCGCTTCGGTTGGTATGAGGGCTTCGCCGACTTCGTCGAGAGCTATGTCTACCCGACCGGCCTGCAGCAGCCGGGCGGGCTGGAGCTGACCGAATCCCCCGGCGGGAGTCCCTACTATCACCTGGCGCGCGGCTGCTATTGGGACGGCGAATATGACAACCCGGGCCGCTGCACCCCCGCGGGCACCGGCTTCGATCACGAGGGCAACGTCCAGGCACTGCTTGATCAGGTCTACTATGGACCCTATCGCCGCGCGTTTGACTCCGTCTTCGATTCGGTGACGCGAAGGGTGCCTGGGATGCGCGCGCGCGATCCCCACCGGCCGGGCCGCGGCGAGCTGGCCTTGGTCGCCGCGGACGACGGCTCGACGCGGGCCTTCTCGCTGCCGTCGATCGGCGATGCCTTCGGGTGGGTGGCGGCTGCCGGCAGCGACAGCCACACCGCCCGCGAGTTCCTCGACGGCCAGATCGGCCCCTGGTGCGCGAGCCAGCAGCCCATCGCCGCCTACTGCTCGAGCGCCCTCTTTCAGTCGGAGCTGGCGTACCTGGACGCCTCCTCCTCGGTCCCCTCGAGCTGCGGCGGGGTCGCGCCCCCGGTCGAGACGGCGGGCACGCCGGTCGCGATCGGCGGACAGCTTGGCTTCGCCGACGCGCTGGGGAGCCCGGTGAGCGCCCTCCACTTCGGCGCGGTGCCGAGGGGACAGACTGCGCAGGTGACGATCGAGCTGGTCAACGCGGGGACCGATCCGGTGGCGGTCGATTCGCTTGGCCTCGGCAGCGAGCCGGCCTTCGCGATCGGGAGCCCCCCGGCGCTGCCGCTGCAGCTGGCGCCCGGCGGTCGCGCGCCGGTGACCATTGTCTTCACGCCATCCGGTCTTGCGGTCTCGTCCACTCTCGCCGCGGCGAGCACGCTGCTGGCAGGCCTGTCGCTTCCCGGAGGCAGCGCCCAGGTCCGCGTCGACGGCTCGACGGCGCCCTCCGGCCAGCAGGGACGAATCGCCTTCGTCCGCGAGCAGGGCGGCGATCGCACCCTCTGGACCATCAACGCGGACGGCACCGGCCTTGCGCGGCTGACCAGCCCGCCGGAGCACGTCGACGATCCGCGCTGGTCGCCCGATGGCCGGCGGATCTACTTCGCCACCGACCGCAACGACCGGTACCAGCTCTTCGTCATGAGCTCCGACGGCTCCGGCGCAGCGCAGCTGACCACCAACACCACCTGGGACGACGATCAGCCCGGCCTCTCGCCGGATGGGGGCAGCATCGTCTTTCGCGCCAACCCCTTCGCCACCTTCGACCTCTGGATGATCGACGCGAGCGGCGCCCACCTGAGGAAGCTGATCGCGGCGTCTGCGAGGCGCCAGAACCCCGCCTGGTCGCCGGACGGAACCTTGATCGCCTTCGCCAGCGACCTCGGCATCGCGGTCACCGACCCGGCAGGAAGCGCGCCGCGGAGCTTGACCGGCCAGCCCGGCGACATCGAGCCCAGCTGGTCGCCCGACGGCCGCCGGATCGCGTACTCCCACGCTGGCCTCTTCTTGATGGACGCCGACGGGTCGAGCCCCCTCCAGCTCACCTCCTCGCGCGACCGCGGCCCGACCTGGTCCCCCGACGGAAACGCCCTGGCGTTTTCGCGGACCACCAGCGCCGGCGAGCAGCTCTACGTTATCGGCGCCGACGGCACCGGCCTGCGCAGCCTGACCGCCGCCGATCCGACCATCTCCGACTTCGTGCCCACCTGGAGCAGGCAGTAGCCAGCGATGCGCAACATCCATGGAGCGCCACGTGATGCAGGGAGAGCGACTCAATGACACTCAAACAATTGCTCTTCATCGCCGTCCTGGCCCTGGCCGGGTGCAAGCGGCATCCTCCTCTGATCGGCGGCGACGGCGGAGCGCCGACCAGCCCGCTCGACCCGGCCGCGGAGGCGAAGGCCCGCGCGGACCTGCTGGCGGCCGTTGACACCTGGCGGCGGACCGCGCCGAAGAAGCGGGACTTCCTGGCGGTGCTCAATCCGCGGATGGAGCTGCTCCAGGGCGACCCCGAGGAGCCGGTGCCCTCGAACGCCGGGTTGCTCACGGTGGTCCAGGAGGCGCCGGCGACGGGCCTTGCGGCCTACAGTCCGATCATCGTCAGGGCGGTGCAGGCGCGGCTGCGCGCTTCGTTGCGGCGCGAGCCCACCGACGACGAGGTGATCGAGCAGATCACCACCGTCGAGAGCCAGCAGAACGCCGACATCTCCGAAGTGCTGCTGGGCCACCACGAAGAGATCGCCGCGCTCCACCGCGAGATCGCCGCGCTCAACCAGCAGGGCAAGACGGACGAGGTGCGCCAACGCCAGCGCGCGCTGAGGTCGATCCGCGCGGGCGTCCTGGCCACCTGGGAACAGCAGCACGGAGTGGCGGCGGGAAAGGTCGACGTCGGCGCGGAGGCCGTGACGCCCGAGCAAGCCGCCGCCGCCAACCGCGCGCTGCTCTTCACCTGGCTGAACGACGCGGGGACCAACGCGAAGTGATGCGAGAGCACGGTTTCGCGGGAGCGCGAGCAACGCCCCAGGGGCACCGGCCTGGCGCGCCTCGAGCCGCCAGCTCAACAAATGGCACCTCATATCGAGGAACGACCGCACGCTTCCCTCGTGACGGGCTGATCCGTACGATGCAGGCGTTGCAAGCGGGCCAGGTCAAGCTGATCGACGACGTCGAAGCCCGCGCCAGGGTCATGGCGCGGCTGCGGTCCGTCCGCGGCCAGTGACCGGTCCTAAGTTCTTCGCTGAGGCGTTGGCGGAATACGAGGATGGGGTCGCGGTCCTGCTCCAGACCTTTCCGATCAAGTTGGTCTACACGGTGCGCGACGACGCGCTTCTCGTGGTTGCCGTGTTCCACGTGCGTCGACGCCCGGGCTGCTGGCTGGAGAGGCTCAAGCGAGGGGGGCGCTGAAGAGCCACGCCTGCTACGCCCGGTGTGTTGCCATACGGGTGCCATGCGCCAGAGCGCGGTCGGATAGAGCAACGCGGGTCGCATCGGCACCGAGGCGAAGAGCAGAGGAGGACGAAGGGGCCAAGCGACCAGGAGGCGCGCGCCTGCCAATAGGGCCCTTGAAGAAGCCGCGGCCGATGCCTATCTCCGCGTTGTGCTGTCCCTCTCCCTCGCCCTCGCGCTCGGCGCTGCCGTCCCTGCCGAAGCGATGAAGCCGGCCGAGGTCTACCAGGTCCGCGCCGCCGTCGACGGTCCGCTGATCGCCGCCAGCGTGCTCGCCATCGCCATTCCCTACGCCTTCGCCAGGAAATTTATTACCCCTCGCTGTCCCTGCGACCCGGGCGAGGTCAACGCGCTCGACAGGCACGTCATCGGCAACCACAACAAGCTCCTCGACGACACGAGCGACGTGACCGCCGGCGTCGTCGTCGCCGCGCCGCTGGTGCTCGACGCCATCGCCGTGGGCTTTGGCCAGGCGCTGCTCGAAGACGTCACCGTCTACGCCGAGACCCTCTCGGTCAACGGCGCGCTGGTCACCGCGGCGAAGTACATCGTCAGGCGTCCGCTGCCTCGGACCTATGCCGGCGACCCGGCGCTGATCAATCAACCGGGTGGCTATCGATCGTTCTATTCCGGCCACACCTCGCTGGTGGCGGCCGCGCTCTCGGCGACGGCCGTGACGCTGGACGCGCGCTACGGCCAGCGCGTCTGGCCCTGGGTAGTCACCGGAGCGGTCTCGGCGATGGTCGGCGCCGAGCGCATCGCCGCGGGTCGCCACTTCTACACCGACGTCGCGGTGGGGGCGGTGATGGGCGCCGCCGTCGGCACGCTGATTCCCCTCTGGCATCGCCGCGCGCCCTCAGGCGAATCGCCGCTCACATTTCATTTCTGAGAGGTCGCCTTCGACTACCGGCAGACGCGGCGGACTTGCCCGAGGGCAACAGGCTGGCGTTGATGGGCAGCGTCACGGTCACCGGCGTGGTGAACTGCTGGCCCTCCGGACCCAAGTTCACCGTCGCGCCGACCACCTTGCTCGAGGTGGGCCCCGCCGCGCTGGACGCGGTCGCCGCGGTGATGACCCCGCCTGGCCGCCGAGTTGATCTCGCTCAGGCTGTCGTACGCCGGATGGTCCGGGCTCACGTCGCCTGCGGCCAGCTCGCCGTTGGCGGCGAGACGCCGCAAGGTCTGCGAGGGCGGGCTTGCGACCGCCCTCGCCTGCGAGCCGACCTCTTAGTGCTTCTTCTTGTACTCGATGCACGCCTTGTTCAGCTCGTGGAGCGACTTGCTCAGCCCGTCGACGATGAACTTGACCGCGAACTCCTGGCGCGCCTTCTGGTCCTTGGTGGTGCCGTTGCCGACGCCCTCGAACTGCACGCTGCACTGCACCCGCTTGGCCTCGTAGAAGGCGCGCGCGAACGGCGTGCCCTGGCAGGCGTGGGCGTCGTTGGGCTTGTCGCATTCGGCCTTCGACACCACCGCAAAGGCGGCTCCCGATCCGACGAACGAAAAGCAAATGGCGGCGGCGATCAGCTTGGTCTTCATGTGTGAGTCCTCTTTGGGGTGAAACAAGGGGTCTAGGGGCCTTCGGCGGTGCGAGCCCCGTTCGAGACATCCACGATTCGCCGTGTCTGCTGCCGCGCGGCGGAACACGTCCAGAGCTTCAGAGCCTTTCGACTCCTTGTCCTGAGGACGTGCGACCTGCCCAAGTGGCGCATGGAAATCACCGAGGCCTCGAAAACCGCGGCCGACGTGGGGCGACCGCGCCCCCTTAGGACCGGTCGTCGGTAGACCGAGGTGGTGCCGGACGGCGCGCTCCGAGAGGAAGGCCAGGACCACTCGACGGCCACCGCAGCGGTCGCAAGCGAGCACGTCCTCGCGGAAGACCCTGAGTAGAAGCTCCGCCCGATGCGCCGCCGCCGCCCGAGGTCGCAAGCGGCGCCGCGCCCCTGCTGATCGTCGGCGCCATGGCCGGCGGCTGACTGCGGCGCGCGCCTTGCGCTTTGCTATTCGGCCCGACGAGCGCCGAGGCCGCGAAAGCCGACGCTGAGCGCCAATGATTCGACGCCGATGTTCGCCTTGTTGAAGCCGAAGCGTTTCCAGAGGGCGGCAAAGTTGCTGAAGTGCTCCGCTCGCAGAGCGACGTGGAAAGGAACGCCCGCGATCTCCTTCTCGACGCCCGCGCCTGCAGCCAAGAGGAAGTTCCAGGTGGTGCCATTGTCAATCAAAGGTTGAGAGAGGAGCGCGGCTCCCGCGCCCAACTCTACATAGGGCCTGGTCTCGCGCGGCAAGGACAGGGAGATTCGATAGCAAGGCAAGACGCCAATCTGCCACGCGTTCCAAATGCCCGTCGGCGGGCGCCCCCACGCGGCAAAGCGGGCGGCGTGCGCGGGCGAGACCTCGTCGGCCTCGAGTGGAATCTCGCGTCCCCAAATTCGCGAGAGGCGCAGGTCGAGCAGGACCGACTCGAAAGCGCCGGCCGGGCGGGGCAGCAGCAGTGACCGCGGACCCCACTGCTGCGAGAGCGTGAAGGTGGCCTGCCGCGAGTTGGCGTATCTCGTCGCGGAGAGAAAGCGCACCGGCAGGCCGAGGGCAATGGAGGCGAGCTGGTCGGTCGGTGGAGCCAGCTCGTGACCGGTCTCGGACGAGGCGGCGCGGGCGGCGGAGAGGGGCGCGAACCAGAGCATTGAACTCAAGCAGAGGTAGAGTCCGCCGGGGCCCCGGTTGAGTTGCCGGCAGGCGGAGAAGAGATTCGGTCCCTTTGCTTTCAATTCGCCCTACACCGATACCGGGACGGCGGCGAGCACGGCGCAGGCGGCCGCGATCGCGAGGCAGAGCAGCACATAAAGCCGCGAATCCCAGCGTGCGAAGGCCGTGCCGCGCACGCGCTTGAAGACGCCCACAGAGCGGAAATCGCCGACGGCGCGGACGCTGTCATCACCTCGGGTTGGGAGGGCGACGTCCTTGCCCGCGCGCCGCCCAGCGCCCAATAGACGTGGAGCAGGGCGAGCGAGGCGAAGACGGCGGCGGTGGTGAAGGCCAGGGTTGCCATCGGCGATTCTCTCGGCGCGCAGCGAACGAATCGCGAAGATGGCATCGGACCGCTCTGACCTCAAGGAAGCAGCTTGTTCGCCTCGACGAGCTTCCAGCCGGGCATCTCTTCCACGCATTGGCGGAGCAAGGGCAGGTGGCCCGCGCCATAGAGCACGACGATGCGGTCGCCGGGCCTGGCGGACTGCGCGATGCGTGCGCAGAGCTCGAGATTGCGCCGGTACCAGGCGGCGACGAGCGCGGCGCCGGGCTGATCATTGCCCGCGCCATAGCGAAGCATCGAGCGATAGAAAGCGTGCCCGCCGCTGATGCCTGCAGGCTCGTTCAAGAATCGGAGCTCGCCGGCGACGCCGCCCTCGTCGAGCGCCTTTTGCATCGCGGCCAGCTGGCGCTCGACCACCGCGCCGACCTCGTCGAGCTCGCCCTTGCGGCCGTGCGCCTTGGCCCACTCCTCGACGGGTCCGTAGGGGAAGTCGCCCTCGACGTCGATGCCCTCGACGGAGGCCTTGGCCAGCTTGCCGAGGCGAAAGCCGAGCTGCACGACCTCGTTGCGCGAGGGAGCAAGGGTGCCCGCGAGATACTTGGGGTAGCGCTCGGCCACCGTCTGCGCCGGCCACTCGACGACCACCCGCGTCGGCGCAAACCGCGCCAGCGCCTCGACCAGGGCCGCGATCTGCTCCTGCCGCGGCGCCGACAACATGTCGTCTACGTGCTGGTTGTGCAGGTCCTTCCCTGGGTTCGACATGTGGAAGGTGCCGAGAACCACCACTTGCACTGGAGCAGGATCGGCCGCGCGGGCCGTGGTGGACAAGGCCAGCAGCGGGAGGAGCGCGAGAAGGTTTTTCATCGCCACCCTACGTGACTCGGGAGCGCCAATTTCACCGGGGCGCAATAGCACCATCGCCAACATCGCCATGGGCCAGTTGATGCGCACGCCGCAGAGCTGCCAGACCAGCGGCCCGGGCGGCGCGCTACAGCCGGCGCGCTTCATCAGCGCGACGTGCCCGACCGTCTGGACTTTGCGTTCGAGTTGTCGCGGCTCGCCGGCCTCCTCGGCGCTCGTCGGGCGGCCCGCCCTCGGAGATGCCGGAGGCGGTCCCGATGTATTTGCCCTATGCTCCGCTCAATATGGTGAGCCTCCTCGTGAACGTGCCGCGCGGCTTCTCCGACGACGAGCGAATGAAGCGCTTCGAGGCTCCTTTGCGGGCCGCGCTGGGCAAGGGCGCTCGCATCAGCGCCTTCACCGTCCATGACTTCGGAGGCAAGCCGGTCGCCTGCAACTTCTCGCTCGAGGTACCCAATCTTGAGGGCGCGCTTCCCCTCCTCCGCAAAGTGCTCGCCGCCCAGTCCGCGCCGAAGGGAAGCTCGGTGGTCCGCCTCGACACCAGCCAGACGGTGCTCGCGCTGTAGATCTGGCCCAGGCGCCTAGAGCACCGAACGGGTTGGTTCCCGTCGGATAGCCGGGGGTTGCTGAGCAACCCCCTCGGCCGCACTCTCCGCCCGCGGAAGGCGAGGCGAAGAGCAAGACCAGGCGGCTGAAGCGCGAGGTCGAGAGAAGCTACCGCGTGCGTGCCGCGCACGGAGCGGTCGATTGAGTTCGACGCAGTCAGCTCCAGATGCCGCGCAACAGCCGAACGGGCCGCCCCATCGCCCTGGCCAGCCTCCACGATCGGGAAGCCTTGATCCCGGAGAGCTCCGCTTCCGCGGAGGCTTGCTTGGCACGCGCGCCCCCCAAATCCGGAGCGCAGGCCGCGATTTCCGATCGGGCAGCCGCCAGCTCCGAGTGGGCGGCCGCCAGGTCGGCGAATGGTCCCCTGAGCAACGGAGGGGCATGCGTCGACGATGCCACGGCAGCGCCTGTCGAGCGAGGCTCTCCCCATAGGAGTCGAGGCCGTTCGCCAGCGACACGACCGCCTCCCGGTTGGTGGCGCTGCAATCGGACGCGGCGTAGGCGCGCAGCCTGCTCGCCGCCAATCGTCTCGCCGGTGGAGGCAAGACGCGCGTACGGAGGAAATGGGGGTGGTCGATGGCGTGGACATAGCCGAGCGGGACACCCGCGCCGTCACAGAAGCGGTAGAGTTCGACGATATCGAGCGCGTTGTAGGCCTGGAACACGGCAGTCGCAGCAAGCCTGGCCGCCGGAAGCGTGGCGCGGAGACGCTCTATCGTGCCCAGCAGCGTCTCCCATTTCAGGGGATATCGGATGGATTCGTTCAGCGGGCCCCTGCCGTCGATGCTGAAGTGGATATTGACCTGCTTGAATTCATTGCAGAGCTGCAGCCACGGTACGCGGGACATGGACCCATTGGTGCTGAACTCAAGCTCGATGTTTTTCAAAAGGGCCCTTCCCAATTTGTTTTTCTCGCGGTATGCTAATCCCACACACAAATGCAAGACGATCTGGAAGAGCGGCCGGTCTCCCGGCAGGCGCTGAAGGCAGGCGTCACCGGCAAGGGCGGCCATCGCGTGCTGTTCCTCGTCGATGGCTTGCCGGGCGAACCCCCGGCGCCCGACCCGACCGGAGCCGCGACGGGAACGCAGCCCCCTGCCAATCCGACCGCGCCGCCCGCTCCCACGGGTGGCGCGGCGACGGGACCCACGCCGCCCGCTCCCACGGGTGGCGCGGCGACGGGACCCACCCCGCCGCCGGCTGCGGCCAAAGGGAAGCTCGACCTCCAGATCGTCTCGATCGCGGGCGCGCCGCAAGCCTCGATCGAGGTGGAGCTGACGCTGCCAGGCGGCAGCAAGCGCGCGGGCAAGACCGACGCGAACGGGCACTTCTCCTTCGAGACGCCCGAGGCCTCCGGCGATTGCGCGCTGGAGCTTCCCGACCTGCCGGCCGGCGACGGTACGCCGGCGAGCAAGCCCGAGCGCATTCGATATAAAGCCGGGGTTCCGCTCGCCATCGGCAGCACGCCGGTGATCGAATTGGCCCCGCGGGTGCGCCGCGGGACCATGACCGGGATGCACTTCGAGACCAACAAGACCTTCCTGCGGCCCTCGGCGATGACGGGCATCCGGCAGCTGCGCGCGCTCTACCAGAGCTATGGCGCGTTGGCGACGCTGGTCACCGGACACACCGACACCGTGGGCGCCGCCGACTACAACCGCGGCCTCTCCGAAGAGCGCGCGCGGTCCATCGCCGATTTCCTCACCGACAACGTCGCGGGCTGGGCCGCGAACTATGGGCCGCACCCGCACTCCGCGGCCTGGGGCGTGCGCGAGGATCAGGAGATGCTGGCCACGCTTCCGCAAAATGGAACGCCCTATTATACGGGCCCGTTCGATGGCAAGGCGGGCGGCGGCACGCAAGCGGCATATAAGCGCTTCCAACAGGACAAAGGCCTCGCCCAGAGCGGCCGCGGCGACGCCGACACCCGTCGCGCATTGATCGCTGATTATATGGCATTGGAGGGCACTTCATTGCCGCAGGGGAGCACGGTGCTCACCCACGGCTGCGGCCTGACCCACCTCGCGCAGCCCACCGGACCGAACACCGCGAGCGAGGTCAACCGGCGCGTCGAGGTCTTCCTCTTCGAGAGCGACGTGGCGCCGCCGCCGCAGACTCCCTGCCCCGTTGGCGGCTGCGCCGAATTTGCAACCTGGGTCTCGCAATCATCGCTGACCGTCGATCTCGATCAGCCCCCGGGCTCCATCAACGTCAGCGTGTTGAATGGCGCCAATCAGCCCATCGCGAATGCGCGCGTGCACGCCGCCGGGCCCGTGGGCGGCGACGTGGTCACCGACGCGAGCGGCAACGGGGCGATCGCTGGCCTGGTCCCGGGCAACTACAAAGTGATCGCCGACGCCGATGGCCTCGCCGCCGCCGATGGCGCGGTCGCCGTGGCCGCGGGCGCGGCAGCGTCCATCACCCTGGTCCTGCGCTCGTCCTCCTCCGCGCTCTTCGACCTGGGCGATTCCGTCGCCGCCGTCGAGGGGAACGTGGACGCGACGCAGGGCGCGCAGCTCAACGTCGATCAGGCGGACTTTCCCGACCTCGCGTCGGACGACGATCCGCCGCTGGAATAGAGAGAGCGACTCGAATGGCACCGCCCACCACCGGCACTCCGAAAGATCTGCCCTCGGGCGGCGTCGTCTTCTTCGGCCAGGATCTGTTCCTGCACGTCGAGGCCGACGCCGCGCTGCCCGCCTCGGTCACCGTCAAGTTCAAGGCGGTCGTCTTCACGACCAGCAACCTCACCGGCGCTCTGGTCGAGTGGAAAGAGACCCTGACCACCGAGCCGGGCAAGCCGCTCGATCCCAAATCGACGCAGGTCGCGACGCGCGTCAAATGGAAGGCGAACGTGAATGGCGCCGAGGCCCGTGCCGACCTTGAGTTCACCGTCACCGATCCCGGCGGCACCGAGGTGCGCGCGAGGGACCGCGTGCTCATGCGCCGGTTCCTGGTCACCGCGCTGCCCAGGCTGACGCGCATCATGCAGCAGGAGTTCGGCGCCGAGGCGAAGGACGGCAGCACCAGCTTCGATCCCGCCGTCTGCAACGCCTTCCTCGCCTCGCTCTCGGCGCAGCAGAAGAGCCTGCTGCTCAACTATCCGGCCAAATCACCTGGCCGCCTGGTCGTCTTCATCACCATGCTGCCGGAGAGTCGCGGTCAGTTGATGGGCGCCGACTATTCGAACGCGGCGCCCGGCGTCGTGCGCGCCAATGCATCATTCTCGGTGTTTCATTGCCCCGGCGTCGATGATCAAGACCCCGCCTCGACCATGGATGACGTCACGCTGGCCTGCCACACCGAGCACTTCGTGGTGAACTTCAAGAACCCGGACACGGTGGCGTTCACCGCCTTCAGCAAGCCCGAGCTCACCGACAAGGCCCGCCTCGCGCCGGCCATGTACAAGCTCTGCCTCGAGCGCCCCTCGACGCACACCGACGGCACCGTCTGGAGTGAGATCCTCACCCCCCAGGGCGTCAACATCATGCCCGGCAACACCATGCACGGGCTCATCAACACCGTCGGCTGCTGGATGCTGTTTCGCAACTTCAATTGGCAGGGCAACTCCTATTTGAAGATGACCCGGCTGCTCGCGAAGTGGATGCGCAAGGCGGGCAAGCTCCAGGACAAATACAAACGAATCATTCGCCCCCATCAATTGGGCACCCGGCCGCCTCCCCAGAAGAAGCTCGACGAGCTGGCCGCGAAGCTCGACGCCGAAGCCCGAGTCGATGCGAAGTTTCCCGTGCGGCTCACCGACGAGGTGAAGGGCAAGCTGCAGCAGCCGCTCCCCAGCAACTTCAATGCGCAGGGCCTGGAGCTCAACCAGTTCGCGAAGAGCATCTTCTATGGCCAGATCACCGATGTCTTGAAGGACGCGGGCTATACCGAGAAGCTGGACGATCGGATGAAGTCGGTGGAGGCCGACACCAGCTTCAGCAAGTTCTGGCGCTGGGATTATCAAAAGGCCTATCCCTGGTTCTTCCGCGACATCGTCGGTATCCAATACTTCGCGACCCAGATGGGAAACTTTGCCGGCGATTACATGCACGACCATCGGCTGGGAGCGAAGAGCGTGGTCCCCTCCCTGCCGGCGACCTTCAAATACGACAAGAAGAAGTGGGGCGACGGTCCCGACGGCATCTTCAACTATCATTCCTATGACGCAAAGATGGTCGAGTCGGCCGACGTGAACCCGCTCCAGCGCGAGGCCTGGTTCGACCCCCGGAAGCGCGGCAAGTTCTCGCCCGCGCTGCTGGCGAAGTTCAAGGACGTCACCATCGGCACAGACATCCTGGGCAAGAACGCGCTCGGCTTCCAGCCCATCACCGACTTCCTGCCGCAGGCGCCGCAGGCCAACTCGCGGCCCACGCCGGGGCCGGTCAAGAAGGCCGATCTGGAGAAGTGCTCCTACGCCGATCTGTTCTTCTATCGCGACGACGCGCTCCCGCAGGTCACCCGCGCGCCTTTCTTGAACGCCGACGATTTGAAGTAATCAGGGTTTTATAGAGAACCGAAGAGTTGCCCCGGCGAGCGCCAAAGGCGTCCAGCGAACGCGCACGGTGCGCTGACTCAATAGACGGCGAAATCGAGCTCGACGCTCTCGCGCCGCGCGGTCGGCGTCTGCTTGCCGAAGGTCAGCTCGACGACGCGGCGGGTGAGGTCGTCGCGCAGCTCGGCAGAGGTCACCTTGCCGTCCTAGTGCCTCGACCGCGGCGCAGTGATCTCTGCGAACGCCGATCGCTGGTCTACGCCGAGCAGCCTCGTCGTTGCGCTGCTCAGCGTAGAGAAACTACGCTTCCGCTGCTCTCTCCTCGTGTGCTCGGCTCGCCGTAGCGCTCGACGTTCTCGTAGTTCATTGCGCCGCGGTCGAGGCACTTGTTGGCGTCGGCGGCGCCGCTCTTCATGCCCTCGAGGGCACGTCCGTCGCGGGCGCGCAGCGGCGGTTGCGCCCTGCGATACATTCGGCATCTGTCAATAATGCAACGACACCCCCGCTTTGATTTCAGGCTCCCGCCGCCGATCGCCAAGCTGCCCCAAGTCGTGCGATGTCTGCGCGCTTGACCACTGCACTTCTCAACGCTTGAACTCGTGGGGACAGCGGCATGACCGATGACGCTCTGACCGCGAGGGTGGCGGGCGCGAAGTTTCTCGAGGGCGGCGGCCAGCTCGGCGCGCTCATGCGCACCAAGGATTGGTCGACCACGCCGCTTGGACCGCTCGACGGTTGGCCGCAATCGCTGCGCTCGATGGTGAGCGTGATGCTGACTGCGCCTCAGCCGTCGTACATCTTCTGGGGGCCCGAGCTGGCCATCCTCTACAACGATCGCGGGCTGCCCTTCGTCGGCTTGAAGCATCCCGAGTGTCTCGGCGTGACCATCCGCGAGGTCCTGAAAGAAGCGTGGCCGGTGCTGGGACCGCTCGTCGAGGGCGTGATCGCCACCGGCGCCCCGGTGTTTCTCGAGAACCTGCTCATTCCGCTCGAGCGCGCCGGATTTCTCCAGGACGGCTATTTCACCTTCTCGTACATCGCCATTCGCAACGAGTTCGCCGCGGTCGGTGGAATCCTCGTCGTCGTCAACGAGACGACCGGTCAAGTGCTGGGCGCGCGCCGGCTGGGGCTGATCCGCGAGCAGTCGCTGCGCGCCGCGCTGTGCTCGACCGTCGCCGAGGTGCTGCGCTCGACCGAAGAGGTGCTCGGCCAGGCGCCGGCGGATTTGCCCTTTGGGTTGCTCTACGCGCTGCGCGGCGAACGTGCTCATCTCGTCGTCAGCGCCGGAATCGAGCGCGGCCTCGCCGCCACGCCCATCGACGTCGACCTGCGCGGTGCGCTTGCATGGCCGCTGGCCGAGGTGGCGCGATCCGGCAGCGAGATCCTGGTGGACGACCTGGCCACGCGCTTCGGCGCGCTTCCGGGTGGCCCCTCGGGCGAGCCGGCGCAGCGCGCTTTGCTCATTCCATTCGACGGCACGGGAGTGGGCAGCGCAACGCACGTGCTTATCGCCGGGCTCAATCCCCGTTATCTCCTCGACGACGACGCGCGCAGCTTCCTGCAGCTCCTGGCGCGGCAGATTGCCGCCAGCCTGACCAGCATCCGTGCCCTCGAGGAGAAGACGCAACTTGCGGCGCAGCTCGCCGAGCTCGATCGACAGAAGACGGAATTCTTCAGCAACGTGAGCCACGAGTTTCGGACGCCGTTGACCCTGATGATCGGCACCGTCGAAGAAGCGCTCGAGCACAAGCACGAATTGCGCGGCGAGCCGCTGGCCACAGTTCATCGCAATGCGCTGCGCCTCTTGAAGCTGGTCAACAACCTGCTCGACTTCTCGCGCCACGAGGCCGGACGCGCGCGCGCCTCGTATCGTCCGGCCAACCTCGGCGAGCTGACGGCCGATCTGGCGAGTGGCTTTCGCTCGGCGATCGAGTCCGCTGATGTCGCCTTCGAGATCTCCTGCGCGCCGTCGTCAGAGCCGACTTGGGTCGACGCCGAGATGTGGGAAAAGATCGTCCTCAATCTCCTGTCGAACGCGTTCAAGTTTACCTTCGACGGCAAGATCTCGGTCAACTTGCGCTACCTCGATGGTGAGGCGGTGTTGGCCGTGTCCGATACCGGCGTGGGAATTCCCGCCGACGAGCTGCCGCGCCTCTTCGAGCGGTTTCATCGCGTGCAAGGCGCGCGGTCACGGACGCATGAAGGCAGCGGAATCGGCCTCGCGCTGGTCGCCGAGATGTCGCGGCTGCACGGCGGCGCGGTCGAAGTGCAGAGCCGCGTTGGCCTGGGCACCACCTTTACCGTCACCATTCCGCGCGGCTCGGCGCAGCTCACCAGACAGCCGAGCCAGACGCCGCCGCTGCCGACGACCTCGAGCGGCGCTGCGGCCTACGTTGGTGAAGCGCTGCGCTGGCTTCCCGAGGGCGGCGCCAGAGCGAGCGCGGCTGACGTGCCGGCGCCAAACCACGCTCCGCACACCTCGCGCATCCTCATCGCCGACGACAACGCCGATATGCGCGACTACCTGACGCGTCTGCTCAGCGAGCGCTGGCGGGTCGAGACCGCGCCCGACGGGCTCAAGGCGTTGGCGCAGGCGACGGCGCAGCCGCCTGACGCCATCGTCAGCGACGTGATGATGCCCGGCCTGGACGGATTGGCGCTGGTGCGCGCGCTGCGCCAGGACGAGCGTACCCGCGAGGTGCCAGTCATTCTCTTGTCCGCGCGCGCCGATCAACAATCAACGATGAACGCGCTGGAGCAAGGCGCGAGCGACTACATGGTCAAGCCGTTCTCGGCGCGCGAGTTGCTGGCGCGCGTCGGGGCGCAGATCGAGATCGCCGCAGCGCACCGGGCGGCGCGGCAACGTGTGGAGTCGTTCTTGATGGAAGCGCCGGCGGCGATCGCAGTGCTGCGTGGCCCCTCGCTGATCTACGTGCTGGCGAATCAGCGTTACGAAGAGCTGGTCGGAGGCCGTCATTGCGTCGGCATGGCAGCTCGCGTCGCGCTGCCCGAGCTGGCGGCGCAAGGGGTTTGGGATCTCATCGATCGTGTGTTTGCGACGGGCGAGCCCTTTGTCGCGGATTCGTTCCCGGCGCAGCTTTCGCGCGGCAAAGGCGGTGAAGCCGAGCAAGGCTATTTCAACTGGACGGCTCAGCCAACGCGAGGACTCGATGGCGCGATCGACGGCGTGATGATTTTTGCCGTCGAGGTGACCGAGCAAGTTCGCGCGCTCCAAAAACTCGAACGGGCGAGCGCGGTCGAGCAGACGCTGCGCGCCGATGCCGAGGCGGCGAGCGATCGCGCCGAAGCCGCCAACCGCACGAAGGACGAGTTCCTGGCCATGCTGGGGCACGAGCTGCGCAACCCGCTGGCGCCGATCTCGACGGCGCTGCAGCTCATGCGTCTGCGCGGGTTCGAAGGCGCGGAGCGGGAGCGCGCGGTCATCGAGCGGCAGGTCCGACATCTCGAGGGCCTGGTGAGCGATCTCCTCGACGTGTCGCGCATCGCGCAGGGCAAAGTCCAACTCAATCGCGCGCAGGTGGAGCTCTCGGATGTGCTGCGCGATGCGATCGAGATGGCCAGTCCGCTGCTCGAGCAACGACATCACCGACTGTCGGTGGCCGTTCCATCGTCGGGCATGGCGATCGACGGCGACAGCGATCGACTCAGGCAGGTCTTCGCCAATCTCATCACCAACGCCGCGAAGTACACCGAGCCGAAAGGGGCGATCGCGATCGAGGCACAGCGTCGTGACGGTGTGATTGTCGTTCACGTGAACGACAACGGACTTGGCATCTCGGCCGAGATGTTGCCGCTCGTCTTCGACCTCTTCTCTCAAGTGCCGCAGTCGTTGGCGCGTTCGCAAGGTGGACTCGGGTTGGGGCTGAGCATCGTGCGCAGCATCGTGGAGCTTCACGGTGGCCAGGTTCACGCCGACAGCGGAGGTCTCGGCAAAGGCAGCACGTTTGTTGTCGAGCTGCCGGCCGCGCCAGCCGTTGCCACGGTGGCCCGAGCTTCGGTGACTTCGCTCAAGCGGCTTCCGGCGCCGGTGGCCGCCGGCATGCGCGTCCTCATCGTCGACGACAATGAGGACGCAGCGGAGCTGCTGGCGGAGATGTTGGGCACCCTCGGCTACGCGACGCAGGTCGCGCACGATGGGCCGCGTGCGTTGCAGGTGGCGCTGGAGTTCAAGCCCGAATTCGCTCTGCTCGATATCGGGCTACCGGTCATGGACGGCTACGAAGTTGCGCGGCGGTTGCGTGAAGAGCCGAGCCTGCGCGGCCTGAGGTTGGTTGCCATCACCGGCTACGGGCAGCAGGAAGATCGGCGCCGCTCCGAGAAGGCCGGCTTCGATGCCCATCTGGTCAAGCCGGTAGAGCTTGATGCGATCACCGATCTTCTGAGGGGTGACTTTGCGGACACGCCATAGTAACGCCCGACCACAACCGCAAAGGGCACGTCCGTCGCGAGCGCGCCGCGGCGGTTGTGCCCCTTGTCTTCTGTGGCTTTAGTTGCGGTTGAGTTGGGTTTCTTTTGAAGCCGCCTTGACGGCCGGGTGAGAGGCGATGGCCACCTGCCCCGTCTCCAGCAGCGATTTCAGATTCGAGAGGATGCTCGGCCAGCCGCCTGACACGGCCGTGATCAGCTCATGTCGAACCAGTACTGACGGATGAACTGCTGCTCGGTCAGCGCCTCCCACAGCTTCGCGGGCGTGGTGCGGATGAAGGTGACATAGACGAACTGGCTTCGGTTTGCTGCGCTCATGGCGTTCTCCGTGTTGGAGGTTTCGGGGGAGGGTCCTGGCCGTCTTCCTCCAGACGGCGCTTCAAGTCGCGCAGAGCCTTGAGGCGCGGCCTCTCGAATTTGCGAATCCAGCGGTCGTAGATCTCTTGCAGCGGGACCGGGTTCAGGAAGTGCAGCTTCTCGCGGCCGCGCCACTGCACCGCCAAGAGATTGGCCGCCTCGAGCAGGGCAAGGTGTTGGGTCACGCCTTGCCGACTCATGTCCAAGTGGTGGCAGAGCTCGCTCAACGTCTGGCCGTCCTGGGCGTGCAGGCGGTCCATGAGCTTTCGCCGCCCCGGGTCGGCCAGCGCTTTGAACAAGAGGTCCGCGTTGCCCATGAGGCAAACAATAGGCAAGCGTTCACTTGCATGTCAAGGGCTGATTGAGGTTTGCCCCGCTTGTCGCCGGAGGCCGCGGACTCAAGGCCCGCGCACTCATGCGGCCGCGAGGGCGCGGCGGCGTAGGTCCAGAGGAGTGCGGCAACGACCAAAGCGGCGAGAAGGCGATCGGTCAGCGCGATCACCCATGTCGGCAGCAGAAGCAGGCGTTCTAGACAGAGTCTTCTCCAGGCGCGGCGAGTGGAGCCGCGCCCGGCCGATCGTCTACGCCGCGGGTCAGTGAGTCTTCGACAAATCTTGCAAATGCGAGGCGGGCAGTTGCAGCTTCCTGGCGGCCGCTTCGACTGCGGTCTTGTAGGCCGCGTCCGAGCCCAACACCTTTCGCAGCGCCTCGAAGTGCGCCTTCATGCGCTGCTCCTTGGCGGCGTCGTGCACCACGGTGGCCTGCTCGGCAAGCGCGACGTGGGCGCTGTCTTCCGGCGGCGGCGCGGCCAGCTTCTCGATCACCATGGGCGATGACTTCTGCGCGCGCCTGGGCTCGACGAAGGCGGGAAGCTGCTTGCGCTGCGCCGGGGTGAGCGACTCGAGCAGCGCCTCGTGGATGCTGTCCTGCTCGAGGCGCTTGGCCGCAGTCTGGCCCCTGGGCTCCGCGGGCGGCGGCGGAGGCGGCGGAGCGTGCTTGTGGCCCGGCTCCATCACCCAGTGCACCGTGACCTCGGCCTCGGCGACGCCGTGGTCCTCGGGCTTGGGCAGGAAGATCTGGATGACGACGCCCTTGTCGGGGCTGCCGTGGACCTTGGCGCCGGCGACCTTGGCGGCGGCGTCGCTGTCGGCGTGGAGGACGCCGCTGATCTCGGTGGTGAAGCTCTTGGCGCCCTTCCTCCACGGCAGCTGGAACTTGTAGAAGGCGCGGCCCTTGCTGTCGTGCGGGAACTTCCAGACGAAGTTGGTGGACGAGCAGTAGCCGCCGTTGCCGTAGTTGCGCGCGAACATTCCCCAGTGCTCGGAGGTGGCGTCGGCCTTGTCTTTGATCGCGAGGGCGAAGAGCGGGTGCAGCTCGACGTGGCACTCGTGCGCGCAGTCGAGGCCGACCATGCCGGTGGCGATGGCGTGGTGACCATCGATCACCTTGGCCGAGTGCGCGTGGGCCGAGACCTCGTCGCGATACTTCTTCCAGAACGGCAGCTCGAAGATGGCGATCGACTCGCTGTCCCAGGTCTCGAGGTGCAGGCCGCGCGGCCGCAGCTTCTTGCATGCGGGGTCGTTCGGGTCGTCGCAGGCGCCGAGCGACTTGGTGAAGAGGTGGGTCGAGGGCTTGCCCTCCGCGTCGAGCGGCTCGAAGTCGAAGGAGAAGTCGTTGTCGAGCCCGCCGCCCCACATCGGCACGCCGTCCTGGAAGGCACGGCCGTCGAAGGTCACCGCGGTGAGCCAGTCGGCGTGGCCTGGAAAGACGCCCCAGCAGGCGGGTCCCGACGCCACCCAGCGCACGATGTCGAGATAGACCTTGTCGTTGGTGCAGCCCTTGAGCTGCGCGGGATCGTCGTTGACCGCGTAGGCCGACCAGGCGTGGATTTTGTCGAGGCGGCAGAGCTTGACGGGGTCGGCGAACTCGCCTGGCTTGAGCTTGGGCTCGATGCCCCAGGACGGATTCTTGGGGAAGCCGTTGGCGTCGGTGTGCGTCCACTGCAGGTCCATCGGCTTGGGCGTCTTGGCTCGAGCTGGCGGTGCAGCCAGCGCGACGAGGAGGGCGAGCGGTAGGAAACCAATCTTCGAGAGTGTCATGCGCGTCTCCGGAGCCGGTCGGCGCCGCACGGGGGGAGCGCGCGGCTTCACCGAGGCAACGAAGTGCCCGCCGGATCTTCCCGAGAATGCACTTCGGGCAAGCTCGAGTCTCTTGTTTGACTTGGACCAACGGCGGTGCACTTGCTGCTGGATGCGAGCCACACTCTCCGTCGCACTTCTCCTCTCGGCGGCGGCCTGCAATTCGAAGGCGCCCCAGGCCCTGCAGTGCGCCGCTGACGAGCTCCTCTGCGGCGGCGCCTGCGTAAAGTTCCTCACCAGCCCGGCCAACTGCGGCGCGTGCAACAACGCCTGCGCGGCGAGCGCCTCGTGCCAGAGCGGCAGCTGCGTCACGCCCGACGCAGGCTCGGACGCCGGAATGCTCGGCTCGGTCTGCGTCCCCTCGGTTCAGGCGACCGCCTTCAACGCCACCACCGCCAGCATCTCGATCGACGACTTTGCCGACGGCGGGTGCATCGCGACCCTCTCCTTCAACCTGACCGTGGCCGAGTCGTTCGCCGACGGCGGCTTCAGTTCCATCGACGTGCGGAGGGCCATCGGCAAGCAGACGCAGCTGACTGGCCTTGTCGCACAGAAGGCGTACGTCTTCGCCGCCACCGGCGTGGCCGCGGACGGCTTCACCGAGAGCCCGCTCTCGCCGTTCACAGCGCCGCTCACGCTGGTCGCGACGCCCGGGCCGCCCACCGGCATCACGCTCCTCGACACCACCAGCGACTCGGTCATCCTGGGCTTCACTGCGCCGACCGGCCAGGCGCTGCCGTTCACCATGCTCGCCGAGGCCGACCAGGGCGCGGGCTTCACGGCGCGGACCGTGGTCGCGCAGGACGCCTCGGTCGTCCAGCTCCAGGTGGATCCAAGCATCGTCAGCGGGCAGGCGCGGCTCCGCACCCAGCTCTCCAACGGCGAGCTGAGCGACCCCTCGAACGCGGTCGCGTTCACGCTCAAGGGCGTGCCCACCGCGCCCGGCGGCCTCTTCGCAGACGGTGGAGTCCACGGCGTCTTCCTCAGCTGGACCGCCCCCGCCGACGCCGGCCAGGCCGACGCTTCGGTGCAATCCTACGAGATCGACACCAGCCACGACGGCACCTCCTGGAACGCCACCACCTACGCGGCCGGCGGCACCACCTCGGCGGTGGTCTCGTTCACCATCGCCGACGCGGGCACGTTCTCGTTCCGCGTCAGCGCCATCAATCAATTCGGCAGCGGCCCGCCCTCGAACGTGGTCACGGGCCGGCCGCTCTTTCCTCCGGCTGCACCGTCCGGCCTGGTGGCGCGCCCCGGCACCCACCAGCTCGGCCTGCACTGGAAGCCCGGGGTGGACTTCACCGGCGCGCAGACGGCTTCCTATGATCTCTATGTGAAAGACGGGGGAAGCGCAGCGGTCGATCAATTCCTCTATTCCAACGACGGCGGCACGACCGCGATCATCTCGGGGTTGATCAACGGCGCCACCTATACCGGCGGCATCTTCGCCAGGAACGCCGACGGCACCAGCGGCGCGGTGGTGCACTTCTCGCCCGTGACGCCGCTCGCCTGGGTCGAGCCCGTGCTCAGCCTGGGCACGCAGAACAAAGGGGCGGCCTTCGCGGATGGCGGCGTGGTCGTCTTTGGGGGGCTCACCGGCGGCGTCAACGTCAATCCGGCTTCCATTCAATCCTATACCGGCGCGCTCGACTTCGATGGCTATGTGCCGACCTGGAAGGTCGGAGCAAACCTACAGCGGCCCATCGCCAACATGGCCTCGATCGGAGTGCAGACAAATGCCGGCTTCACCGCCTTTGCGCTCGGCGGGCTGGGCTCGGACGGCGGCACCGCCTTGAGCAACCTCTTCGATGTTTCCGAGGCGCAGGCGCTGGCCAACCCGGTCTTCCTCGACGGCGGAAGCGTCGGGTGGACCTTCCAGGCGCCAGGTCCCCTGCCCAGGGCGCGCCACGACTATGGCGTGGCCAGCACGGCCAGCGACGTCTACTTGATAGGAGGTATCGATACCAGCGGTACCGCTTATAACGATATCCAGCACGCGGCGGTGAGCGGCGGCGTTCTCTCGGGCTTCACCACGCTCCCAATCACGCTTCCTACCCCGCGCTATGGCGTCGCTGCGGTGGCCTACAATGGATACCTCTACACCATCGGCGGAAACCAGCAGCTCAACGGCGGGCCGGTGGTGGCCGACGTGCACTTCGCGCCCATCCAGAACGACGGCACGCTCGGCACCACGCTGGCTGCAACGCTCTCGTTGCCGGGCCCGCGCTATCTGGCCGGAGCCGCCGCCTGGAACGGGCGACTCTATGTGACCAGCGGCACGACTGACACCAGCGGTAGCAACGGCGCGACCGCGCTGCGGGAGGTGCTGGTAGGAACCATCAATCCCAGCGACGGAACGATCACTTCGTGGACGACCAACGCGGCGCTCTTGCCGACCAACAACGGTCCCTATGGTTATCTGCGCGCGCCGGCGGCGATCGAGAATGGCTATCTCTCGATCTACGGTTGGCAATATCAAGCGCTGGGACATATCGACCCGATCACCGGCACCATCGGCAACAACGACGGCGGCAGCCTGCCGCCTTGATGGCTGAAGCGATGCGAGCCGCCCGCAGCGATCAACTGCCGCGGGCGGCGGCGGATTTGCGGAGATCATCGACCTCAGTTCAAGGTGACGTCGTCGAAGATCGTGTTGGTCGGGTCGCCCGAATAGTTGTCGTCGTGGTTGGTGAGCGTGAGCGTGTAGCCGTGCCCCGCCGTCACGGCCGCGGTGACGTTGGTCCAGACCGACGTCGCCGTGCAGGTCTTCGGCAGCACCGTCGTGGTCGTGCCGCTGGTGTTGTCCTTCAGCGTGATGGTGGCCCAGTCGTAGGTGACCGAGTCGGGGCACTTGTTCGCGTACCAGACGCTGAGCTGCGTCTTGCCCGCCGGCACGGTGAAGGTCTGCGCGATCGAGCTGTCGCCGTTGGTCGCGGCGCTGCTGCCGAGGAACGCGGCCGAGGTGCCCGAGTGCGCGATGGTGGTGATCGACGAGGCCGCGCCGGAGGTCGTCCAGCCCGAGAAGGTGCCGGTCTCGAAGCCGCCGTTGGTGATGCCGCCTCCGCCGCCGCCGCCGGTCGTGATCGTCACGTCGTCATACAGTGTGTACGTCGGGTCTCCCGCGTAGTTGTCGTCGTGGCTGAACAGGGTCAGCGTATAGGCGTGGCCCGCGACCAGGGCCGAGCTCGCCTGCACCCAGGCAGAGCTGTTGGTGCAGGTCTTGGCCAGCACGGTCGCGGTCGTTCCCGCGGTGGTGTCGGCGAGCGTGGCCGTCGCCCAGTCGTAGGTGATCGAGTCGGGGCAGACCACCTTGTAATAGAGCGACAGGCTGGTGGCGCCGGCGGGCGCGGTGAAGCTCTGCGCGATCGAGCTGTCGCCGTTGGTCGCCGCGGTGCTGCCGACGCGCGCCGCGTAGGTGCCGCCGTGGCCGCCCGTCACTGCGCTCGCGGTGCCAGCGACGGTCCAGCCGCTGAGCGAGCCGGTCTCGAAGTCGCCGTTGGTGAGGGTGCCTCCGCCGCCCCCGCCCCCGCCGCTGGTGACGGTGAAGCCGACCGACGTCGAGTGGCTGAGCGTGCCGCTCGTGCCTGTCACGCTCACGGTGTACGAGCCAGGCGCCGCGGTGCCGGCCGAGAGCGTCAAGGTGGCGCTGCCGCTGGCCGAGATGCTGGTGGCCGAGAGGCCCGCGCTGGCGCCCGCCGGGACGCCGCTGGTAAAGAGCGAGATCGAGCCCGAGAATCCGTTGAGCGCGCTGGCCGAGATGACGCTGGTGGCCGAGGCGCCCTGGGCCGCGCTCACGCTGGACGGGCTGGCGCCGAGCGAGAAGTCGGGCGTCGCGCCGCCGCTGCAGTTGGTGCCAAAGCAGATGGAGAGCAGGGCGTGCAATTCGAAGCCGTTCGGCGCCACGCCGGTCTGTCCGTGCAGGAGATCGAAGAAGCCGACGCCGGTCACCGTGACGGCGATGTTGGCGGTCTGGAAGCTGGTGGTGGCATTGAAGCGGGCGTCGAAGGCGGCGCGCGCGGCGCGGATCTGCGTGGTGAACGGGCTGCCGCTGCCCACGCAGAGAGGGTCTGGGATCTCGACGATCATGGTGTTGGCCCCGTCGGTCAGGACCAGGTGGTAGTCGCTGTCGCTCTCGAGCTTGTATTGGCTCAAGGTGACGTTGGTCAGCTTGAAGGTCTGGAACTCGGAGGGCTGCAGCCGGCCGGCGTTCTGTCCCAGACCCGACGGCACGGGCAGCGCGTCCAGCGAGGCGATGGTGGTGCTCTGCGGCGTCGTGTTGACGCTGCTCGCGCCCGAGTCGGTGCCGGTCTTCACGTTCCACCGCTCGACGCCGCACGACCCGGTGCTCGAGGCGCTGGTCGCGGTGGTCAGCTCGTCCTTTTCGTCCTCCTCATTTGAAAGGGTGCAGGAAGAAGGGACCGCAAAGACCAGCGCGGCCACCAGCATCAGCTTCGTCGAGCGTTGCCGCAGGGTTGATTCGGTGGTGCCCAGCATGACGACTCCTTCCGAGACGGGGAGCGTGCGCGAGCAGTGCGTTTCGAACCGTGCGGAACGGAGTGCCACTCTTGGCCGAAACAAATCAATAGAGTGCGCGCGAGCCATACGTGTATGCCGGTCGGCAAATGAACGCTTTTGCGGCAGCGGACATCAGGCGCAGGATGCGCGCGTGACCCTTCGCGCCGACGCTGAACGGCACCTGCGCGCGCTCGCCGGGCAGGCCGCGGTGCTGCGCGAGGACCAGTGGACGGCGATCGAAGCGCTGGTCACGGGGCACCGGCGCGCGCTGGTCGTGCAGCGCACGGGCTGGGGAAAATCCGCGGTCTACTTCGTGGCGACCTTGCTGCTGCGCGGGGCGGGCAAGGGGCCGACCGTCATCGTCAGCCCGCTCTTGGCGTTGATGAGAAACCAGGTGGCCGCAGCCGAGCGCGCCGGGATCCGCGCCGCCACCGTCAACAGCAGCAACGTCACCGAGTGGGCCGAGCTCTACGCCGGCGTGCAGCGCGGGGAGGTCGATGTGCTGCTGGTCAGCCCCGAGCGGCTCAACAACCCGGGCTTTCGCGACGAGGTGCTGCCGCGGCTGGCGGCCACCGCGGGGCTGGTGGTCGTCGATGAAGCGCACTGCATCAGCGACTGGGGCCACGACTTCCGGCCCGACTATCGCCGCCTGCGCACGCTGCTCGCCGAGCTGCCCGCGGGGACGCCGGTGCTCGCGACCACGGCCACGGCCAACGCGCGCGTGGTCGTCGATGTCGCCGATCAGCTCGGCGCCGGAACGCTGGTGCTGCGCGGGTCGCTCGAGCGCGAGTCCTTGCACCTGCACGTGCTCACGCTGCCGACCGCGGCGCACCGCCTCGCCTGGCTCGCCGAGCGCCTCAAGACGCTGGCCGGCAGCGGCATCGTCTACACGCTGACCGTCGCGGCCACCGAGGAGGTCGCGAGCTTCTTGCGCAGCCAGGGGCTGACCGCCGCCGCCTATTCGGGCCAGACCGAGGACGCCGAGCGGCGCGCCGCCGAGGACGATCTGCTCGCCAACCGGCTCAAGGTGCTGGTCGCAACCAGCGCGCTCGGCATGGGGTTCGACAAGCCCGACCTGGGGTTCGTCGTGCACCTCGGCGCGCCCTCGTCGCCCATCGCCTACTACCAGCAAGTGGGGCGCGCGGGCCGTGGCGTCGATCGCGCGCTGGTCATCCTGCTCCCCGGCGCCGAGGACGAGGCCATCTGGCGCTACTTCGCCTCGCTTGGCTTCCCCACCGAGGACCAGGTGCGGGGCACGCTGTCGGCCCTGGCGGCCTCGAAGAAGCCCTTGTCCACCGCCGCGCTCGAGGCGCAGGTCGATCTGCGGCGAACGCGGCTCGAGACCATGCTCAAGGTGCTCGACGTGGACGGCGCGGTGAAGCGCGTCGCGGGCGGCTGGACGGCCACCGGGCAGCGCTGGGCCTACGACGGCGATCGCTATGCGCGCGTGGCCGCGGCGCGCGCCGCCGAGCAGCAGGCGATGCGCGACTACCAGGCCACCTCGGGCTGCCGCATGGAGTTCTTGCGGCGCCAGCTCGACGACCCCGGCGCCGAACCTTGCGGACGTTGCGATCGCTGCACCGGGCAGTCGCTCTCCTCTGACGTGAGCGAGGCCACCCTGGCCGCCGCGCGCGATCGGCTCGACAAGCCCGGCGTCGAGCTGTCGCCGAAGAAGCTCTGGCCCGCGGGCATGGCAGCGCTTGGCGTCCCGCTCTCGGGCAAGGTGCAGAAACCCTCCGAGCCGGGCCGCGCCATCGCCCGGCTCTCCGACGTCGGCTGGGGCAGCCGCTTGCGCCCGCTCTTTGCCGCGCCCGACGTCGAGGTGCAAGGCGACGTCTTTGCCGCCGTGGTCGCCGTGCTCGCGGCGTGGGGCTGGGCCGAGCGCCCGACCGGAGTGGTCGCGGTGCCGAGCCGCAGCCGGCCGAAGCTGGTCGCGAGCCTCGCGGCCCGCCTCGCCGCGGTCGGGCGCCTCAAGCTCGTCGGCACCTTGACGCGCGTCCGGAACCAGCCGGCGGGCGCGGGCCGGAGCAACAGCGCGCAGCGGCTGCGGAGCGTGTACGGCGCCTTCTCGGCACAGGGCCTGGTCTTCGACAAGGGCCCGGTCCTGCTGGTGGACGACCGGTGTGACAGCGGCTGGACGCTGGCCGAGGCCACCCGCGTGCTGCGCGAGGCGGGCAGCGGCCCCGTCTTGCCGCTGGTGCTCGCCATCGACGGCTGAGCCACTCTTGGCGGGTGCTACAGTTGGCAAAAGCCCGCCGAACACTCTCTCTTCGCGCAGCCGTCTTTGCGACGAGCGCGGGAGCTGAAAAGGAGCCGCTGGTGCGCGTCCTTGCTCTTGTCCTCATCTGTCTGCTCTGCGCGCTCGGCGGCGCGTTCGTCGCCACGCGGTGGGGGCAAAAGAGCGAGCTGCCAACCACGCCCGCCGTGGTCCTCCGCGTGCGCGAGGTGGCGCGCCTGGAGACGCTGGAAGTCGCCCTCTACAAGAAGATCGACTTCGCGCCCGATCCGTTGCCCACCGACTCGATCTGGGGCGGCGTCGCGCAATGGGCGCGGCACACGCTGCGGGCGCCGCGCGGGCGGGCCATCGTCTTCGCGCACGCGCACCTCGCGGTCGATCTGCGCAAGCTCGACGAGCGCCACCTGCGCGCGGCGGGGCGCAAGGTCCTGGCGGTGCTGCCGCCGGTGCAGACCAGCATCGAGCTCTCGCCCGGCGAGACGGAGATCATCGGCTCGAACCTGGACTCCTCCGAGACCACCCAGCTGCTCGAGCATGCAAAAGGGGCGTTCCAGCGGGCCGTCGATGGCGACGTCGGCCTGCAAGAGAAAGCGCGCGAGGCCGCGCGGGGCGCGCTCCGGACGCTGCTCTTGCCGCTCGGCTTCAGCGAGGTCGTCTTCGTCCCTGCGCTGCCTTCGGCGCCCTCCGGGTCGTGATAGAAGCGCTCCGTGAACGTCAAGCAGAGCGTGCTCGTGGTGGCCCTGGGCGCGGCCGCGGGCGCAGCGGCCGCCCTCGCCATCGCCTCCCGTGTGCCTCCGGCCAAGGCGATCCCAGAAGAGCCTGCGGCGCCAAGGCCCCTGGTGGTCGCCCAGCCCCTCTCCTTCGATTCAGCGCAGCTCACCACCGGCCGCCTGTCGATGGAGCGGCTGCCCCTCGAGATCGGGCAGGCGCTCGACACGCAGTCGGAAGAGATCGTCAAGAACGCCGAGGCCATCGAGACCAGGCAGGCCCGCATCACCGGGACCTGCGCGCCAGGGTCGGCGATCCGGCTCATCGCCGAAGACGGGACTGTCCGCTGCCAGCGCTTTCCAAGAGGCGTGGTCTCGGTGGCCGCGATCTTCGGCGTGCCGCTCAACGCGGCCACCACCAGCGCGGTCGGCAACGTGACCGGCGGCGTCGGGCGCTACCAGACGGGAGGCGAGGACGACCTCATCGCCGTGCCCATCGCGCTGCCCGACGGCGCCATCGTCACCTCATTCACGTTTGCCTATTTCGACAACAGCGCCGAGTCCGATACCGCCGCCTACCTGTACCGCTCCGACGCGCGCACGCTGGCCGAGGTGCAGAGCGACGGCGCGAGCGAAACGGTCCGCACCGCCACCACCGACCACATCGATTTGAGAAAGGTGGACGCGGGGCAATATGCCTACGCGGTGCTCTTCCGCCTCTCGGCGCGGGCGGGCGCGGCGCTCTTGCCCATCTCGGCCTCGGTTGGATATCGGCTTCCCTGACGCGCAGCGCTGTTGATAAGGAAGGCCTCATGAAATCACGCACGCTGCTGCCCGTCGCCCTGCTCGCCGCCCTCTTGCTCGCCGGGGCCGCGCGGGCCACGCCCCTCAGCCCTGGCACGCGCGCCGCGCTGGTCGAGCTGCGCGATGCGGTCTTGAAGTGGGCGCCCATTTGCGACAATGCGCTGGCGACGCGGCCGCCGCCCGCCTGTACTCAAGGCGATATGCTCGAATATAGCGGCATGTCCTGCGCGGCGGGCGAGCGGGCGCGCTGCGAGGACGTCAAGCGCAGCCAAGGCGCGACCAACCGCTTCTGGCGCAACCCGACCGAGGCGCGCAATCAGAAGAGCCCGGGCGGCAACTCCTTCAGCCGCGATATGTTGATGGGGGTTTTCGATTACGCGCTCGTTACCAATGACAAGGCCTCGTTCGACCGCTACTACCAATACCTGCGCGCGCACCACAACAAGATGTGCGACGACGCCACCGACAACCGCTGCCACTTGATTCCCGGCACCTGGGGAATCTTTGGCATGGTGATGAAGAAGCTCGGCATCAAGCGCCCGATCTTGATTGAAGCGTCGCAAAAGACGGTGGACGCGGATTTGTTGCTCTCGGCCAATACCGTCCCGGCCGGATATCAAATGGAGCTGGTGGCGCACCACGTGATGGTCCGGCGGCTGCTCGGGCAGAACACGGCGGCCATGCGCGAGGCCGTCAAGCACATCGCCAAGAAGCAGCCGCTCAACCCGCTCTTCGTCTTCCTGCACGACGGGCCCACCGAAGAGGCCGCGTCGCTGGCGCGCGAGATCTGCTCGCCGCAGCCCGGCGCGCTCACCGACGACGTCTTCTTCCAGCGCAAGCTCGAGCGCAACGCGGCCGGCAAGATCGTCGTCATCCGCGACTGGAAGGAGCCGGTGCCGCCCCTGGCGCGCGACGTCGCCAATGGCCACGATTGCTTGATCGTACTCAACTCCATACTCAACGCGAGCCATTAGGACACCTTGGATTTCCAACCTCGCCAGATCTGCACCCACTGCCGGCGGCCGTCGGCGACCTGCTATTGCGATCGCATCACGCCGCTGCAGAGCCGCACCCGCGCCTGCTTTTTGCAGCACCCGCGCGAAGGGAAGGTCGCCATCGGCACCGCGCGGATGGCGCATTTGTCGCTGCCGAACTCCGAGCTGCACCAGGGCGTCGAGTTCCAGGACCACGCCCGCGTGCGCGAGGTGGCCGCAGAGGAGGGCACGGCGCTGCTCTTTCCCGGCGAGGGCTCGGTCGCGCCCTCGACGCTTGCGGGCAGACCGCCGCGCACGCTCATCGTCGTCGATGGCACCTGGTCGCAGGCGCGCAAGGTGATCAAGCGCAACTCGTTCCTCTGGGCGCTGCCGCGCATCGGGCTGACCCCGCCGGCGCCGAGCAATTATCGAATTCGCAAAGAGCCCGCCGAGCACTGTCTATCGACCATCGAGGCGGTGGCCCACGTCCTCGGCGAGCTCGAGGGCGAGCCCGGCCGCTTCCAGCCCATGCTGCGCGCGTTCGACCGCATGGTGGATCTGCAGATCGAGTGGATGGAAAAGCGGCCCGGTCCGCCGCGGCGGCAGCGCAAGAAGGCCACGCGCCCGCGCACCGACGGCACCATCGACCACCTGCGCGCGCGGCCCGGCGACGTCGTCGCCTTGTATGCAGAAGCAAATGCCTATGCGGTGGACAGCGGCATCGAAGGCGACGCCGAGCTGATCCACCTGGTCGCGCTCCGGCCCGCCACCGGCGAGAGCTTCGAGGCGCTGATCGCCCCGCGCCGCCCGTTGGCGCCGAGCGCGTCCACGCACCTCGAAGTCTCCGACGCGCGCATCCTCGGCGGCGAGCCGGTCGCGGCGGCGCTCGATCGGTTCCGCGCCTTCGTGCGCGAGGGCGATCTGTTCTGCGGCTGGGGCGGCTATGCGATCGATCTGCTCCGCGCGGAGAGCGGCCCGGAGCGGCCCTTCACCGATCTGCGCCTGGCCGCCGCGCGCCGGCTCAAGCGGCGTCCGGGCGGCGTCGAGCAGGCGGTTCGCTTGCTAGGACAAGTTGAGTTGCCAGAGCCGATCGCGCTCGGCCGCGCGGGGCGCAGGCTGGCGGCGCTGGGCGCGCTCTTCAGACTCTTGCTTGAACCCTAGAACGGTTTGGTTTCCGTCCGGCCCGAGCACCGTCAAGCTCGCTCGCGAAGCTTGCTGATGTGGATGTTCTTGTCCTTGGTGTCGGGCTTGCCCGCCGAGGCCTCGAAGCGCTTTGCCGCCGCGTTTGAGATCTGGAAGCGCGTCTCGTCGGCCTGGATGCGGATCTGCCCGATGTCGTTCTTCACCACGCCGCCGCGCCGGCAGATGAGCGGGAGCAGCCAGCGCGGGTCGGCGTTCTGCGAGCGGCCGACGTTGACGCGAAACCAGACGCTGCCGTCCTTGAGCGGCTCGTGGCTGCGCGCCTTGGACCCGTGCGCTGCGGCGGGCGGCGCGGCGTGGGCCCTGGAGGCGGCCGCGGCGAAGTTGGTCTTGGGCGTGGACGAGGCAGCGGACGGCGCGTGGGACCTGGCAGACGCGGCAGGGGCCGACCGCTTCGCTGCCGGCTTGCGCGCGGTCTCGCGGACCAGCGCCGACAGCGGCAGCTCTTCCGGCGCGGGCAGCTCGCCGCGGCGGACCTTGACGAGCGCCGCCGCCAGCTCCTCCGGCGATCGCTCCTTGAGCAGCGCGCGGGCCAGCTCGAGGTCGTCGTCGGCCGGGTCGCGAGCGAGCTGATCGAGATCGATCAGCAGCCGCGCGCGATCCTTGGCGCGGACTTCTTCCGGGCCAGCGACGGGGCTCCACGTGGCGCGCACCGAGGCCGCCGTCAACATGCGCTCGGCCGTGCGCTGCGAGCCGGCTGGCACCAGGAGCACGCTGATGCCCTTCTTGCCAGCGCGGCCGGTGCGCCCGCTGCGGTGCTGGAAGACCTCGGCGTTCTGCGGCAGGTCGGCCTGGATGATGATCCCGACGTCGGGCAGGTCGAGGCCGCGGGCGGCGACGTCGGTCGCGACCAGCACGCGCGCGCGGCCGTCGCGCAGGGCCTTCAGTGCCCGCGTGCGCTCCGATTGGGTCAGCTCGCCCGAGAGTGCGACCGCGGAGAAGCCGCGCTCGACCAGGTTGGCGTGCATGTGATTGACGCTGTCGCGCGTGCCGCAGAAAACGATGGCGCTCTGCGCGTCGGCCATGCGCAGCGTGTTGACCACGGCGTGCTCGCGCTCGCGGGCGGCGATCAGGTGCGCGCGGACCTCGATGTCCTGGTGCGCCTGGCGCGGCGGCGTGGCGGCGACGCGGGCGGCGTCGCGCTGGTAGGTGCGGGCCAGCGCCTCGATGCCCGAGGGGATGGTCGCCGAGAAGAGCAGGGTGCGCCGCTCCTTGGGCGCGTCGCGCAAGATCCTCTCGAGCTCCTCGCGAAAGCCCATGTCGAGCATCTCGTCGGCCTCGTCCAGCACCAGCGTGCGCAGGCCGTCGAGCTTGAGCGCCTTGCGCTCGAGGTGATCGACCAGCCGGCCCGGCGTGCCCACGACCACGTGCGCGCCCGCGCGGAGGTTGCGCAGATCGCGGCCCATGTCCGTGCCGCCGACGCAGGTGGTGACGCGCGCAGAGGTCTCGGCCAGGAGCCACGCCAGCTCGACCGAGACTTGCATCGCGAGCTCGCGGGTGGGCGCGACCACCAGCGTCAGCGGGCCGCGCGCGGCGGGCAGCGTCTCTTCTCCCTCGGGCAGCATCTCGCGCGCAGCCACGAGGCCGAAGGCGATGGTCTTGCCCGAGCCGGTGCGCGACGAGACGAGCAGGTCGCGCCCGCGCAGCGCCGGGTCGAGCACGGCAGCCTGCACCGGCGTCGGGTCTGTGTATCCGCGCGCGGATATGGCGCGCAAAAGGGGCGCAGGGGCCTCGAGATCGGCGAACGGCATTTGCGGACCTTACACGTTTCGCGCTCCCTCGAAGCAGTCGAAGAGCGCCCGTTCGCCTGCTGGCGGTGAATTCAATCCAGACTGAAAACTGCCGCAAAAATGTAAAGAGTACCGCGACTTGCGTCTTGGTGATCTGGGCGAAGAACAAGTAGGTGGGGGTCGCACCGTTGACTAGCGAGCAACCGAGGGGTGATTCTGCCGCCGTTCTCCGTATTCCCACCTCTCAATTGCTCGTTTCGGAGTCTTCATGTTGCGACGAGGTCTCTTCCTTTCATCGCTCGCGGCCATCGCCGTGCTGCCCATCGCCGTCCGGGCGCAGGCGACCGCTGACCAATTCCAGGCGTTGGATCCCGCCGACTACAACGCCTCGTTCACGCCTCGCTCGCAGCGCGGGTCTGATCGCGTGCAGGTCGTCATCAAGATGTCCGCCGAGCCGGTCGCGCTGGTCCGCGCGCGCTCCACCACCAAGACCATCTCCGCGGGCGCCGCCAGCGCCGTGGTCTCGCAGGTCGAAGCGCAGCACCGCGTGGTCGAACCGCACGTGCTCGCCTCGGGCGGCAAGGTCCTCGCCCACTTCCACCATGCCTTCAACGGCCTCAAGGTCGAGATCGACCGCGCGCACCTCAAGGCGCTCTCCTCGCTCCCCGGCGTCGTCTCGGTCATGCCGGTCCGCACCTACGAGCGCCTGAACACGACCAGCGTGCCCTTCATCGGCGCGCCCCAGGTCTGGCAGGCCACGCCGGGCTTCCGCGGCGAAGGCGTGAAGATCGCCATCATCGACACCGGCATCGACTACACGCACGCCAACTTCGGTGGCCCCGGCACGGTCGCCGCGTTCACCGCCGCCAGCGCCACCAGCACGCAGCCCGCCGATCCGGCCCTCTTCGGACCGAACGCGCCGCGGGTCAAGGGCGGCACCGATCTCGTGGGCGACGGCTACGACGCCAACAAGAGCGACCCGGCCCACGCCGCCGTTCCGGACTCGAACCCGCTCGACTGCAACGGCCACGGCAGCCACACCGCCGGCACCGCCGCGGGCTCCGGCGTCACCGCCGCGGGCACCACCTATACGGGCCCCTACAACCAGGCCGCGTACGTCCCGGGCGCGTTCCTCATCGGCCCCGGCGTCGCCCCCATGGCCGACATCTACTCGGTCCGCGTCTTCGGCTGCGCCGGCTCGACCAACGTGGTCACCGAGGCCATCGACTGGGCCGTGCAGAACGGCATGGACGTCATCAGCATGTCGCTCGGCTCCGACTTCGGCCCCGCTGACAGCTCCGACGGCGAGGCCTCGCACAACGCCACTCTCGCCGGCGTCATCGTCGTCGCCGCCTCGGGCAACTCCGGCCCGGCGCCTTACATGACCAGCTCGCCCGGCTCGGGCAACGGCGTCATCGTCGCCGCCGCCATGGACGGCACCGCCGGTTACCCGGGCGCCACGCTCGCGCTCACTCCGGGCGGCACTGTCACCGTGCAGGACTCGAACGGCGCGGTCATCGTCGGCGGAAGCTTTCCCGTCGTCACCCTGCTCGACGCCAACCAGCCGAACGGCATCTCGCTCGGCTGCAATGACGCCGACTACGTCAACGTCGCCGGCGCCATCGTCGTCACCCAGCGCGGCACCTGCGCCCGCATCCTCCGCGCGCAGCTCGGCGCAGCGCACGGCGCCGCAGCCGTGGTCATGATCAACAACGCCGCGGCCTATCCCGTGTTCGAAGGCCCCATCTCCGGCGCGAACATTCCCTTCTTCGGCGCCCTCCCGACCGACGCGCTCGCGCTCAAGGCCGCCACCAGCGCGGTCATGGCCTCCGCCGGCGTCATCGCCAACCCCGGCTTCAAGACGGTCGCCAGCTTCAGCTCGGGCGGCCCCCGCATCGGCGACAGCTACTTCAAGCCCTCCGTCGCCGCTCCCGGCGTCTCGGTCTTCTCGACCTTCTCGGGCACCGGCTTCAACGGCCTGTTCGAGTCGGGCACCTCGATGGCCACGCCGCACATCGCCGGCGTCGCCGCGCTCGTCAAGCAGGCGCACAAGACCTGGTCGCAGCGCGATCAGCGGGCCGCGATCCTCCAGTCGGCCGACCCGAGCCAGATCAACAGCTACGACCCGCGCCTCGCTGGAGCTGGCGTCGTGCAGGCCGTCGGCGCCACCCAGACCCAGGCGATCGTGGCCACCGACGACCGCAACGCCGATGCGCTGTCCTTCGGCTTCGGCGAACTCTTGCGCGACTACCACGTCCGCCGTGAGCTCGAGATCAGGAACCGCGGCACCAAGTCGATCACCTTCACCGTCTCGGTGACGCAGACCCACGGCGGCCCCGGCGTGGCGGTGACGCCGAACCGCACCTCCATCCTGGTCGGGCCGCACAGCGACTCGAACTTCGCCCTCCAGCTCGACGTGCCCGCCGCGGCCGTCGTCGCCACGCACAACTCGTCCGGCGCCGCCGTCTTCCAGGACATCTCGGGCTACGTGACGCTGACGCCGGGCGCCGGCCAGAACAACGGCGTCTCGCTGCACCTGCCGTACTACTTCGTGCCGCGCGTGCGCTCGAACCTGTTCTCGTTCGCCGACGGCAAGATCGGCCCGAGCCACCCGACCTCGAAGTTGTTCGTGACCAACTTCCTGGCGGCGCTCCCCGGCTCGCCCGACTTCTACTCGCTCGGCCTCACGACCCCTGCAGCCCAGGGCGTCGCCTTCGCCGACACGCGCGCTGTCGGCGTGCGCTCGATCCCTGTCTCCGCCGGCGCCGATCGCTTGCTGGTCTTCGCCATCAACACCTGGGGTCGCTTCTCGAACGCGGCGCCCAATGAGTTCGATGTCCTCATCGACACCACCGGCGGGAACACTCCGAACTTCGCCGTCATCGGGTTGAACATCTCGCGAGTCATCTCCTCGCAGGCGAGCGGCAGGATGGCCGCGGCCATCATCAACCTGGCGACGGGCGCCATCGTCCAGGTCCGCCTCGCGGACGTGGCCACCGACAACTCGACCATCCTCTTGCCGGCGCTGGCCTCGAAGATGGGCATCACGGCGGCGAGCCCGCGCTTCAGCTACTTCGAGCAGCACTTCAGCGAAGAGGGCACCAGCGGCGCGATGCCGGGCAGCGCGAAGTTCAACGCCTTCAGCCCGTCGCTCAGCACGGCGGCGATCGCAACGGCCATCGCGAACAACAAGTTCGCGCAGACCACGGTGACGGTGGACCCGGTCGAGTGGGCGAACACCCCCGCGGCCGGCCTGATGGTCGTCGCTCCGGACAACCTCGCCGGCGGCAAGCAGGCGCAGCTCATCAACGCGCAGTAATTGGTTGAGTTGAACTGAAAGACTCGAGGGCCTGGCGGGAAGCCTCCGCCGGGCCCTCAGCTTTTGTGCTGGGCGCAACTCAATGGCAACGCGGCCTATGAGACATCCAACGCATCGACCAGCGCGCGCGGCGGCCGTTGCAATGCTGAGTTGCTCGACAACGCGCGGGCAGCAGTACGGGACCGGTAGGCCAATGCCCAAGCCGAAGAGTTCTCGCCTGGCGGTCGAGAACTACTTGGGCAGGGCAAGCCTGATATTGAAGGTGTACCAGACGGCGAGCGGCTTGCCCTGCAGCGTGGCCGCCTTGTACTTGCGCCGCTCGAGCGTGTCGGTGACCGCGCGGTTCATGAAGGGCAGGCCCTTGAGGACGCGGCAGTCGTGGACGATGCCCGCGACGTTGACCACGCAGCGCACCGAGATGACGCCCTCGACGTCGCGGTCGATGGCCTGCTGGGTGTACTCGACGTTGGGGCCCGAGACGAGCGCCGGCGCCTTCATCTTGTCAGTATATTCAATGGGGTTCTCGGCGAGGAGGCGCGACTCGGCCGTCTCTTCCGGGATGAGCTGCAGCCGCACCTTGACGGTGCGGTTCGGCTTCACGTTCAGGCCCTCGGGCGCGAAGACCTGGTAGCCCTTGTGTTGGATGGACAGCCCGTAGATGCCGGGCGGGAGCAGGGTCAGCTCGAACGAGCCCTTCTCGTTGGTGACGCCGTTCTGCTCGCCCGCGAGCGCCGGGCTCTTCGCGATGACGATGGCCTCCGGGATGGGCGCCTGCGTGCGCGCGTCGATGACGGTGCCCGACAGGCCGCCGAGATCCTCCGCCAGCGCGCCCGAGGTGAGCAGCGCGCCGAAGCAGAACCCGATGACACTCCGCGTAATGACGCCCCGGCGCATGAGGATCACGTTACCGGCGCGCGGCGAGTACGATCAAGTTTTCCACCGCCGACAGATCGGCGCGCGGGCTCAAAGCTTGAACACCGCCGATGCTCCGAGGACGAGCCCCAGCGTCACGACCGTCACCGAGAGCTCGGCCAGCGCGCCTACGACGAACGGCCTGAGTCCCTGCCGGCGGATCTCGCGAAAATCGGTCTTGAGGCCGACGCCCGCGAAGGTGAGCAGGAAGGCCCAGCGCGAGAGGTTCGCGAGGCTGGTCAGCTCCGGCTTGCCGAAGGCGCCGAGCGTGGCCAGGAGCGAGATGGCCAAAAACCCGATGACGAACTTGGGGAACTTCTGCCAGAGGAACGCGGCCTTGTTCTTCACCTCGGCCGCCTGGCCCTTGGCCGACCAGTGCAGCGCGTAGCCGAGCACCACGAAGCCGATCATGGCGTTGCGCGTTCCTTTGGTGAGCACGGCGACTTTTCCGGCCGCGTCCGAATAGATGGCGCCCGCCGCAGCGGCCTCGGCGGTGTTGTCCACCGCGAGGCCAGCCCAGAGGCCAAAGGCGTGGTCGCTCATGTGCAGCGCGTGGCCGATGAGCGGGTAGGCGAAGAGCCCGAAGGCGCCGAGCGCGAGGATGGCGGCGATGGCGAAGGTCGCGTCCTCGTCGTCGGCCTCGATGGCGCCGGCGCTGGCGATGATCGCCGAGACGCCGCAGATGGACGAGCCGATCGCCAGCAAGCTGATGAGCTTGGGCTTGAGGTGGAAGACCTTGCCGAGCACCGTCATGATGGCGATGGCCACGCCAAGCTCGATGAACACGAGCAGCAGCGAGACCTTGCCGAGCTTGAGCACGTCGCCGAGCAGGAAGCGGGCGCCGAGCAGGACGATGCCGGACTTCAGCCAGAAGTCGTAGGTGGCGACGCCGGGCTTGAAGACCTCGGCGACGCCCACGGTATTGGAGACGATCAATCCGAAGACGATGGCCCAGAGCACGTACTCGATGTTGGGCAGCGCGAGGTGGTGCGCCTTGCCGTACTCATTGATGGCGCGCTCGACGAGCTTGCCGGCCAGGCCGATGGCGGCGAGCAGGGCGAGGCCGGGCAAGAGGCGCAAGAGCCGCGTCGGCAGGGCGAGGGGGCGGGAGGGGAGGGCGAGGGCTTCGCTCATTTCAATCACCAGGGAATGGCAGGAAGAAGACCTGACTTGATGACGGCGACGGCGGCCAGCGCGGCGATCACCGTCCACCAGTCTAGAGACAGCTTGGGCTTGGCTTGAGTAGACATTGAGTTACTCCTTGAGTTTGATTCAAGTCTGGCCGCAGGGAGGGGAACCGAAGAGGTCCCTCCTACGTCGCGCATTCGCCTTCGCTGGTCTCGACCGCGAAGGCTCTTCGTTCGCCCAGGTCCACATAGTCGCCTGGCGAGGCGCTCTCGGCGTCCAAGGACTCGAGGTCTTTGAGCAGCGCCTTCACTTGCTCGGGCGGCACGCGGGCGAGGAACTCCTCGGGCTTCTCGCCGCCCTGCTTTTCGCGGTCGTATAAGTTGATGAGGCGCTCGACGGCCTCGGTCACGCGGCGCGCCGGCACCTTGGCGGCGAGGCGGCCGAACGAGGCGCTGGTGTCGCCAAAGCCGCCGCCCAGGTAGACGAAGTATTGCGGCACCGCGCGGCCAGAGACCTTTCTCACCGAGCCTTGCAAGCCGATCCCGGCGACGTAGTGCTGGCCGCAGCCGTTCGGGCAGCCCGAGATCTTGATGGAGAGCGAGGGCGCGCGCGCGGCCACTTCGGGCTTGAGTTGGAGTGAGGTTCCGAGTGCGTCCGCCATGCCGCGCGAGGCGGTGACGGCGAGGCGGCAGGAGAAGGCGCCGGGGCACGAGGTTACGTCTGCGACCGTGCCGGCGCCGGGCTGCGAGAGGCCAAGCTCGTCGAGCGCCGCGTGCAAGGAGGGCAGGTGGCCGCGCTGGATGAAGCGGAGCACGACGTTCTGGTCCACGGTGGTGCGCACTTCGCGCTCTTCGCTGAACTCGTCGGCGAGCGCGCCCAGCCCGCGCAGCTGCGCCGAGGTGAGGTCGCCGAGCGGGACGCGCACGGTGACGCTCGAGTATCCGGCCTCGCGCGTGTACCTCGCGTTGCTGCGCAGGAAGGCAAACAGTCCGGGCCGCTCGGGGCGGCTGCGCGGGCTGCGCACGGAGCGGAGGGGCACCGCGGGGAGCGCGCGAATCGGTCGGCCTCCCTCGCGCCGGATGGCCTCCCGCTCTTCAGTATATTGCGCCAGGAACGCCGCGGGCCCGAGCGTCTGGATGACGTACTTGAGCCGCGCCTTCATTCGATTCTTGCGGTCGCCGGTGCGGTTGAAGACGCGCACCACCGCCTCGGCGATCTCGAGCACCTCCTCGGCGGGGGCGAATTCGTGCGCCAGGATCCCCGCGCGCCGCAAGGTAGAGAGGCCGCCGCCGAGCGTGACGCGGAACCCGAGGCGGCCGCGCTCCTGCCGCACGAGGAAGCCGACGTCGTTGAACGACGCGCCCACGCAGTCGCCGCCGCAGCAGCCGCCGAAGGCGATCTTGAACTTGCGCGGCAGCGTCGACGAGAGCGGCCCGCGCAAGAGGTGGCGGGTGACGGCTTCCGCATAGGGCGTCGAGTCGAACGGCTCGGCGGCCGAGGCGCCGGCGAAGGGGCAGGTGGTGACGTTTCGGACCGCGTTGCCGCACGCCTCCTTGGTGGTCAGCCCCGCTTCATGGAGCCCGCGGACGGCGTCGTCGGTCTCGCCGAGCTTGAGGAAGTGGAATTGAAGGTTCTGCCGCGTGGTGAGGTGGCCGCGGCCGGTCGAATAGCGCTCGGCGACCGCGGCCAGCGCCTCGAGCTGCGGCGGCGTCAGGACCCCTTGCGGGATCTTCACGCGCACCATCATCGCGTCTTCCTGGCGCTGGCTATAGACGCCGTTCACCAGGCGAAACGCCTTCCACGCGTCGGGCGCGAGCTCGCCTTTCTCGAACTGGTCGAGCTTCTCGACGAAGGCGTCGAGGTCTGCCTCGTCGGAGAAGCCAAGGCGCGCGGCCCCGAGTGTTTTTGAATCGAGCAGCGGCATGGTCAACCTCCAAAGAGTGACTGCGGGCGTTCGAGTTCTGGCTTGCAGCCGAGCTTCAGCGCGAGCCCGACCGAGGCGCCGATGACCAAGAGGCCGGCTGCGCCTTGGTGCTCGTCGGGCAGCGCGCAGGCGCCGAGGTCGCGCAGCGTTCCCAACCAGCGGTGCTCGTCGGGCGTCGTGGCCGAGAGGATCACCGCGGCGGCCGTGGACGCGGGCCAGCCGCGATCGAGCAGCAGCCGCGAGGTCTCGGCCCGCGAGGCGAGGCCCATCAAGATGACGAGGGTGGCCGAGCCGGGCGCGAGCGAACCGAGGGCCGGCTTCCAGGCGCTCTCTGCGTGGCCCGAGACCACGAGGAAGGCCGAGGCGAGCCCGCGGTGGGTGACGGGGATGCCGGCGAGCGCGGGGCCGGCGACCGCGGCGCTCACGCCCGGGACCACTTCGCAGGGGACGCCTGCTGCCGCCATCGCCAGCGCCTCTTCGCCGCCGCGGCCGAAGACGAACGGGTCGCCGCTCTTGAGGCGCACCACGCGCTCGCCGCGCAGCGCCCGGCGGACCATCAGCCGCTCGATGGTCTCCTGCGCGATCGAGTGGCGCCCCGCGCGCTTGCCGACGAATCCGTGGCGCGCGCGCGGCGCATGGCGCAGGGCCGCGCGATCGACCAGCGCGTCGTAGAGGACGAGATCGGCCGCTTGCAGGCGGGCCACCGCGCGCAGCGTCAGCAGCTCGGGATCGCCGGGCCCCGCGCCAACTAAAGAAACCAATCCGAGACTCAAGCTGCACCTCTCTTGAGTTGGGTTGAGTAGAGCTGCTGCAGCGCGCGCAGGAGCAGCGGGCGCCGCTCGGCGATGGGCACGCCGTCTTGCCGCCAGCGGGCACGGAGCGTCTCCGCGAGCTGCGTCCATTCGCCAAGCTCGGCCGGGAGCACCGCCTCGAGGGCCTCGCGCAAGAGTCCCGCGAGCGCCGGCGCGCGGCCGTCGGTCGAGATGGCCAGCGTCACCTCTCCCTTGCGCACGACGCCGCCGAGGTAGGCGCTGGCCGACGCGGTGTCATCGACCGCGTTGACGAAGACGTGGCGCAGCTCGGCGGCGCGGGCCACCTCGCGATTCACCTCCGGCGGCGCGGCGGCCACCGCGAACCACTTGCCGTCCAGATCGGTCGGAGCAAAGGCGCGCGGCAGGAGCTGGACGCCGGGCTGCAAGAGCGCGTCGCCGATCAGGGGCGCGACCACCGTGACGCGCGCGCCGGCCTCGCGCAGGGTTCCGAGCTTGCCGGCCGCCACGGGGCCGCCGCCGACCAGCAGCACGGGCCGGCCGCGAAGATGGAGGAACGCTGGGAAGAGCTGAGGCGAGATCGGCACGGCGACTGCTCCACGCGCCGCGATCGGCGCCGAACGGGAAGGCGGACGAGGAGTCCGCGGAACCGAACGGCCGGGGCGAAGGAGCTACAGCGCTGTGGTGCTGGTCGCTGTCAGGCTCACGCGCGCGCCCGGCCAACAAGGCCGGAGCGACAACAACAAGAGCAGGCGCGGAGCGACATGGCGAGCAAGTTAACGAACGCGTCGCGGCCCGTCAAGCGAAGCGCAAATCGGGGTTATCGAAAAGGGGTTTTGAAAGACGACAATCGAGGCGCAGCCCTCGCTTGCCGGCGCGCGGCGGTGCTAGAGCACCGATCGGGTTGAAGGACCGAGGAGAACCGTCGAGTCGCAAGCAGCGCAAGAAACGACGAGGAGCCGTACTTTCTGTACGGCGACGAGGAGAGACGCGGCGATGCGCAGCGAATCGGCCGAGCGGGTTGCGCAGCAACCCACGGTTCTCCGACGGGATTCAACCCGTTCG
>JBBRMA010000032.1:0-69151 GCA_038231075.1 Myxococcales bacterium | reverse complement strand
GGCCTGCCCAACTCGTACTTCGCCAAGCTCGGTCTTCCGAGCCTGGTCACTTGACCTCAACCTCTCGAACCGCCGGATGCGGACCCGCATGTCCGGTGGTGTGGCAGGGGGCTGGCGGCGAACGCCGACCCCTATGCCGATCGCGCGCGTCCGACTGCCTCTAGGTTCTTCCATATGGCTTGCACGGCTCTTCTGGTCGAGGACGACGACGACATCCGTGACTCCGTGCGCGACGAGCTCGCCGAGCTCGGCTGCGAAGTGGTGGCTTGCGAGACCGCCCTCGTGGCGCTCGCCCGGCTCGCCGAGGGGCTCCGTCCCGACTTCGTGCTCCTCGATCTGCTGCTGCCCGAGATGACCGGTACCGAGATGCTGCGGAAGATGAAGGGCGAGCCCGCGCTCGAGCACATCCCGGTTGTCTTGATGACCGCGTCGCGGGTGTCCGGCGTCGTGCGGCAGGAAGGCGAGTCGCAGAGAGTGCTGCACAAGCCGCTGCGCCGCTGGCAGCTCGAGCAGATCGTCGATTGGTTTTCGGCTAGCGCGCGGAGCGCTCCAATGTCAGGCAGCTAAGCACCGGCCTCTGCCTGCCCGCTGCCCATCTGCCAGATATTGGGAGGGGGGTGGAAAAAGGCGCAAATAGGTCTCAGTTGAGACTCAATCTGACTCAATCGAATTCGCTTACCAACCCCACACTCAATGTCTGGCCGGTACCTCCCGGCGCCAATCTACCTGGCATTGAGACTATACCGCCCGATACTTCAAGCCGGTGCCGGTGTTGAAGAGGACGACGCGGTCTATCTCCTTGATCCAGCCACTATGTTTCAGCTCCTTCAGCGCCGCGAAGGCCGCGCCGCCCTCGGGGCAGACGTCGACGCCGGTGCGCCGGGCAAGCTCGGCTGCGGCGGGCGCGATGTCTTGTTCGGCGATTGCGATCGCCGTGCCGTTGGTCTCGCGCAGCGCGCGCAGGCAGAGGAAGCCGCCGATGGGCGAGGGCACGCGCAGCCCGTAGGCCTCGGTGCGCGCGTCCAGCCAGGGCTCGGTCTTGCCGGCGCCTTGGGCAAAGCCGCGCACCACCGGAGCGCAGCCCTCCGCCTGCACCGAGACCAGCCGGGGCAGACGCGCGATCGGCCAGCCGAGGCGCCGCATCTCGTCGAAGGCCTTCCACATGCCGACGAGGCCGGTGCCGCCGCCGGTCGGGTAGAGGATGACGTCGGGCAGGTCTCCCCCGAGCTGCTCGTAGAGCTCGTAGGCCATGGTCTTCTTGCCCTCGACGCGCCACGGCTCCTTGAGCGTCGAGACGTCGAACGAATTTGCATCGCCATTCACCTTCAGCCACTTGCCGGCGTCGGCGATGGTCCCTTTCACCAGCTCGACGCGGGCGCCGTAGTGGCGGCACTCCTCGATGAACGCGCGCGGCGTGTCGTCGGGCATGGCCACCGTGACGGGCAGCCCCGCCGCGGCGCCATAGGCAGCGAGCGCCCCCGCAGCGTTTCCCGCCGAGGGCGCCTGCAGCGCGCGGGCGCCGAGCGCCTTGGCCATCGAGACCGCGAGCGACATGCCGCGCGCCTTGAACGAGCCGGTCGGGTTGCGAGCCTCGTCCTTGATGAATGAGCGTTCATCCAGCCGCAGCAGGGGAGTAAAGCCCTCGGCCAGCGAGACCGCGTCCTCGGGGGGAATCGGCAGCACCTCGTGATAGCGCCAGAGCGTCGGCGCGCGGCCCGCGAGCTTCGCCAGCGGCAGCGTCCCGGCCGAGAGCGCGTAGTCGGCGCGCAGCGGCAGGCCACAGGAGCGGCAGACGGTCTGCAGGACGGCTTGGTCGTGCGCCGTGTTGCAGTCAAAACAGGTCAGTCCCTGCAGCGCCCGGTTCCATCGCATGGTGATAGTTTGCGCGCCCGAGGGCTCCATGACCAAGAACGAATCGATGCAAGACGAGGCCGCCGAGGCCTCGGCGCTGGGGACCGCGGCCACCGCCCTCGAGAACGAGCTGCGCCGCTTCGAGCAGCTCTCGGCGCTGGCGCGCAAGATCGAGCTCAGCTCGGAGCGCAATCTGGAGAAGGCCGCCAAGGCCACGCAGGAAGCCGCCGAGAGCCAGCTCCGCGTCGCCGATCACGTGCGCAAGCTGGTGGGGGCAATCGCGGCCGCGCGCGATCGGCAGCAGGCCGTCGCCGAGGCGATCCAGGAGCGGGCCAACGAGCTGCAGGCGCGCCGGGCCGAGTTCGACGCCGTCCTGCAACAGTTCGCAGCCCTCGGACAGGACGCGGCCGGCATCAACGCGCTCGTCGGCCAGGTGAGCATACCCAAGGCGCCGGGCGCGCCCGAGCCGAACGCGCTCGGCGACACGGTGACGCGGCTGCAGGAGATTCAAGCAAAGATGGGCGAGGTGGTCGAGCGGGCCGCAGAGCTCGCCAGGAGCGCGCTCGACAAGGACATGCAGGACATCGCCCAGCAGGCCGAGTCGCTGCAGAAGCAGGTCCACGCCTCGCGGAACAAGCTGAACCTCTTGCTCGAGAAGCTGAGCGCCAGAGCGTAGAGGTGTTCAGCTAGAAATGGGGCGGCTTCTCGGCGGCGCCGATGGTCGGCAGATCTTCCGCGGCGGCGAGGCGGCCCTTGAGCGCGTTCACTTCCGCGCGGAGGACCGAGAGCTCGCGCTGCTGGGAAAAAAGGACCTCGCTCAATTCTTGGAGGAGCCGCTGCTGCTCGGTGTAGCGCAACTCAAGCTCGATCAGACGTTCGTCCATGACAGGGGTATAGCCGGAACATTGCTTGTGCGGACCCCGGACTGCGGTCTTTACTTCGAGGATGGCCGAAGATCGTAGACCAGCCCGGCGGCCGCCGCCCATGCCCACCACGCCGGGGCACACCGTGCCGGCCTCGAGCGGCCGCAGAGCCCCGCCCTCCATCCAGTCGACCATCCCCGACAGCGACGACTTCGAGGAGCAGCCCGACTCCGACGCGGACTTCGGCGAGTCCCAGGTCTCCACCGCGGTCGAGGCCGAGGCGCTGACCCACGAGCACCCGGGCCGCTACGAGATCCGCCGCGAGTTCGGCCGCGGCGGCATGTCGGTCGTCTACCTCGCCTTCGATTCCCACATCGGCCGCGAGGTGGCCTTCAAGCAGCTCTTGAAGAAGGTCCTCGAGCAGGCTGAGCAGATGGGCACGCAGGGCAAGGCCATCCTCTCGCGCTTCATGCGCGAGGCGCGCATCACCGGCCAGCTCGAGCACCCGTCGATCGTGCCGGTGTACGAGGTGGGCCGCCGCGAAGATGGCTCATTATATTATACTCAAAAGCTGATCCGCGGCCGCACCATGACCAAGGCGCTCAAGGAGACCAAGAACCTCCCCGAGCGGCTCAAGCTGCTGTCGCACTTCGTCGACCTCTGCCAGGCCATCGGCTACGCGCACCAGCGCGGCGTGGTCCACAGGGACATCAAGCCCGACAACGTCATGGTGGGCGAGTTCGGCGAGACCGTGGTCCTCGACTGGGGCATCGCCCGCGTCGTCAGCGAGGGCGACGCCGCCGAGCGCGAGGTGCTGGTCGAGAACAACGACGAGACCCAAGAGGGCGACGTCATCGGCACGCCAGCGTACATGAGCCCGGAGCAGGCCTTCGGGCGGCAGGGGCAGATCGATTCGCAGAGCGACGTCTGGTCGCTCGGCGCCGTGCTCTACGAGCTGCTCACGGGGCAGCCGCCGTTCTCGGGCAAGAACCCGGTCGCCATCATCATGAAGGTGCAGAAGGACCCGATCGTGCCGATCAAGTCCATCTGCCCCGAGGCGCCCCCGGAGCTGGCCGCGGTGGCCGAGCGCGCGCTCCAGCGCGACAAGAAGCAGCGCTACAAGACGGGGCGGCAGCTCGCCACCGAGATCGAGGCCTTCCAGTCGGGCGCGCGCGTCTCGGCCTACGAGTACAGCTCGTGGACGCTGGTCAAGCGCTTCGTCAAGCGCAACAAGACCATCTCCATCGTCTCGCTGGTGGCGATCCTCGCCATCTGCGGCGCGCTGGTGCGCACCTACTTCGAAAATCTCAAAGCCAGGCACAACCTCTCGCAGGCGCTGCTCGAGAAGAGCGACGCCGCGGGGCGCAACTTGAACTGGCTGCTCGCCACCAGCTACGCCGCGGCGGCGCGGGTCGAAGAGGACTCCGCCGAGGCTCGCTTTCGGGCCGTGCAGCGCGGGCCGCGCGAGATCGAGCCGGTCTATCGGCTGCAGATGGCCGCGGGCGTGGACGCGGTGGCGATGGCGGCCGACGGCAAGCACCTGGCGGCGGCGCTGGCGGACAAGACCATCCGGCTCCTCGACGCCACCTCCGGGCGCGAGCTCGCCAAGTGCGAAGGGCACGATGGCACCATCACGGCGCTGACCTTCTCGCCCGACGGGAACTTGCTCGCCTCGGCCGCGAGCGACCGGACCGTGCGCGCCTGGAGCCTGACCTCGGGCTGTGAGGCGGCCGGCCGCGAGGCGACGCTCGGCGTGGTGCAGAACCTGGCCTTCTCGCCCAACAGCGCCGCGCTCGCGCTCGGCGAGGCCGGCATGGTCCACCTCTTCGAGATGCCGGGCCTCAAGGACGCGGGCCGCCTCTCGGGCCACGAAGGCATCATCGTCTCGGTGGCCTTTTCGCCCGACGGCTCGCGGCTGGCCTCGAGCGACACCTTCGGCAGCGTCCGCACCTGGGGACCCTTGCCCTCGCGCCCGTCCGGCAGGGTGAGGGCAGACTCTGTGGTCCTGCGCGGCGGCGGGCACCAGGCGATCAACCGCGTCGGCTACTCGCCGAACGGCAAGATCCTCGCCTCGGGCAGCGACGACGAGACGGTGCGCTTCTTCGACGCCGAGCGGCCCGACGTGCAGCTGCGCCGCTTGAACCCGCGCCAGGGCGAGATCGCGACCCTCACGCTCTCGTCGTCGAACATCCTCGCCTCGCTCGGCAAGGACAGCTCGGCGGTGCTCTTCGACTTCGAGACCATGGCGCCGGTGGCGCGGCTGCCCGGCGACGACGCCACGCACTCGGCCTCGTTCTCGCCCGACGGCAAGCTCTTCGTCACCGCCAACCACGACGGGCGGCTGCGCCTGTGGAGGATTCTGCAAGGCACCGCGGTGGTCGGGCTCTCCACCAGCAACGACGTGGTGACCAACGCGCGGGACAAGAACGGCCGGCCGGTGCGCCCCACGCAGACCACGGCCGTGGCCTCGGCGGCGAGCGGGCGCAAGGTGGCGAGCGCGGACTCGAGCGGCAAGCTCCAGCTCTGGGACGTGCCGACCAAGCAGCTCTCGTGGGAGATCTCGGGCCTGGCACCGCCCATCGGCGCGCTCGGCTTCTCTCCCGACGGGCGCTTCATCGCCGTGGCCAGCAAGGAGAGCGAGGTGTTGGTCCTGACCGCCTCCGACGGCTCGCGCGCCTTCACGCTCGAGGGGCACCAGGGTGCGGTCACCGCGCTCGACTTTTCGCCCGACGGAAAGATCATCGCCTCGGGCGGCGCCGACGGCACGGTGCGGCTCTGGGACATGGGCAGCAAGAAGCAGAAGCAGTCGCTGCAGGCGGGCGCGGCGGTGACCGCCCTCGCGCTCTCGAACGACGACAAGCGGCTGGCGGCGGGCACCGAGGACGGCGCCGTGCGCATCTGGGATCCGCGCAGCGGCAAGCTGGTGAAGAAGGTGGACGGCGGCGGCGAGGCGGTGCTGGCGCTGGCCTTCTCTCCGCACCGATCGCTCCTGGTGTCGGGCGGCGTCGATCAGGTCATCCGCGTCTTCCACGCCGACGCGGGCTCGCTGCGCTCGGTGTGGACCGGCCACGGCGGCCGCATCTTCTCGCTCTCGTTCGCGCCCGACGGCGAGACCCTGGCCTCCTCCAGCCGCGACGGAACCATCCGGCTCTGGGACGTGCGCACCGGCCGCACCATGGCTCGCCTCGAGCGCCCGCCGGAAGCCCGCGCCGCCGTCTTCACGCCTGACGGCGGCTGGCTGGTCTCGGCAGGCGAGCGCCCTTCAGTCCAATTCGTCGAGCTCGACGACAAGAAGACCCTGCTTACTCCCGACAAAGAGCTCGCGCGCCGCCTGAAGAAATACAAGCTGAGGTTCGACGGGATCAGCCTCTCGGACGACGTCGATGCGCTCGTTCCGAATGCAAAAAGGAAATAATCGCTATCGGTCGCCGGCGGGCACACCCTTCCGGCGGCACCGGGCCCCGCGCCTCGAACCTGGCCCAATGAGTGTTACTTATCGGCGGCACCCAAAAGCCGCCGGAAGGGTGTGCCCGCCGTCGCCCTATTGGTTGAGTTCGGCGACGCCGTCCAAGAGGATTTAATAAAAGGAAAGAGACCAACTCAACCCAATTGAAGGCTCTTTTGATCCAAATAGGGCGGCGGCGGCCAGACGTCCGACGCGGCTTTTGGGTGCCGCCGACAAGTAACACTCATTGGGCCAGGTTCGAGGCGCGGGTCCCGGTGCCGCGGCGGGCGTCTGGCCGCCGACGACCGGAACCCCGGTGCCGCGGCGGGCGTCTGGCCGCCGACGCCCGGTCCGCTGTACCGTCGAAAAGGTGACATCACCCTTCGGAGAGATGCATTCTTACAGCTCGGCTCACAGAGTGGGCCGCATCGGAGGCCCTTTGGGCACATCGACCGGGACGACTGCTCCGCTCCGCCTCATCAAGCTCTCGTCGGGCAACACGGCGGTGCTCAACACCTCGACCCACGAGGCCATCGTGCTCGAGCCGTCGGTGTCGAGCGGCTTCTCGCTCGGGCCGGGCGCCTGGGCCGCCGCGCAGCAGCTGGTGTCGCAGAACCAGGCGGTGATGCTCGCGCCGGTCGACGTCGCCAACCTCGAGAAGCAGATGCGGGCAACGCCCATGCTCAGCGGATCGACCGGCCTGCCCTCGTGAGCCTGCTGCGCCCGCTGGTCGCCCGCTGCCAGGAGCTCGCGGCGGCGCTGGCGGCGCAGGCGCGGCTCTCGCTCTTTGCGCTGCTCGCGGACCCGCGGCTCACCGCGCAGCGCGAGCGTGCCCGCGCGGCCTCGCTCCGCCTGGAGCAGGCGAGCGGCCTGGAGGAGCTGCTCTCGCGCCACTTCCAGCTTCGGCCGAGAAACGTCGCCTGGCCGCGCGCGCTGCGGCCTGACCTGGCCGGGCTCTTCGACGGCGAGGCTGCCTCGCTGCCCCGCACCGACGCCCTCTTGGAAGAGGTGGCCCTGCAAGCCGCGCGGAGCTGCCGCGACGCGCGGGAGGCGGCCGGCAACAGCGACCTGCTGGAGGCGCTCCGGCCCGCGCTGGAGGCCATCGGGCGCAGTCTGCCTGCAGCGGAGGGCGCGACCACCGGCCTCTGCGCCATCGCCGGTGAGGCGATCCCGCGCGCTGCCGAGCAGGTCGTGCGCGGCCCGATCCGGGTCTCCATGGATCCGATCTTCGCCGAGGACTTCAGCGTGCTCGACCCGGCGGCCCGCGCGGCGATGGACTCGCACCGCGCGCCGGCCTCGTGGTGCCTCAGCACGCGCGAGGCCATGGCCGCAGAGCTTTGCGCCCTCTCGTCGATCGAGCACGACGGGCTGCCGCTGGCCTTCCACCGCGACCTCGCCAAGCAGTGCTGGGACGAGGTGCGCCACGCCCAGCTCTTCCTCGAGATCGGCATCGCCGAGCTGCCCGACTTTCTCGCCCGCGCGCCCGCCGACCACCCGCTCCTGCCCGGCGCGCGCCGCTTCGCGGCCGAGGGCACGGGGCTGCCGGCGCCGCGCGAGGGCAACCTCTACGAGGCGATCTGGAACTGCTCGCTGCAGGAGCGCCTCGTGCTGATGCACCTGGACACCGAGGGGCCGGGCGTCGGCGGCTTCGTCCGCGACCTGCGCTCGGACTTCTGCCGCGCGCGGCCCGAGGTGGCCGAGAAGCTGCGCGTCGCCCTGCACGACGAGGCCTCGCACGCCCGCCTGGGCCGCCGCTGGCTCGAGCACCTTCTGCCCGATCCTGCCGAGCGCGCCGCCAAGGCCGGCGAGGCGCGCAGGCTGCGCGGGCTGCTCTTGCTCGCGGGCATCGCCGGCCACGAGCGGCAGCCGCTTCTGGCCGTGCTGCAAGAGCGGCTCCCCGGGCTTGCCCGGCGGACAGAAGTTGACAGCCTCGCGCGCGCGTCCGTAGTTGAGTGAAAGCACGGCACGCGGAGCTGCACGAGTGGCGGACAGCAGCCAGGACAACCCGACCTCGCCCGGCAAGCCGACCGCCCTCGCTGCCGAGGCCTTCCCGCGCGCGTTCGGCGATCGCTACACCCTCGACCGGGAGCTGGCCCGCGGCGGCATGGGCCGCGTCTACGTCGGCACCGATCACAAGCTCGGCCGCGCGGTGGCCATCAAGGTCCTCTCCGCCTCGACCCACGACGACGACAGCCTGCGCCGCTTCGAGCAGGAGGCGCGCACCACCGGCTCGCTCCAGCACGCCAACATGGTCGCGGTCTTCGACGCCGGGCAGCACGAGGGCAAGCCGTACATCGTCATGGAGCTCTTGCAGGGCGCGACGCTGCGCAAGCTGCTCGAGGCGGGCCCGCTGCCCATCCGCCAGTCGCTCGACTACGCGCTGCAGATCGCGCGCGGGCTGATGGCGGCGCACGACAAGGGCATCGTCCACCGCGACCTGAAGCCCGACAACCTCTTCGTCACCGGCGAAGGGCTGCTCAAGATCCTCGACTTCGGCGTGGTCAAGCTGCTCGGCCAGGAGGCCCCGAACGGCGAGGTCTTCGAGACCCCGCAGGGCGGCGTCGCGCGCGCGCCGAGGACGCAGACGGGCGCGGTGGTCGGCACCATCGGCTACATGTCGCCCGAGCAGGTGCGCGGCCAGCCGGTCGATCACGGCGCCGACATCTTCAGCTTCGGCACCTGCCTGTACGAGATGCTCGCGGGCAGGCGCGCCTTTCATCGCGGCTCGGCGGTCGAGACCGCCTACGCCATCTTGACCGCGGACCCGGAGCCCTTGCCGCCGACCGTGCCCTTCGCGCTGCGGCGGCTGGTGTCGCGCTGCTTGAAGAAGAAGCGGCAGGAGCGGCCGCAGTCGGCCCGCGAGCTGGCCGACGAGCTCGAGGCGCTCTTGCAGCGCGCGCCCACCGCGCAAACGCAGCAGCTCACCGGACGCGCGCTGGCGCTCTTCGAGCGGCGCAAGCGGCTGCTGGCGCCGGCCGTCCTGGTCCTCGCCTTGTGCGGCCTCTCCACCGCCGCGTGGCTGGCGCTGCGCAAGGAGCCGCCCGCGCGCGGGCCGGTCTCGACCAAGGTGCGCACCATCGCGGTGCTGCCCTTCGTCGTGCGCGGCGATGCGCAGTTCGCCTATCTCGGCGAGGGCATGGTCGATCTCATGTCCACAAACCTCGCCGGCGCGGGCGCCCTGCGCGCGGTCGATCCGGCGGCCATCATTCCGGCCGCGCGGCTCGAGCGAGGCGCCATCGACAACGCGCGCGCGCAGGCGCTGGCCAAGCGGTTCGGCGCCGGCCTCTACGTCGTCGGGTCGGTCCTCGAGGTCGAGAAGCGGCTGCACGTGCACGCCTCGCTCTATGACTCGGAGGCCCCGGCAGAGAGCGGCCAGCCGGTGGCCGAGGCGCGCGCGGAGGGGCACACCTCGCAGCTCTTCCACCTCGTCGATCAGATCACCTCGCAGCTCCGCTCGCACCTCGGCGACGGCGCGACGCCCGCGCAAGGACCGGGCGGGCGGCTCGGGCGGCTGGCGCAGCTGACCACTCATTCGCCCGAGGCGCTCAAGCTCTACCTCGAGGGCGAGGCCGCCTTGCGACGCTCGAGCTTTCGCGGCGCGCGCGAGTCGCTGGAGAAGGCCATCGCGCTCGACCCCGAGTTCGCGCTGGCGCACTACCGGCTCGCGGTCGCGACCAGCATCAGCGACGCGCCGCGCGCCGACCAGGCCCTCAAGGACGGGCTCCAGCACAGCAGCCGCCTCTCGGTGCGCGACCGCGCGCTGCTCGAGGCGTACGCCGCGTTCCGGCAGGGCCGCGTCGACGAGGCCGAGCGGCAATATCGCGCGCTCACCCGCGACAACCCCGACGAGGTCGAGGCCTTCTGGTGGCTCGGCGAATTGCTCATCCACTTCAACCCGCTCCGCGGCCGCCCGCTGCAGGAGGCGGAGGGCCCGCTCGGCCGGGTGCTGGTGCTCGACCCGCAGCACGGCGGCGCGCTGACCCACTCGATCGATCTGGCGCTCTTGCAGCGGGACCGGCAGATCGTGGTGGCGCTGGCCGATCGCGCGCTCGCCAACATCGGCGACGAGCCCGGCCTCGCGATGCCCCTGCGCTGGATGCGCGCCTGGGCCGTGGGCGACGAGGCAGCGAGGTCCGCGCTGCTGGACGAGCTGCGCCGCACCGGCACGCGCGAAGACCTGCAGCAGATCCTCTATCGCGCCGCCTTCGAGGGAGATGGCCTGCGCGACGCGACCATGCTGGCGCAGGTGATGAGCGAGCGCGGCTCCGACGAGGAGCGGGCCGACGGCCTGCGCGCGCTGGCCACGATCGCGCTGGCGCGGGGCAAGCGCCGGGCCGCGCGGGACGGGCTCGCGCGCGCGGCGAGGCAGAACCCCGGCGCCGAGCACGAGTACGAGCGGCTCTGGGTGGACACGCTGCCCTTTTTGCCTGTCCCTGCCGCAGAGCTGGCCCAGGACCGCGAGGCCGCCCGGGTGCTCGGCTCGCCGGCCGGCGCCGGACTGCCGCTGACCCGCGCCTTCATCGAGACCTCGCTTTCGCTGCGCTTGCCCGCGGCCGAGGCGACCCAAGCCATCGAGGCGTTCGCGCGCCTGCCGGGCGCCTCGCCCGACGTGGTCACCCGGCTGCGAGGCCGCGCCGCCGCCGCCGCGGGCCATCCTGCCGAGGCGCTGGCCTTCTTCGACCGCATGGAGCTGCGCGTGGCCTACGCCAACAGCGGCAACTACGCGCCGCGGGCCGAGCCGCTCCTGCGCGCCGAGATGCTGCTCTCCCAGGGCAAGCTCGACGAGGCCCTGCGCTGGGCCGACTCGTTCTCGCTCTTTGGCAACTGGGAGCTCGCCTACCTCGCGCCGCGGCTCCTCTTGCGCGGACGCATCCTCGAGAAGCTCGGCCGCAAAGCTGACGCCGCCGTGAGCCTGCGCCGCTACCTCGAGCTGCGCCAGGACTGCGACGACGAGCTGCGGCCCGAGCTTCTCGAGGTCCAGCGGCTGCTCAAGGGCCTCGACCGGTCGATCGCGCAGCAGCGCTAGGAGGCCGTCGGCGCATTCACCGACGCGAACTGTCCTGATCCCGCGCGCACCGTCGCGCGGATTCAGCGCTAGCGCAGCCGTTTTTCACCACCTCATGTGACGCTCCTCCGATTTGTGGTAGCGATTTTCCGCGCGCGGCCGCATTGGCCCGCGGTCCTGGAGGGGGACACATGGCAAAGCAAGGCAAAGGCAAGCACGGCGGCGGGCAGGTCATCGCCGGCAGCGACGGCGACATCCTGCTGGTCAACGGCAGCGGCGACGTCGATGGAGATGCGCCGTCGGGCATCCTCATCCCGGCGGCCAGCGCCGTCGGGCTCACGCTCACCGGCGAGGGCGCGTGGCAGACGGCGCTCGGCCTGCTCAAGAAGAAGAAGGCCACCGAGTTCCCGGTGCGCTCGATGAGCACGATCTCGCAGAGCCTGACCGCCATCACCTTGCTGATGGATCGCGAGAAGGCCCCCGGCAGCTCCACTGCGCAAAGCCAGGGCAAGAAGGCGGGCAAGAAGGCGCCGGCGCCGAAGAAGAAGCCCGCCAGCAAGAAGCGGTAGCCGCCGATGACGGCGATGTTGCCGGGCGAGCTGGTGCGCGCGCTCTCGGCGCTGCGCGACGCGCTGGTCGTGCAGGCGCGGCTCTCGGCGCTGGCGCTGCTCGCCGAAGAGAGCCTCGCGCTGCAAGAGGAGCGCGCGGCGGAGAGCGTCCAGCGCATCGAGCAGGCAGCCCAGGTGCAGGATCTCTTGCGCCGCTACTTCGGCGCGCGCGAGCCGAGCGTCGCCTGGCAGGACGGGCAGCGTCCGGATCAGCTCGGGCTCATTCCGCCCGACGGGCCTGCCGATCGCGCCAAGGTCTCGGCGGCCCTCGAGGCTGCGCTGCTGCAGCTCGCCCGGCGCGCGCACGAGCTGCACGGCAAGAGCGCCGCCTCTCCGCTCTGCGCGCCCGCGACCGCGCTGGTGGCGCAGCTCCTCGCCACGCTGCCGCCCGGCAAGCCTGGCGCGCCTCTGCCCAGACCAAAGGCGTCGCCGCCCGCGGCGCAAGCCACGCGCGCGTTGCGCGGGCCAAAGCGCGTCCACCTCGATCCCCACTTCGCGCCCGCCTTCAGCGTGCTCGAGCGGCCCGACCTGCTCGTCAGCCACGGCGACTTCGACAAGGCGCCGTTCTACTGGCTGGCCTCGCTGCGCGAGTCGATGGCCGCCGAGCTCTGCGCGCTCTCGCTGGTCGAGTACGACGGCCTGCCCATTTTGTACTACCGCGACTTCGCCAAGCAGGCCTGGGACGAGGTCCGCCACGCGCGCTACTTCCTCCACGTCGGGCTGACGCTCTTGCCCGAGTTCGTCGCGAGCGCGCCCAGGGGCCACCCGCTGCTGGAGGGCGCCCGCCGCTTCCTGCGCACCGGCCGCGGACTGCCTTGCCCCATCGAACGCAACCTCTATGAGGTGGCGTGGAACGCGACGCTGGCCCAGCGGCTGGTGCTGATGCACCTCGACACCGAGACGCCCGGCATCGCCCGCTTCAAGCAGGAGCTGCGGCTGCCCTTCTGGCGCGCGCGGCGCGAGCTCGCCAAGGGCCTGCGCCTGACGACGTTCGACGAGGCCACGCACGCGCGCCTGGGCCGCGCCTGGCTGCAGCACCTGCTGCCCGACCGCGCCGAGCGGCGCGCCGAGATCGCCCGCGCGAGGCTCCTGCGCGGCGCTTTTCTCCTGGCGGCGTTCTCGTACTATCACCGCCGGCCCTTTGGCGAGCTGCTGCGCGCGGCCTCCGGGGCAGGCCCGTGACAGGCGAAGGCCCCGAGGTCGGGCGCGACTTCGACGAGCGCTACGTCATCGAGCGCGAGCTGGCCCGCGGCGGCATGGGACGGGTCTTCATCGCCCACGACAAGCGCATCGGCAGGAACGTCGCGCTCAAGGTCCTCTTCAGCGGCGACCACGACCAGGAGGCGCTGCAGCGCTTCGCGCAGGAGGCGCGCGCGGCGGGGTCGCTCAACCACCCGAACGTGGTGACGGTGCTCGACGCCGGGACGCACCTCGGGCAGCCGTACATCGTCTCGGAGCTCTTGACCGGCCAGACGCTGCGCGAGCGGCTCGAGGCCGGCCCCCTGCCGCTCAAGACCGCGCTCGAGCTCGCGCTCCAGCTGGCGCGGGGCCTGGCCGCGGCGCACGACAAGGGCATCGTCCACCGCGACCTGAAGCCCGAGAACCTCTTCATCGATCGCGACGGCTGGCTGAAGATCCTCGACTTCGGCATCGCCAAGCTGCTCACGCCCGCGCCGCTCGCGGTCGAGCAGCCGGCGAGCCCTGAGGCGCCCCGCATCCCCACGCCGCCGACGGCCGCCGACACCCTCGATCGCGGGCCGCACACGGCGAGCGGGCGCATCGTCGGCACCGTCGGCTACATGGCGCCCGAGCAGGTCCGCGGCGAGCAGGTCGATCACCGCGCCGACCTCTTCAGCTTCGGCACCGTGCTCTACGAGATGGTCGGCGGCGCGCGCGCCTTTCGCCGCGCCAGCGGCATCGAGACGAGCTACGCCATCTTGTCGTCCGACCCGCCCGACCTGCCGAGGACCTTGCCGGCGCCGCTGCGGGCCCTGATCAAGAAGTGCCTGGAGAAGTCGCCGGACAAGAGGCCCAAGCAGACGCGCGATCTGGTCAGGGACCTGGAGGTGATGCTGGCCGCGACGCCGACCCTGCCCGATGGCCTGCCCGCGATGCGCGAGCGCCGCCGCCTGCGGGTCTCGCTGCTCTTTGCGCTGCTGCTGCTCTTCTTCGCCTTGGTCTCGCTGGTGTTCGCGCTGCGCGATCAGCTCTTCCACCGCGCTCATCCCTCGCCCACCGTCGCGGTGCTGCCCTTCACCATCCGCGGCAGCGAGCGCTTCGCCTATCTCGGCGAGGGCATGGTCGATCTGATGACCACCAACTTGTCCGGCGGCGCGGTGCGCGTGGTGGATCCGCACGCGCTCTTGCGCCAGGCGGCGCTCGAGAAGGGCGCGCTCGACGTGCCGCGGGCGCGCGCGCTGGCCAGCCGCCTCTCGGCCTCGCTCCTGGTGCTCGGGAGCATCGTCAAGGTGGAGCGCAAGCTGCACGTGCAGGCAGCGCTCTACGAGGTCGCCGGCAGCGGCGGGCCCCTGGCCGAGGCCAAGGTCGAGGGCGACGCGGGCGAGCTCTTCCGCCTGGTGGACGACCTCACCCTCCAGCTGCGCAAGAAGCTGCTCCCCGGCAGCGTCGAGGCCGAAGGGCCGAGCGGACGGCTCGCCCGCCTCGCGCAGCGCATGACCCGCTCGCCGGAGGCGCTCGAGGCCTATCTCGAGGGCGAATCGACGCTGCGCAAAGGGAGCTTCAAGAACGCCCTCACGGCCTTCCAGCGCGCGACCGCGCTCGACCCGGAGTTCGCGCTCGCGCAGTACCGCCTGGCGGTGGCCGCGAGCATTCGGGACCCCGCGCTCGCCGACGCCTCGCTGCGCCGCGCGCTCGAGCACAAGGACCGCCTCTCGGCGCGCGACCGGTCGCTGATGGAGGCGTACGTCGCCTTCCGCGAAGGCCGCTCCATCGACGCCGAGAAGCAATATCGGAGCATCGTCGCCACCCACCCGGAAGAGGTCGAGGCCTGGTACCAGCTCGGCGAATTGCTCTTCCACTTCAGCCCGCTGGTCGGCAAGCCCGCCTCCCTCGCCGCCGAGCCGCTCGGCAGGACGCTCATCCTCGACCCGCTCCACGGCGGCGCGCTGATCCACACCATCGACCTCGCGCAGCTCCAGGGGCAGAAGCAGCTGGTGCTGGCGCTGGTCGATCGCTACCTCGCGCTCAGCGACGCCGAGCCCGGCACCAAGCTGCCGATGCAGTGGACGCGGGCGTGGGCGCAGGGCGACGAGGGCTCGCGCGCGTGGCTGCTCGATGAGCTGCGGCGCGAATCGGCGACGCGGCAGGACCTGTACCGGACGCTCATCCGCGCCGAGTGGCAGGGCGACGGAGCCCTCGCGGACGCGGGGCGGCTCGCCAAGAGCTTCGCGCAGCACCCGGTGAAAGAGGTCCGCGCCGAGGGGCTCGAAGAGTCCGCGCTGCTCGAGCTGGCGCATGGCCGGCCGCACGCGGCGCGCGCGCTCCTGGAGCAGGCGGCCGCAGAGAACCCCGAGGGGGCCTTCGCCGCCGAGGCGCTCTCCATCAACGTCATCGACCACGTGCCGGCCACTCGCGTGGAGCTCGAGCGGGACCTCGCCGCGGTGCGCGCCTTCAAGGGCCCGCACCTGCCTGACGAGGAGCGCCTGCGCCTCGAAGGGCTGCTCTCTTTGCGCCTGGGCGACACCGCGGCGGTGGAGCGAGCGGCCGCCGCGCTCGAGAAGCTGGAGGAGGCCGGCTCGATCGGCTCGGATTCCGCGCTCTCGCTGCGGGCGAGGCTCCTTGCGCGCGCCGGACGCCCGAGGGAGGCCTTGGCAACTTTGGCCCGAATGAAGTTGATCGTGCCATACCAGATCGCCAGCCGCCACTCGCGGCTCCTCGACCCGCTCTTCCGCGCCGAGCTCTTGGCCGGGCTCGGCCAGCACGCCGAGGCCGCCGCGCTCTGCGATCTGCGCTCCTTCTATAGCCGCCTCGAGGTCATCTACTTCGCGCCTTCCGAGCTGTGCGCCGCGCGGGCCGCGGAGAAGCTCGGCCTGCGCGAGAAGGCCGCGGGCCACTATCGGGCGGCGACGACGCTTTGGAGCGAGACCGAGGCGGCGCTCTACCCGGCCGTGGACGAGGCGCGGCGCAAGCTGCGCGAGCTCGAGCCGCCGGCAAAGTAGGTCAGCGCGCTCCGGCGCAGTCGGCGCCGCGCCGGCCCTCGCCCGCGCGCAGCGTGCACGAGATGATCGGCACCCCATCGACCCCCCGCAGCTCGGCGCGCGTGAAGCCGCCTTCGCCCCGCTCGAGCCAGACGAAGCCAAAGGCCTGCGCCGTCATTCCCGTCACCTTCTGCTCGCCCGCGCCGGCCACCGCGTACGGGAGCCTCGCTGGGTCCCTGAGCGCGGGCACCTCGGCGAGATAGCGATCAAGCATCGTGCCGCCGCCTCCGGCCACCAGCGTCGGCGGACGCGCGCCGTCAGGAAAAGAGATCGCCTGGAAGATGTGCATGTGCCCCGCCAGCACCAGGTCCACGAGCGCTGGCCGGCCGGCCTCCTCGAAGGCCGCTTGCAAGATCGCGTTCAGCTCGACCGGCCGCGCCGAGCTTCGATCCGCGGGCAGGGCCGATCGGCTCCCCGCGAAGCGCGCGTAGAGCGGCCGGTGCGTCAGGAGCCAGGCATGCGTGGCACCGCGCGCGGCGCTCGCCTCGGCCAGCGCGCGGAGCTGCTTGGCAAAGTGCGCCACCAGCGCCGGCGTCTTGGCGGGCCCGTCCTTGCCGTCGCTCGGGGCGTTCGAATCGAGCACCCAGAGGTCGAGGTCGGGCCCGGCCGGCACCACGTACGCAGGCGTGGTCTCGGCGCAGGTGGGCGGATGGTCCGCGTCGGCAGCGCCCCCGCTCGCGAGGTAGCGCAGGTGCTCTTGCAGGGGCTCGGGCTTTCCCACCAGCTCCTCCAGCGGCCGCGGATCGAAGAGCAAGAAGAAGCCGACGCCCCCTTGCGATGCCTTCTCCTTCTCGGGGCTGCAGCTCTCGTGGTTGCCGCGCACCATCACCCAGGGCGCGGCGGCCAAGAGCGCGGCGGCGGGCTCGAGCAGCTCGGCCTTCAAGGTGGCCCAGGTGGTGCCGAACGCGCTGGTGCCCGCGCAGCGCGGGTCTGCGCGATCGCCGTCCACTTTCGGGCAGGGCGCTTTTCGGTAGATGAGGTCGCCGAGGTGCACGACCAGATCGGGCTTTCTCGCGGCCGCGCCCTCGGCCAAGGCGCGCAGCGGCCAGCGATCGAGCGGGTCTGTGCCCGGCACGTTCTCGCAGTTCTGCACCTCGCCCTTCTTCACGCGGCAGCCCGAGTCGCCGAACGCGACGATCCGCGCCGGCGCCGCGCGAGGCACGGGCAGCGCGCGACCCGCGATGGAAGCCGACCTGGCGCCTTTGGGCAGCGCCGCTTCGCAGATGGTCACGGGAAATCCAGGGCCGCCGCGGAAGCGCGCTTTCAGCTCGAGCGGAGCGCCGTCGGCCAGGGCCGCGGGGCAGCGCACCGCGGGCCCCACCTCTTCGATGGCGGTGCGCGCGATCGCGCGGCCGCCGGGGCCCAGGACGACCCAAGCAAAGTCGGCCGCCTGCGCCGCGCCCGCGAACGAGGCCAAGAGCGCAAGCCAAGAATAGTTGATCCGCATGCGCGCTAGCATACGCTCGCCCCTGTTCTCGCTTCCCTCGCGGGCCGACCATCGCCATTGTAGGAGCCGACCGGAGGCGACCTGCACCTCTACCTGGCCATCTTCGGCGTGGTCCTCTCGACGCTGATCGTCCCCCTGCCCGAGGAGATGGCGCTGCTCGGCGCCGGCTACCTCGCGCACCAGGGTCAGGTCACGCTGCTCGGCGCGTTCCTCGCGGGCTGGCTCGCCATCGTCCTCGGCGACGCCTGCACGTTCTATCTCGGCAAGCTCTTCCTGCAGCGCCTCCTCGGCACCCGCCTGGGAACCCGCATCGTCAAGCCCGAGCAGCGCCGCTGGGCCGAGGCCTTCGTCGCCCGCCAGGGCTGGCGCGCCATCTTGCTCGGCCGCTTCCTGGTGGCGCTGCGCGGGCCCGTCTATCTCGCCGTCGGCGCCTCCGGATATCTTCCCACCCGCTTCTTGCTCATCAACTCATCGGTGGCGCTGGCCGAGGTCGGCCTCGTCGTCTACCTGGGCTACAAATTCGGCCAATCAGGCGCGCTCGTCGGCAAGGTCCGCTACATCGACGCCGCGGTGGTCCTCTCGGTCCTGATCGCGTTCGTCGTTCCCTGGCTCTTCAGTCGCTGGCTCAAGCGCGGCCGGAAAGCGGGCGACGCGCAGCTTGAGTCAACGGAAGCAAAGAGGGTTCAATAGGAAGCCAGGAGGACAAGAGGCATCCTGGCTTCCGGGCTCGCTGAGCAATCCGCTGTTCCTATTCGTAGCTCTCCAATGGCGGGCACGAGCAGATCAAGTTTCGATCGCCTTGGACGTTGTTGAGTCGTCCGACCGCGGGCCAGAACTTGGTGCTCGCGAGCAAAGGAACAGGAAACGCGGCGCGCTGCCTTGAGTATGGCTTGTCCCACGCGTCGGCCGTGACCACGTCGGCGGTGTGGGGCGCGCCCTTGAGTACGTTTCCTTCTCGCGGCTGCTTGCCTTCTTCGATCTCGCGGATCTCGCCGCGGATGGCGATCATGGCATCCACGAAGCGGTCGATCTCGCGCAGCCCCTCGCTCTCGGTGGGCTCGATCATCAGCGTGCCGATGACGGGGAATGACGTGGTGGGCGCGTGGAAGCCATAGTCCATCAACCGCTTGGCCACGTCTTCGACCTCGACGCCCGCGTCGCGCTTCACCTTGCGCAGATCGACGATGCACTCGTGCGCCACGAACCCGCGCTTGCCCCGGTAGAGGACGGGGAATGAGTCATTGAGTCGCCGCGCGATATAGTTGGCGTTGAGTATCGCCACCTTGGTTGCCATCGCCAGCCCCTCGGCGCCCATCAAGCGGATATAGGCCCAGGAGATGACCAGGATGCTGGCGCTGCCCCAAGGCGCCGCCGAGACGGGTCCGATCGCCTGCTCGCCGCCCACCTTGACCACGGGGTGACCGGGCAAGAAAGGCTTCAGGTGGCGCGCGACGCAGATGGGGCCCATTCCCGGCCCGCCGCCGCCGTGCGGGATGCAGAACGTCTTGTGGAGATTGATGTGGCAGACGTCGGCGCCGAAGTCGCCCGGCCGGCAGAGCCCCACCTGGGCATTCAGGTTTGCGCCATCGAGATAGACCTGCCCGCCGTTCTCGTGCACCACCGAGCAGATGCGGCGGATGTCTTCTTCAAAGACGCCATGAGTTGAAGGATAGGTGATCATCAGCGCCGCGAGATCGTCCTTGTGCGCGCGCGCCTTGGCCTCCAGATCGGCCAGATCGACGTTGCCGTGCTCGTCCGTCTTCACCACCACGATGCGATAATCAACCATCGCCGCCGAGGCCGGATTGGTCCCGTGCGCCGACTGGGGAATCAAGCAGACGTTGCGATGCGCTTCCTGGCGCGACTGGTGATAGGCGCGAATGACCAATAGTCCGGCATATTCGCCCTGCGCGCCGGCATTGGGTTGCAGCGAGACGCCGTCGAAGCCGGTGATCTCGCGCAGCATCGCCTCGAGCTCGCCAAAGAGCTGGTGATACCCTTCGGTCTGGGTTGCCGGCGCAAACGGGTGGATGCGGCCGAGCTGCGGCCAGGTGACCGGAATCATCTCCGCGGTGGCGTTCAGCTTCATGGTGCAGCTGCCGAGCGGAATCATCGAGCGGGTCAGGCTCAGGTCGCGCGACTCGAGCAGCTTGAGATAGCGCAGCATCTCGGTTTCACTATGGTGGGTATTGAAGACCGGGTGAGTCAGGTACTTGCTCTTGCGCGCAAGCCCCGCGGGCAGCGCGGGGTCCTTGATCAGCTCCTCGAGCTTGAAGGGCGGGGCGCCGCCGGCGAAGACCGTGAGCAGCGCCGAGACCTCTTCGCGGCTGGTGGTCTCGTCGAGCGCGACGCAGAGCGAGCGGTCCGAGAGGCGGCGCAGGTTCATCGAGCGGGCGGCAGCCGCGGCCATCCATTGCTCGATCTGCGCGGCCTCGGCGTCGACGCGCACGGTGTCGAAGAAGCCCGCGTGAGTCACCTTGATGCCCAAGCGCGAGAGGCCGCGCGCGAAGAGGGCGGCCAGGCCGTGCACGTGCAGGGCGATGGCCTTGAGCCCGGCGGGCCCGTGATAGACGGCGTACATCGAGGCGGTGATGGCGAGCAGCGCCTGCGCCGTGCAGATGTTCGAGGTGGCCTTCTCGCGCCGGATGTGCTGCTCGCGTGTCTGCAGCGCCATGCGCAGCGCGCGCCTTCCCTGCGCGTCCACCGAGACGCCGATGATGCGCCCCGGCAGGTGCCGAACGTGCTCCTGCTTGCAAGCGAAGTACGCCGCGTGCGGGCCGCCAAAGCCCATCGGAACGCCAAAGCGCTGCGACGAGCCCACCGCCACATCCGCCCCCAGCTCGCCTGGCGGCAAGAGCAAGGTCAGCGCGAGCAGATCGGCCGCCACCACCGCGAGCGCGCCGTGCGCGTGGGTCTGCTCGATGAAGGGCCGCAGGTCGCGCACGGCGCCGTCGGTCGCGGGATACTGCAGCAGCGCACCAAAGATCTTCGTGCCGAAATCAAAGCTCGCGGGGTCGCCGACCAGCACTTCAATCCCGAGCGGCGCCGCGCGCGTCTTCACCACCTCGATGGTCTGCGGGTGGCAATCAGCGGCCACGAAGAACGCCTTCGCCTCGCTGGTCGAGACGTTCCTGATCAGCGTCATCGCCTCGGCCGCAGCGGTTCCTTCGTCGAGCAGCGAGGCGTTGGCGACGGGCAGCCCGGTCAGGTCGATCACCATCGTCTGGTAGTTGAGCAGCGCCTCGAGCCGCCCCTGCGCGATCTCGGGCTGGTACGGAGTATACTGAGTGTACCAGCCCGGGTTCTCGAGGACGTTGCGCAGGATCACGGGCGGAGTGACGCAGTCCGAGTAGCCCTGTCCGATCATGGACCGGAACACCTGGTTCTTGGCGGCCATCGCCGCGACATCTTGCAGCAGGCCGTGCTCGGATCTTCCCCCCGGCAGATCGAGCAGGCGCGGCAGCCGGATGTCCGCCGGCACCGTCCGATCGATCAGCTCGTCGAGCGTGCCCACCTCGAGCACGCGCAGCATGGCCTCGATCTGCTTTCCGTCGGGGCCGATGTGGCGGTGGATGAAGCGGTCTGGGTGGCGCTGCGTCGGCATTCTGCGTCCTTCCGGAAAAGGGGCGCAGGGTAACTGAGCGGCCGCGCTGGCGCACGCGCAGAAAATACAAACAGTCCGTCCTGTTTGTTTCCTGCCGGCGGCCGCGATCAGGGGATGAGCAGCACCTTGCCGGTGGTCTTGCGCCCGGCCAGCGCCTCGTGCGCCTTTGCCGCGTCCCGCAGCGGAAACTCGGCGCCGATGCGCACGTCGAGCTCGCCGCGCAGGGCAGCCGCCATCAGCTCGCCGCTGCGCTCGAGCAGCTCCGCGCGGGTCTGCACGTAGCTCCCTAGGGTCGGGCGGGTCAGGTAGAGCGATCCGCCGGAGGCCAGGAGCTGCGGATCGATCGGATCGACCGGGCCGCTCGACTGCCCGAAGAGCACCATCATGCCGCGCGGCTGCAGGCACTTGAGGCTCTTGGCGAAGGTCTCCTTGCCGACCGAATCGTAGACGACGGGCACGCCCTTGCCGGAGGTGATGCGCTTCACCTCGGACTCGAAGTCGGCCTTGGTGTAGTCGATGACCTCGAAGGCGCCGGCCTGCCGGGCGAGCTTGCCCTTGTCGCCCGAGGCGGTGCCGATCACGCGCGCGCCCAGGCGGGTCGCGAGCTGGCAGAAGAGCAGCCCGACGCCTCCCGCCGCAGCGTGAAACAAGCACGTCTCGCCGGCCTTGAGTGGATAGGTGCTCCGCAGCAGGTAGTGCGCGGTCATGCCCTGCAGCATCAGCGCCGCCGCGGTCTTGCCGGTGACGCCCGCCGGAACCGGCACCAGCCGCTCGGCGTTGAGCACGGCGTGGGTCGCGTACGAGCCAGGCAGATTTGCCCACGCCACCCGGTCGCCGGCGCGCAGCGAGGCGACGCCCTCGCCGACCTGCTCGACGACCCCGGCGCCTTCCATCCCGAGCGGGAGCGGCAGCGGCAGCTTGTAGACGCCGCTGCGCTGGTAGATGTCGATGAAGTTCACCCCGCAGGCTTCGATGCGCACGAGCGCCTGGCCCGCGCCGGGCGCGGGTGTTTGCAGCTCTTCGAGCTGCATCGAGTCGGGGCCGCCGGGCTGGTGGACGCGGATGGCATGCATGCCCGGGAAACTAACAGAGCGATCCGTGCGCTGCGTGAGGGGGCGGAAACAAACAGGACTGACTGTTTGTTTGTCACCCGCCCGAGCCGGCTCCCTTGATCAGCGCGACGTCGCGCTCGATCTGGATGGGAAGGGCGGCGCTCTTGGAGCGCAGCTCTCCGCTCAGGCTCACGTGCGCGGTGCCGGACCTCAGCGCCTCCGCCGCGGCGAAGGCCTCCGCGAAGCGGATCTGCACCGGCAGCACCACCGTCAGCGCCCCGTTGGCGGCGAGCATCCCGATCTCCGCCGTCTGCACCGCGCCGACGTCCGCGCCGGCGATCCGGAGGGCGCCCGCGAGCACCCCGAGTGGCAGCGCGTAGGCGTTGGCGTTGGTCAAGGTCAGCGGGACCTCCAAGGTGGCCGAGGTCAGCGAGATGTTCGTCAGCCGAGGCGAGCCCACGGCGATGCTCGGGATCTGCGGCAGATCGAGGCGTCCTTCGTGAGAGAAGGGAAGGGTCGCGACGCCGATGGGCGTGTCCACGCCGACGTGCCCCGACGCCTGGTAAGCGACCGAGTGCTGGCTGAAGAGCGCGGCCAGCGAAGCGGCCAGCTCGACGAACCGCACGTTCGCCGGCAGCACGACCTCGCTGCTGCTGCGCGGGGCGATCTTGATCCCCGCCGGCGGCGCTCCGGCCACCACCTGCCTGCCTTCGATCTGCAGGAGGTAGTCGGTCTGGGCGAGCGAGATCGCCTCGTCGTTCGGATTGTCGACGATGAAGGTGAGATTGAAGGTGGCGTCGGCGAGCGAGATCTCGGTGAGCCGCGCATCCTTGAAGGTCAGCGTCGGCCTCTGGAACCCCGAGGCCACCACTTGCCTCGCCAGCGAGCACCCTAGCGGCAGGGCGAGAAGAACCAGCGGAAGTAGAGCAGCGGCGCGCCGACGAATTTCCATCTGATGCAACTAAGCATCGCTGGCCGACTCTGCACGAGCCCGCCAACAAACATTCAGTCCATCCTGTTTGTAACTTGCATCATCGATGGCTTCTTGATCCTCAAGAAGAGACGACGCCAATCCCGCACAGGCCGGCAGCGGCCAGAGGTCCGCCGCGGCTCTTGGCTCCCGCACCCTGGAACGACGAGCAGCGCTAGAAGCGGGTGGCGCCGACTGCCGCGGCGGACCTCTGGCCGCTGCCGGCCGGTACCGCGACTTGACGTGATACCTTCGGCCCCCGTGGGAGTCCTCGTTCTCGTCCGCCACGGCCAGGCGTCGTTCCTGGAGGCGGACTACGACAAGCTGTCGCAGCTCGGTGAGCGGCAGGCGCAGCTGCTCGGTGAGCACTGGGCGCGGCTCGGCGTCACCTTCGACCGTCTCTTCCATGGACCCCGCCAGCGCCAGCGCCGCACTGCCGAGATCGCCGCGCTGGCGTTGCGCGCGGCGGGCCACTCCCTGCCGGAGCTGAACGAGCTGCCCGAGCTCGACGAGCTGCAGATCGACGGGCTCGTCGCGTCCGCCTTGCCCGCGCTGGTCGAGCAGGACCCGGACCTCGCCGAGCTGATCTCCGACTTCTCTTCCTTGGCGCAGCGGCAGCCTCCCTCCCGCCGCTTCGAGCAGCGGCTGGCCCGGGTCTTCCAGCTCTGGATCGCGGGCGCCGTGCAAGCCGAAGGCTTCCAGCGCTGGAGCGATTTCTCCGATCGCGTCGCGCGCGGCCTGCAGGCGATGCGGGCCGAGGCCCCAAGCGGCCTGCGCGTCGCGGGCTTCACCAGCGCCGGCACCATCACCGCGGCCCTCCAGCTCGCGCTGCGACTCGACGCGCCCGCCGCCGCGGATCTGATGTGGCGCGTGCGCAACTCATCGGTGACCGAGTTTCTCTTCTCTCGAAGCCGCTTCACTCTCTCGAGCTTCAACGGCACGCCGCACCTCGAGGACGGCGCGCTCATCACCTACCGGTGAACGCATGGACTTCTCGCTCTCCCCCCGCACCGAGCAGCTCGTCTCCACCGCCCGCAGCCTGGTCGAGCGCGAGGTGCTGCCGCTGGAGCAGAAGTTCCTCCGCGCCGGCGCCACCTGGGCCTCGCTCCAGCCCGAGCTGAAAGCGCTGCGCGACAAGGCGCGCGAGACCGGCCTCTTCGCGCCGCACATGCCGCGTGAAATCGGGGGCGCAGGCCTGTCGCTCACCGAGCTGGCGCGGGTCGGCGAGGAGCTCGGCAAGAGCCCGCTTGGCCACTACGCCTTCAACTGCCAGGCGCCGGACGCGGGCAACATGGAAGTGCTGCTCTTGCACGGCACCGACGAGCAGAAGGAGAAGTGGCTCCTGCCCCTGGTGCGCGGCGAGCTCCGCAGCTGCTTCTCCATGACCGAGCCGGACCGGCCGGGGTCAAACCCCACCTGGCTCGGCACGACCGCTGTCCGCGCGGGTGATACTTTTATCATCGACGGCCACAAGTGGTTCACCTCGTCCGCCGATGGAGCCGCCTTCGCCATCGTCATGGCGGTCACCGACCCGTCTGCGGCGCCCCACCTGCGCGCCAGCCAGATCATCGTGCCCACTGAAACGCCGGGCTTTCAGCTGGTGCGCAACATCCCCGTCATGGGCCACGCGGGCGACGGGTGGCCAAGCCACGCCGAGATCCGCTACCAGGGCTGCACGGTGCCGGCGTCGAACCTCCTCGGTCCTCCGGGGCTTGGTTTTGCCATCGCACAGGAGCGCCTGGGGCCCGGCCGGATCCACCACTGCATGCGCTGGATCGGCATCTGTGAGCGGTCATTTTCCTTGATGTGCCAGCGCCTCGCCACGCGCGAGCTCTCGCCCGGAAAGCCGCTCGGGACGCGGCAGATGGCGCAGGAGTGGGTCGCCGACAGCCGCGCCGAGATCGACGCCGCGCGGCTCCTGGTGCTGCACGCCGCCTGGAAGATGGAGACGGTCGGCCACTACGAGGCGCGCGACGAGATCTCGGTGATCAAGTTCTTCGTCGCCAACGTGCTGCAGAAGGTCGTCGATCGGGCGGTGCAGGCGCACGGCGCGCTCGGCGTCACCGATGACACGCCGCTCGCCTTTTTCTTCCGCCACGAGAGGGCGGCGCGCATCTACGACGGTGCCGACGAGGTGCACAAGTCTTCGCTCGCGCGCCGGATCCTCAAGCGCTTCGGCCTGGAGACGAAGTGATCGGCCGCGCCGACGAGCCGCAGCAGGCGCGGGAGGGCGAGGAGATCGACCCGGGCGTGATCGCCGACTTCTTGCGCGGCGCCGAGCCGCCCGTGCCGATGGAGGGCCCGCTCACCGTCGAGCAGTTTCCCAAGGGGCACTCGAACCTGACGTACCTGGTGCGGGGCAAGGATCGCGAGCTGGTCCTGCGGCGGCCGCCGCGCGGAAGCAAGGTCAAGAGCGCCCACGACATGGGCCGCGAGTTTCGCGTGCTCTCGAAGCTGTCGGCCGTCTGGCCCAAGGCGCCGCGCCCGGTCGCCTACTGCGACGACGCCAGCCTGATCGGCGCGCCGTTCTATCTGATGGAGCGAAGGCGCGGACTGATCCTGCGCGGCACCTCGCTGCCGAAAGGCGTCGAGCTCTCCGCGCAAACCGTGCGGGCGATCTGCGAAGCGCTAGTGGATGCGCTCGCCGAGCTGCACGCGATCGACTTCGCGGCGGCAGGCCTCGGCGATCTGGGCAAGCCCGACGGGTACGTGCGGCGGCAGGTCGAGGGCTGGACGCGCCGCTACTCGGACGCCCGGACCGACGACATTCCGGCGGTCGAGCAGATGGCCGCCTGGCTCGCCGAGCGGATCCCGGATGCGGGCAGCGCGACGCTGCTGCACAACGACTTCAAGCACGACAATGTCGTCCTCGACGCGGACGAGCCCTCGCGCGTGGTGGGCGTGCTCGACTGGGAGATGTCGACGCTCGGCGACCCGCTGATGGATCTCGGCACCATGCTCGGCTACTGGGTCGAGGAGGGCGACTCGGACGAGCTCAAGCTGGTGGCCTTCGGCCCCACGATGATCCCAGGCAGCCTGACCCGCCGGGAGGTCGCCCTCCGCTACGCCGCTCGCTCGGGCCGCGGCGTGCGCGACCTGCTCTTCTATTACTGCTTCGCGCTCTTCAAGACCGCCGTGGTGGCGCAGCAGATCTACGCGCGCTTCAAGCAGGGCCTCACCAAGGACGAGCGGTTCGCGATGATGATCGTCGGCGTGAAGGTCCTGTCCGAGCGGGCGCTGGCCGCGAGCCGGAGCGGAACGATCGCGCCCTGAAAAGACGAAGCGGACGCCGGCTGCCGAGGCCGGCGTCCGCCCCGCTGCCGCAACCTAGAAATGGTTGCCGTAGGCGACGGTCGGCCCGGTCATCGCCGGGGTCCCTTCGCTGAAGCCGCGGGTGGTGTCGCGGTAGCCGGGGCTGCCCGCCACGCTGACCGCTCCGATGATGCCGCCGGCGACGATGCCGATGCCGGCGCCGATGCCGATGTCGCGGCCGTAGTTGTTGCCGTTGATGAGCGCAACGCCGGCGCCGATGGCGGCGCCCGCGAGGCCGCCGTAGAGCGCGTCGGTGAGGATGACCGCGGCAGCCGGGCGGCCGGTGTCAACGCCGATCACGTCCTGGAACCCGCGATCGCTGGTGGGCGCTTGCAAGGTCAAGTCGAGCTTCCGCTCCGGAGCCATGGCAGCGTTCTCGGCGAAAGCAGGGGCAGCAAAGCAGCAGGCGGCCAGGGCCGCAACGGTGGCAATCTTCTTCAGCATCGGAGTCCCCCAGAAAAGTGGTTGAACAGCGTGTGAGGCAAAACTGGGTCTTTGCCCCCAATTTCTGCAACCCCCACGGGCGCATCAAAACCCGGCGCCGGCGCGAGCAGGCCACCGCTCGCTCGCCGATACAAACAGTCCGTCCTGTTTGTTGTTCGTCGAGGAGGAAGGCAGGCGTGCCTGAAACCAATCCCAGCGCCGCGCCACCTCCTGCCGTGTCGAGCATGCCCGCGCGCGACCTCGCAGAAGTCCCGGTGGTGGCGCGCGCCCGTGCGGGCGATGCGGAGGCGTTTCGCGTGATCTTCGAGTCACATGCTCCGGCGGTGCGCCGCTTCCTCGCCGACGTCTTTCGGGACGCCTCGCGCGCCGACGAGGGAACCCAGGAGACGTTCGTGCGCGCGCATGCGAGGCTCGGCTCGCTGCGAGATGGCGAGAAGCTCCTCGGCTGGCTGCTCGGCATCGCGCGGATGGTGTCGCTCGAGCACCTGCGCAGCGCCCGGCGCGAGCGGCCGTCGCTCGCCGCTGAGAGCGAAGGCGACGCGGCCGTGAGGGTCGATCGGGCTCCGACCCCCGAGGCCGCGCTGCTCTCGCGCGAGGCCGAAGGCGTGCTCGACGGCGCGCTCGCCACGCTCGAGGCCGATCGGCGCGCGGCCCTGCTGCTCCGCCTCGATCATGGCCTGCCCTATGGAGAGATCGCCGAGGCAATGGGCTGGACCCTGCAGAAGGTGAAGAACGAGATCCACCGCGCGCGGCTGCAGCTGCGCGCCGAGCTGTCCGGGTACCTGGAGGCGCGGCCATGAGCGATCTCCATCCTGAGCTGGAGGAGCTCGAGGCCCTGGCGCTCGGCGAATCGCGCGCGTCAGTAGAAGAGCACGCGCGCAGCTGCGCCGGGTGCGCCCACGAGCTGGCCTGGCTGCGGGCCGAGGTGGCGCTGGTCCGGCGTCGCGCCGGGTCGTTGGCGACGCCGCTCCCGCCGGCGATCTGGGAGGGCGTGCAAGCGCGCGTCGAGTCCGCCAAGGTCGTCGCGCTGCAGCCTGCGCGAAGGAGAAGCCGCGCCTGGCTCGGCGCTGCGGCGGCGGTTTGCGCGGCGGCAGGTCTCGCGGTCGTGCTCGGCCCGCTGCGTCCGGGCGTGCGCCCTTCGCGCGAGGCCGCGCGCGCGGCCGGAAGCGACGCCCTGGGCGAAGTCGACGACGCCGCGATCGAGCCCGAGGTGGTCGCGGCGCTCGACGTCGCCGAGCGCGACTACCGCAGGGCGTTCTCCGTGCTCGGCGCCGAGGTGGAGAGGAAGGCGGGCCGCGATCCGGAAGCGGCGAGCCGCTGGGCCGGGACGATGACGCTGGCCCGCGCCTCCCTTGGCAACAAGGGCGCGGTCGCGGCCGACGACGTGCAAGCGCGCCTGCGCGTCCTGGGCGGCTACGCGGCGCTGGTCCGCTCGCTGCAGCGAGCAGTCGATCTCGAGGAGGCAGCACCATGAAGTTACAAGCAGCCCTGATCGTAAGTGTGTTGACCCTGGCCGCTTCCTGGCACGCGAGCGGGGAGCCGGGCCGGCAAGAGCGGCGGCGTGATCCCGACTTCGACTTCGACTTCGAGCTCGACCTGGGCGAGCTGGATCTGCCCGATGGGGCGACCGCGCGGGAGCTGAGCCGGATCGGCCCCAGGATCGCCGAGCGCCTGCGCGGCCTGGAGGAGCGGCTGCAGAAGGACCTCGGGCCGCTGGCCTCGCTCTCGGCGCGGGAGCGCGGCGGCGGGGACGAAGACGATCGCGGCGACGACGCCGGTGACCGCGAGTCCTTGCAGGAGGAGCGCCGCGAGCTGGAGAGGGCGCGCCAGGAGCTGCAGCGGCTGCGCGAGGAAGGTCGCCTGCGCCGCGAGCTGCGGTCGAAGGAGGACGGCGAGCCGGCGGGGCCCGAGGTCGCCGGCAGCTCGGCCCGGATCGCCGTGCAGGGAAAGATCACCTTCACGGTGCGGAGCCACGCGGCCAGCATCGAGCTCGTGGCGGGCAAGGCGGGCGAGGTGCAGCTCACGCTCACAGGCGTGCGCAAGACCGGGGTCACGCTCGCGTCGCACGGCGACCGCGTCGAGGCGCAGTTCGACGGGCGCCCGAGCCTGCGGCGCGGCAAGCTGCGCGTCGAGCTGCCGCCCGGGAGCCACGTCGATCTGCAGTCGATGGCGGGGGACCTCGTCGTCAAGGGCGTCGGGGGAGACGTGCGCGTCCGCTCGCTGTCGGGCGACGTCAGCGTCGCGGGCTGCGCCTCGGCCGATGTGCAGAGCGTCTCGGGCGACGTGCGGGTCGAGGCGGCGAGCGGCGCCGTCCGCGTCCAGACCGTCTCGGGCAACTCCACCGTCACCTCGAGCGGCGGCGCGCCCCAGCTCACCTTCGGCTCCACCTCGGGCAGCCTCGATTGGGCCGGGGTCTGCGGCAAGGGATGCAGGCTCTCCACCGAGACCATCTCCGGCGACGTGAAGCTGAAGGTCGCCCGCGGCAGCTCGTTCGCGGTCAGCTTCGCCAGCCACAGCGGCAAGCTCGAGCGCGGCGGGCTCGATCTGTCCGTCAAGCGCGAGTCGCGGCGACGCAAGTGGGCCGGAGGCCTGACCGAGGCTGTGTTTGGCAGCGGCGAAGGCGTGATCGAGAGCGACGCGTTCTCGGGGGACCTGCGCTTTGATCAGAAGTGAAGGCCAGAAGTGAAGGCGCAAGATACAAACAGTCCGGACTGATTGTTTCTGGTGGGGCGGATCGCGGGGGAAGAAACATGCAGGCCTGCCTGTTTGTTTGTGGGCTGGCGGTGCTGGGGGTGGACACCCGCTCGGTCGAGGTGGTGAGCCGCCCGCGCATCACCGTCGATTCGCTCGTCGGCGACGTCGAGGTGACTGCGGGCGAGGCGGGTCGCGTCTCGGTCGAGGCGGTCGCGACGGGCGAGGGGTTCGCGGCGATCCTCGAGCGCACCGACGCCGGCCATCGGCGCTCGCAGGTGACGCTATCTCGCGGGCGGTGCACTAGCATGCGGGCGTGAACAACGAACTCCACTCAGTGCTGCTCATCCGCCACGCTCGCTCGACGGCCAATGACGACCCGACCATCTACCTGCGCGTGCCCGACCACGCGATTCCGCTGGCACAGCCTGACTCGGACGCCTCGGCCACTGCCGCCGGCGCCGTGCTGGCCGCGCTCTCGCTGGACCCGCGCGCAATCTGCGCCTGGTCGTCGACCTATCTGCGCTGCAAGCAGACGCGCGAGCTGGTGCTGGGCCGCGCTTTCGGGACCGCGGGCGGCGCGGTCTTGCGACGCGAGTCGTTTCTCTTGCGCGAGCAGGAGTTCGGCGACTGGGACGGCCTCTCCGAGGAGCAGATCCGCGAGCGGGACCCGGAGCGCCTGGCCAAGCGCGCGCGCATGATCGACAAGGCGGGCCGCTTCTATTTCCGCTATCCGAACGGCGAGAGCCGGGCCGACGTCGTGCAGCGCTCGTCCCTGCTCATCGGCAAGATCCAGCGCTCGCGCTACCGCCACCACGTCATCTTCCTGCACGGCGTCACCCAGCGCGCGCTGCGCATGGCCTGGCTCAATCACTCGGTCGAGTGGTTCGAGGACGAGCCCAATCCGACCAACTGCTCGGTGCTGCTCATCCGCCGCGGTCAGGACCGGCATCGTTGGGTCGAGCAGTACCTGCCCTCGGATCCCGCCGCGGCAGCCGAGGCCGTGCGCTGAGCGCTCGGCGTGATACGACGCCGCGGATGAAGGTCCGCTCTCGCCTTTTTTGCCTACTCCTGTGCGGCGCCGCGGTGTCGATCGCTTGCGCGCACGCAAGGACTCCGCCCGCAGCCGAGCCCGGCGCGGGCAGGCTGGTCGTCCTGGTGGTGATCGATCAGCTCCGGTACGCGGAGCTCCTGCTGCTCGCGCCGGAGCTGGGCGATGCGGGCTTCGCGGGCCTGGGCGCGCCGCTGCCGGCCCGCTACGAGACGCTGAACACCGAGACGGCGGCCGGACACGCGACGCTCTCGACGGGCGCCTGGCCCGAGGTGCACGGGATCGTCGGCAACTCGCTCCTCGAGGACGGCGCGCCGCGCGCTGCAGTGGACGATGCGCGCTGTCCGGAGTGGGGGAAGCGCGCCGGTGGCCGCTCGGCGGCGGCGCTCCTGGTGCCAACGGTCGGCGACGAGCTCAAGCTCGCGTCGCTCGGGCGGGCGCGGGTGGTGGCCATCGCCGGCAAGGACCGCGCCGCGCTCCTGCTCGCCGGCCAGTCGGCGGACCTCGCGCTCTACTGGGACCCGGACCAGGGCCAGCTCACCTCGACCTCTTGCTACGCGGACGCGCCGCCGCCCTGGGTGCAGTTGGAGCGCCAGGCGCTGCCTCTGTCGAAGTGGCTTCACTGGGAGTGGAGTCCGTCCCGGCCGCTTCAGCGGCTCTCGCGCTACGGAGTCGCCGAGGCGCCAGGCGCAGTCCCTTCCAACGGCATCGGGCCGCGCTTTCCGCACGCGGTGGGGCAGGGCGATCTGAGTCCGCGCTACTACAAAGCGCTGCGCGCGTCGCCCGCCGGGACCGAGATCCTGCTCGGCGCAGCGCGGGCCGCGGCCGAAGGTCTCTCGCTCGGCGCGCGCGGCGAGGCCGACCTGCTCCTGATCAGTTTGTCCGCCGCCGACTATTCGGGCCACGCCTTCGGTGCGCAGTCGGTGGAGAAGATCGACAACCTGCTCGTCATGCACGACGAGCTGTCGCGCTTCTTTGCCCACCTGCGCGGGCGGCTCGGCGAGCGGGTCTCTTTCGTCCTCTCCTCCGACCACGGCGCGCCGCCGCTCGGCCAGCACGCGCGGGCCTTGCGCCTGCCAGGCGGAGCGCTCGCCGCTCCAGCGCTGCGCGCGCGGCTCGAGCAGGCGCTTTCGACAAAATTCGCTCACCCGCCCCCGGACGGGTTCGTCACCTTTCTCGACGATCCGTGGCTTGGTCTGCGCCGCGTGCCGGGCGTGGCTCTGGAGTCGCTCGCCGCCGCGGCCGCCGAGGCGCTCGAGCGCGAGCCCGGCATCGCGCGCGCGCTCACTGCCGCGCAGGTCCTGGCCGAGCCCGCGGTGAGCCCCTTCCGCCACTCCTTCGCCCCCGGCCGCAGCGGCGACGTCCTCTTCGAGGCGCGGCCTGGCTGGAACTTTCCCCCGGAGGGCGACGCGATGGAGCACCGCGCCCACTGGAACGAGGCGGCGCTGGTGCCGCTCCTGATCTCGGCGCCGGGGTTCGAGCTGCGGCCGGCCCTGCGCGGCGCGACTCTGCGGACCACGCAGGTGGCGCCGACGCTGGCGCGGCTGCTCGGCATCGCCCCGCCCGCGGCGGCGCTGGACGAAGCCGCGGTGGTCGCGATCGATCGATAACCGAAACTTATCGAAGCTGCTCCGCCAGCGATCCGGCATCGAGCCGCGGAATGCCGACCACCGACACGGCCCGCGCCCCGCAATAGTTGCCCAGCCGGAGGGCGCGCGGCAGCGGCAGCCCGCGCAGCAGGCCCACCGCGAAGCCCGCCAGGAAGCAATCGCCGGCGCCGGTGCTGTCGCGCTCCTCGGCGGCGAAGGCCGGCACGTGCAGCGGCGGCGCGGAGCCGTCGTACAAGGTGCAGCCAGAGCTCCCCTCGGTGACGATGACCCGCGTGCGCCGCGACAGCGCCGGCAGGTCGAGCGCGCGCGCCTCCTCCGCGCTGACCTTCAGGTAATCAATGTTCTCGATCACGCCCGCAAACGGCGTCTCTTCCAGGCGGCGGTGCGTGATCTGGCCCTCGGGGCCGATGGCGCGGATCAGCCCCTGCACGTCGGCCAGCAGGATTCGCGAGAGCTCGCGCAGCCGCAGCAGGGTCTCCTGCGGCACCTCGCCGGCGATGGCGCAGGCGATCGCGACCTCTGCCGGCAGGGCCAGGTCGCGCGGCCAGATGGGCTCGCAGACCACCTCGCAGGTGGAGGCCCGCTCGCCCCGCGTGTAGTCGTCGATGAAGCTGGTGGTCCGCGCCGATTCGACAACGGCCGGTTTTGCGAAGACTTGCGAATGGTAGAGGAAATCGGGGCCCACTTTTGCGGCCACCGAGAAGCGGACGCCGGCGGCGCGCAGGACCGCCGAGCCGTACGCAGCCGAGCCGCCCAGGACGCGGTGCACGCCGTCCTTGCCGACGAGCGTGTCGTGGCAATAGTGTCCCGCGACCACCACCTCGACGGGCCCGCTGCCTTGCATGACGCCCGTTCTGCCACGCCGGGGCACGTTTGCAAATCGTTACCGAAGATCGCGTCAAGCTGCGCACCGGTGTCGTCGGGCTTGTGGGCGCGGCCACGCTCGGCACCGTCATGCTCTCGCCGGCGATGACGCTCTATGCAAACTTTGGCGCGGCTTATGGCACCGCCGGGAACGCGGCGCCGCTCGCCTTCGTGCTCGGCCTCTTCGCCACGCTGCCCACCGCGGCGAGCTACGCGCTCGTCGCCCGCGACTACCCGGCGTCGGGCAGCGCTGCCACCTGGACGGCGCTGGCGCTCTCGCCGCGCGCGGCGCGCTGGGTCGGCTGGATGGCCTTCCTCTACTACCTGACCAACTTCATCCTCCAGCCGGTGACGTTCGGCCTCTTCTTCCGCGACCTGCTCAGCTCGGCCGGCCTGCCCTCTGGCACCCTCGCCTACGCCATCGGCGCCGTCGTCTGCTGCGCGGTGCCGGCCGCCATCGCCTATCGCGGCATCACGCCGTCCACGAACGGCGCGCTCGCCTTCTTGCTGGTAGAAACAGCGGTGGTGGCAGCGCTCTGCGCGACCGCGATCTGGTGGAACCCGTCGCGCCCGGGCGCTCTCACCGCGCAGGGCTTTACGCTGGCCGCCTCGCCGAGCGGCCTCTCGGGCCTCTCGCAGGCGATGGTCTTCGCCATGCTTTCCTACTGCGGGTTCGATGTGGTCTCGACGCTCTCGGAAGAAGCAAAGATGCCGCGCAAGCTGGTGCCGCAGGCGACGCTGCTCTGCCTCTTCCTCTTCGGCGCCTTCATCATCGCCGGCACCTGGTGCCTGACGTATGCGCTGCCCGCCGGCCAGCTGCGCGCGCTCGCGACCAGCGGCGGCCTGCCCATCTCCGACATCGCCCGCGCCTTCTGGGGCCGGGGCGGCGCGCTGGTCACGCTCACCGGCCTGACGGCCGCGCTCGGCATCGCCATCGCCACCGCGGTTGGCGCGAGCCGCGTGCTCTTTGCCATGGGCAGGGACGGCCTCGCGCCGGCGACCTTCGGCAAGCTTCAGCCCGGCGCGCAGGTGCCGTGGAACGCGATGCACGTCATCTTCGCCGCGGGCCTCGCGGGCGCGCTCCTGGCCGGCGCCTTGATAGGTCCTTATCCGGCCTATCTCTGGTGGGGCACGACCTCGACCTTCTTTGCGATGATTACCTTTGTCTTCGTCAATCTGGCCAACGTCCTGCTCTATCGGACTCAAGCAACTCAATCACTCAAGGGCTTCGCGCTGCATGCAATCCTTCCTATCAGCGGCATCGCGATCGACCTATATCTTCTCTATCGCTCGTTCTTCGTCGAGCTCTGGACCCAACCGTGGGCGACGGGAAAGAGCGTCATCGCTTTTGACGTGGCCTGCGCGGTGATTGCAATGGCCGCGCTTGCTCGGCCAAGCAAGACCCTTCCGTAAGCTGGAGGCGGGAGCCTCCAATAAATCAATCAATGATACTCAAGCCAATGTACTCGCCGCTTAGCTGGCGTGCTCGTGCGGCGCCAGCGGCTTGATTCCCGCAGACTCAAACAGCGCCATATCTTCCCGATACTCAGGGTTGCCCGTCGTCAAGAGCTTCTCGCCGAAGAAGATTGAGTTCGCGCCCGCCATCATGCAGAGCAATTGCGCTTCCTGGCTCATCTGCATCCGGCCGGCCGACAAGCGCACCATCGCGTGGGGCATCAACAAGCGAGCGGTCGCGATCATCCGCACCATCTCGATTGGCTGCACCGGCGGACGGTCGCCGAGCGGCGTGCCCTTGATGGCCACGAGCGCGTTGATGGGCACCGATTCTGGATGAGGATCCTGGCGGGCGAGCGTGACCAGGAGGCCGCAGCGGTCGTCGATGGACTCGCCCATGCCGATGATGCCGCCCGAGCAGACGGTGATGCCGGCGCTGCGGACGTTCTGCAAGGTCTGCAGGCGGTCGGCGAAGTCGCGGGTGGTGATGATCGACCCGTAGGCCTCGGGGCTGGTGTCGAGGTTGTGGTTGTACGCGGAGAGGCCGGCCTCTTTCAGCCTCTGCGCCTGCCCTTCGCTGAGCATGCCCAAGGTGCAGCACGCCTCCAGGCCAAGCTCGCGGACGCCGCGCACCATCGCGAGCACGCGGTCGAACTGGGGGCCCTCGCGCACCTCGCGCCAGGCGGCGCCCATGCAGAAGCGGGTGGCGCCGGCGGCCTTGGCCTGCCTGGCGGCGTCGAGCACCTCGCCCGTCTCCATCAGCTTCTCGGCCGGAACGCCCGTCTGGTAGCGCGCGGCCTGGGGGCAGTAGGCGCAGTCCTCGGGGCAGCCTCCGGTCTTCACCGACAAGAGCGAGCAGAGCTGCACTTTCTGTTCGCTGAACGTCTCGCGGTGCATGGTCTGCGCGCGGTAGACGAGCTCGAAGAGGGGCAGGTCGTGGATCGCGCGGACCTCGGGGACGGTCCAGTCGTGGCGGAGCAGGAGGGCCATTTCGGCCATCTACCACGCCTTGCCGCCGTCGCGAAAAGCGCGTGGGGCGGAGGCAGAAACAAGAGCCGCCCTAGCGGCTGGGAATGAGGGGCGTGAACGGGACGTCGGGCGTCGGCCCCGGCGGCGGCGCATCGAGGAACCTCTCGAGCGCGGCGAAGAAGGGCGCGGGGCACTCGTCCCAGGGGAGGTGACCGCAGTCGGGGATGGTGACCAGCTCGTGCGGGGCGCCGGTGAGCGCGCCGGCCAGGACCTGGACCGCGTTGAGGCCGATGGGGTCGGCCTCGCCCTGCAGCACCAGCGTGCGCGAGCGCAGCGAGGCCAGGTCCTCGCCCTGATCGGTGTTGACCGCGCCCTTCTGGATCTGCGCGAAGACGTTGCGGCAGGTGGTGGCGCCGAGGTTCGTCTTCCGGCGCGGGTTCGCATGCCACATCGGCGCGAAGGCCAGCATCAGCGGCAGGCAGTCGCCGTTCGCGCCGACCCCGGGGGGCTCGGCGGGGATCAACCCCTCGGCGATGAGCTTTCGCACCCGCGGGCCCGACTCTTCAATCATCCGCTTGGTGGCGATCTCGAGCGGCGGCACGCTGCCGACCAGCGAGAGCGAGGCGACGTGCTTGGGGTAGGCGGCGGCGTAGGCGATGGCGATCCGGCCCCCCCACGAGTGGCCGAGCAGGTGCATCTGCTCCACGCCCAGCGCGGCCCGGAGCACCTCAATGTCGCGGACGTAGGCGGCGCGCGGCCAGCTTTTGGCCGTGGGCGTGCTCGAGGCGCCGGTGCCGCGCAGGTCGAGCAGCACCACCGCGCGCGCGGGCGTCGCCAGGCGCAAGAGCGGCTCGAGATACTGGTGCGACAGCCCCGGGCCGCCGGGCAGCGCGACCAGCGGCTTGCCGAAGCCCTGGCCCGAGCGCACCTCGGCAAAGAGCGAGACCTCGACGTTGCCCGCGCGCAGCTCGCGGGTGGTCAGCTCGGCGGGCGGCCCGGGCGGAGGCTTCGGCGCGGAGGCGCATCCGGCCAGCGCCGCCAGGGCCAAGAGCGCCTGCTTCATGCCGGCACGTGCTGCCCCGGCGCGCCCGGATGCGGGCTGACCGCGTGGTGCGCGTGCGAGAGGACGCCCTTCTCCTCGAACTCGGCCATCAGCTTGTGGACCTTTGCTGGCGAGAAGCGCATGCCGAGCGCGTGCGCCACCCGCTCGAGCAGCTTCTGCTCGGGCAGCGTGAACTCCTTGTCCACCGCGGCGGCGACTTCCAGGGCGTGCAGGAACGGCTCCCGCACCGTCTTGGGCAGCTCGGCGCAGCGCGCCAGGAAGGGCGCCTCGTCGGCGATGAAGCGCAGCTTGAGCGAGGCCTTCTTCTCCGCGTCGAACCCATCGTAGAGGTGGGCCAGGGTGGCGGCCTCTTCCTCGGCGAGGTGGCCGTCGGCGGTGAAGACGAACCAGAGGCCCTCGATGAGCGTCTCCAGGTGGTCGTGGCAGGAGCGCTCGTCGCGCTCGAGGGCGTCGCGCAGCGCCCGCTGGTAGCGCACGTAGCGGCGCACGGTGTCGCCGAGCTTCTTGGTCGAGCGCCAGTTCTGGACGGCCGAGAGTCCGATGCCGATGAACGGCACCACGTTCTTCAGCAGGCTCTCGCCCATCAGCTTGCCGCCGATCTTCTCGCCCACCTGCTCGCCCTCGGCCTCGGCCACCTTGTGGACCAGCTCGTTGCCCGGGTCCTCGTCGTCGTGGTCGTGGGTGTTGAACGCGAGCGCATAGACGCGCCAGAGCTCGCCCGAGTCGTCCGGATCGAAGGGCACGCCGAAGAGCTCGCCCAGATCGCAGGTCATCTCCAGCTGGACGACGGAGCGGTAGAACATCTCGCCGCCGATGCCGATGGCCGCCGCCGGGATGGCGAGAAAGCCGGCCCAGCCCGCGGTCTCGGCGGTGACGACGGTGGCGCTGGTCGAGAGCATCCCGGACGCGGCGCCCGTCAGGGCCGCCTTGATGCACGCCTCGCGGATGAGCTTCAGCGCGCGGTCGCCCTCGGTGCCGGCCTCGACTTTCAGCGGCGCCTTTTGGTGGTTCCTGTGGCGCAGGTAGGCCTCGACGAGTCCATTGAACCAGGACTTGTGCAGCTGGCGGCGTGAGTCCTTGTCCATGGCGTGGAAGAGGTGCTCGAGGAGCGCGCTGTCGGGTCCAGGGGCGCCGTCGTCCTCGGGCTCAGGCTCGGCCGCGGTGGGTGCGGGCGGCGGCTCGGGCGGAGCGCTCGGCGGCGCCGCTGTCCCCGCGGCAACACCATTGGTGACATTCGCGGCGGGGCCGTTTGCAACCGCTTCTGGCATGTTACTCTCCAATGACGCGGACGTGACGCGCAAGCGCCGCGACGCAAGCTTAGCACTCGCTTCAGAAGCCATGAACGGAAGGTGGGCAATGCCGGTCGTGATCGCATATCTCGCGGGGGTGGCCACGGGCTGGGTCATGCGGAGCGCCTTCGGCTCTTTGCGCGGCCTGTCGGTGAGCGCAATGCAGACCGGATTCGAGGTCGCCGAGCGCGCGCGCCGCTTCGTCGCCGTCGAGAAGGAGTTCGTCGAGGACCTGGTGGCCGAGGCCCGCCAGCGCTACGAGTCGGCGCGCACGGCAAAAGAGCGCGCCCAGCGGCCGGCCCCCAAAGCGGTCGCCTAGCGCAGCGCCCGCATGGCCCCTCTGCGCATCGCCGAGCCCTTGCGGCTCGTGCACCACCATCCTGGCCGGCTGCGCGTCCGCGCCGACGTGCTGCGCGGGCCAGAGAGCGCGGCCGCCGCCGCTGCGAAGTCCGCGCTCACGGGCATGCCGGGCGTCTCCCGCGTCGACTACAGCGAGTTCACCGGCAGCCTCCTCATCGAGTACACGCCCGGCGCGGTCGAGCCCGACGCGCTCTGCTCGCGCGCGGCCCAAGCGGCCGGGCTCGATGGCGTCACCGACGAGGCCACGCCGCCGAACAATCCGCGCGAGCCGGCCAACGCCGTGGCGCTGTCGGCGCGCGTTCTCGACGAGGTCGCGCGCGCGCTCACGGGCGAGCGCACTGATCTAAAGACGCTGGTGCCCGCGGCGCTGGCGGGCGCGGCGCTCTTCTCGTTCTTGCGCCGGCCCCTCTTGCCCCGCTGGGAGACGCTGCTCTGGTACTCGTATTCGACCTTCCGCGATTTGAACGGCGACGCGATGGACAAGGCCGCTCGCGCCGACCTGTCCGCGCTGCGCGAGCGCTCGGCGAGGTAGGGCTGCTTGGGCACCATCGGCATCGAGCAGGTGCGGACCGACTGCCTGCGAATCGTCGGCGTGCCTCCGCGCTCGGCGGCGCACCGCGAGCTGGTCGGCTGGCTGCGCACGCGGCACGAGGTGCTGGAGGTGACCGCGAGGCGCAGCGGCGCGCTCGAGGTCAAGGTCCACCAAGAGGCAAACGGCTCGTTCACCCGCAGCCTCGAGGACCACCTCTTCGCCGCGCGCGAGCTGCCCGCGCCATTCTATGTCGAGGTGGCCCACGCGCTGCCGGGCCGCGTCCGACTGCGCGCGTTCGGCGTCGGCGACGAGGAGGTGGTCCGCCTCTCTGGATGGCTCGCGGCCCAGCCGGGCGTCCTCCGCGCGAGCGCCTCGCTGGCGGCGCGCACCGTCATCGTCGTCTTCGATGAGACCGCGCTCACGCCCGAGGCGCTGGTTCTGCTGGTGGAAACGAGCGATCGCGGAAGCTGGCCCGCGGCCGAGCCCACGCCCCAAGGCGCGCACTGGACGGTCGCCGCGGTGAGCACGGCGTCGCTCGCGGTCTCGCTCGGCAACTGGCTGCCGCTGCCGGTCAGCGCCTTGGGCGTTCTCGTCTCGTCGCTGCCGGCGATGAAGCGCGCGCTGCACGGGCTGCAAGAAAAGCGCGCGAGCGTCGATCTGCTCGACCTGGCGGCCATCGGCGTCTCGGTGGCCCGCGGCCAGCCCGCCACGGCGGCGTTCATCACCTGGCTGCTCGCGCTCGGCGACCTCCTCCAGCAGACCACGGCCGACCGCGCCCGCATCGAGATCGGAAAGCTCGTCAAGCTCGATGCCAGCGACGCCTTCCGCCTCGAGGCGCACGGCGAAGGCGAGCGGATCGTGAAGATCGATCCACGCCGGGTGAAGATCGGCGACAAGCTGGTGGTGTCGATGGGCCGCCGCGTGCCCGCCGACGGGGTCGTCATCTCGGGCGCCGCCATGGTGGACGAGAAAGCGCTGACCGGCGAATCCGAGCCGCGCGAGCGCGTGCCCGGCGAGCGCGTGCTGGCCGCGACGGTGGTGGTCGAGGGCGAGATCGTGGTGCTCGTGGAGCGCACCGGCGAAGGCACGACGGCGGCGAAGATCGTCAAGATCCTCGAGGGCGCCGGCCAGAAGCCGATGACGCTGCAGAAGGACGTCGAGAAGGTCACCGACCGGCTGGTCCTGCCCACCTTCGGCGTCGCGGGCCTCGCGCTTCTGCTCTCGGGCCAGATCGACCGGCTCACCAGCGTGCTCATCACCGACTTCGGCACCGGCGTGCGCATCGCGCTGCCGACCTCTGCCCTGGCCGGCGTCACCCGGGCGGCGCGCTCGGGGGTGCTGGTCAAGGGCGCGCAGTACCTCGAGCGGCTGGCGAAGACCGACGTCGTCGTCTTCGACAAGACGGGCACGCTCACCGAGGGGCACCCGCGCGTCACCAGCGTGCAGGCGGTCGATGGACGAGGCGCCCAAGATGTCCTCGCGCTCGCCGCCGCGGTCGAGGCGCAGGCCTCGCACCCGCTCGCCAAGGCGGTGCTCCACGAGGCGCTGCAGACGGGCCTCACCGTCGTCGACGCCGAGGTGGGCAGCGCCCAGGCAGTCGTCGGCAGGGGCATGCGCGCGCGCGTCGCGGGCAGAGAGCTCCACGTGGGCAGCCTGCGCTGGATGCGCGAGCTTGGCGTCGACTTGAGCGCCGCCGAGGATCAGCTCCGCCGGCACGAGGAGCAGCACACCAGCACGCTGCTCGTCGCCGAGGGGGGCAAGCTGGTCGGCGTCATCGGCTATGCGGACCAGCCGCGCGCCGAGAGCCCCGGCATCGTGCGCGCGCTGCAGGCGGGCGGGCGGCGCCGTGTGATCCTCCTCTCGGGCGACGCGCGGCCCGCGGTCGAGCGCGCGGCGCGGGCGCTCGGCGTCGATGAGGCGTTCGGCGAGCTCTTGCCCGAAGAGAAGGCCGAGCACGTGCGCCGCTTGAAGGCCGAAGGCAAGGTCGTCGCCATGGTCGGCGATGGCATCAACGACGCGCCCGCGCTGGCGCTGGCCGACGTCGGCATCTCGCTGCACGGCGGGACCGACGTGGCGCTGGAGACTGCCGACGTGGTGCTGCTCGAGGGCGGCCTGCGCCGCCTGCCGCTGGCCTTCGAGGTGGGCGAGGAGGCGGTGAGAAACGTCAAGCGGGGCCTCGGGCTCATCATCGCCCCCAACGCGGTCGCCATCGGCCTCGGCGCGCTGGGGCTGATCGGGCCGAACATCGCCGCGCTCATCAACAATGGTTCCACCGTGGTGGCCGCGCTCGCGGCCATGGCGCCCTTGCTCCGGCGGGCGCCCGACAGCGAGGATGCCGCGCCATGACTCCCGAAGTGACCAGATCCGTCCATCGCACGGCCATCGGCTCGGCGGTCATCGGCGCCATCCTCTCGCCCATCCCGCTGCTCGACGAGCTGGTGCTCTTCCCGGTCTACGGCGGCCTCGCGCTGCGCATCGGCCGCGCCCACGGCCTCGCCTTCGGCGCCGTCCCGTGGCGCCCGCTGATGCGCACCGCCGTGAACGGCCTCTTCGCGCGGGCGGGGCTGAACCTGGCCGTCTCGTACATCCCCGGGGTCGCCGCGGTGGCCAACGCCGCCAGCGCCGCCGTGCTCACCGAGGCCTTCGGCCGCTTCGCCGACACCGCGTGCGAAAATCCCGCCGAGGCGAAGCCCGTCCGCGTGCGCGAGATGGCCGAGCTGCTTCGCGCCAGGATCGCCAACTGGCGCAGCTCAGGCGCGCCGCGCACGGCGTGACGAGCGGGATTCAAGATGAACCGCGAAGGCTAGACGCTACCTGTCCCGCGTGCCGTAGAGAAAGTACGCCTCGGCCACGTTGAGCCCCCAGATGATCGCCGTGGTCGCCCAGAGCGCGTTGCGCGCGTTGGCGTACGAGCGAGCCTGGTTGTAGGCCTCCAGCCGCACGGTGGGCGGCGCCGATTGGTAGATGTTGTTCGCTTGCGAGGCGCGCGCGGTCAGCACCACCGCCGAGATCAGCGAGATGCCCGCCGCGCCCGCGAAGGCGTAGCCGCGATAGGGCCGGTCGGTCTTGATCTGTCCCCAGCCCGGCAAGAGGGCCGAGTGCCACGCTGCTTGCGCGGCGTTGAACGGCGCGGGCGCCGGCGCGGCCGAGGTGGTCACGAACGCCGGGTTGTCGATCGGATGCGCCACCGGCTGCGGCATGGCTGGGGCTGCAGGCTCGGGCGTGCTCGCGACCGCCGTGGGCGCGGCCGGCATCGCCGCGGCTGCAGCGCGATCGGCCTCTTCGCGCTTCTGCTTTTTCGCCTTCTCGGCGGCGGCGGCGCGCTCCTCCTCGGCCAGCGCTTGCGCGGCCCAGGCCTCGGCGGCGGCCTTGTCGGCAGCGGCCTTCTCGGCAGCGGCCTTCTCGTCCACGACCTTGGTGGCCGGCTCCGGCGCCTTCGGCAGCGGGGGAAGATCGGGCGTCCCTTGCGCGGGCTTCTTCCTCCAGGGAACCCGCACGGTGTGGGGCGAATCGCCGTCGGCTGGAGGGTCCTCGGCGCGCGCGACCGACGAACCGAGCAGGAGCGCGGCGGCACAGAGCGAGCGGAGCAACGTCTTCATCATCGCGTCCTCCACTCAGTAGATGAGGGTGCCGTCGGCGGTGAACTGATCGCGGTGCGTGTCGAGCTTGCTGGTCGCCGACGAGGTGTCGTGCACGCCGGCGACGTTGAGCGAATCGCCGAGGGCGATGACGCGCGCCCGGCCGTGGAGCAGGGTGAGGCTGGTCGGCAGATCGACGGTGATGGCCGGCGCCGCGCCCGCCATCTTCACGGCCTTGACCTTCGCCTGCACCTGGTCGGTCGTGGTCTTCATGTCGCCGTCGGCGTCGATCAAGACGGTGTCGCCGACCAGCACGCTCGCGGTCCCCGCCAGCGGCAGGTCGATGCCCGCGGCGCCGGCCACGTCTTGCGTGAGCGCGAGCGCCTGCGGATTGCGCAGCGCCACTTCGCCGCCGAGCACGTTCATCGCCAGCACCACCGTCGCCGCCGTGTGGCCGGCCGTGAGCGCGGCGCTCAGCACCAGGGTGTTGGTGGTGGTGTCCACGCCGTTCACCAGGCGCTGGTCGAAGACCTGTCCAGCGCCGCCGGCCTGCGGCTCGTAGACCAGCACCGGCTCGCCGGGGAAGAAGCTCGAGGCGTCGTCCACCACCACCGTCGCGCTGGTGCTGATGGTGACCGCCTTGGCCAGCGTGGCGGGCGCCTGCAGCGCGCAGAGGAGCGAGCCCGAGCGCGCGGCCGGCGCGGCGGCAGCGATGGGCGCGCCGAGCGTGATCACCGCCGGCTGCACGCTGGCGATATTCAAAACCTCGAAGAGGAAGCCGCCCGCGCCAGGGTTGAGGAGGACCGCACGGCTGGTCGCGCCGGCCGCGAAGAGCGACGAGTCGCGCACCGGCAGCAGCGCGTCGCCGGGGGCGCGGTCGGCGAGCAGCTCGGTGCAGGCGCCTTTCACCGAGAGTGAAACGTTGGCGAAGGCGCTGGTGCCGGTGTTGAGCGGCGTCGCGCTCGGCGTGGTGCTGTTGCTCCACCCGAGGTTGTTGAGCTTGCCCACGGTCAAGTTGCTGCTGCCCGAGGTGAGCGCGAGCGGCGAGGTGGCGTTCATCGGCTCGCTGAAGTCGAGGCGCAGGCTCTTCACGAACGAGCTGCCGCGCTCGACGTTGGAGGCGAAGGGGAAGGTCGTGTTCACGTCCACCGCGACGCCCGTGATCAAGCCGCCGAACGAATCCTTGGTGGCGAGGATCTTGGTTCCGTCGATGGGCGACTGGAAGCCATTGACGTCCTCCGAGGTGACGGCGAGGTCGACCTCGTTGCCAAAGAGCCAGGGCGAGCCGGCGTAGCCGAGCCCCTGCGTGAAGAGGTTGGCGGCGGCGACGATGGTCGGGTTGGTGTTCGGGTCGGGCGCGGCGACGACCGTCACTTCGCGCCACTGCAAGGTGAGGCCGGTGCCGTTGCCGGCGGAGGTCGTGTTGCGCGCGAACACGTGGTAGCGCGCGGCCCCCGGCACATGCTGCCAGGTGAGCTGCGGCGGATTGTTGAGCGACCAGTTCGCGGCGGCGACGGTGTCGAAGACGAAGTCGCCGTTGGCGTCGAGCAGCCAGATGGTGCTCGCGTCCACCACCGCCCTGGTCGCGGTCTGCGTCGCCGTGGCCTGGGCTCCAAGGTAGAACGCCGGCGTCGGGCTCGCGAGCGCCGTGGGCAGCGCGGTCACCGCGAAGTTGATGGCGCCAAAGGTGGTCGGCGAGGGCGCGATGAAGACCAGCCCGTCCTTGAAGCGCAGGGCGCGGATGCGGAGCTGGTAGGTGGTGCCGGCGGCCGAGGTCGGAACCAGGGCGGCGGCGGGCGTCAGCGTCACCGTCACGTTGTTCACCCAGGCCACTGTCAGGGCCAGCGGCGCGCTGGCGCGGCCGTTCGCCTCGGTCTGCACCAGCTCGAACTGGGCGAAGGTCTGGTCCACCTCGGAGCCGAACTGCAGGGTGATGGGCCCGGGCGTCTGCAAAAGCGCCGTCACGCCGGCCAGGAGCTGCGGCGCGGTGAGCGGATAGTTGACGTTGACGAAGCTCGCGGCCTCGAGGTCGTCGCTCGCGTCCCTCAGCTCGACCACGACGTTGCTGAGGTTGGTCGCGCCCGAGAGCACCGAGCCAAGGGTCTGCGAAAAGAATTGATAGTCGTTGATGCCGTCGCCGTCGCGGTCGTAGGGCAGCACCCAGAGCTGGTAGCTCGAGGGGCGGATGGCCGCGAAGGTGAAGTGCCCGTCGTCGCCCGTCTTGGTCTGGTAGGCCACCACCGCGGTCCCGCTGCTGGTGTCGGCGAGGATCACCGAGGCCTGCTTCGCGGCGTCAGGGCCCGCGTGGACCGAGCCTGAGACCGAGAGTGAAATCGACTGCACGAGCGTGGTGCTGGCGTCGAAGCCGTCGAGGTCGAAGCCGCCGAAGCAGGCGCCGGCGTCCAAGGTGCAGCCCGCGTCCGAGAGCACCGACGGGTTCACCGTGCGCGTGAGGAAGACGTAGCCGTCCTTCTGGAACTGGACGAGCAGGTTGTGCTCTTGCAGCACGTTGAGGAAGCGGAAGTAGCCGTTGGCGTCGGTCGAGACGCTCGGGAAGCTGTCGGTGCCGAGCAGGGTGACCTTGACGCCCGCCACCGGGGCGCCATTGCCGGCGTCGGTGACCACGCCGTGCACGACGAGGTTGTGGCCGAGGTCGTGGGCGTCCTTGGGCGCGCAAGCCGACGCGACCAGTGCGAACAGTCCAAGCGCGAGCGCGAACAATCGAGATTGCATGAGGTCTCCCCTGGGCGAGCGCGACACTTCTACCTCAAGGGGGCGGGGGAAAGTGCAATGCTCCTTGGCCGCGCGCGCGGAGCGGGCCAGAATGCGCGGCCATGCCCTCGGCACCCTCTCCACGCACGCTGCTCCTCGCGGCGTTGTTCGCGTGCTCGGCGCTCGCGGGCTGCCAGAAGAACGCGCAGTCCCGGGGCGGGCGCACCCTGGCGCTCGCGCACTGCCGCTTGAAGGGCTTTGGCAGCGAGGCGCTGTGCGGCAGCCTCCAGGTGTTCGAGGACCGCGCCGCGCGCAAAGGTCGGACCATCGACCTCAAGGTCTCTGTGCTGCCCGCGCTCTCGGCGGACCCGCTGCCCGATCCGATCTTCCTCTTGGCCGGCGGACCTGGACAGGCGGCCACCGAGGCCTTCGCGCCTCTCTTGCGCGCGCTCGCCCCGCTGCGGCGCACGCGCGACCTGGTCTTCGTGGACCAGCGCGGAACGGGGGCCTCGCGCAAGCTCGACTGCGCGCTGGTCGCCAAGGACGCCGCGCTCAAGGAGCGCTTCGAGCAGAAGTTCGACCAGGAGAAGATCGCCGCCTGCGCGCGGACCCTGGACGCAGACCCGCGCTTCTACACGACCCCGCTGGCGATGGACGATCTCGACGACGTGCGCCAGGCGCTCGGGCACGCGCGCATCAACTTGTGGGGCGGCTCGTATGGCACGCGGGCGGCGCTGGTCTACGCGCGGCAACATCCCGATCGCGTGCGCTCGCTGGTGCTCGATGGCGTCGCGCCGCTGACCCTGCTCTTGCCGCTCTACTTCGCGCGCGACGCCGAGCGCTCGCTGCGCCTGACGCTGGCCCAATGCGAGGCGGACAAGGCCTGCGCGGCTCGCTTTCCCGGCTTGCAGCAGCGCTTCGAGGAGCTGCTCGCGCGCCTGGCCGTGCATCCCGAGCGAGTGCGCGTGGACGATCCGCTCACGGGCGCGCCGCTCGAGCTCGAGATCACGCAGCGCCGCTTGGTCGAGAACCTGCGCGGGCTGCTCTACTCGGCCGAGCTGACGGCGCTCTTGCCCCTCACCCTCGAGCGCGCGGCGGGCGGTGACTTCCGCTCGTTCGTGGCCGAGGCCAACCAGCTCACCGCGGTGCAGGACGGCATCGCGCTCGGGATGTTCCTCTCGGTGGTCTGCTCGGAAGACGTGCCCTTCGTCGCCGAGGAAAAGATCGACGAGCTGGCCGGCAAGAGCTTCATCGGCGCCTGGTCGGCGCGCGAGCTCTTGCAGTCCTGCGCCTCCTGGCCGCGCGGGTCTGTTCCCCGAGGCTACCGCGACGCCGTGCGGTCGGAGGCGCCCGCGCTGCTCCTCTCCGGCGAGCTCGACCCGGTGACGCCGCCGAGCTGGGCGGACGAGGCGCTGCGCACCCTGCCGAACGGCGTGCACCTCGTGGCCGCGGGGGTTGGGCACGGCGTCACCGCGGTCGGCTGCGTGCCTGACCTGGTCCAGCGCTTCCTCGACAAAGGCAGCGCCAAGGAGCTGGACGCCTCGTGCCTGCGCACCGTGCAGCGCCCGCCGTTCTTCCTCGGCTTCGCCGGGCCAGCGCCATGATCGAGGTGCGCGGGCTGCACAAGTCGTTCGGCGCCGTGGTGGCCGTGGACGCCGTCTCGTTCGTCGCGGCCGACGGCGTCGTCACGGGGCTGCTCGGGCCGAACGGCGCAGGCAAGACGACCACCCTGCGCGTGATCAGCACGCTCGTCGCCCCCGACCGCGGCCAGGCGCTGGTGGACGGCAAGGACGCCACCACCGATGCGCTCGCGGTGCGCCGCTCGATCGGCGTGTTGCCCGACGCGCGCGGCCTCTATCCGCGCCTGACGGCCCGCGAGCACGTGCGCTACTTCGGCGAGCTGCACGGCCTCGCGGGCGCCGAGCTCGAGCGGCGCATCGACGAGCTGGTCGAGCTGCTCGACATGAGGGACATCGAGGGCCGCCGCGCCGCCGGCTTCTCGCAGGGCGAGCGGGTGAAAGTGGCGCTCTCGCGCGTGCTGGTGCACCAGCCGAAGAACGTCATCCTGGATGAGCCCACCAACGGCCTCGACGTCATGAGCACGCGGGCCGTGCGCGAGCTGATCCGGCGCCTGCGCGACGAAGGGCGCTGCGTGCTCTTCTCGAGCCACGTCATGCAGGAGGTGAGCGCGCTCTGCGATCGCATCGTCGTGGTCGCCAAGGGCCGCGTCGCCGCCGAGGGCACGCCTGACGAGCTGCGCGCGCGCACCGGCCACGAGAGCCTGGAGGACGCCTTCGTGCAGATCATCGGCTCGGAAGCGGGGCTGGTGAGATGAGCGCGCCGTTCTTCATCGTGCTGAAGAAGGAGGCCAGGGACCACCTGCGCGACCGCCGCTCGCTCTTGTCGGCGCTGCTCATGCCGCTGCTAGGCCCGCTGGTCTTCGCGGCGACCTTCGGCCTCCTGGCCAAGACGCTGCGCAGCGACAAGCAGCTGGAGGTGCCGATGGTGAACGCCAAGGCCGCGCCGAGCCTGGTGCGTTTTCTCGAGCGCCAAGGCGCCCGGATCGCCATCGCGCCCGCCGACTACGAGACGCAGGTGCGCGACGGCAAGCTCGACCTCGCGCTGGTGGTCGGCGAGGACTACGCCAAGGAGTTCGCCGCGGGCCGCGGCGCGCCGCTGCGCCTGGTGCTCGACGCCTCGCGGACCCGCGCCGGCGTCAGCATCCGCAAGACCGTGCGCCTCATCCAGGCCTACAACGCCGAGCTTGGCGCCTTGCGGCTGCTCGCGCGCGGCGTGAGCCCCCAGCTCGCCGCGCCCATCGCGCTCGAGGAGCTGGACCTGGCCACGCCGCAAAAGACCGCCGCGCAGGTGCTCGGGATGGTGCCGCTCTTCTTGCTGGTGGCGGCCTTCATGGGCGGAATGCACCTCGCCATCGACTCCACGGCGGGCGAGCGCGAGCGCGGGTCGCTCGAGCCGCTGCTCATCAACCCGGTGCTCCCGCGCGACGTCGTGGTCGGCAAGTGGCTGGCCACCGTGCTCGTCACCTGGGTGGCCGTGCTCTGCACTCTCTTTGGCTTTCTGGCGGTGCTCGCGCGGATGCCGCTCGCCGACCTCGGCCTGCGCGTGAACATCGGCCCGCGCGAGGTGGCCGGCATGCTCCTGTCGATCCTGCCGGTCACGCTCTTTTCCGCCAGCCTGCAGATGCTGGTCGCGACCTTCGCCCGGACCTTCAAAGAGGGCCAGACCTACGCCTCGCTGCTGGCCCTGGTGCCGATGATCCCGGGCGTGCTCTTGATGTTCCAGCAAGGCAAGCCGGCGCTCTGGATGATGGCGGTCCCCGTGCTCGGCCAGACGGTGCTGATGTCGGAGATGCTCCGGGGCGACTACGCGCCTGCAAGCTGGTTCATCGCGGCCGCGCTGGTGGTCTTCGCGGCGGCGATCTTCTGCCTCGCGGCGACGGTGCGACTCTTGTCGAGTGAGCGGGTGGTGTTCGGGCGGTGAAGCGGCTACGGGGACGACGCAAATAGAGTGCGAAGCAGTGGGAGATAATAACCCCAATAGAAGCTCGCGGCGCCGGGGTCGCGATCGTCGGCGGAGATGGCGCGAATGGCGCGCGGCCAGCCGGCCAGCCAATAGGGTCCGCGGTTGAGTTGATTGTCGGCGAAATCGCCGGCGAAGTAGAGACGCAGCGGCGCGCGCGAGGCGCGGACGATGGCTGGGAACCGCGCCGGCAAGCCCGCCTTGCGCAGGACCTCGAGGCCGGCCGGCAGCGCGCTCCATTGGTAGCGCGCCAACTCTTCGCTGCCCTCGCTGGCCGCGACCACATCGAACCAATAGCGAAAAGCGAGGTCGCGCTCGACGTCGCGCAAGAGCGGGTCGGGCGCCGCCGGGGTCACGAGGCGCAGGCCGCCTTGCGCCACTTCGGTCCCTTCGCGCAGCACCTCGACCCGCGAGTCCTCGTTCACCAGGAGATATCCGGGCCCTTGGTGCGCCCAGACCTCGCCGTGGTGCCGCTTCCAGGAGCGGCGCGCCCAGGCGGGAACATCGCCCTCGTCGGCCAGGTCCTCGAACCAGCGGCCGGACCAGCCAGACCACCGCAGCCCGAGCAGCGCCTCGGCCCGCGCGCGCGCGGCGCCGACGGTCGGCGAGGCGAAGGTATTGAACTCAGCCACCAGCGCGCCGCCGCCGCGGACATGCGCCTCGAGCGCGGCGACCTCTGACTCTTCCAGGCCGCCATAGACGCGCTCGCTATAGTCGAGACCAGTCTTGCCGACCGTCTTGCCGGCGAGGTCTGCGCGATAGACGCCGTAAGTATCCGCGATATAAATCAAGCCCGCGCCCGCCAGCGCTTGCGGCGTGATCGCCTCGCCCTGCCGCTTCTCCGGGCGATAGCCGAGATAGTCGCGCGCGGCGAGCCACTCCTTGGCCCCTCCCGGCGCGGGAACCTTGGCGTGGTTCAAGGCCCAGATGAGCGAGGCGTGCTCGCGCCGGTCTTCGTGGGGCACGGTCTTGTCCACGATCGCCACGCGCCAGCGCGAGGGAGGCCGCGCGCGCCACCGCAGCCAGGGCCAGAGCAGGAGCGCGCAGGTCAGCAAAAGCAGCCCGGCCGCCAGCGGTGCGGTGAAGCTGCGACGGGCGCGCCTGAACAGCGGCGGTTCTTCCCCAGCCAGGATCGCGTCCGGCGGCTGTTGGTTGGCCTCCATCGGGCCTACTGTACGCGTTGACCCGGCGCGCCGCCCCAACTAGCCTCACCATACTTTTGCGACTCGCCTCCGCCCGCGCAGCCGTCGCCTTCACGCTGGCCCTCGCGGCCCTGGCTTCCGCGCCCGCGCCAGCCGATGACGATCCCTACACCCGCGCGCGCGCCCTCTATAAGGACGGCAAGCAAGACGAGGCCATCGCCTCGCTGCGCCAGCAGCTTGCGGTCCACCCGGGAGACGATGACGCGCGCGTCGTCCTCGGCGGGATGCTCTCGTGGCGCGACCGCTACGACGAGGCGCGCGCGGTGCTCGACGAGGCGCTCGCCCACGGCCCGCGCGGCGACGTGCTGCGCGCGCTCATCAACGTCGAGCTCTGGTCGGGCCATCCCGAGCGCGCAGAGAAGCTGGCCGCGCTGGCGCTGGAGAAGGAGCCGAACGCGGCCGACCTGCGCGTGGCGCGGGCGCGGGCGCTGCGCGACAGCAAGAGGCTCGAGGAGGCGCGCCTCGAAGTTGAGAAGGCCCTCTCGCTCGCCCCCGGCAACGAGGCGGCGCTGGGCTTGCACCAGTCCCTGCTCGGCGACCTGCGCACCTGGCAGGTGGACCTGGCGGGCTCGACCGACTTCTTCAATGACCACCGCCCGGTCTGGTGGGACGCGTCCACCTCGCTCTCGCGCCACTTCGGCTTCGGCTCGGTGATCTTCCGCGCCTCGCACGCGCACCGCTTCGGCGAGGACGACAACCTCTTCGAGCTCGAGTCCTATCCGGCGATCCGCGAGGGGACCTACGCCTTCCTCTCGGTCGGCTTCTCGCCCCAGGCCATCCTCTATCCGCACGCCCGCGTGGCCGCGGATCTCTACCAGAACCTGGGCGCGGGCTTCGAGGCGTCGCTCGGCTATCGGGGCCTCTTTTTCGATAGCCCCGTCCACATCCTGACCGGCAGCTTCGGTAAGTATTTCGGTAACTGGTTCGCCTTTGCCCGCGCCTACTACGTGCTGCCCGCCAGCTCTGGCTCGCTGCACCTGAACCTGCGCCGGTACCTGCCCGACGGGCAGTCGTACTTTGGAATCCGCTATGCCCATGGACTCTCGAAAGAGGAGCTCTTGAGCAGCAACGACATCGCCCTCGATTCGTCGGACACGCTGGCGCTCGAGGCCAGCCTCTGGATCACGGGCGCGTGGACCGCGTCGGCCCGTGCAAGCGCGGCGCGGCAGGCGAGAGCCGGCACCTCGGACCTCTGGGACTACTCGCTCGCCGCCGGCGTCGGGTATCGCTTTTGAATGTGTTGCGCGCAGCGATCCCGGCGGCGGGCCTGCTCCTGTGCGGCTGGGCGTTGGGTCGCGCGCAGGCCTGGACTGCCGAGGCCGAGGCCGCCCAGGCCGAAGCGCGCTCTCGCGAGCTGCGCGAGCTGGCCATCGAGTCGCTCGAGCTCTTTCGCGCGGGCCGCTTCGCCGACGCCGTCGAGCCGACCGAGCGCCTGCACGGGCTCCAGCCTCGCAATCAGGTCCTGGTGCAGCGGCTCGGCGATCTGGCACAGCGGCTCGGCCGTCCTGCCGATGAGGCGCGCTACCGCGAAGAGTACATGCGCCTGTCGGCCACGCCGGAGGAGGCCTGCCCCCGTGTCGGCCTTGCCTATGAAGAGGCGGGCAAGCGCGGGGAATCGATCGCGGCTTTCGAGCGCTGCCTCGCGCTGACGCCCAAGGACCCCGACGCGCTCTATTTCCTTGGCCACGCCTACGAGCTGTCGGGCGCGCTGCCGCATGCGGCCGAGCTGTACGGCCGCGGCCTCGCTGATGTGCCGCGCAATGGAGATCTGCAGCTTGGGCTCGCGCGGGTCGAGCTACTCAGCGGCAGGCCGGGGCCCGCGCTGCAGGCCGCCAAGGACGTGCTCGCGCGCGCGCCGGAGAACGCCGACGCGCTCTTTGTCGAAGGCCTCGCGCTGCTCCGCTTGGACCGCGCCAAGGACGCGCTGCACGAATTGCAGAAGGCCGCGCGCGTGCGCGACACCGATGCGGACATCCACCTCGTGCTCGGCATGGCGCGGCAGGAGCTGGCCGATCGCGCCGGCGCCAGGCAGAGCTACCGGCGCGCGCTGGAGCTCAGGCCCGGCGACGCCGACGCGACCCGCCGGCTCGCGCAGCTCAAGGACGCGCCATGAGCGGGCCGCTCCTCTCCGCCACGCGCGCGCTCTTCGCGGCCTATGCGCTCTTGACCGCGGTCTACGCGCTGCTTGCGTACGATCCGTTCACCTTCACGCAGGTGATCAAGTTCGAGCTCTTCGGCCCGCTGACGACCTTCGCGCGCTGGCACGCCTTTCTCTATTGGCCGGCGCAGGCGTGCGCGCTCGCCAGCGTCTGGCCCGCGCTGCGGGATCGCGCCTGCCGTGGCCGACCGGCGGCCCTCGCCTACGCCGGGGCGGCGCTCCTGGCCGGCGCGCCGCTCTTGCGCTGGCCGCTGTTGCCCGGCCTGCAGAGCGAGCAGAAGAGCCTCGTCATCGCGCTCGCCGCGCTGGCGCCGATCGCCTGGCTCACCGCCATCGACCTCTGGCTTTCGCTCCCCTCGCTTGCGGAGCGTCCCGCGCCGCCCGATCCCGCGCGGCGGCTGGTGCGCTCGGCCGTCTGGGCCGGCGCGCTCGTCTTCGCGCTCTTCGCCGCCTTGGCCGTGGCGCGTGGCGAGCGACCCTCGGCGGCGCTGCTCTACTCGCTGACTCTGGAGCTGCTGGCGGGAGGCCTTGTCGCCTCGGCGCTCCTCCTCGCCACCGCCGCCCGCTCGGTGCGTGCGCAGCTCTTGTTGTCCGCGCTGGGCCTCGCGGCGGTGCTCGACGTGTCGGTGCGCCGCGCGCTCCTGGCCATCTCGTTTCCGCCCAGCACGGCGCCGCTGGTCGCGCTCTTGCTGGCGTTGGTGCTCGCGGCCGCGCTGGCCGGCCTTGCGCTGCGGGCGGCCCAAGCGTCCGCGAGCGCGGCGCCGCGCTCGGGCCCCGAGCTGCTCCTCGCGCCTCTGGCGTTGCCCGGCGGCTGGCCGCAGCCCGTGCGCGTCCTCGCTCCGCTCGCGGCCTGCGCGACCTTCGCCTGGGTGTCCACTTCGTTCGACTGGAACTTCCTCCTGCAGCAGGGGGCAGTGCTCGCCGCCTGGGTCTTGGCGCTGGCGGCGCTGTTGACCGGGGCGCGTGCGGGCGCCGAGCCCCCCGCGGCGTTTCGCTGGCTGCTCGCGCCCGGCGCGCTCGGAGCGCTCCTCGCCATCGCCGCGAGCGCGCTTTCCTCGAGACCCGGCCTGCCCGATGCGCTCCGTGTCGCGACCGCGAAGGATCCGTCGCTGCGCGTCTTCGCTGCGGGCGCAGGCGGAGCCGATCGCTCGAGCGGCCGCGCCTCCTTCTACGAGACGCTGGGCCGCCACACGAACCTTCCGCCCGAGCGCGACGTCCGGCCGTTCGAGGTCGAGCTGACCGGCGCCAGGCTCGCCCGCACCGAAGGCCACAAGCCGAACGTCTTTGTCATCGTCATCGACAGCCTGCGCCGCGACTACCTGCCGCCCTACGAGCCGCGCGCCGCCTCGTTCGCGCCCGGCGTCGCCGCCTTCGCCAAGGACGCGGTGGTCTTCAAGAACGCCTTCACGCGCTACGGCGCGACCGGCCTGTCCGAGCCCTCGATCTGGGTCGGCGGGATGATGCCGCACAAGCAGTACGTGACCCCCTTCGCGCCGCAGGACTCGCTCGCCAAGCTCCTCACCGCCGAGCAGTTCGTGCCCTTTGTCAGCGTCGATGCCATCCTCGAGGCGGTGGTCCCGCCCCTGCCCGATCTGGTGCGGCTGGACGCGCGCGTCGCCAACAAGGACTACTCGCTCTGCCGCACGCTTGAGGAGCTGCGGAGCAAGCTGGGCGCGGTCGGGCGCGATCGGCCGATCTTCTTCTATTCCCAATCACAGGATCTGCACGTCTCGCGGATTGCCCGCGAGGGACCCGAGGTCCCGCCCGGCGCCAGCTATCCGGGCTTCCATGCGCCGGTGGCCTCGCGCATCCAGAGATGGGACGCGTGCTTCGGCGACTTCCTGCGCGACCTCGACCGCCGCGGCCTCGCCGACGACAGCGTGGTGATCCTCACTGCCGATCACGGCGACTCGCTCGGCGAGGAGGGCCGCTTTGGACACGCGTACACGCTCTACCCGGAGATCGTGCGAGTGCCGATGCTGGTGCGGCTGCCGCTCGCCTGGCGGGCGCGGGCGCGCTGCGATCCGAACGCGCTCGCCTTCAGCGCCGACCTGACGCCGACGCTCTTCGCCCTGCTGGGCCACCCTGTCGTCGAGAAGTTTCCCTGGGGCGCGCCGCTCTGTGCGCTGGACCGTGACCCGCCGGCGCGCCACGCCGGTCCGCAGCTCCTGGCGTCGAGCTACGGGCCGGTCTATGGGCTCCTCGAGCAGGGCGGGGCGCAGCTCTTCATCGCCGACGGGGTCAACCTCGCCGAGGATGCTTTCTCCCTCGGCGACGGGCCACCCATCCGCCTGACGCCGAGCGACGAGGAGAAGGCCGATCTCGAGCGCCAGATCCTCGCCGGCATCGCCCAGGTCGAATCCGCCTATGGGCTCAAGCCCGAACCATGAGGTAGAAAACGAGAAGCCAGGGGCGGTTCCGCAAGTGTCTCCCGTCACCAGAGGGCCGATGACCTTCGCATCGCCGCGTTGCTCGTCGCCATCCAGAGAGTTCGCCTCCCTGCTCGCGCCTTCTAGGTACTGGTCCTCAGGGCTCGAGCGGGCGTTTGCGGAAACGAAACGGTGAGCCGCTTCCTCCTCATCGACGACGACCCCGCCGTCACCAACGTCCTCAAGCTGTTCCTCGAGACGGCCGGTCACACAGTGGCCGTGGCCTCGAACGTGACGCAGGGCAAGTCGGCCATCCAGGCGGGCGGCCACGACGCTGTCGTCCTCGACCTGAACATGCCCGACGGCCGCGGCTTCGACGTGCTGCGCTTCCTGCGCGAGGAGTTGAAGAGCACCGTCAAGGTCATCGTCCTCTCGGGGCAGAAGCAGGAAGCGGCGGTCCTCCAGGCGCTGGAGATGGGCGCCGACGACTTCGTGCGCAAGCCCTTCAGCCCGCGCGAAGTGGTCGCCCGCCTGGCCCGCCTGGTGCGCTGATGTGGCGCCGCGGCGACGTGGTCTACGCCTTGGTGGTCCTGGCCGCGCTGGTCGCCGAGGCGGTCGCGCTCGGGTCCTTGACGCTGGCGTTCGCGATGAAGCGGGTGGACCTGCTCTCGTCGCGCGGCCTGGCCACGGCGCTGCTCGGGGCGGTCGTGATCACCGGCGTCGTCTTCGTGGTGCTGGCGACGTACACGCTCGGCTACCACCACGCGAGCGACCTGTCGCAGCAGCGCGTCAGCGACGAGGTGCGCGCGTGGACCGAGCGCTGGACGCGCATCGTGCTCAGCGGCGAGCCGGCCCCGCTGCCTCCGCTGTCGCGCGCCGCCGAGGAAGCGCTCTTGTCGCTGCGCGAGATCCTCCGCGGCGAAGAGGGCGACAAGGCGCTGGCGTTGCTCCAGAGCGCGGGCGTCGAGGTGGCCATCTTGAAGCGGCTGACCTCGCGGAGCGTCTCGCGGCAGCTAGACGCGCTCGAGGCGCTGACCCGCGCCAAGCTGCCGGCCGCGCTGCCGCATATCCTGCCGCTTTTGCAAGAGCGCGAGGACGTGGTCCGCATCATGGCCGCGCGCGCGGCCTCGCACACGCTCGCGGCCATGCCCGAAGGTCCCTCTCGGAGCGCCGCAGCCTCGAGCTTCGCGGCGGCGGTGCGCAGCGGGCCGGTGGCGCCGGGCGTGCTCGGCGAGTCTTTCTTGCTCCTGGAAGACGCGGCGCCCGAAGTCCTGGCCGAGCTGTTTGGCCTCAAGCAGTCCGCGCCGAGCGTGCGCCGCGCGGGCCTGGACGCCATCGGCCGGCTTGGCCTGTTGCCCCTCGCCTACGTGGCCGCCGAGTGCGTCAAGGACAAGGACGCCGAAGTGCGCGCGGCCGCGCTGCGGGCCCTGGCGCGGATGGGGCGCATCCCAGGCCAGGCGCGCGAGGATGCGCTGGCAGCGCTGCACGACCCCGTCGAGTTCGTGCGCGTGCACGCGGCGCGCACCGTCGGCCATCTGCCCGGCGCGGCAGCGACCAAGGCGCTCTGGGAGTTGCTGGCCGATCCGTCGTGGTTCGTGCGCCGCGGCGCGGGCGAGGCGCTGCTCGGCCGGGGGCCCGAGGGCGAGGCCGAGGTGCAGAGGGCCAGCCGCGAGCATCCGGATCGGTACGCCCGCGAGCTCTGCGCTCAGCTCTGGGCCGACGCGCACGAGCTGGTGCCCTCGTGAGGCTTTGGGAGCAGGCGCTGCTCGCCTACCAGGACTTCGTCCTCATCTACTTCGCCACCATCAACCTGCTCTACGCGTTCTTCGCCTGGCGCGGCCTGCGCTCGATCGTCCTCTACGCGCGCGAGCTCTCGACCACCGCGCTGCGCGACCTGCTCGAGCGCGAGAGCTACAAGCCCGTCTCCATCCTCGTGCCCGCGTACAACGAGGAGGGCTCCATCGTCGCCTCGGTGCGCTCGTTCTTGTCGCTGCACTACCCGGAGTTCGAGGTCATCGTCGTCTCCGACGGCTCGAAGGACCAGACCGTCCAGCGGCTCATCGAGCCCTTTGGCCTGCGCGAAGAGACGCGCATCTTCCGCAAGGTGGTCGGCTCGCGGCCCATCCGCCGCATCTTCCGCTCGCACCGCCACGCGAACCTCCTGGTCATCGAGAAAGACAACGGCGGCAAGGCCGACGCGCTCAACGCCGCCATCAACTTCGCGCGCTACCCGGTGGTCTGCTCGGTGGACGCCGATTCGCTGCTCGAGGTGCAGGCGCTCTTGCGCGCCTCGCGCCTCTTTGCCCTCGACGAGACCCTGGTCGCGGTGGGCGGCACCATCCGGCTCTTGAACGGCTCGGTCATCAAGGATGGCCACGTCTCCGAGCTGCGCCTGCCGACTCGCTGGATCGAGCGCTTCCAGGTCCTCGAGTACGCGCGCGCCTTCTTTACCGGCCGAGCGGGCTGGAGCGCCGCGGGCGCCTTGCTCATCATCTCCGGCGCCTTCGGCCTCTTCCGCCGCGACGCGGTCCTGGCCGTCGGCGGTTATCGCGAAGGTACCGTCGGCGAAGACATGGACCTGGTGGTTCGCCTGCACCGCCACTTCCGCGACAAGAAGCAGCCGTACCGAATCGTCTCGACGCCGGACCCCATCTGCTGGACCGAGGCCCCTTCCGACATGTCCACCCTGCGCAAGCAGCGCAACCGCTGGCAGCGCGGCTTGCTCGAGACGCTCTGGTCGCACCGCGACATGTTCCTGAACCCGCGCTACGGCCGGCTCGGCTACTTCGCGATTCCCTACTTCTGGATCTTCGAGGCGCTCTCGCCGGTCGTCGAGGTCCTCGGCTACATCCTGCTTCCGGTCAGCCTCGTGCTCGGCGTGGTCTTCCCTCGCTTTGCCATCCTCTTCCTCGCGCTCGCGGTGCTCTACGGCGTCCTGCTCTCGCAGCTCGCTGTCGGCATCGAGACGCTCTTGCTCTCGCGCTACGCCCGCATCGGCGATCGCATGACGCTCTTTTTTGCCTCGTTGCTCGAGTTCCTCGGCTACCGGCAGCTGCTCACGCTCGAGCGGCTGATCGGCACCTTCCAGGTGCAGAGCAAGAGCGGCAAGTGGGGCGCGATGGTGCGCCAGGGCATCGAGAACAAGCCGGCGCCGCCCGCTGCCAAGCCGTAGCTGATCAGCCGCGGGAGTGGGCGAGCAGCTCTGCGACGGCGGCGCGCACCCGCTGCCATCCAGCGCTCGAGACCTCGCGCAAGGCTTCCTCGACCGCGCCGGCCGCCTCCCCGACTCCGGGTAGCCCGTACGCGCCCGCGGTGCCGGCGAGGCGATGCGCGAGGCTGGTCGCGTGGGCCAGCGGCTCGCCGGCGCCGGCCCTCTCCGCCTCCACCACCGCTGCGGCGATCTCGGCGACCTTGGCGGGCACCTCAGTGGCGTATTCGCGCTGCAGCGCGGCGAAGCGCTCCTCGAGATCGCCCTCGCCCTTCAAGGTCTCACCTGGGCGGAGGAGGCCGCGAGCGCCTCGTCGAGGCGGGCCGGCTCGCCGCTGCCGGTGGCGAACTCGGCCGAGCCGCCCCCCTTGCCCGAGAGAGTCGCGAGCGCAGCTTTGAGGAGCTCGCTCATCGACTGGTCGGGCCCCTTGGGCCGCGCGAAGCAGAGGTGCGCGCGGCCTTCGTCCACTGTCGCCACCAGCGCGGTGCGGCCGAGCGTGACGAGCGCCGAGGCCACAGCCCTCGCCATCCCGGCGCCGCGCGAGAGCCGGGCGACCACGGGTCCCGTCGGAGTCGTGGACGCAAGCTGCGCAGCGAGATGGCCGGCCAGCTCCGATTCGAGCGCCTCGATGGCCTTGCGGCGCGCTTGCGAATCGGCCACCGAGCGCCTCGCTGCATCAGCCAGCTCGGCCGGCGCGCTCTTGAAGGCCTCGGCCGCCGCGCTCACCTGCCCATGCAGCTCGCCGAGGAGCCGCACCACGCGGCCCCCGCAGACGAACTCGACGCGCGCTTTTCCCGCGCCCCACTTCTGCGCGCGGAGCACGGCGATGGCGCCGACTTCGCCGGTGCGGCGCGGGTGCGTCCCGCCGCAGGGCGAGGCATCGACGCCCTCGACCAGCACCACGCGGTCGCCCTTGACCGCCTCTTTGCGGAGCGGCAGCGCGGCGCGCTCGTCGCCGGTAAAGTCGCGTGCGACGACGGGGTGGTCGCGCCACACGCTCTCATTGGCGGCGGCCTCGGCGGCGCGCAGGGCAGGCCCGTCGAGCTTGGAGACCGAGCAGTCGAGGTCGATGGTGCAGCTCCGCTCGCCGAGATGGAACGAGACCGTGGGCGCGGCGTGGACCTTCTCGAAGGCGGCCGAGAGCAGGTGCTGACCATGATGTTGCTGCATGTGGTCCAGCCGGCGCGCCCAATCGACCGAGCCCTCCACCTCGGCGCCTTCGAGGAGTGGCCGCTCGAGGGCGTGGAGCACCTCGCCGCCGCGCTCCTGCACATCGAGCACGGCCACGCCGCCCAGGTGTCCGCGGTCGGCGGGCTGCCCACCGCCCTCGGGATAGAAGGCGCTGCGGTCGAGCACCACCGCGGGCTTGCCGTCGAGCTCGCGCGCCGCCAGCACGCGGGCGCTGAAGCGCGAGAGGTACGGGTCGTCGAGATAGAGGCGGTGGGTCATCGCGGTGCAACCTCGGACCGATCCCTCTCCCATGCCACGGCCGAGGGTGCGCGGACAAACCCACCCTGCACAATTGCAGCTGGGCCGGCAATGGCGGGCAACAGCATTGCCCCGAAGGGGAGATCAATTGCGCCGCCGAGCCGATCAATTGCGCCGCGGGGAAGACGTTCGTCAAGAGATGGCAATCGATCGGCAAGAAAGGGCGATCGATTGGCAAGAAAGGGCGATCGATCGGCAAGAAAGGGCAATTGATCGTCACCGAGCCCAGGCTGGTCTACAAATCTCGGCGTGCCATCCAGGCTCAACCAGCTTCCAGCGATCGAATCCCTCTGGGAGCAGTTCTACAAGGTCATCCGCCTCATCCCGCGCGGGAGGGTCGCGACCTACGGCGCGGTCTCCGAGTGGGCGGGCAAGCCGCGCGCGGCGCGGCATGTTGGCTACGCGCTCGCGGCGCTGGGCACGAACAAGCACGGTGTTCCCTGGCAACGAGTGGTCGGCGCGCGCGGACGCGGCTTTGCGGCCGTGACCATCCGGGACCCGATTGGCGCGGCCATCCAGCGGCAGATGCTCGAGCGCGAAGGCGTCCCGTTCGACGAGCGCGAGCGCATCTCGCTCGAGCGGTCGGGCTGGCGGGGGCCGGAGAGCCGCCGCAGAAGGACCAACGCTGCCCCCGCTGCCAGCAAACCGCGAGCGCGAAGCCAGCGCTGAAGCCGCTCGCCTCATTGGAGCGGGAACACTACCCCTGGCGCGAGGCGATTGCGCGCAGCCGTGCGACCAGTCTCGGCAGGCTCTCGCTCGAAGGGACGACCGAGATTGGCGCCAGCTCGAGCTCGATCTGCGCGAGCTGGTGCGGGTCGTCGATGTCGGTGCAGAGCAGGGCAGGCAGCAGGACGCCGCGCGCGCGCAGCGCCCTCAAGATGAGCAAGCCCTGCACAGCGGTGACTCGACGGCGCTCGCCGTCTCCGGCGTCGTGCAGGCGATCGCCGCTCTCGTCGACCAGGTCGGCCAGGGGCGTGCGTCGGAAGTCGAGGTCGAGCACCAGGCCCGCTGGCGCGTCGCCATCGCCCAGCAAGCCCACGAGCGCGCCGAGAGAAGGGGCCCGCAGGAAGCGGAACTCCGCGCCGAGGAAGCGCTGGAAGCGATCGAGGTATTCGGTGCCATCCTCGCCGACGATGAAGAGTGGCTTCCGCGCGCTCATGCTGGACGCTCGATCTGCAGCGCGACGAAGCAGGCTCCGACCGACTTGGTCCAGGGCCCGGCCTCGGGTCGCACGACGAGATGTCCGTGCCACTCGCGGGTCAGGTCGCGGACGATGGCGAGGCCACGGCCGCTCTCGCGCGACTCGATGGCCTCGAGCGTGAGCGCGCGCGGCGACGAGTCGCCGACCAGCAGTGTCACCACCCGACGGCCCGCGGCGTCGCGCTCCTCGGCGAGGCGGACCACGACGCGCTTGTCTCCGGCCTCTTGCGCCGCGGCCTGCGCATTGCGCAGCAGGTTGGCAAAGATGGTCGAGAGGGCGGCGCGCTCGACGGGAAACTCGACCTCCATGCCCGCGAGCTGGAGCGCCGGCGAGGTCCACGACGAGCCGCCTTGGCGCAGCTCTGCCTCGACGTCCCGGATCCAGGAGGTGATGGCGGGCGCGTCGAGTCGCGTGCGCGGGCCAAGGCGCAAGAGCGCGCCCAGCTTCTCCGAGTGGATCTCGCGCAGGCGGGAATCCGCGCGCGCGGCGTCGAATCGGCCGCGACCCTTGCGCAGCCACTCTTCTGCCCGGCGCAGATCGCGGGCCAACGCGCCGAAGGTCGGCTCGCGCCCGAGGCGCCGCAGCGTCACGCCTTGCGCGCGAGCGGCCAGGCGCAGCTTTTCGTAGATGGCGGCCACGACCTCGGAGGTGGGCTCGGGCGAGAGCAGCGAGCGGGCCACGTCGTCGCGAGCCTCGGCGGCAAAAGCGGGGTCCGCCAGCGCGGAGAGCACGCTCGCGCGGTGCTTGATGACGTCGTGGCGGATCTCGGCCACCGCTCGCGCCACGGCGGGGAAGAGGCCGGCCCGCTTGCGGAGGGCGCCTTCCACCGTGCTGCCATGGAAGAGCACGAGCAAGAGCGCGAGCAAGCACAGCGCGGCCGCGGCGCTGGCCACGAGCAGGCGGCGCTGGCTCTCGCGGCGCTCGACGTCGCGGGCGCCAAGGATGCGGGCGCGCGCGCTGGAGGCGAGCTTGCGGGCCGGGTCATCCGCCGCGGCGCGGCCAAGGAAGCGGTCGAGCTTCGCCAGCGCCTCAGAGGGCCTGCCGCTCGCGTCGAGGTCGCGGGCCAGCGCCCAATCTGCGGCGCTGATCCCGAGCGCGGATGCCTCCTCGAGCTGCGGCCTCACCGGGGCGAGCGCTTGCGCCTCGGAGCGAGCGGCCACCTTCGCAAGCCGCACCAGCGCCTCTCCTGCATGCGGCTGCAGCTTGAGCGCGGCGGCATGGCAGAGCAGGGCGGCGGGAAGGTCGCCGTTGAACTCGGCGATGCGCCCGAGCGCCGTCAGCCGCGCCGCGTCCTGTTCGCTGCCCGCCCGCGGCGGCCTCTCGCAGCGCACGAGCAGCTCGCCCTGCGCCTCGGTGGGCTTGTCCTCGACCAGCTTGAGCAGCGCCTGGACCTGCGCCGGGTCTGCCCGCGGCGGCGGAGTGAGCGCGGCGCGAAGCTCCTTGGCCTCGGCAAGCCGCTGCGGCTGCGGGCTGGCGACGTATTCGACCAGGTCGCGCAGCGCGCCCGGGCGGTCTCCGGACTGCACCTCAAGCCGCGCGCGGGCGAAGCGAGCTTCCGGAGCGCCGAGCTCGACGGCGCGCTCGACCCATGGGCGCACGAGCTGCGCAGCCGGGATCGGCTGGCCCGGCGAAGGGGCCGCGACGGACGGAGGCGCGCGAGGCGCCTTGGCGAGGCGCTCGATCTGTCCGGCGAAGTCGAGCAGGGCCGGCCCGTCGTCCCAGAGCGCGGCAAGCGTGGCTCTCCGGACCTCGCCGGTGAGCGAGTAGAGCGTGCCGGCCGCCTCGAGAAACGCGGGCGCCGAGAGGAGCGCCTGCTCGAGGAGCTCCCCTGCCTGGGCATCATCTGCGCGGTCGGGCCGGGCGAGGATCTCCTGTGCCCGGCGCAACAGCTCGCGCGCCTCGGCGGAAGGCTCGGCCCGCGCGTGCTGCGCGGGAGGCGCGCCTGCGGCCTCGAGGCGCGCGCGCGCTTGCCGGCCAAGGGCCGACAGCTCGACCTCCTTCTCGTGGGCCAGGACCGGATCCTTGCGCACCCGATCGACGAAGCGGAGTGCGTCCGCGGGCCGCCCGCGCCGGAGCGCCACCCGCGCGCGCAAGAGCCACAGCTCGACCCAGGCCGGCTCGAGCGCCAGCGCCTGGCGGAGCGCCTCGTCGGCGCGATCGGCCTCGAGCAGGCCGCCGTCGGAGGCGAGCACTTCGCCGAGCAGGCGCCAGGCCTCGCCATGCGACGGCGCGAGCCGCACCAGCACCGAGAGCTCGCGCGCCGCCTCGTCCACGAAGCGCAGCGAGTGCAACGAGCGGGCCCGCAGCCAGCGCGGCCCGCGCCAGGTCGGGTGCGCGCGGGCGAGCGGATCGACGGCGCGCAGGGCCTCGGCGGGCAGGGCAGCGGCATAGAGCCGCTCGGCCTCGGCCAGCGTGGCGCGATCCTTGGCGGAGACCTCCGGCTCGGGCCAGTCCTCGAGCGCCCGCGCGCGCTCGTCGGCGGCGAGGGCGTCGTAGAGCCGCGCCTTGCCGTCGCGCTGCACGGCGTTCAGCTCCTCGTCGGGCAGCGAGTCGAGCCAGCCGCGCGCCTCGTGCGCCCGCCCCGTCGCGCGCTCGAAGCGCGCCAGCGAGAGCGTCAGGCCGGCGCGCGCGACGCTGGCCTTGGGCGGGAGCTGCAGGAGCGCGTCGGTGAGCAAGCCGGCGATCTCGTCGTGCCGGACGAAGCGCGCCTCGTCCTGCGCCAGCACCTCGGCAAGGTTGGCATAGGCGTACCAGCGGCCCGGCTCCTTGGCGATGGCGCGCCGCAGCTCGCGCTCGGCTTCCGCGGTGCGGCCGAGCTTGCCGAGCGCGAGGCCGAGGTCGGTCAAGAGCGCGGCGTCGCCGGGCGTGCGCTCGAGCTGCTGCCGGTAGAGCGCGACGGCCTCTTCCACCTTGCCTTGCCAGAAGAGCTCGACGGCGCGCTGGTAGGCCTTGGGCCTTCGCGCCGCGGCGGGCAGCGAGAAGGCCACCGTGACCAACGCGACTGCGAGCGCGAGCTGCCTCACGCCGCGGGCTCCTCTGGCCGCGCTTGCACCAGCTCTTCCGACGGCGCCGAACGCAGCTCTCGCAGCCGCAGGCCAAGCTGATTCATGCGCAGGTGCACCTTGCGCTTGTTGCCGGCCGGCCCGAGCAGCTCGCGCCCCATCTTGTCGAGGTCGCCTGCGCAGGCCTCGAAGAGCGCGCACAGATACTGCCGCTCCACCTCGGCGGAGACCTCGGCGAAGGTGGGCGCCGGCTTGAGCGCGATTTCGACCGTGCGTCCGGGCCCCTTGCGCAGCGCCTTGAGCGGCGCGGTCTTGCCGGCGCCAGGCGAGGTTCCCGCGAGCAGCCGCTCGACGAGGTGGTCGGCGATGACCAGCAGCGCCGGGGCGCGCTCGTCGCCGGCGGCGGGCCCGGTGTCGAGGTGGTTCACGAGCGTGAACACGAGCGCGTTCATCACCAGCAGCTTGAGCTCGCGGTGGTTGCCGGGCCAGGAGTGGGCCGAGAGCCGGTCGAGCGACTGGCGCGAGAAGAAGATGGTGAAGGCGTCGCGCCGGGCGCCCCGCGCGCTCGGCTTGCCGAAGGCCACGGTGCTCTCGACCTCGCGGAAGTCGTCGGGCGTGGGGAAGCGCGCGAGGTACTGGCGCACCAGGGGCCGCAGCGGCTCGCTGCGCAGCGCCTCGAGGAAGGCGAACTTCACCAGCTCGGGCAGGTCCTCGCGCCGCTCGCGCAGCGCGGGCACGCGCAGCCGGGTGGCGGGGTTCATGCGCATGTACAGGTCGGCGCGAAAGCGCCCCTCGCGCACCAGCTCTTCCAGATCCATGTTGGTCGCGGCGACGAGCTTGACCACCGCCGGACGCGAGCGCGTGTCGCCGAGCCGCGTGACCGCACCGCGCTCCAGCACCAAAAGCAACTGCCGTTGCAATTCCAGGTCGAGGTTGCCGATCTCGTCGAGAAAGAGCGTGCCGCCGTGGGCCTGCTCGAAGACGCCGGGCTGGTCCTCGGTGGAGCCGGTGTACGCGCCGCGGCGCGCGCCAAAGAGGTGCGCGGGGAGCAGCGAGCTTGGGATGGTCGACAGGTCGGTCACCACCAGGGGCCCCTTGTTGCCCGAGCGCGGGTGGATGACGTGCTCGGCGAGGAAGCTCTTGCCGGTGCCCGTCTCGCCCTCGACCAGCACCGGCAAGGGCGAGCGCGAGAGCACCGCCAGCTGGCGCCGCAGCTCGGCCATGGGCCGCGAGCGGCCCCAGAAGATCGGCCCCTCTTGCGTCGTGTGGTGCAGCTCGAGCGCGCGGGTGATCTCGGAGGCGAGGGTCCGGCTGTCCACCACCTCGTTTTCGCAGAAGTAGACGAGCGGGTCCTGCGCGCCGGCAGCGCGGAGCGGATGGGCGCCCGTGGTCGTCAGCAGCACCACCGGCAGCGTCGGGTAGTCCTTGCGCAGCCGCTCGAGGATCAAGAGCCCCTGCCGCCGCCGCAGCTCTTCCAGCGCTGCCGCGCGCGGCTTCTTCTCCGCGGGGAGCAGCGTCTTGTCCTCCGGCAGGAGCCGCTCCTCGGGCAGGGCGAAGTGCAGGTCGAGGACCACAAGGTCAGGGAGCGAGGGCTGCCTGCGCAGCGCCTCGGCCGCCTCGAGGTGGTCGTGCGCGCAGCGCAGCGTGCACCCGCGCACGCGCTCCTCGCAGACCTGGCAGGGGATGCTCTTGTCGCAGCGGGTGACGTAGTCGAACTGCGGCAGGTGCCGCTGGCACATCTCGATGGTCTGGTCGCGGTCGTCGATGACAAGGAGCCTCGGCACGGTGCCTCCGGAACGGATTCTCAGATTCGTGGATTCATCGAACGTGCCAGCGCCTCGAAGGCAGGCTCGAGCTGCAGCACGGCGGCGACCGCGGCGGGCCCAAGCGCAGCGTCGAAGAGCGCCCGGCCCACCGCGGCGTCGGCGAACCCGAGCGCCTGACCGAAGGTGTCGCAGGCTTGCGAGAACCCGGGCGAGCCGGGCGGCGCGTCCTCGAGGAAGAGGCTGAAGAGCGCGCGGGCGGCGATGGGCCGGCCCTCGGGATCGGCGAGCTCGCGCAGCCCCGCCGCCAGCGCGCGCAGATCGGAAGCCGTGGGGTGCGCTCCGAGGTCGCGCAGGTCGCGCGCGGTCCAGAGCGCGCGCTTGAGCAAGTCGTGGCGCAACCGCTGCAGCCAGGGGTTCATTGTCTGCATTCTATAGAATCGAGCCCCGAGGACCAAGCGCCGCCTCCCGGAGAAGAACGGCACGCCGCGTGCTCTTCCTTTTCGTCAGCTCTCCCCAAACGAAGGAGCAAATCGATGGAAAAGAATCGCAGCGTCGTCTTCCGGGTCCTTGGATCGGTCCTCGTGCTGGGCGCAGCCGGCGCGGTGCTCTTCGGCCTCACGGGCGTCCTGCGCGACCCGAGCGTGGTGGTTGCCACGCAGGCCGAGCAGGTCGCCCATGCAGAGCCCGGTCCCCAGGCGCCGGCGATCGCCACCGATGGCGGCAGCTCGCAGGAGCTCGAGGTCGTGGCCAAGAGCACCGAGGAGCCCTTCCCCCAGTTCGACGAGGAGCCGACGGGGTCCTGATGCACCCGGCGCCGGCGGCCGGCCCGCGCGTCCATTGCGGGACACGCGGGCCCCTCGCGGTTATTGTCCGCCGCCTCCATGGACACGACCTCGCCGGCGCAGGACCGCTCGCTGCGCGGGCAGGCGCGCCAGCTGCTCCGGCTCTCTGCGCCAATCGCCGCCGCCCAGGCTGGCTTCGCGCTCATGGGCCTCATCGACACCGCCGTCGTGGGCCGCCTGGGCGCCGGGCCGCTCGGGGCCATCGGGCTCGCGAACGGAGTCTTCTTCGTCGTCTCGGTGATGGGCATCGGCGTCATGTTCGGCCTCGACCCGCTCATCGCGCAGGCGGTCGGCGCCGGCGACCGGCGGCGCGCGCGGCAGCTGCTCTGGCAAGGCGGGTGGCTCGCGGCGGCGACCACCGCGGTGCTCACGGTACCGCTCCTCTGCATGCCCCTCTTCCTGCGCCGCGCCGGGCTCAACCCGGCCACCTTGCAGGACACCATCGACAGCCTCTGGATGCGCCTGCCGAGCCTCTTGCCCACGCTGGTCTTCGTCGGCGCGCGCTCATATCTACAGGCGGCAGGCAAGGTGTCTGCGCTGGTGGTGGCGACGGTCATCGCCAACGTCTCGAACCTGCTCCTCGACCTCTTGCTGGTGTTTGGCGGCGCGGGGCTGCCGGCGTGGACCGGGCCCTTGCGCAGCGTTCCGGCGATGGGCGCGGCCGGCTCGGCGCTGGCGACCAGCTTCTGCATCGTCTTGCAGCTCGGGGTGCTCCTCTACGCCGTGCGCGGGCTGGCGACCGAGATCGGAGAGCGGGTCTCGCGGGTGCCGGTTCTTGCCGACCTGCGCGCCGCTGCGAAGATCGGCGTTCCCGTCGGCCTGCAGATGACCGCCGAGGTCGGCGTCTTCGCGCTCGTCGGCGTCCTCGCCGGCCGCCTGGGCGACGACGCGCTGGCGGCCCACCAGGTCGCGCTCGCCCTCTCCAGCTTTACCTTTTGCGTCGCCATCGGCATCGGCTCGGCCGGCTCGGTGCTGGTCGGCTGGGCAGTGGGCGCGCGCGACACCTTGGCCGCGAGGCGCGCGGGGCTGCTCGCCTTTGGCGTCGTCGGCGCCTTCATGACCCTCTGCGCGCTGGCCTTCTACTTCCTGCCCGGCCCGCTCACGCGGCTCTTGTCGGATCAGCACTCGGTCATCGCCGCGACCGCGCCGCTGATGGTGGTCGCGGCGGTGTTCCAGATCTCCGACGGCGTGCAAGGCGTCGGCGCCGGAGTCCTCCGCGGCGCGGGCGAGACCCGCTTCGCCTTCGTCGCCAACGTGCTCGGCCACTGGGCCATCGGGCTGCCGCTGGCGCTCTACCTCGGCTTCTCGCTGCAGCTCGGCGTGGTCGGGCTCTGGTGGGGCCTCTGCGCCGGCCTGACCGCGGTCGCGGCAGCGCTCTTCGGCCGTTTCTGGCTGCGCTCCCGTCGCGAGATCGCTCCCCTCGAGCCGCACCCCGGCGCGCGGCTTTTGCCCCAGTCGGACGAGACGGCCTAGATGACCTCCGCGGCCATCGAAGTCCTCCACCTGAGCAAGTCGTTCGCGGGGCGGCGCGCGGTCCAGGACCTGTGCTTCGAGGTGCAGCCGGGCGAGGTCTTTGGCCTGCTCGGCCCGAACGGCGCAGGCAAGACCACGACGCTGCGGATGCTGGCCGGCCTCTTTTCGCCCGACGCCGGCAGCGCGCGCGTCGCCGGCTGCGAGGTGGTGGCAGGCAGGCCCGCGTCGGCCGCGCTGCGCAGGAGCGTCGGTCTCCTCACGGAGCAGCCGGGCTTCTACGACCGGCTCGACGCGCTCGAGAACCTGACCCACTTCGGCGGTCTCTATGGCGTGCCGGCCGCCAAGGTCGCGGTGCGCGCCCGCGCGCTGCTCGAGCGGCTCGGCCTCGCGGGTCACGCGAGCAAGCCCTTTGCCACGCTCTCGCGGGGGATGAAGCAGAAGCTCGCCATCGCCCGCGCCCTCTTGCACGAGCCCGCCGTGGTGCTGCTCGACGAGCCGACGGTGGGCCTGGACCCCGAGGCGACCCGCGAGGTGCGCGCCATCATCGGTGAGCTGAAGCGCGACGGCCGCACCGTGGTTCTCTGCACCCACGATCTCGACGAGGTCGAGCGACTCTGCTCGCGCGCGGCCTTCGTGGCCACGCGGCTGCTGGCGGTCCATCCGGTCGAGGCCTCCCGTGCGCGCCGCTTGCGCGTCGAGCTCGCGGCGCCGAGTCCGGCCGCGGCCGCCGCGGTGCGCGCGCTGCCCTCGGTGCGGACGGTGCGCGAAGAGGCGTGCCGCCTGATCCTCGAGCTGCAGGCCGACGACGCCGCCCCCGAAGTCGTGGCTGCCTTGGTGGCCGCCGGCGCGCGCGTGGCCGCCGTGGTGCCGGAGGGCGACCCGCTGGAGGCGGCCTATCTGCTGCTGCTCGCCGAGGCGCGCGCGCAGGGGCTGCTCGGGGCGCCGGCGTGAGGGGCGCGTGGCTGATCGTGCAGAAGGAGCTCCTCGAAGTCCGTCGCTCGCCGGTGCTGGTGCTCTCGATGCTGTCGCTCCCGGCCGCGCTGGTGGCGGTCCCGCTCGCCCTGGTGGCCTGGCTCGACCACACCGCGCCGCCGGAGGCGCTCTTCTGGCTCTCGGAGCTTTATGGCATCGGCCGGGGCGAGCACGGCGATCTGATCGGAGTCCTGGTGGCGGCGGTGGCCAAGAACTGGCTGCCGCTCTTTCTCGTGCTGCCCATCTTCCTGCCCATCTTGATGGCGGCGCAGTCCATCGGCGGCGAGCGCGAGCGGCGCACGCTCGAGCCGCTGCTCGCGACGCCGGTGTCCACCGCGGAGATCATCCTCGGCAAGAGCCTGGCCGCGGTGGTGCCGTCGATCGGCGTCACCTGGATCGCGGCTTTGCTCCTCTGCGGCGGCCTCGATCTGCTCTCGCTTGGCCGCGTCGCCACGCTGCCGCTGCCCGATTCGCCCTGGCTCTTTGGCTGTCTGGTGCTCTCGCCCCTGCTGGCGCTGTTCGGCAACGCGCTGGCGGTGGTCGTCAGCTCGCGCGTGCTCGACCCGCGGGCGGCGCAAAACGTGGCCGCGATGACGGTGGTGCCGCTGCTCGGGCTGGTCGTGGTGCAGCTGGCGGGGCGGGTGTCGCTCGGGTCGCGCTTCTACCTGGGAATGGCGCTCGGCGCGGCCCTCGCCGATGTACTGCTCTTGTTGCTGGCGGTGAAGTGGTTCGACCGGGAGGCGCTGCTCACGAGGTGGCGCTAGAGCACCGATCGGGTTGAAGGACCGAGGAGAACGGTCGAGTCGCAAGCAGCGCAAGAAACGACGAGGAGCCGTACTTTCTGTACGGCGACGAGGAGAGACGCGGCGATGCGCAGCGAATCGGCCGAGCGGGTTGCGCAGCAACCCACGGTTCTCCGACGGGATTCAACCCGTTCG
>JBBRMA010000031.1:0-70159 GCA_038231075.1 Myxococcales bacterium | reverse complement strand
AGGTCGGAGACCCGCGGGCGGAACTCGCCAGGCAAACGCGATCGGAATCGTCAGGTGTCAGCCAACGTCAGCGACCTGGCACCTGGCGTCAGTTGGGAGATCCGAGAATTCTGACTGGTAGGCGGTTGACAAGCGCAGCTAATAGATTGCACTGAGTCTTTGGGTTGGTTTGGGGGCATTCTCGTGAATCGTTTTCTCGCGCTGCTCAGCGTGGCTGTGCTGCTCTCGGCTTGCACGCCGAAGGCGGACGGCGTGTGCGTGTCCGACTCGGAGTGCAAGGCCGACGAGAGCTGCTACTCGGGCATCTGCGTCAAGAAGGTCTTCCTCGACGACGGGGGCTCGGTGGTCGCGCCGCCCGACGCCGGCTCCGACGCGGGCGCGAGCGATGCCGGCAGCGACGGCGGGACCGCGGATGGAGGCGTCTCCGACGGAGGCGCGGCCGACGCCGGCTCCGACGCTGGAACGACCGACACCGGCGGCTCCGACGCGGGGCCCGACGCAGGAGCTTCCGATGCGGGCCCCGACGACGCGGGCACCTCCGACGCAGGCACAGACGCAGGAACGCCCGACGCGGGCACCCCCAAGGTCACCATCGACCAGCCGGCCAGCGGCGCTTTCGTCAACGGACACGTGCACGCGCATGCGCTGACCTCGGGTCCGGTCGCGGCCGACAGCGTGGTCTTCGATCTGAAGGACGCCTCCAGCGCCTCGCTCGGCAGCGTCGCGGGCGTGGCGCAGGCAGGCGGGGCGTACTCGGCCACGCTCGATGTCACCTCGGCGAGCGCGAGCGGGCCGGTCACGCTCACGGCCACCATGCACACCAGCATCGGCACGGTCTTCGACTCCATTCCGCTCACGCTCGATCAGGTCTCGCCCACCATCAGCTCGTCGTGGACCGGCACCCACTTCGAGCCGCGCGCGGGCAGCTTCACCGTCACGGCCACCGTCGGCGACGACCGGCAGGTGGCCAGCGCCAGGCTCAACGCCACCCTCGCGGGAGGCGGGAGCAGCACCTATCTGGCGACGCTCTCGGGCAGCACCGCCACGTTCACGGTTCCTGCGCCGGACCTCGCGGTCGCAGGCCAAGTCTACGCCGCACCCTTCACGCTCTCGGTGTTGGACGGCGCCGGCAACTCGTTCTTGACCGCGGTGCCGAGCGGCGGCGGCAGCTTCGTCCTGCGCGTGGACGACCAGCCGCCGGTGGTCAGCGCCGCGGCCGACGGCCTCTGGCACAACTCACACGCCACCGTGCTCGCCACGGTGAGCGAAGCCACGGGCGCCGGAGTCGATGGCGGCTCGGTCCTCTTGGTCTCCGGCGCGGGCGCCGCGGTGGCGCCCTTCTTCGACGGCGGCAGCTACTCTTTCGACGTCAATGTCGCCGCGCGGGTGCCGGCCACCTTCGAGGGCCCGCTGCCGTTCCAGGTGCTCGCCTCCGATCTGGTCGGCAATGCCGCGGACGGCGGCGGCGCGTTCCTGGTGGACGTGGTCCCCCCCTCCATCGCCCTGCTCGCGGTGCAGACGGCGCCCGATCTGTTGGCGGGCCGTTGGTATCGCGCCAGCGGCGCCGATCTGGCGGTCTCGGCGCAGCTCGACGGAGGCAGCGGCAGCCCGCTTGACGCCGGCTCCATCTCGCTCGCCTGGGCAGGCGGCTCGGTCTCGGGCACGCTCGCGGGCCGCTCGGTCACCTTCGCCCTGCCGCGCAGCGCGGGCGCGGGATTGCAAAGCGGGCTCGCCTTGGTGATGAGCGCCTCCGATCAGGCGGGCAATGTCTCCACCGCGCCGCTCACCGTCGCCTTCGACGACTTGCCTCCGAGCATCGGAGCCGTGGCCATCGCCGACGGAGGCTCCTGGGTCGCCCGCGTCCTCCCCGACGGCGGCACGAACGAGGCGATCTCCATCGTCGCCACCGATCCAGGCGTCGGCGTCGCCTCCGTCCAGCCCTACCTCGCCAACGGCAGCGCGCCGCTCGGGGCGGCGGTGGGCACCCCGATCGGCGGGCCCTTCGTCGCCGCGGTCGATGTCTCGACTGCCCAGGCGGGCGCAGCCGCGTCCTTTGCCTTCTCGATCGTCGCCTTGGACGCGCTCGCCAACCGATCGAGCAAGGCCGTCTCGATCCCGGTCGACGACGCCGCGCCGGTCATCAGCCAGCCCCCAGTCGACGTGGACTCCTCGTGGCACAGCGGGCTCGGCGGCTCGACCACCGCGAGCATCGCGCCGATCATCACCATCGACGACCAGGGCAGCGGCGTTCAGGCCGGCCCCACGCTCAAGCTCGCCAACGGCACCCCGGCCGGCTCCGCGGCGACGCTGCTCTCGGGCGGCGCCAACCACGGACGATGGAAGTACGCCGCGCTCGCGGTGCCCGCGGACAGCACGCTCAACGGAAGCTACACGTTCACCGTCGCCGCGAGCGACGTGGTGGGAAACCAGGGGAGCGGGACCTTCTCGGTCAACGTGGACAACGTTCCGCCGGTGCTCAGCGGAGTCACCTTCACTCCCGAGGGCAACGGATACTTCCGCGGACCAGACGCAGCGCTCGCGACCGACGCCGACACCATCGACGTTGCCATGACCCTGACCGAATCGCATCCGTTCACGGCCGTCGCGAGCTCACCGGGGATGACCTCCGTGAACGCCGTGCTGAGCAACGGACTGTTGCACTTTGCCATCCCCCGCAGCATCGGCGCGGCCCCCGCCGGACAGTCGGTCAGCAAGCTCATCACCTTCACAGCCACCGACCAGGCGGGAAGCACCGGCACCGCCACGGCGACGCTGGTGTTTGACGACACGCCGCTCTCCATCGCCGTTGCCGTTGACGGCGCCTGGTATCCGGGGGCCGTCTCGGTCCTGGCCACGCGCTCTGCCGCCGTGCCTCCGAGCGGTCTGGCGAGCGTGAAGCTGGTGGGCACTGGCTGCTCCATCGACGGCACCAGCGCCGACAGCGTCCACTACACCTTCGCGCTCCCCGCCTCGTGCACGCCGGCCAATCAAGAGGGGCCGTTCGGATTCAACGCGGTCGTCACCAGCGGCTCGGGCGCCACCGCCTCGGGCGCTGGCTCGCGCAACATCGACAAGGTGCCGCCCACCATCGTCGGCGCGTCCTACCAGACGCAGCCGCTCGCGTCCGGCTCGACGGTCCTGGCCACGGTCACGGCCTTGGACTGCGGCTCCGGCGTCGCCACGCCCACGGCCGCGCTCAGTCCCGCGATCGCGAGCAAGTCGATCGCCTCCAGCGGCGGGGGCACCTGCGCGCAGGTGACGTTCACTCTGAGCGGCGATCTGCAGGGCACGGGCGCGTGGACGTTCGGCCAGGTGAACACGCCCATCTCGGTCAACTTTGCCGTCGCCGACGCGGTTGGCAACGCGCCGACCAACGCCACCCAGCTGGCGCTCTTGTCAGGCACCGCCGGCGCCAACCGCCTGCTCTGGACTGCCGATGCGCACGGCGGAACTTCACTCGCCGTGGGACCCGCGAGCGGCGGCAAGAACACCATCTTCGTCAGCGGGACCGGCGGCGTCTGGGCCATCGGCGGCTCGCAGGGCGCCGGGCAGCAGCTGTCGGGCACCGCCGCGAGCCTCGGGCCTGCGGTCGGCGGCACCTATGCCAGTTGGGTCCAAGGAAAGATCTTGAGATCGACCAGCGCGACCGCGCCCGGAGCCGTCACCGATTGCGATCTCGGCGTGCCGCCGCGCAACGGGGTGGCGGGGTTTCCCCAGACGCTGATGGTCGGCAGCGATGGAAATCCCGCTACCTCGCTCTCTTACTCGGCCTTGTGCGCAGCATCCGATGTGTTCTGTCCGCCCAGCCAGCGCTGCACCGTCGCCGGCTCTGGTGACCCAGGCTGCAAGGGCGGCATCTTCGCCGTCGAATTTAGCGGGGGCTGCGACTCTCTGACCCCCGGGCCCGCGGGGCTGGCAGGCACCGCCGGCACCTATGATCTCTACTCCGGCAAGGTCGTAGAGGAATCGCTCGGCGCGTCGTTTTTCGGCAGCTCCCGGTTCATCGTCATGCCCGACGGCACCGCGACCGACGCCATCATCCAAGGCGTGCTCCACGACTTTGCGGGAGGGACGTTCACGCTCGGCGCGACCCTGAACATCACCTGGCCTTTTGGAGCCACGGCCTTCGGTCCGGCCGTGATCGGCAACTCATCCGGGTCTTGGGTGTCGGTCCGCTTCAACGGAGGCCAGATCGGCGCCACCATCGGCGGCGCGGCGTCCAGCCTCGCGCCCATCATCGACCAGCAGGGCTCGGCGTATCTGCCCAAATCGTCGGGCAACGTGCTCGAGGTGCACGACGTGGTCTCGGGCCTGTCCGGCGCCAACAAGCTCGCGATCACCTCCAGCGACCTGGGCGGCAACGGCACCATCAGCGACTACGCCCTCGACAAGAACGGCGTCCTCTACGTCATCGCCGGCGGGACGCTCTATGCGTTCCAGATGGACTCCAACGCCTTCGCCAGCGGGGGCGCTTCGCGGCAGGACTGGTCCGCGCCGGGCCGCGACGCGTGCCGCTCCAACAACCTTACCTACTCATGCCCGTACTAGGAACCGCCATGCGCCGCTTGCTCAGTGTGCTGACGCTGCTCGCCGCCTTGTTCGGGGCGCTGGCGCCAGCGCGCGCGGACGACATCGGCTCGGCCCGGGAGTACTTCAAGAAAGGGCAGACCCAATACGCGCTAGGCGAGTTTGACCAGGCCGCGGCCGCTTTCAAGGAGGCCTATCGGCTGCGCGAGGTGCCGAGCATCCTCTTCAACATCGCCCAGGCGATGCGCCTCTCGGGTCACCTGAAAGAGGCCACATTTTATTATTCTCAATATCTAAGCCGCAAGCCCGACGCGGCCAATCGCGGCGAGGTCGAGACCCTGATCGCGGAGCTGCGCTTGAAGATGAAGCACGAGGGTGCCGGCGAGAGCACGGCTGCGGCCCCGCCCGATGAGGCTCCGGCGCTGGCGCCCTCGACGCCAGTGCAGACCGCCGAGGCCGCGCCCGCGCCGCCGCCCGCGGCCGCCTCTGCGCCAACATCCGCACCCACGGCCTCGCGTTCGGCGGTTCCCGCTGCTGCGCTGGCGCCGGCGCCGCGCGAGCCTTCATCGATGAAGGGCACCACCATCGCAGGCTTTGGCGCTGCAGGAGCGGGCGTGCTGCTCGGCGCCGGCGCGTTCGTCTTTCATTCCTCGGCGCAGTCGTCGGCCGACGAGCTGAACGGCAAGTACGCAGCCGGCACGCTCAAGCCGTCGGATGCGCACCTGAAGTCGGACATCGCCTCAAAAGGCAAGCTGGCCACGCTGGCCGCGGTCGGGAGCGCCGCGCTGCTGGTCGCGGGCGCCGTGCTCGTCTTCGCTTTCTAGCGGAGCAGCGGCAGCTGCGCGCTGGCTCTGACCGGGCGCGCGGGGGGCACGACGCCGCACGCGCGCAGCGCCTTGGCTGCCAGCGAGGAGATGCCGAGCCCGGCCAGATCGCCCGACGCAGGCTCGATCCAGCGCAGGCTCTCGCGGGCCTTGGGCAGCGCGCCTTTCCACGCGGCGGCAAAGAGGCGCAGCGTGACGTGCCGATGCGTCAGCGTCTGCGCAACCGAGCCAAGCGCACGCAGCGCGCCCGCCGCCGAGGTCCGCAGCTGGTGGTGGGCGAGAACGAGCGCGGCCGCTTCCAGCGCGGTCGCGCGCTCCGGCGCCGCGGCGGAAGGCAGCTCCCAGAGGCCGGCCAAGAGGTCGCCGTCGGGCCGGCGCGCGAAGAGCAGGGCGCCGTCCGAGCGGCGCAGGGCCAGGGCCGCCCAGGAGAGCTGGGGCCGCTCGCGCTTCTGCTTGGGCGCAGGAAAAGCCTCGGGGTCGCCGCGCTCGCGCGCTTGGCAAAAGGCCGCCACGGGGCAGCGCGGGCAGGCCGGAGCGCGCGGGGTGCAGACGGTGGCGCCGAGCTCCATCAAGGCCTCGTTGAACTGCCCGGCTCGGCCCCTGGGCAAGAGCGTTGGAGCCGCTTCCCAGGCGGCCGCGCGCGCTTGCGCCGGGTCGCCGGGCAGCCGCAAGATGCGCGCGAGCACGCGGGCCACGTTGCCGTCCACCAGCGCCACTTGCTCGCCAAACGCCAGGCTCGCCACCGCGGCCGCCGTGTAGGGGCCAAAGCCTGGCAGCTCCCCGAGCGCCGCCGCCGTGTGCGGAAGGCCGCCGAGCGCCGCCGCCGCTTGCGCCGCGCGGTGCAGGTTGCGGGCGCGCGCGTAGTAGCCAAGGCCGCTCCAGAGGGCCAGCACCTGCTCGAGGTCGGCCTTGGCCAACGCCTGCAGCGTGGGAAAGCGCCCGACGAAGCGGTCGAAGTAAGGCACCACGACGTCGACGCGGGTCTGCTGCAGCATCACCTCGCTGATCCACACCCGGTACGGATCGCGCGGCTCGGCGCGCCAGGGCAGGTCGCGGCGATTCGCGGCAAACCACGCCAGCAGCGCCTGGGCGACATCGGACACGCGCCCAGCTTTCGCACAGCCAGCGCGGGTCATGCTAGGAAAGCGGCGCGATGAAACGAATCCGCGTCCACAGCGTTGACCAGTACGTCCAGGAAATCGGCCCGCTCATCCAGCAGGGGCTCAAGGTCTACCGCGCCGACGATCCGGAGGGCGGCCTGATGGGCATCGGCTTCGAGGGCGCCGACACCGAGGTGATGATCTCCATCGCCGAGTTCAAGACCACCGGCGACCTGATCAAGTACGGCGAGCTCATCGACCCATTCGAGCCCGCCGGCAAGAAGACCAAGAAGGTCAAGGCCGGCGAGAAGGATTAAGAAGTCCTTCGCCGTCGCGAACTGTCCTGACCGCGCCTGCCCCGTCGCGCGGGGCAAGGTCAAGCACCGCGGCGGCACGCAGCTTCCACGTCGGCCACCGTGCGCGGGATGGACGCGGTCAGGTTCTCGCAGCCCTGCGCGGTGACGAGGATGTCGTCCTCGATGCGGATGCCGAGGCCGCGAAGCTCGGGTGGCGCGAGCTCGTCTTCCGGGTCCACGTAGAGGCCGGGCTCGATGGTGAAGACCATCCCGGCCTGCAGCGGCCGCGGTGCGCCCGCCTCGCGATAGCTGCCCACGTCGTGCACGTCGAGGCCGAGCCAGTGGCTGGTGCGGTGCATGTAGAAGCGGCGGTACGCGCCCTCTTTGATCAGCTCGTCCACGGGGCCGCGCAAAAGCCCGAGCGACACCATGCCCTGGGTCAACGAGCGCACCGCCCCCTCGTGCAGGGCATCGACGTTGGCGCCGGGCCTGGTCGCCGCGATGGCCGCGTCAGCGGCGGCCAGGACCACCTCGTAGGCCGCGCGCTGCGCCGGCGAGAAGCGGCCGCTCGCGGGGAAGGTCCGGGTCACGTCGGCCGTGTAGAGGTCCACCTCTGCGCCCGAGTCGATCAAGACCAGCTCGCCGTCGCGCACCGGATCGGCGTTCTCGTGATAGTGCAACACTGTTGCATTAGCGCCCGCGGCGACGATGGGCGGGTAGCCCCAGCCGCGGCCTCCCCCGCCGCGATACTCGCGCTCGAGCAGGGCCTGCAATTCGTACTCGTTGGCGCCGGGCTTGCCCGCGGCCATGGCGGCGAGGTGCCCGCGCCGGGTCAGCTCGACCGCCTTGCGCAGCGCGAGGAGCTCGGCCGGATCCTTCTGCAAGCGCAGCTCGTGCAAGAGCTGTCCGGGGTCCTCGATTCGCGGCGGAGGCGCGCCCAGGGCCCGCGAGCGCGCGCGCATCAGGCCGAGCATGCGGGCGATGCGGGCATCGAGCGCCTCGTCATGCCCTCCCAGCCGGTACCAGAGCGCAGGCTGGTTCACCAGGAGCTTCGGCAGCACCTCGTCGAGCTTGTCGATCTCGTGCGCCTGGTCGGCGCCGAAGGCCTTCGTCGCGCCCTCGAGTCCGGCGCGCCGGCCGTTCCAGATCTCCCGCTCCTTGTCGCGCGGGCGCACAAAGAGCGTGAAACCCGCGCCCGGCGCGGACGAGAGCACGCAGGCCGCCTCCGGCTCCTCGAAGCCGGTGAGCCAGAAGAGGTCAGACTCGGTCCGGTACGGGTGGTCCACATCGCCGTTGCGCTGCGCCACCGGCATCGACGACAGCAGCAGGACGCCGCCGCCGCGTGCGCGCAGCCGCTGCAAGACCTCGGCGCGGCGGGCCTGGAAGATCGAGAGCTCGAAGGCGGGCGTGATGGCCATGGGCACTGGGATGCGCGAGGAGGCAAGTTTCGGCAAGTGCAAAGGGGCCCGATCGTCCGCTCGGCCGCTGTCCGGTAGCGAGCGGCGCAAATCGGTCCGACGGGCGGACCGGCAACTGGTCGGCTACAAGGGGGGTCGCAAGGCGGGACTGCGCTGCGCAAGTTCCCCTCAAGGAAAGGGACCAAAGAAATGGCCGACAAGGGGAAGTCCACGGACCAGGAGATCGAGCGGGCGCTCTCAGACCTGCCCGGCTGGAAGCGAGACGGCAAGTCGTTGACCAAGCTCTACGAGTTCGGCGGCTTCAAGGCATCGATGGCCTTCGCCAACACCGTGGGCGAGCTGGCCGAGCGCGCCGATCACCACCCGGACATCAATATCCAGTATCACAAGGTCACGCTGGCGCTCTCGAGCCACGACTCGGGCGGCATCACCGATCGCGACCTCCGGCTGGCGCGGCAGATCGAGGCAGCCGCCAAGGACATGCGCGCGTAGAACGCTCCCGCCGCACGCGCACGCTGCTAAGGTGCGCGCGTGGACGAACCGAGGCCGCCCGCCTGGCATGAGCTGACCGACGAGCTCTTGCTCGGCCAGTGCGAGATCCAAGTGCATCGCGCGGGCGGGCCGGGCGGGCAGCATCGCAACAAGGTGGAGACGGCCATCCGGCTGGTGCACGGGCGCTCGGGTGTCACGGCGGAGGGCAAGGACCAGCGCTCGAAGACGCAGAACCTGGCCGCCGCGCTCGGTCGGCTGCGCGAAAAGCTGGCGAAGCGCGCCTATCGGCCGCCGCCGCGCAAGAAGACCAAAGTGTCCAAGGCGGCCAAGCGGCGGCGCGTCGAGGGCAAGAGGATCCTCGCCGACAAGAAGGCCGCGCGCCGTCCGCGGAGCGATGATTGACCGCGCTCCTGCTCCTCGCGGCGCTCTTCGCGGGCCCCGCCGAGCGCCAGGCGCGGTTCGTCGAGCTCTTGCGCACGTACCCCTCGCGGCCGCCCGCGGAGTCGGTGGCGCTGGTCTCGGCGCTCATCGACGACGGGGCCTTCGCCGAGCGCGACCGCGCTCTTTATTGGATCGGCAGCGTGCGCCTGCAGACCCGCGACCTGCCGGCCGCGCGCGCGGCGTTCGAGCGGCTGCGCAGCGAATATGGGGGCTCGCCCTGGGTGGAGCGCGCCTTGCTCTCCGAGGCCGAGGCCAGCGCGCAAGAAGGCAACTACAGCGCGTCGCTCGACTGGCTCGCGCGCGCCGGACAGGCGCAGGACAAGGCGGTGCGCGAGCTCACGCGGCTGCAGTCGGCGCAGGTGCGGACTCTGCTCAAGCGACAGCGGCTGGCGACCGCGGCGGGCCTGTTCGCGCTCGCGGTGCTGGCGCTCTTTGCGGCCTCGGTCGCGCGCCGCTGGCCGGTGCCACTCTTCCCCTTGCCGGCGGAGGCGCGCGTGCTCCTGCCCGTGCTGGGCGTGCTCGCGCTGCTCTCGTTGCGCCAGGATCCGGCGCCGCGCGCGGCCGTCTTGCAGATCTGCGCTGCGGGGGGCTTCTTGGTAACGGCCAGCGGCCTGAGCCAGCGCGCTGCAAACGCTGGCCGGCTCGGCGGCGCCCTGCGAGCCCTCGCCGCGCTTGCTGCGCTGGCCGCTTGGAGCTACGTGGCGATCTTTCGCGCCGACCTCGTCGGCATGGTGCTCGAGACGTTTCGCGCAGGACCCGAATAGGAGTGAGCAGATGGCGACAAGTCCGGAGAGCAAGGGGTTTGGCCAGGGCGACGCCGCGCTGGCCGAGTGGGCCGAGACAGTCTTCCAGCCCGAGGACGAGGTCCTCCGCGAGATCCGCGAGCGCAGCGTGCGCGAGGGACTGCCCCCCATCGCCGTCGGCCGCTTCGACGGCCTGCACCTCGAGATCCTGACCCGCGCGTGCGGCGCGAAGAAGGCGGTCGAGATCGGCACCCTCGGCGGGTACAGCGGCGTCTGCATCGCCCGCGGCCTCGATTCAAATGGCGAGCTGTATACTTTTGAGTATGCCGAGAAGCACGCCGCCGTCGCGCGCGAGTCGTTCCGCAAGGCCGGCGTGGCTGACCGCGTCCACGTCAGCGTCGGCCCCGCCCTCGAGAAGCTGCGCTCGATCGAGCCGAAGGGTCCCTTCGACCTGTGCTTCATCGACGCCGACAAGGTCAATTACCCGGGATATCTCGATTGGGCCGCCGAGCATTTGAAGATCGGCGGAGTGGTGCTCGGCGACAACGCCTTCGGCTGGGGCCGAGTGCTCGACCCGAAGGACGCCGACGTCGCCGGCCTGCGGACGTTCAACGAGAAGCTGGCGCGCGATGGACGCTGGCGCGCGACCATGATCCCCACGGCCGAGGGCCTGGCGATGGGCGTCAAGGTCCGCTGAACACCGGCCGCGCGAAGCGTTTGACGCTGCGCCCGCGCTGCAACACGGTGCACGCCGCGCTGTCGTTCTAAGGGAGTCCAATGCTCATCGCGCTGCTGCTCGCCGTGCTTCCGCCGCTCTCGCTGCACGCCACGCAGATCACGCTCGACAACGGCCTGACGGTCCTCATCTCGCCGGACAAGTCGGTGCCGGCGGTGGTCGTGGACCTCTGGTATCGCGTCGGATCGAAGGACGAGGAGCCGGGCCGGACGGGCTTTGCGCACCTCTTCGAGCACCTGATGTTCATGGGCGGCAAGAACGTGCCCTATCCGCAGTTCGACACCATCATGGAGGCGGCGGGCGGGACCAACAACGCCAGCACCTCGAACGATATCACCAACTATCACGAGGTGGGGCCGGCCAACCTGCTCGAGACGTTCTTGTGGATGGAGGCCGACCGCATGGCCACGCTTGGCAGCGAGATGACCGCCGAGAAGCTCGAGACGCAGCGCAAGATCGTGCTCAACGAGCGGAGGCAGAGCTACGAGAACCGGCCCTACGGCAAGGCCGACCTGCTCGTCTTCGAGAAGCTCTTCCCCGAGGGGCACCCGTACCATTGGCCGGTGATCGGCTCGGCCAAGGACCTGGAAGCGGCCAGGCTCTCGGACGTGAAGTCGTTCTTCTCGCGCTGGTACGTGCCGGCCAACGCGAGCCTCGCCATCGTCGGCGACGTCGATGCGAAAGCCGCGCTGGCGCTGGTCGAGAAGTACTTCGGCTGGATGCCCAAGGCCTCGGTGCCCGCGCGCGCCGAGCCGCCGCCGGTGGTCCACGACAAGGAGGTGCGCGTCTCGCTCGAGGACGCCGTCGAGTTGCCCAAGGTGATCGTCGCCTGGGCGAGCCCGCAGGCCAACCGGCCAGGCGACGCCGAGTGCGACTTGATCGCGCAGGTGCTCGGCCGCGGGAAGGCGTCGCGCCTGTTCACGAGGCTCGTGTACGAGCTGCAGATCGCGGCCGACGTCTCCGCGGGGCAGGACAGCCTCGACCTCGGCAGCGTCTTTCGCATCGAGGCCACGGCGCGGCCGGGGCACACCACGAGCGAGCTGCTCGCGGCCATCGACGGCGAGGTGAAGCGCCTGCTCGACGCCGGTCCCACCGCGGGCGAATTGAAGTCCGGCCGCACCGGGATCTACACCGGCGTGGCCCGCGCCATCGAGGGCCTCTTGCCCCGCGCCGAGCTGCTCAGCCGCTATCGCCTCTATTACGGCGACGCGACCCTGGTGGAGAAGGACCTGGGCCGGTACGAAGCGGCGACGCCCGAGTCGGTGCGCGAGGTGGCGCGCCGCGTGCTCGTCCCGGGCCGCGTGGTGATCGAAGTCCAACCGGCGCGCAAGGAGGCAGTGCAGTGAGCGCGCGCGCCCTGTTCGCCTCTGCGCTGGTGCTCGCGGCCTGCACGCACGCGACCCGCAGCTCGGATGCCGTGCTCGAGAGGCGGCCCGCCGTCGCCGAGCTGAAGCCGTTCGCCGCGCCGGTGCCCAAGGTGCGGACGCTCGCCAACGGGCTCAAGCTCTACATCGTCGAGAAGCCCGGCGATGGGATCGAGGCCGTCGAGCTGGTGGTCAAGCGCGGCGCCGCCGATGATCCTCCCGCGCTGCCCGGCGTCGCGTCGCTGGCAATGGACATGCTCGAGGCCGGCTCGGCCGGGCGCAGCCAGACCGACATGGCCGCGGCGTCCGATTCGATCGGCGCCTCGCTGCACGCCGGCGCGGGCGCGGACGGCTCGGTCATCTCCGGCTCGGCGATGGCCATCAACATCGAGCCGCTGGTCGCGCTCTTCGCCGACGTCGCCCTGCGGCCCAACTTCGCCGACGCCGAGTGGCAGCGCATCACCTCCCAGCGCCAGGCCGATCTCCTGGCCGCGCGCGCCGAGCCGGGCGTCGGCGCCGCGCGTGCCTTCTCGGCGGCGGTGTACGGCGATCATCCGTACGGCAAGCCGTCCGAGGGCACCGTCGAGTCGGTGAAGTCGATGAAGCTCGACGACGCCAAGGCCTTCTTCGCGCGCTTCGATCCGCGCTCTTCCGCGCTGGTGGCGGTCGGCGGCGTTCCCGAGGCGCGCATGGCCGAGCTGCTCACCAAGGTCTTCGAGGGCTGGAGGGCAGCGACGCCGTCCGCCGACAAGGGCGCCGACTTGCCCCAGGCAAGGCCCGCGCCGGCCGAGCGCCCGCGCGCCGTGGTGGTCGACTTTGGCGACAAGCCGCAGACGGTGCTGCGCATCGGCCAGCCGGCGGCCTCTCGCTCCTCGCCCGACGTGATGGCGCTGCGGGTCTGGAACAGCGTGCTCGGCGGCTCGTTCACCAGCCGCCTGAGCCAGAACCTGCGCGAGCTGCACGGCTACACCTATGGTGCGAGCTCGCGCTTCTCCTTCGGCATCGGCCCGGGCCCCTTCGTCGCCGGCGCCGACGTGAAGACCGAGGTCACTGCCGACGCGCTCAAGGAGGCGCTGGCCGAGCTCGCGCGCGCGGTGGACCAGCCGATCACAGGCGCCGAGCTGGCCAAGGCCAAGGCGCTGCTCGCCTTCGACATCGCCCAGCTGCTCGAGCACGCCGACGGCGCCGCCTCCGCCGTGGGCCAGCTCTTCCTCTACGATCTGCCGCCCGATGAGTTCGCGACCTTCGTCGCGCGGCTGGAGAAGCTGACCCCCGCCGACGTCCTTGCGGCCGCGAGGCGCTCTCTGGACCCCGCGAAGATGACCATCGTGCTCGCCGGGGACGGCAAGAAGATCGCCGCGCAGTTGACCGCCGCCGGCTTGCCAGCGCCCGAGCAGCGAGACGTGACCGGGCGGCTGGTCGCGCGCTGATGAAAGACCGCGCGGCCGCGCCAGGCGCGCTCGCCGTGCTCGGCGTGATGCTGGGCGCGATGCTGCAGGCCATCGACGGCAGCATCGTCAATGTCGCCATCCCGAAGCTGCGCGACGGCTTTGGCGGCTCGCTGACCGAGGTCGGCTGGGTGATCACGGGCTACGCCCTCGCGAGCCTCGTGGCCATGCCGCTCGCGCCCGCCCTGGCCGCGCGCCTCGGCCTGCGGCGCTATTTCGCCGGCTCGGTGGCGCTCTTCGTCCTCGCCTCCGCGGGCTGCGCGCTGGCCAGCGGCTTGTCCTCGCTCATCACCTTCCGCGTCTTGCAGGGCGTCGCTTCCGGCGGGCTCTGGCCGCTCTCGCAAGGCATCTTCATGACGCTCTACGCGGGCGAGCGGCGGGGCACCGCGGTGGCCCTCGCCGGCGTCGCGGGAGTGATCGGGCCCCTCTCGGGCCCGCCCCTCGGCGGCCTGCTCACCGATGCTTTCGGCTGGCGCTCGATCTTCTGGATCAACCTGCCGCTCGGCGCGCTCAGCCTCTGGCTCGTGCTGCGCCACCTGCGGCTGCCGGAGGGAGAAGAGAGCGTCCGCCGCAAAGGCCGCCTCGACCTCCTCGGGGCGCTCTTGCTGGCGCTGGCCGTCTCCGCGATGCAAGTGGGGACGGCGCACCATGCCTGGCTGTTCGCGCCGGCCGCGGCGCTGCTCGTGCTCTTCGTGGTCCACGTGCGCCGCTCGCCCGCGCCCATCGTCGATCTGGCCGTGCTGCGCCACGCGCCGCTCGGGCGCACGCTGCTCGCCGCGCCGCTCTACGGCGCCTGCCTCTACTCGAGCGTCTTCCTCTTGCCGCTCTTGCTCGAAGATCAGCTGGGCGCGTCGGCGGCCTCGGCCGGCGCCGTGGTTGGGATCGGCGGCATCATCAGCGCGGCGGCCATTGTCAGCTCGCAGCCTCTCCTGCGCCGCTTTGCCGCCGGGCACCTCTGCATCGCCGGCGCGGCCTGCTTCACCATCGCCATGCTGCTGCTTGCGCGCGTGGCCTCACACGGCGCGGGCGACGCCATCTTTCCGCAGGCCCTGCGCGGCCTCGGCACCGGCCTCTGCTACGTGGGCATGAATGGCTTTGCGTTCGCGACCATGCCGGGCCGCGACACGGCCACCTCGGCGAGCTTGTTCTATCTCTCTCGCCAGCTTGGCGGCAGCCTCGCCATCGCGCTCCTCGCCGCGGCCTTCGATGCCCACGGGCAGTCCGCGTCGGTCTACGGCTTCATCGCGCTGGCGGCGCTGGCCCCGCTCTCGGTGGCGCCGATCGCGCTCGCCCGCCTGGGGCGCGGTGATAAAAGTCTCACCCGCGAAAGATGAACCAGGCGGCGATGCCCAGGCCGACGAGGCTCGCGAAGGCGCGCAGCGCTTGCGGGGGCAATCTGCGCACCACGCTCACGCCGAGGTATCCGCCGACGAGCGATCCGACCGCCAGCAAGAGCGCGGGCCGCAGGGCCAGCGCGTGCGGGTGCTTCCAGATCTCGGCCACCACGAAGGTCGCGGCCCCGACCGCGTTGGCGATCAGCGCCATCAGCACCTTGAGCGCGTTGACGCTCTTCAGATCGCGCGAGGTGAGAAAGCCCATCACGCCGAGAAAGAGGATGCCGGCGCCCGCTCCGAAGTAGCCGGCGTAGATCGACACGAGGAAGATGGCGAAGACCTTGGCGCCGCGGCTGGCCTCGCGCGGCGGGTCGTTCGCTCGCGACCGGAAGAGCCGCGCCACCAGCGGCTGCGCCAAGAGGAGGCCCGAGGACACCAAGAGCAGCGCGGGCACCGCAAGCGCAAAGGCCTTGCCGCCGAGCACGAGCAAGAGGATTGCGCCGAGCACCCCGCCGAAGACCGAGGCGACTCCGAGCGGGCCGACCTCGCTGCGCTGCTCGAGCAGCTCTTTGCGCAGGCCGAGGACGCCGCCGAACGAGCCAGGGAGGAGGCCCACCGTCGAGGTCGCGTTGGCCGCCAGGGGGCCGAGGCCCGCCGCCAGCAAGGCCGGAAAGCTGAGCAGCGTGCCGCCGCCCGCCGCCGTGTTGACGCTGGCCGCGACGGCGCCGGCGCCCACGAGCAAGAGGTCTCCGCCGAGCGCCATGGGACTCGTCTAGCACCAATGTCGGTCAGATAGGCGCCGGTGGTACCAGGCGGGAACCCGCCGCGAGGAACGGGCACCCACCCGACAGAGGTGGCTCGCTGCGCTCGCATTTTTTGAGTTTGCGCCCCCAATCCTCTCGACGGGTTCCCGCCTGCCCGCTGCCTATTTGCCAGACATTGGGGAGCATTTGAAAAGGGAACCCAGTGAGTCAGCTTGAGTACTCAAGCGCGACCACCTGACGTCTCTTTCAACCCTCGGCCAATGTCAGGCAGATAGGCAAATAGGCCGCCGGCAGGCAGAGGCCTGTAAAGGGCGTGGGCGCCCGTGCCGCGCGGCGGGCCTCTGCCTGCCGGCGGCCGCTACCCTACCGGTGCTTATCGACTGGCATTCCGTCTAGCACGCAACCGCTCGGTCGGCCGTGGGCGACGCTTACGGACATGGCCTCCTCCATCCCGACATCTCGCACGGTCGTTCGTCGCTGGTCGGGGGGGCCGCGAGTCGTCTACGACCCCCGGCACATCATGACGAGGTGCCCATCGTGGAAGCCCAGCCGAGCCTCTACGTCGAGTTCGAAGGTCTCCGCGGTGAGCGCAAGCCGGTCAGCGCGCGCCCCCGCGCTCCGCGGAGTGGGATCAAGGTGCGCGTCCCCGTCGAGCCCGAGGTGTTCGCAGCCGGCAGCGTCTTCCTCCTCTACCGGCGCGGCTACGGTGACCTGGTCCTGGGTGCGTCGCACAATCGCGACGTGCTCGAAGAGGTCCGGCTGAAGCTTGGCGTCTCGGCCAAGGCCTACGAGATCGCTGCGGTGCCGGTGATGTCGAACCTGCTCGAGGCGGAGTAGCTCAAAAAAAGCGGGCCACGGCTTGCTGGCCGCGGCCCGCTGGGTGAGGAAGACAGCCTGCGTCGCTACGCCGTGCCTGTTCTCCTCGAGATCGCGATGTACGCCCAGAGGACGAGCACGGCGCCGACGATCGACGAGATCAGGCCGCCGGGCGTGAACCCGAGGCCGGTGGTGTCTGCGGCGTTGCCGTTGCCGAAGATGGCGCGGCCGAGGAGCCCGCCGACCAGGGACCCGACCATGCCGAGCAACGCGGTGGCGAGCCAACCCATCGGCTGGCGGCCCGGCATGATGGCGCGGGCGAGAAGGCCGACGACGAGACCGAAGACGAGAAACCCGATGATGTGCACTTGTGCTCCCCCAGGGTTGTTGACCTCCGGAACTTAGTCATTGGTGTGCGCCGCGCGCTGCGTGCCGCTGATTTTTACAAACTGTCGGACCCCGCTGCGAGGCTTCCGCGCTTCACGGAGGGAATCATGCGAGAGCTGTCTGACCGCGCCCTGGCGCGGCGTTGCGCGGAGCTGGAAGAGGATGCCTGGCGCGAGCTGCTGCGCCGCCATGAGGCGCGGATCGCACGCGCTCTCTGGCGGGCGCTCCCGAGGAGCCTGCGCGGCCACGTCGAGGATCTGCGGCAGGACGTCTACCTCAAGCTGCTCGCGCACGGCCGTGCGGCGCTCTGTCGCGTGCGCGCAGAGCGGCCCGGAGCGCTCGCCGCCTTCCTCTCCCGGGTCGCGCGGCGTGTCGCTCTCGACCACCTCTCGTCCCGAGCGACCGCCCGTACAGCGCCGGACGACCTGATCGCCGAGGCGCTGCTCGCCCGGCTGGCTGTCGCCGATCCTGACGCCGCGCTCGAACGGCGCTGGCGTCGAGGGCTCTTGGCCGAAGTGCTGCAAAGCGTCGCGCAGGGGTCGACGGCAGATCGCGACCTGCTCATCCTCCGCGCCCATTTCCTCGAGGGCCAGAGCGCGGCGGACATCGCGCGGATGCCGTTCGGGCTCGCCAGTGATGGGGTCGAGGCCCTCTTGCGGCGCAGCCGCGCCCGCATCGCGGAGAGGCTGCGAGGCGAGCCGGCGGACGAGGGCTCGCTGTCGCCGGCAGGTCGCGCCGGCGCTGCCTGACCACCGAACAGGTTGCCCCGGGCCTCCGCAATGGTACACACCACGTCAGGAGGCTCCTCCAAATGGCGCGACTGGTGATGTGCAAGAAGCTGGGAAAGGAGCTACCCGGCCTCGATTTCAAGCCGTTCAACAACGAGCTCGGCCAGAAGATCTTCGACAACATCTCGAAGGACGCCTGGAAGCTCTGGCTTGAACATTTCAAGATGATCATGAACGAGTACCGCCTCGCCGGCGGCAGCGAGCAGGCCAACCAGGTGCTCTTCGACCAGGCCGAGAAGTTCTTCTTCGGCGAAGGCGCGCAGCTGCCACCGGACTATCGCGCTCCCGCCACCAAGGGCTGAGCCGCGGTGCGCGGGCCTGGCGAGACCCTCGTCGTCTCTTGCTACGAGCTTGGCCGGCAGCCCGTGGCGGCGGCCTCCGCGCTCGCTGATCTTTCCCGGAGCGGCTTCGCCCCGGCGGCCCTTGACGTCTCGGTCGAACGGCTCGACGAGGCGGCGCTCCGCCGGGCGCGCCTGGTCGCCATCTCGGTGCCGATGCACACCGCGCTGCGCCTGGGCGTGCGCGTGGCGGCGCGAGTCCGCGAGCTGTCGCCCGGCGCCCACGTCTGCTTCTTTGGCCTGTACGCCACGCTCAACGCCTCGCACCTGCTCGCGCTGCACGGCGATTCCTGCATCGGCGGCGAGACCGCGATGCCGCTCCGCTTGCTGGCCGAATCGCTCCAGGCCGCTCTGCAGGCGGGCCGGATCGATCCGCTCACCGGCCGTCCCCTCTTGCCCGCGCTCGCGGGCGTGGCGACAGAGGCCCATCCGGAGGGTCCCTGGCTGCCGCGCGCCAAAGAGGCGCGCGAGTCCTCGTCGGTTCCGTTGCGACATGGGCTGCCAGAGCTCTCGCTCTATGCGCAGCTCGAATATCGGGGCGAGAAGCGGCTGGTCGCGGCGGTCGAGGCGACGCGCGGGTGCAAGCACCTCTGCCGCCACTGCCCCATCGTGCCCGTCTATGGCGGCCGCTTCTTCGCCGTGCCCCGCGAGGACGTGCTGGCCGACATCGCCCAGCAGCTCGAGGCCGGCGCGACTCACGTGACGTTCGGCGACCCCGACTTCCTCAACGGGCCGGGCCACGCGCTCGAGCTGGCGCGCGAGCTGCACCGGCGCTGGCCCGCGGTGACGTTCGACGCGACCATCAAGATCGAGCACCTCTTGCAGCACCGCTTGCTCTTGCCCGAGCTGGCCGCGGCCGGCTGCCTCTTCATCACCTCGGCCGTGGAGTCGCTCTCGGACCGCGTCCTGCTCGCGCTCGACAAGGGGCACAGCGCGGCCGACGTGCCGGCGGCGCTGTCGATCGCCCGGAACGCGGGCATCGACTTGCGGCCGACGCTCTTGCCGTACACGCCCTGGACCGGGCTGGCCGACGTGCAGGCGCTCTTCGCGTTCGCCGAGCAGCACGACCTGATCGCCGAGATCGATCCGGTGCAGTTCACGCTCCGGCTGCTCTTGCCGCGCGGATCGCCTCTGGCCGAGGGACCCCCGCCGCTGCCCGGAGACGACCGCTCGTGGCTTGGGCCCTTCGACCCGGCCGCTTTCAGCTACACCTGGACCCACGCCGATCCGCGGATCGACGAGCTGCAGCGCGCCTCCGCGAGCCTGGCGGCAGCGGCTGCCGGGAGCGGCGAGCCGCCCGGGGAGACGTTCGACAAACTGCGCGCGCTGGCGCTGGGGGCGAACGAGCGGCACATCCCTCCTCAGCGCAGACCGCAAAGACAGGTCCCTAGGCTGACTGAGCCCTGGTTCTGTTGAAGCGAGCCCACCGCTGGCCAGGTTGGTCAGCTTTAAATCAGTGCCGGGAGAAACCTGCCGTTCGCCCCGCAGAGGCCCGGCGCGGCACCGGCGCCACCGGCTACTTGTGCTCCTCGACGTTCCAGGATGCCGGAGCCAAAAGCCGCGCCGGACCTCTGCGGAGCGCCCGGCCTGTTGTTGCGCCCGACACCGCTGAGGGGGGTACGGGACATTTGCGTCGGGTGCAGGCACGAGCTACGTGCCCTCGCCTTCTTTTTCTTCGGCGGTCGCGCCCGAGCGCAGGCCGAGCTGGTCGAGCTTGCGCAAGAGGCTGGACTTGGAGAGGCCGAGCTCAGCCATGATGGCGCGGCGATTGCCACGGTGGCGGGCGAAAGCGGCGCGGATGGCGAGGGCCTCGATCTCCTCGAGCGTGCGACCGCGCAGGTTGACCCAGTCGATGCCGGCGGTGTTGCTCGCGCCCACAGGCCCTGTGCCGTGCGGCTCGGAGCAGATGAGCGCGCTCGGGTGGTTCTTGAGCTCGGCGGCGTAGGGCGCGGGCGTATTGAAGCGCAGCGCGCTGGCGCGGATGGTCGGGCCATCGCTGAGGATCACCGCCATGCGGATGACGTGGCGCAGCTCGCGCACGTTGCCCGGCCAGCGGTGGCGCGAGAGCAGGTCGCGAGCGTCCTGCGCGAGCACGCGCGGGACGTTGTCGCCGTGCTCTCGCAGGAAGCTCTCGGCCAGCGGCAGCACGTCGAGCGGGCGCGAACGCAGCGGCGGCAGCTCGACCGAGAGGCCGGCGATTCGATAATAGAGGTCTTCGCGAAACGTCCCGTCGAGGACGCGCGCCTTGAGGTCTCTGTGGGTGGCGCAGACGAAGCGCACGTCCACCTTGCGCGGCTTGGCGGCGCCGACGGGCTTCACCTCGCTGGCCTCGAGCGCGCGCAAGAGCTTCACTTGCAGGTGCAGCGGCAGGTCGCCGATCTCGTCGAGGAAGAGGGTGCCTCCGTCGGCAGCGCCGAAGGCACCAGGGCTTGTGGAGACCGCGCCGGTGAAGGCGCCTCGCTCGTGGCCGAACAGCTCTGCCTCGGCGAGCTCGGGCGCGATGGCGCCGCAGTTCACCGGCACGAAGGGACCCGCCGCGCGCGGGGAAAGCTCGTGCACCGCGCGGGCGGCCACCTCCTTGCCGCACCCGCTCTCGCCGAGCAGCAGAATGGTCATGCTGGAGGGCGCCGCGCGCTGGATGAGGTCGATCACCGGCCGCAGCACTGGGTCTTCCGAGAGCAGACCGGGCAGCGAGCCGTGAGCGTTCAGCTCGCGCTGCAGCCGCATCTCCACCGCGCCGACACGCAGCGACGCGCCGATGGGCAGCTCGGCCTCGGTGACGCGGGTGCCGTCGATCCAGGTGCCGTTCATCGAGCCGAGGTCGCGCACCCAGAGGCGCCCGTCGACGCGGCGGAAGAGGCGGCAGTGAAAGCCCGAGGTCTGCGCGTCGTCGAGCACCAGGTGGTTCGAGGGATGCGCGCCGATCTGGAGGAGCTCTTCCTCGAGTGCGACCCGCACCGGCGCTCCGTCGGGCGAGCGCCACGTCAGCGCCAGGGGAGGGTAGGGGACGAAGGCCGGCTTCTGGCCCTCAGAGGTCGAGCGCGCCGGCACGCGCAACAGGCGCAGCGGCGTTCGATAGGATTGCGCATCCACAGGCAGCTGCGGCTTGGCTTCGAGCATGTGTTCCCCCCGACCAGCGTTCGAATCACGAATCTGAAGACGGCCTTTTGCCGAAAACTCCGCCTGCAGATCCCTCCGCGCGCTGACCGATGGGCGGCGCGAGCGCAAACGTCGGATCGGCTGACCGCGAGCCAAACAGGCGTTATCGTTCGGCCCATGCCGCCCTCGGTCGTCTTGCTGTTGCCCGCCAAGAGTTATCGTGCGGATGATTTTTTCGCGGCAGCGCAGAGGCTCGCGGTCGAGGTGGTGGTGGCCTCGGACCGGTGCCACCAGCTCGCCGAGCTGTGGCCGGCGACGGGGAAGGCCGAGGCCGGCGCGCCCGCGCTGCAGCTGACGCAGACGTTGCCGCTGCCCTTTCGCGAGCCGCTGCGCGCTGCCGAAGAGCTGGCCCTGGCGCTGCGAGGCCAGCGGCCGGCGGCCATCGTCGGCGTGGACGATCTGACCTCGGTGATCGCCGCCCGGGCAAGCGCGCTCCTCGGGCTGCCCCACAATCCGGTCGAGGCGGTCGAGGCCGCGCGCAACAAGGCCGACGCGCGCGAGCGGCTGCGCAAGGGCGGCGTGCCGGTGCCCAGGTTCGAGGTGCTGCAGCGCGACCTGCCCGAGGCCGACCTGGCCGCGTTCTCCGTCCGCGCGCGCTACCCCTGCGTGGTGAAGCCGCTGGTGCTCTCGGCCAGTCGCGGCGTCATCCGCGCCAACTCGCCCGCCGAGCTTGTCATCGCCTTCGCCCGCGTTCGTGCGCTGCTCGCGTCGGCGCAGGTGGCCGAGCGGCGCGAGTCTGCGCTGGGCCTGGTCCTGGTCGAAGAGTTCTTGCCCGGGCCGGAGGTGGCGCTCGAGGGGCTGCTCTCGGGCGGCGCGCTGCAGACGCTGGCGCTGTTCGACAAGCCCGACCCGCTCGACGGGCCGTTCTTCGAGGAGACGCTCTACGTCACTCCGTCGCGCCACCCGCCGGAGCTGCAGCGGGAGGTGAGCGAAATGGCGGCCCGGGCGGCGCGCGCGCTTGGGCTCGTCGAAGGGCCCGTGCACGCCGAGCTGCGCCTGACGCCCTCGGGCCCGCGCGTGCTGGAGGTGGCGGCGCGGTCGATCGGCGGTCTCTGCGGGCGCACGCTGCGCTTTGGCGTCGGGCTGTCGCTCGAGGAGCTGATCCTGCGCCACGCGCTCGGGCGGCCGATCGACGCCGCGCGCGAGGTGCAGGCCGCGGGGGTGATGATGCTGCCGATTCCCCGGCGCGGCGTCTTGAAGGGCGTGCACGGGGTCGAGCGCGCCAAGGCCGTGGCGGGGATCGAGGAGGTGGTCATCACCGCGCCCCTCGGCGAGGAGCTGCTGCCCCTGCCCGAGGGCGGAAGCTACCTTGGCTTCGCGTTCGCGCGCGGCCCGGCCCCGGCGGCGGTGGAGGCCGCGCTCCGCGAAGCGCAGTCGCTCCTCTCCTTCGAGCTGGCGAGCGTGCTGCCCACGCTGCCCGCCTGACGCGGTTACTGGTCTGCAGTCGAGCAGAACCAGGGCAGGGCCTGGCGCGGCAGAACGAGCGATCGATAGAAGAACTCGCTCGCGCCGATGGCCACTTTGAAGAGCGCGCGATCGACCGGCCGCTGCAGCATCGCGCCGAGGCCGGCCGCGTAGCGCAGCGCCGTCCCGTACAGGTGCGCGATGGTGTCGGCCGACTGGCGCAGCTGGCCCTTTTGCTTGGCATACGGGGCGCCAAAGCGGTGCGCGAGCCAGCGGGCCGCGAGCGGGTGCAAGAGCTCCTCCTGCGGCGCGAGCCACTGCTCGAACGCCGGCCGCCAGTCGGTCAAGTGCTGCATGAAAAGATCGCGCCGGTCGAGCACGGGCTTCAGGTCCACGGCGAAGACGAAGCGCTGGAAGCGCACGAAGGTCAGCATGAGCATGGGCGCGCTGTGCGCCTCGAGGCAGTCGTTGAGGAAGTGCAGGAAGGGCGTCTGATCAGCGGGCGCCGCGGGCCAGCCTTCGGAGAGCGCCTCGCCTGGCTGCAGCGCGCGCAGGCCGGAGAGCAGCGCCGACAAGCTCTGCCACGCGGGACGCGGCTGGGCGAAGGCCTCGACGCAGGCGCCCCGCACCTCCGCCATCTGCCCGTTGGTGAGCGGGGTGCCTCCGAGCTGCAGCCGCAGCGGAGTGGCCGCGTGGGCCGCGCGCAGATCGAAGCCCGCGTCGCCAAAGCTGTCTGGCTGGTGGAGCAGGCGCAGCGGCTCGTCGCTCTCGTCGAGCCGCTCGAGCACCTCGGGGCAGACCGGGTCGAAGTACAGCTCCACCGGACCGCCTGGCTGGCGGAAGCCGAAGGCGGGGAAATCGACGCACAGGTCGGGAAGCGCCGAGACGCCGTACTTCGCGTGGACTTTGCACCCGCCCTCGGGCGCGAGAAAACGGCAGTGCTGGTCCTCGCCCACGCCGGCCAGCTTGAGCGAGTGGAGCACCTGCTCGCCGAGGTCGATTGGCCCGCCATTTTTGGGCGGCTCGATGACGAGCTTCAGCTTGTGCGTCAGCTGGGCGCGGTCGGCCTCGTCGAGCGCCTCGTGGAGCCGGAGGAAATCCTCGAGCTTGAAGGGGATGTCCCAGCCGCTGCAGCAGCAGCCCTTCAAGTTGCAGCGGAAGCGCTGCATCGGCTCGGAGAGGATGACGCCGGCCGGCGGAAAGGTGCCTTGCTGGGGATGCCGCTCGGGCGGCACCACGGTCAACTGCAAGCGAAAGCCGCTCGGGCGCTCGTCGGCCATGGGCCGAGCGTAACACCCGGTCAGGCGCGCGCGTGCTCGCGAATGAGCGACAGCAGCATGTCGGGCTTGAACGGCTTCTTCATCCAGGCCACCGCGCCCATCGGGGGGAAGCCGAGGTACGCCGAGACGACCACCACCGGAATGGTCACGAGGGCGTCGCTGCGCCGCATGGCCTCGAGGAACTCCCAGCCGCTGCGCACCGGCAGCTTGAGGTCGAGCACGATCAGGCTCGGCTTCTCGTACTTCAGCAGCTGGTCCAGGCCCTCTTGCCCGTTGGTCGCGGTGCGGACCGCGTAGCCTTCTTGCGAGAGCCGATCGCGCACGGCCTCGAGGATCTCGAGATCGTCCTCGACCACCAAGATGACACCCTTCTTGTCACTGGAGCTTGCCACGGCGAGAGTCCCCTCGGACCCAGCGGTTCGGTCCGCGGAGAGCTTGAGCCCTGGGCTCCGTGCCGGCATCTCCCGCAGGCGCAGTCCGTCAACTGGTGCGCAGCCTGGCCCGCCGCCGGCGTTCAGCGGCGAACACCCCGGATCATGACCCAGGTCGGATGAGCCAGCGCATCCGCGTGCGTCAGAGGATCGGTGGGCAGCGCGAGCAGGCTCGCCTCCCGGCCCGGCGCGAGCGCGCCCAGGTCGGCCAGCCCGAGCAGGTCCGCCGGCACGGCCGTGGCAGACTGTAAAATTTCATGTGGCGTCAGGCCGGCTGCGGCCAACAGCAAGAGCTCGCCGCCATCGACGCCGGGCGCGGTCCCCTGGTTTCCAAGGTCCGTTCCATAGGCGACGCGGGCTCCGGCTGCCCGCAGCTGGCGCAGGTTCTGCAGCGCGGCCGCCGAGCCGCCGAAGGCCTTCAAGGTCGAGAGGACCGTGAGCTTGCGGGCGCCGATCTCGCGCACCAGGTCGGCGGGCAGCGCCTCGCTCGGCGTGTGGGCCAGGACATCGACGCCGGCGTCGAGCGCGCGCCGGATCATCGCCACCGAGAGCGCATGGGCCGCGACTTTCAGGTCCAGGGCGTGCGCTGCGCCGGTCGCCTCCTTGGCCGCCTCCGGCGAGAGCAGCGCGAAGCGCTCGTCGAGGGCGAGCTTGACCATCTTGGCGCCAGATCGATGCAGCCGCTCGACGGCGGCGCGGGCCTCGGCCGCAGAGGCGATCGGCAGGCCGTAGCCGTCCTTGCCCCAGCTCTCGGTCGGGTAGCCGCGCGGGGCCGTCAGGAGCGGGCCGGCGAAGAGAACCCGGAGTTGCGCGAGCCCAGCCAGCGCGGGCAGGAGGCGCTCGGGCGCGCCCAGATCGAGCACCGCCGCCACGCCGGCATCCAGCTGCGCGACCGCCACTTGTTGCAGCTCGCCTGCGACCGCGAGGTGGACGTGCGCGTCGATCACCGCGGGCACCAGATAGAGCCCGGTCGCGTCCAGCACCTGCGCACCGGCCGGCGGAGCGACCGCCAGCGCCGCGATGCGCCCCTCGCGAATGCACAGCGCCTGCCTGTAAGGCGCCCCCTGCGCAGGCACGAGCGTGCCGCCTGCGATCCACAGCTCCGCCGCCGCGAGGATGGCCTGCACCATGACCCAGCGTACAATGGGCGCCGTGCCGAACTACATCGCCTTCGCGGTCCCCTTCTTTTTCATCCTCATCGGCGTCGAGCTCTGGGTGGCTCGCCGCAGGGGCCGCGAGGTGTATCGCTTCAACGACGCGCTCGTGGATCTGTCCACCGGCATCAGCCAGCAGGTCGCCGTCATCTTCTACAAAGGGCTGCTCTTTGCGGCCTATACGCTCTGCTATCAGCTCCGCTTCTTCGAGCTCTCGGCCAAGAGCGCGCTCACCTGGCTCTTTGCCATCGTCCTGGTCGACTTCTCCTATTACTGGTGGCACCGCCTCTCGCACGAGGTGAACTTCCTCTGGGCGGCGCACGTCGTCCACCACTCGAGCGAGGACTACAACCTCGCCGTCGCGCTCCGGCAGTCGGTCCTGACGCCCTTGACCATCCTGCCCTTCCACCTGCCCGCGGCGCTGCTCGGCGTGCCGCCGCTGGTGATGCTGGCGGTCGACTCCTTCAACACGCTCTACCAGTTCTGGATCCACACCCAGCTGGTCGAGAAGATGGGCGCGCTCGAGAGGTGGATCAACACGCCCGCCTCGCACCGGGTGCACCACGCCATCAATCCGCGCTACCTCGACAAGAACTATGGCGGGACGTTCATCGTCTGGGACCGGCTCTTCGGCACCTACGAGGCCGAGACCGAGGCCCCCGTCTATGGCCTCGTCAAGGCGCTGCGCAAGCTCGATCCGTTCACGGCCCAGTTCCACTATTGGGGCGAGCTCTGGGAGCGCGCGCGGAGCACGCCCCGCCTGGCCGACAAGCTGCGCGTGCTGGTCAAGGGGCCGCCCTGGACGCCGCCCGGCATGGAGCCCTTCGCGCCTCCGGCCGAGGTGCAGCCGGCCACGTTTGCCAAGTACGATCCTCCCCTCGCAAAAGGCCTCGCGCGCTATCTCTTCGTGCAGCTGGTGCTGGTCCTGATCGGCGCCACCTCGGTGATGTTCTACGAGAACACCCTGACGCTGGCAGAGACCGCGGCCGCGGGCGGGGCGATCTACCTGACGCTCCTCACCTGGGGCGGCTTTCTCGAGCGGCGGTCGTGGGCGCTGCCGGTCGAGGTGGCGAGGCTGCTACTCTTGTCGATGGCGGTTCTTCAGTTGGTGCGCACCGGGGTGCTGCCGCTTGCGCTGGCGGCGCTGGCGCTGGCGGCCTCCGTGGCCATGATGGTCTGGCTCTTGCGCGGAGCGCCTCGGGCCGCGGTATCGTCTTTGTCATGACGGACAAGGTCGACGACCTGCTCTTGCAGATGGACCACCTCGCCGCCTCTGCGCGCGCCGCCGAGAAGGCCCGCGCCGGCAACCTCAGCGCCGACAAGCTGAAGACGCGGGCGCTCAAGCTCGCCGGCGCCTCCCAGGCCGATCTGGACGAGGCGCAGCGCAAGCTGGCCGAGGGCGAGGACAAGCTGGCCCGCGCGCGGCAGCCCGGGGTCGAGCCGCGGCTCGCGGGCGAGCTCTTCACCGAGGGGCGAGCGCTGGTCGAGCAGAACAAGCCGGCGATGATCAAGGCGCGCGCCAAGCTGAACTTCGCGCTCGACGCCATGGACGAGGCCGATCGGCGGGCCTGGGAGGCGCTGCAAGCCGACGCGCAGGCCGAGGCCCACGCGCAGCTCGCGACCGAGCTCGGGCCTGAAGGCGCGGCCTCCGCGGCCGCTCCCAGCGCGGCCAAGATCGATCAGGACCCGACCGACAAGGGCGCTTGAAGCAGGCGCTGCGGGCGCTGGCGGTGCTCCTCGGGCTGGCGGTCTTGCTGCTGCTCGCCCGGCGCTTCCACGCGCTCTCCTTGGTCGCGCGCGGGGCCGAGCTTGCGCGCACCGCGGGGCCGCTCGGCGTCCTGGCCGTCGCGCTGGCGGTGATCGGAGGCACGCTCGCGCTCTTGCCGATGGTGCCGCTGGTGATGGCCTGCGGCTGGATCTACGGCATGCCCGGGGCCGCGCTCTCGCTCCCCGCGGCCACCGCCAGCGCCGCCATCGCCTTCGCCATCGGCCGCGCGCTCGGGCATAAGCGCCTGCAAGGCGCCCTGGGGACGCGGCCCCGCCTGCGCGCGCTGGCGGAGCTGGCCGAGAAGGGAGGCCTCGTCACCGTGCTCCTCCTGCGCATCTCGCCGCTCTTGCCCTTCACGCCGTCCAACGCGGTGCTCGGCATGACCTCGCTGCGGCCGCGCGACCTCGTGCTCGGGACGTTCCTTGGCATCCTGCCGGGCGGGCTGCTCTACACCGCCGTGGGCGCGCTCTTGCCCGACGCCGCCGCGCTCGAGCGGGGAGAGGCCCCGAGCGGACCCTTCTGGGCGATGCTGGTGGTGGGCGCGGTCGCGCTCGCGGTGATGGGCGCCGCGGCCGGGCGCAAGCTGCGGCAGGTCGGTCACTCGAGCTAGAGCACCGATCAGGTTGACGGACCGACGGGAGTTAGCCTGTTCGGTGATCTAATCGCATCTCCCGGGGACGGGGCCTGGCGGGCATTCCCCCCGGACTGCTCGCCAGACCCCGACCGCCAAGAACGCCGCTGCCGGAAGCGACCTCTGCGGTGGCTAGAACCCCGGGGCGCGGCGCGGGCCGCTGTCGAGCCGGGGCATCTCTTCTCCAAGACCGCTCGCGTGCACCTCCACGTCAGGGCGGCAACCAGCCTCCGCTGGCTGCAACCCCCCTCGTGCCTGGGCAGGACCTGCCGTCACGTCGTCCGCACCCGCGCCATGAGCAGTCCCTCGATGGCGTCCTGCAACAGCCGCAGGACCTCCTCCATCGAAGGGCCGTCCACGATCGGCGTGTCCCCGGCGTCGAGCACGCAGCGCGCGGCCACCGAGCCGCCCTCGTTGCGAGAGAGGAAGACCGGGATGGTGCGGCCAGATGCTTGCAAGTGACGGACTGCGAGAACCCTGGAGCCAGGCATGTCAGGGAAAGGAGCAAGCGAAGGGCCAGGAGCCAGGCCCGGTTTCTGGCTGGGTGGGCTCATTCTTCGGCTTTCTGATTCAAGAACCTGGATTGACTCAAAATTTTTTCTGGTCATCGCGATTGCCCCCGGTCGTTTGGCCCGTTCTTTGGCCCCTGCTGCGCACACTTCCTTACGGCTGAGATCCTGGCCCGCGGCTGGAAAGCGAGCCTCGGTCAATCCAAATGGTTGAAAACTTGCGACTTTCTGCGACCTGACAGCAGGTTGAATCTCAGCCTGAGACGAGCGCCTCTGCTGGCACTCGCGTTGCTGAGAGGCCTTGCATGCAGCTCTCCCGATTTGTCCTGACGTACGAGCAGGTCCGTACGGGCGAGCACGTACTTTATAACGTCCTGACCGACCACTACATCGGCATCGACGACGCGACGTTGCAAGCCGTTGGCCGCTGGCAGAAGGGCGGCTTGCCCACGCCCGGCGACGAGAGCGAGGTCTCGGACGCCCTGCACGCCGAAGGCTTTCTCATCGCCGACCGCGCCGACGACGACGGCCGGCTGCGCGCCTATCTGGAAGAGGCGGCCCAAGGCATCCCCGGCGCGATGCACGTGACGCTGATGCCGACGCTCGCCTGCAACCTGGCGTGCTCGTATTGCTTCCAAAAGGACTCGCCGGCGTTCAACCGCATGACCAGCGACAGTGAGGCCGCCACGCTCGAGTGGGTGCTGGCTCGCGTTGACCAGGCGGCCTCGCGCAAGCTGGTGGTGCACTACTTCGGCGGCGAGCCGCTCACCCGCAAGGACTATGTGCTGCGCACGGCCGCGTTCTTCGCTGCCTCGATGCGCGCGCGCGGCGGCGAGTTCACCTGGCAGATCACGACCAACGGCATCACGCTCGACGTCCCTTTCGTGCAGGAGATGAAGCGGCACGGCGACGGCGCCATCAAGGTCACGCTCGACGGCGACAAAGAGACCCACGATCGCTACCGCGTCTGGCGCAGCGGCAAGGGCTCGTTCGACCAGATCTTCGCCAACGTCGTGGCCTGCGCGCCGCACGTCCGCATGCGCATCGGCGGCAACTTTGGCCCGGGCGAGCGCGACTCCTACGAGCGGCTCCTGTCGCGCCTGGACGCGGCCGGCCTCTCGGGGATCCTCGACGGCGTGAAGTTCAAGCCCATCGAGGACACCAGCCGGCAAGAGGGAGGCACCTGCACCGGCTGCGCCCACTCGCAGTCCGAGGACGCGGCCACCACCCTCGTCCAGCTCAACGCCTCGGTGCAGAAGCGCAAGCTCGGCCCCGTCAATCACGAGACCCTCGAGGGGCTGCTCGGCCCCTGCGAGCTGCACTGGACCAACAGCTACGTCATCGACCCCGACGGGCTCGTCTACAAGTGCCCCGCGGTGGCCGGGCGGCCGGAGATGGCCGTCGGCAGCGTGACCAGCCGCGAGGCCGACAAGCCCGCGCCGCTGACCGAGCTGCGGCCCTGGGAGAAGTGCGGCGACTGCGCCTATCTGCCCGTCTGCGTCGGCGGCTGCCTCGGCGGCCAGTGGCTCAAGACCGGCCGCCGCGACCAGGTCAATTGCAAGCTCGAGCAATTCGAATCGGCCTTCAAGAACACCATTCCCCAGCGCTATCTCGCCGAGCTTGGCGAGTCCGGCTGGGGCCAGGCGACGGCCTAGTCGCCGCTGCGGTCGCGCCCTCACGCCGGCCGCCGCGCAGCACCCGCCGCCCGATTTCTCGGGCGCGGTCAAACAAAGCGCGGCCCGCGTGCCGCCAAGGAGCACAAAATGAAGATCAAGAAGAGCCTGCGTCCGTCCGTTCGCGCCGCCCTCCCTTGCGCCATGATGGTCTACTAACGGCAGCACGTTCCGTCCGCACGCGGCGCCGCTTTCGGGGGGAAGCGGCTCGCCACGGCAAAATCAATCGGCGCTGCTGCTGCAGGCTTGAGGAACCCGCGCGACCGGAAGCGAAGCTTGGACGGGCGCGCAAGATCCGACTAGCCTTGCAGGATGCGCAGTGCCGCGCTCGCCGCTTGCCTTCTGGTCGCCTGCAGTCAGGCGCCGACGCAGCAAGGCGTGACCTTGCGCATCGCCGCCGTCGGCAAGCTCGAGCCGCTCGCCACCGGTGAGCAGGCCAGCTTCTCGGCGCTGGCGCAGGACTGGGTCTTCGAGACGCTGCTCGGGATCACCAACGAAGGCGAGCTCGTGCCGCGCGTGGCGCAGCGCTTCGAGCGGCGGCCCGGCGGAAGCCTTCGCGTCCAGCTCAGGGAGGGCGTCCGCTTCAGCGACGGCTCCAAGGTCACCGACGACGATCTGATCAGCTCGATGAAGGTCGGCTCCCTCGCCGTGCGCCGGGAAGGTGAGTGGCTGGTGCTCGAACCCGGCAGCCCCGAAGTTCGAGTCGATGTGCAGGTCGTGCGGACCGTGCTCGCGCGCCAGGGAGCTGCGGGCCTGCTCGGCACCGGCCCCTTCGTGGTCGCCGAGCAGAACGAACGGCGCATGCTGCTGCGGCGGCTGATCGCAGCGCCCGGCAAGATCGCGTTGATCGACGTCAAGTCGTTCGATTCGATCACCGACGCCTTCTCCCGCACCATGGCCGGCGAGGCGGACGCGCTCCCCAACGTTCCCACCGCCATGGTCGAGCTGTTCGAGGGTGTCCCGCACCTCAAGATCCTGCGCGCCCCTGGCCTCTACGCCGAGGGGGTGCTCTTCAACGCGCGCACCATGGGCGCAGAGCTGCGCCGGGCCCTGCGCCAGGACCTGCCGCAGACCGACGCGAAAGAGGTGGGCGCGCGCGATGGCTGCGCCGCGATTCCCGGGCGCGCCTCGCCGCTCGCGCCGCTGCCCCAAGGCCCGCCGCTGCGGCTCGCCGCGCTGGTGCAGGATCACACCGGGCAGCGGCTCGCCCTGGCGCTGCGGCGCTGGCTCGGAACCCGCGCGCTGCCGCTGGCGATCCTCGACGTTCCGCGGTTCGGGGCGGCGCTGCAGTCGGGCGACTTCGACCTGGTCTTGACGCACTTCCTGGTGCAGCCGCGAGGCATGTCCTCGCTCTTCTTCCACACCGGCTCGCCGCTCAACTACGGCAAGTACTCGAACCCCGCCACCGACACGGCGTTCGACGCCGACGACTGGCCGGCGGCAGAGGCGGCACTGGCGGCCGACCCTCCAACCGTCTATCTCTGCACCCCGGAGCGCCTCGCCATCGTCGATTCGCGCTTCAAGAACGCGCGGCTCGGTCCCTATGGTCTCTTCGAGACGCTCCCGGATTGGGAGGCAGCGCCGTGAACCGCCGCGCCATCGCCGCACGCCTCTCGCTCCTGGTGGCGCTCGCCGGCCTCGCTCCGATCGCCGGCGTCGGGGCCTTCTCCATCGAGCTCCTGTCGCGCCGGCTCGAGCGATCGTCCCAGGACGCCTTGCGCGTCGTGGCCGAGCAGGCTGCCGCGCGCATCAAGAGCTACCTCGAGCAGCAGCACATCCTGGTCGGGTCGCTCGCCGCGGCGCTGGCCGGCACCGCCGACCTCGATGCGCGCTTGCAGGCCGTGCCCCTCGACGCGCCGAGCGTCCGCAGCGTGGCGTTGGTGCGGCCCGACACCGCGTCGGTCGACCTGCCGACGCGCGTCCCGGCGGCCGATCTCGCGCGCGTCCGTGCTGGCAGCGGGCAGGCGGTGTCGCCCTGGTTCCTCTCGACCGACAAGACGCCGGCGATGGATCTCTGCCTGCCGCTGCCGGGCCAGGCGGGGACCGCTGTCTGCGCGACCCTCGACCTGCTCGAGCTGTGGAGGCTGGTCCAGCGCATCAAGGTCGGCGAGACCGGCTACGCGCTCGCGTTCGACAAGGAGGGGCGCCTGCTCGCGGCCGGCTCGGGGAAGCTGCGGCCCGAGGTGCTTCGCTCGGGCAAGATCGCCGAGTCACCGCTGGCGCAGGCGGCGGCCCGTTCGCTCTCGCTGGCGCCGGTGCGCTACCAGGGCGGCGCGGGCGAGGAGGTGCTCGCCGGCTGGGCCACCCTGCCCGAGCAGGAGTGGACGCTGGTGGTCGAGCAGCCGACGAGCGAAGCGCTGGCCGGCGCACGGACCGCCCAGCTCGTGCTCGGGGCCATCGCCATCGCGGCGCTCCTGCTCTCCATCGGCGTTGGCGTGGCCACTTCGCTCCCCATGCTCAGCCAGCTCGAGGTGGAAGAGCGCTGGCGCACCGCGGGCCGCATCGCCACCGGCATCTCGCACGACCTTGGACACCGGCTCGCGATCTTGCAGCAGACCGCCGCGCTCGCCGAGACCAACGACGGTGGCTTTTTGCCCCAGATCCGCGAGAACCTGCGCGCCGAGGTGGCGACGCTGAAGAAGTTCGTCGGCGACTTTGCCGACCTCTCGCGCGAGGTGCGGACCGCCGACCTGCTGCCGCTCGAGATCAACGCCTTCCTCGAGTCGCTGCGCCGCACCGCCTCGCCCCACGCCGACAAGGCGGGCGTCACGCTCGAGCTGCAGGCGAGCGGCGCGAGCCCCTGGGTCCGCGCCGATCGCTACCTGCTCGAGCGGGCCGCGCTCAACCTCGTCTACAACGCCATCGAGGCCTCGCAGCGGGGCGGCAAGGTGCGCCTTTGCTGCGTGCTGCGGCCCGACGCCCACGGCCGGCAGGTGGCCGCGCTGGAGGTCCGCGACCAGGGGATGGGCATCGAGTCCGAGCGGCTCCCGCGCATCTTCGACGCCTTCCGTTCGACCAAGCGGACCGGCGCCCACGTCGGCATGGGCCTGCCGAACGTCCAGCGGATCATCAGCGCGCACGGCGGCAACGTCACGGTCGAAAGCGAGCTGGGCAAGGGCTCGACCTTCGTCATTGCGCTCCCGGTCACCGAGCCCGATAACGGTGCGGTCCTGGGCCTGGCGCCGAAAAAAGCGTAGTCGGGGCGTTGAAAAGATGAACCGGGAAGCCCGGAAGTTCGTTCCCCATCCAGGACGCGCACGGCGCGGCCCGGCCGGGAGTCCGGCCGTGGCGGAGGGGAGGCTCAGACAGCTTGCTGGCTGAGGGGAATCCGCAGGGTTCCCTCCAACGGGACGACGTACATCGACCCGGGACGAAGTTCCGGGCCGCTGTACTAGGGCGTGTCCGCAAACTCCTCCCGTCGCCTGACGGCCGATGACCGGCGCATCGCCGCGTTGCTCGTCGTCACCGTACAGAAAGTACGGTTCCCTCCTCGCGCCTTGCGCTGCTTGGTCCTCAGCCGCCACTGCTCGGTCCGGAGTTTGCGGACACGCCCTAGTCGTCGCCGTCCGCGGGGCCGACCCCATAGCTCTTGAGTTTGGCCTTGAGTGTTGAGTAGCCAATTCCAAGCTGCTCGGCCGTGTGCCGGCGGTTCCAGTGATTGAGCTTGAGCACCTTCCGCAAGTAGCCTTTTTCAAATGCGGCCATGGCGGCGGTCAGGCTCGACTCGCGCTCGGCCTCGCGGTGCAGGCCCGCGGCCACCGAGAGCTCGAGCGGCAGATCGCTCTCCTCGATGGCCGGCGAGTCGCAGACCACCACCAGGCGCTCGATGAGGTTCTCCAGCTCGCGGATGTTGCCCGGCCAGTTGTACGCCTCGAGCACTTGAATGGCCGAGTCGGCCAGCTGCTGGCGCGGGCGGCCGTGGAGCACGGCGAAGCGCTGCAGGAAGTGCTGGGCCAGATCGGCGATGTCCTCGCGGCGCTCGCGCAGCGGCGGCATGCGGATGGGCACCACCTTGAGCCGCCAGTAGAGATCGTCGCGGAATCGCCCGTCGCGGATCATCTGCTCCAGGTCGCGGTTGGTGGCGCAGATGACGCGCAGGTCGAGCTGGATGGGCCGTTCGCCGCCCACGCGCTCGATCTCGCGCTCCTGCAAAGCGCGGAGCAATTTGGCCTGCACGTCCAGCCGCAGCTCGGCGACCTCGTCGAGGAAGAGCGTGCCGCCGTTGGCCAGTTCGAACTTGCCGTACTGCTGCTTGGTGGCGCCGGTGAAGCTGCCCTTCTCGTGGCCGAAGAGGGTGCTCTCGACCAGCTCGGAGGGGATCGACGCCATGTTGCAGGCGACGAACGGGTACGAACGCCGGTCGCTGTGGTCGTGCAGGTAGCGGGCGAGGACTTCCTTGCCGGTGCCGCTGTCGCCGGTGATGAGCACGGTGACCGGCTTGGCCGACACCTTGACCGCGACGGTCGAGATCTCGCGCATGATCTTGCTGCGCCCGAGGATCATCGGCTTGTCGCGCCGCTGGCCCACCTCGTCGCGCAGCCAGGCGAGCTCGCGCTCGGAGCGCATCTTGTCGAGCGACTTGGAGACGCGGGCGGCCAGCTCGACGGGCGAGAAATCCTTCTGGACGTAGTCGTGCGCGCCGAGCTGGATGGCCTGCACGGCCACCGAGATCTCTTTGATGACCGAGAGCATGATCACGCCCACGTCGGGCGATCGCTCGCGGACCTGCTTCAACACTTCGAGCCCGTTGATGCCGGGGAGCTGCACGTCGAGCAGCATGACGTCGATGGAGCACTGGGCGATGGTCTTGAGCGCTTCTTCGCCGGTCGCCACCGCGATCGACTTCATCCCGGCCTGCCTGACGATGGTCTCCATCGTCTGGCGGATGCTCGGGTCGTCGTCCGTGATCAGGACGGTCGCTGGTCGACTCATCCCGCGAGACTAGATCGTTTGGCGCGATCATTGATAGCCATGCGCATGAATGACACCAACCGCACGCCTAGCAGCAGAGCGAGAATGGCCCCATAGACGAGGGGCTCGGTGTGGTCCTTCTTGACCCGCCAGTAGAAGTGCACGACCGCCAGAGCGCCTGCCAGATAGACCAAGCGGTGCAAGAGCTTCCAGCGGTGGAAGCCGAGCCGCTTCACCATCTTGTTCGTCGAGGTCACGGCCAGCGGGAGGAGGATGGCGAAGGTCGCCATGCCGATGGTGATGAACTTGCGCTTCACCACGTCCTTCCAGATCTCGCCCACGGCGAGGCCCTGGTCGAGCACCGAGTACGTGAGAAAATGCGCGCAGGCGTAGAAGAAGGCGAAGAGGCCGAGCATCCGGCGCAGGCGCAGCGGCCACTTCCAGCCGAAGACCTGCTGCAGCGGCGTGCACGCGAGCGAGGCCAGGAGCACCTGCAAGGCGGTGAGCCCAAGCTGGTTGAGCAGGAAGGCGATGGGGTCGGCCGTGAGCCGACCCGTGAGCGCGGCAACGCCGAGCCAGGCGATGGGCGCGCAGGCGAGCGCGAAGACCGCGCGCTCGAGCACCTTGGACCTGGGCTTCTTGGCGAGCGCCGCCTCCATCAATAGTTCGCCTTGAGATCCAGCCCTGAGTAGAGCGAGGCCACCTGGTCGCCGTAGCCGTTGAAGGGCAGCGTCTTGCGCCGGAACAGCTCGCCGATGCGCCGCTCGCGCGCCTGCGACCAGCGCGGGTGATCGACCTCGGGGTTCACGTTTGCGTAGAACCCGTACTCGCTCGGACCCGAGATGTTCCAGGTGGTGGCGGGCTGCTTCTCGACCAGCGAGATGCGCACGATCGACTTGATGCCCTTGAACCCATACTTCCAGGGGACGACCAGCCGCAGCGGCGCGCCGTTCTGGTTCGGCAGCACCTCGCCGTAGAGGCCGACCGCGAGGATCGCGAGCGGGTTCATCGCCTCGTCGATGCGCAGCGCCTCGACATACGGCCAGTCGAGGACTTGGTGGCGCTGGCCCGGCATCTGCTCCGGGTCTCTCAACGTCTCGAAGGCGACGAACTTCGCCTTGGAGGTCGGCTCGAGCGACTTGATCAGGTCGCCGAGCGGGAAGCCGACCCAGGGGATGACCATCGACCAGGCCTCGACGCAGCGCATGCGATAGACGCGCTCCTCGAGAGGGAATTGCTTGATGAGCGCGTCGAGGTCCACCGTGCGCGGCTTCTTGAGCTCGCCGTCGAGCTTGACCGTCCAGGGCCGCGGCTTGAGCGTAGAGGCGTTGCGCGCGGGGTCGGCCTTGTCGGTGCCGAACTCGTAGAAGTTGTTGTAGGTCGTGACCTCTTCGTACTTGGTCAGCTTCTCGTCGGTGGTCGAGAGCGGGCTGTCCTTGAGGCCGGTGAGCGGGGCCAGCTTGCCGGGCGGTTTTCCCGCTGCCGCGCCCGCCGAGCGTCCTGCGAGCAGGACGGCGCCGGCGCCGAGCGCCCCGGTGGCGAGAAAGGCGCGCCGGCCAAAGTACAGCGAGCGAGGGGTCACCTCGCCCGAGGGAAGTTCGAAGCCCTGCCTCGCCATGGTCTGCCTCCGATGAATGGTACGGACCAGCGGCGAGGCCGGACGTTACGCCTCTGCTTGCTCAGCCTTGCGGACGATCGGCGGCACCGGCGCCGGCGGCTGCGAGGGCCTGACCTCGGCGGCCACGGCGGGCGCGGGCGTGCCGCCCTTGATGCGCTGGTTCCAGCGCGTGCGCGCGGCCTTCTGCTCATCGGGCGTCAGCTGCGCGCGGTGGGTGTCGCAGATGAAGCCGGCGCGCGGGCCCCGCGAGCGGTTCGGGCAGCCCTCGACGCGGCAGCTCATGTCGAGCGAGCGGCGGGCGCGCTTCTCCTTGGGGGCGATGCGGGTCACGCGCGTGGCCGGGATGGAGGTGGGAAGCTTGCCTTCGGCCGCGAGGCGCTTGTTGCGCTCGAGGATGCTCTTCTGCTCGGTGACCGAGAGCTTGCTCGAGTGATTCTTGCAGAACCAGCGATTGCGCGGGCCAGCGCCCGGTTGGCCGCAGCCTGGGACCGGACAGAGCCTTCCTCCGCGGCGCCCGTCAACCTTGGCTGCGCCGCCGCGAGGCTGGACCGCGGCCATCTTGCCCGCGCCTTTGATGAAGTGCGCGACGGCCGCCGCGACTTGCCGTTCGACCTGGGCGGTGATGGCCTGGCTCAGGTCGGTGGTGAAGCGCTCCACCAGATCGCGGAAAGAGTTGTCACGGTTCTTCGCCATGAATGATTCACCTTGATTGAAAAGAATTACACGGAGAGGCGGCGCATGTAGGTGCGATTCCAGAGGAGACGGGCCGCGTTTTGACGAGCCCGCGCTTTATAACCTGCGCGCCCTCGGTGTAAAGGAATTTTGACTCCGTTACTTCCCGAACAATCCCTTGAGGCGGTTCTTGGCTTCGTCCTCGAGCTTCTTCTTCTGCTCATCGGCCTGCGCTTTGGCAGCGGCCTCGGCCTTGCTCCGCTGCGCGTCGATCTGCGCCTGCGCGGCCTTCTGCGCTTCCGCTTTGGCCTTGTCGGCGCCGCCAGCGATGATCGCGCTCGCCTTCTCGCCCGCTGCGCCCCCGAGCACGCGCCCGATGGCCCCGGCTGCGGCCCCGCGCACGATGACCTTCAGGGCGTCACCCACGTCAACGTCGGTGAGCTCGGGCTTCCATGCCGGCCCGCCGAGCTTGAACTTGATCGGCAGCGGCGCGTCCACCTTGGCCTTGCCGCCGGTCAGGGTGGAGATGGTCTGCGGCGAAAGGTCAGCCTGGCCGGCCAGCTTGAGGATGCCTTCCAGCGTCAGCCCGCCGCCCAAGCTCACTGCGGCCTCGGGCGAGTTGATCTTGATCGGCGCCTTGAGCAACGCCTCGCCGTTCGCCAGTTGCAAGCCAAACGGCAGCTCCTTGCCCAGGCTGGTCGAGCCGCCCTGGCCGGTCTTTCCCGCGAGGCCGAACGGCAGCTTGCTCGCCAGTGGCCCCGAGACGGACGCGATCAGGTCCTTGCCGAAGAACGTCCCGTCGAGGATCTTGCCCTGGATGAGTCCGGCTGCGGTCTTCTTGAGGATGGCCGGGTCGTCGCCCTTGGCGTCGAAGTTGACGTCGCCGTTGAACTTGCCGCCCATGACTTTCTTGTCGCTGACCATGGCGAGGCCCTGCGCCAGCTCGATGTCGGCCAGCTTCACCTGCACGTGCAGCGGCTGATCGGGGTGCGCCAGTTTCAGGTGCGTCCCGCTCGCGTCCACCTTGCCGGCGAAGGCCTGCAGGGTCGCCGTCTTGATCTGCAGATCGTCCTCTTGCAGCGTGATGTCGGCGACGATGTTGGTCAGGTCCTGCTTCTCCGTCCGCAGCTTGTCGATCTTGACGCCGGCGTGGCCCGAGAGGCCGGCGAACGTCTTCGGGTCGAGCGGCTTGCTCTTCGGCTTTGGTCCCTTGGTGGGAATCAAGAGCTTGTCGAGGTCGAGCAAGGCGCTGTGCGCGGACGCCTCGAACTTCGTGGTCGTGTGCGGCTGCTTGCCCGCCAGCTCCACGGAGGCGCTGCCGGTGATCGCCTGGTCGAGGATCTTGATCGCGAAGCTCGAGAGCGCGACCTTGGTGTCGGTCGCCGAGCCGCTCTTGACGCCTTCGAGGAGGATCGACAGCACCTCGCCGGGCGACTTGTTCACCGATTTGCCGGGCCGCAGATCGACGCCCGCCAGGTCCAGATCGACGTCGAAGGCCAGCTCGCCGTCGGCCGCCGCGGCCCCCTTGGCGTGCGCGAGCAGCACCATCTTGGCGCCCGCCGCTTTGGTCATCGTCTCGGCGATGGCGAGGCGCACGGGAGTCAGATCGACGCGCAGCTCGAGCGCCTGCTTCGCTTGCGAGCCGGCGCCGTGCAGCGTCAGCCCGATGGGCCCCGAGATCTGCCCCTTGAGCTGCTTGCGCAGCGGCGGGTAGAGCGCCGCCAGCTTCTCCGGATCGAGGTCGTGCGAGACAATCTGCAGCCCCTGCACGCTCGGCGTCTTGCCCTTCAAGCCCATCGCCTTGCCCGAGCCGGTGATGCCCGCCGGTCCCAGGTCGAGCTTGAGCTGCTTGATGTCCACGTCGCCCTTGGCGGCATCGCCATCCAGGTCGGTCTCGAGAGAGACGTCGAGCGCCTTGCCGCCCTCGGCCCCGGCGAACTTGAGCCCGAGCGCGTGCACCGCGCCTTTGACGGAAGTCTTCCCCTCGCCCCCCGGCACTGCCGCGCCCAGCTGCGCCGAGAAGTCTGCGTCGAGGTGTCCACCTTCAAGCCCCACGCTCGCCGGCACGAAGGGCGCGAGCGGAGCCAGGTCGATGGCGGGCGATATTTTTATCACCACGGTGTCCGGCGTGGGGATGAGCGAGGCCGGCAGCGGCGCGGCGTGCAGCTTGAGCTCGAAGTTCTCCTTGGTCGCGAGCACCGCCGCCTTCACCACCACCTCGAGCGGCTTGCCGGCCTTGAGGTCGTTGACCACCACAGAGAGGTGCTTGATCTCGAGCTTTTTCTCCGCGCCGCCGGTCTCGTCGAGGAAGCTGACGTGCCCCTCGAGGATGGCGAAGTGGTCGACTTGAATCCGCGACAGGTCGGCCGGCTTGTCGTCCTTCGGCGGCTCGGCTGGCTTCTTCGGCTCCTCGGCCAGCTTCTCTTGCAGGTGCTCGAGGTTGGTCTTGCCGTCGGCCAGCTTGATGACGTTGACCGTCAGGCCTTGCAGCTCCGCCGAGTTGACCTCGATCTCCTCGCCCTTGGTGCGCAGCGCCTTGAGCAGCGCGGCCCGCACCTCGATCTGCTCGATCTGCGCGAGCGGCAATTTTTCACCGGGCCCCGCGCCCACCGAGATGCCCTTCACCCGCACCGCGAGCCCGCTGAAGAGCTTGGTCGCGACTGAGTCGATGGTCACTGGCCTCCCGAGCTGCGTCGAGAGCTTGGCGGCCTGCGCGTGCGCCTGGCTGGTGAGAATTCCGTCGAGCACGAAGAGCCCGATGGCGACCGCGACGATCAGCACGCCGGCGATCACGCCAAGAACGATTGGCCATCTACGTCGCTGCGGACTCGTTGTCTGGGTGGCCATTTCGGCGCGCATGCTAATACATGGCTCGTGCCATTTGGGTCCGCAATGGACGCGCAGGCGCCACTCTGGCTGGGAATCGTGCTCTATCGGACGGAGCCGGCAGCGCTCGCCCTGCTGCAGCGCTCGCTCGACGCGGCCGCGCGCCATCCGCGGGCGCCGGCGCTGACCCTGCGGCAGCTCGACAACTCACCGCCCGCGCGAAATATCGGCTTCGGAGCGGCGCACAACAAGCTGATGGCCGAGGCCTTCGAGCACCCTGCGACGCGCGCGTACCTCTGCGTGAACCCCGACGCGGTGCTGCACCCGGACTGCCTCGCCGAGCTCTGGGCCGAGGCGCAACTCAACCCGCGCGCGGCCCTGATCGAGGCCCTGCAACATCCCGATGAGCACGCCAAGCCGTACGACCCCGCCACGCACGCGACGCCCTGGGCCTCGGGCTGCGCGCTCTTGATCACGCGGCTGGCCTACGAGGCGCTGGGCGGGTTCGACGAGCGCTTCTTCCTCTATTGCGAGGACGTGGACCTCTCCTGGCGCGCGCGGGCCGCGGGGCTGCACGTGGGCGTCGCGCCGCGGGCGCTGGTGCACCACTATGTCGCCGACCGGACCGCCGACCATGGGAGCGTCGCGCAGATGGAGAAGAGCGCGGCGCTCCTCGGCGAGAAGGTCGCCGCCTCGCCCGAGCTGCGCGCGGTGGCCGACTTGCGGCACGGGCTCAAGTTCGCCAAGGCGCGCTGGTGAAGGACGCGCTCGCAGCTCTTGGCCGCGCGGCATTTGGCGAGGGCAGCGTGCAGCGCGCGCGCTCGCTCGACGAGCTGGCCGCGCTCCCCCGCGGACCCGTTCTGGTGGCGCTGCGCCATGCCGGCTCGACCTCGCGGCTCTTGAGCGAGCTGATCGGCGAGGGCTCCGCGGAGCCGGCGGTGAGCGAGCAACAGGCGCTGGCCGCGTTCGCCCGCCTTGGCCTGGCCGTGCGCGCACGCGGGCAAGCGGCGGATCCTGCGCCCAGGCTTGCACTCGCCGCGGCCACAGGGAAGCTGCTGCGCGCGTTGCTCGAATCGCTCCAGCCCTTGTCCAGCGCTGACTTCCTGCTCTTTGCGCTCGAGCCGGGCGCTGCTCCCGCGCCGCTGCAATCGACCCTCTTGTCGGTGGTGGTCCGCTTCTCCGGAGCCGATGAGGTCGCGCTCGACCGCACGCTCTTCGCGCTCGCCTGCCAGCGGTCTGCCCCGCTTGAGCTCGTCGTCGCTGCTCCTTCAGGCGCCGCCCTGCTCGAGGTCGAGTCGGCCCTGGCGCGCCACGCGCCGCTGCAGACCTTCACCGGCCGCGCGCTCGCCGCCGATGGTGCGCACTTTTCCGCCGCCGCTTGGGCCGCGGGGGTGACCGCCGCGCAGGGACGCTACCTGGCCGTGCTCGAGGCCGGCGACCTGGTCTATCCGCATCACTATCCAGATCTAATGACAGCGCTGGCCCGCGAAGACGCCGGCGTCGCCCTGGCTCGAGGCCGCTCCGCGCAGCTTGGGCCGGCGCCCGACGGCACCTCGTTCGTGAGCGGCAAGACCGACGAGGCCGCCCTCGATCTCGGGTCCTTGATTCGCGAACGCAAGCTCACCGCTGCCGCCGCGCTCTTCGACCGGCAGCGCCTGGGCGCCTTTGCCCTCGACCGGCTCGACCCGACCGCCAAGGACCCCGAGGGCCTGCTGCTCCTGCGCCTCTTCGCCCTCCTCGCGCCGGCCCACAGCGCCGCTGCGCTGCCAAGCTTCGAGCATCCGGCCCGCGCCTGGCCTGCCCCGGCGCGATCGGCCGAGCTCCCCGTGCTGCGCTCGCTCGGCGATTTGGAACAGCTCCTGGCCCTGGCCCCCGCGCCGCCCTGGCTGCGCTACCGGGTTGCCGATGCGGTCAATTCCGCCTTTCGCGCCCTCTCTGGATTGTGGCGCAAGCGATGACCCCTTCTCCATGTTAGACGCGATGACTCCATGACCACGCTCCCGGCTGACCCGTCTGATTCGCTGCGGAACCGCGCCCGCGCCGTGGTCGTGATGCCGACCTACAACGAGGCCGAGAATCTGGGCGGCATCGTCCCGGCCATCCTGGCGCAGGACCCGGCGCTGGATGTGCTGGTCGTCGATGACAACTCACCCGACGGCACCGGCCGCCTCGCCGACGAGCTGGTGGTCGCTCATCCCGGCCGCGTGCGCGTGGCGCACCGCGAGAAGAAAGAGGGCCTGGGCCGCGCCTACCTCGCTGGCTTCGCGCAGGCGCTTGGCCTCGGCTATGGCCGCATCTTGCAGATGGACGCCGATTTCTCGCACGACCCCGAGCGCCTCCCCGCGCTGCTCGCGGCCACGCAGGAGGTCGATGTGGCCCTCGGGTCCCGCTACGTCCCGGGCGGCGGCACGGTCAACTGGGGCCTCGGCCGCCGCATCTTGAGCCAGGGCGGCAGCCTCTATGCGCGGACCATCTTGGGCGTGCAGATTCGCGATCTGACGGGCGGGTTCAAGTGCTTCCGCCGCGAGGTGCTCGAGGCGCTCGATCTGCCCACCATCCGCTCGACGGGATATGGGTTTCAGATTGAGTTGATCTATCGGGTGCTCTGCCGCGGATTCAAGGTGCGCGAGGTGCCGATCACGTTCGTCGACCGGAGGGCGGGCAAGAGCAAGATGAACGGCAATATCGTGGTCGAGGCGGTGTGGAAGGTGTGGCAGATCAGGTTCGACAAGGCGGCGCGCGGCGCTCGCAGGTGACGCTCTCTCGCTAGTGATCCGCGCGGCCCCGCTCGATCCGTTTAGTCACCCATCCCGCCTACTTCACGGACTCCCACTTCGTCTGCGCGGCCTTGAGTTTCGGGTGCGAGACCAAGAGGTGCCAGACGACGCCCTGAAAGGCCTCCGTGTGCGGCGTGACGTGAGCGCCGTTCACGGTCGGGATGATGACGCAGGCGGCCGCTACCTTGCCAGTATATCCACCGTCGCGGCCGACGATGCCGATGACCTTGGTGCCCTTCTCTTTGGCATACGCGAGCGCGGCGACCAGGTTGGGGCTGACGTTCTTCTCCGCGTTGCCGCCGCCCACCGAGAGCACGAGGATCAGGTCGTTGGCGCGCAGGTGGCTGACCTTGAGCCAGCCTTCAAAGACGGAGGCCCAGCCCTCGTCATTGGTGCGCGCCGTCAGCTCCGAGACGTTGTCGGTCGGCGCGTACGCCTCGATGCCGCAGATCTTGCGGAAGTCGTTGACCGCGTGCGAGGCGTTGGCCGCGCTGCCGCCGACGCCGAGGATGAAGAGCCGCCCGGCCTTCTCGCGGGTCTCGGCGAGGAGGTCCGCCATCTTCTCGATGGCGTCGCGGTCGAGCTGCTCGATGACCTTGACCGCCTCGCTCAGGTACTCATTTGAAAACGACATGCCGCCTCCCAGGAGGGCCGTTCGAGTAGCACAGGCGCGGGTTCGCGGCCAGACGTCGGCAAGGGGTCGCCGCCAATGCCAGGAGCCAGGTCGCCGCGACAAGAGAAATCTAATCCAGCTGCGCAACCCAAGCGACCGCGTCGGCAAGCGTCGCCACCGTGGCGTCAGGCCGCGGGCCGCCGGGCTCCTTGTTCGGGCACAGCTCGCAGCGGCCCCCATTGATGAGCACGGTGCGGCAGCCGGCCGCCTGCCCGGCACGCACGTCGTCGGGCGAGTCGCCGATGAAGACCGAGGCGGCCAGGTCGATGGCCCGCTCGGCGGCGGCGCGCAAGAGCATGCCTGGCTTGGGTTTGCGGCAATCGCAAGGCGCGACGGTCGGGTGGTGCGGGCAGTCGTAGATGGCGTCGAGGTCGACCAACTCCCGCAGGCGCGCGTGCGAACGTTCGAGCTGCTCGCGCGTGAAGTGTCCCTTGGCCACGCCGGGTTGATTGGTGATCACGATGCGTTGGTAGCCAAGCGTGGCGAAAGTGCGCGCGGCGTCGGCGGCGCCTTTGGTTGGCTTGAGTTGGTCTGGGTGGAACGCCGTATAAAGGACGCCGAGCTCCGCGTCCCGGAGGATCTCGACCAGCACGCCGTCGCGGTCCAGGAAGACGGCTCGGCGCAGGGGCCGATCGCTTGAGCCTTCTAGCGGTGGCATCGGCTCGAAGGTAGCACGCACTCGCATTGACCACCTGCGCCAGATCGGCTACGACGCGCCTTCATTTCGGCCCGGCCGTACCTCGCCACAGGAAGCATCGATGCAACCAGCACGCTCTCTTCAGGCCGAGCCATCCAACGAGGGCGCAATTCAGATGCTCTGGCAATCGGCTGCAACTCCCTGCGCGCTCTGCGGTGGCCGACGCCGGGACCACCTCTTCGTGGTCGGCCAGGCGCGCATGACTCGCTGCCACGAGTGCAGCCTGGTGTCGCGCACCGGCGGTGAAGACGTGCCTGTGCAGGCGCGGTCGCACCGCTTGGACGCCTTGAGCGAACGCCGGCTGCGGGGCCTGTTGCCAGCCGATGCCGGTGCGATGCGGGTGCTCCAGATCTCGATGGGAGGCGAGCAGGCCTGGCTGAACGACGAGGCCGGCCGCACCTCGGTCAGATTGACGCTTCCCGATGAGGCCGGAGCGCTCGCCTTGCAAGCTGGCAGCGGCTTCGATGCGGTGTTTCTCAATGGCGCGCTCGAGTACACGGGTGACCCGGTCGCGCTGTTGCGCGGCGCGCGGGCGGCGCTCCGCCCGGGCGGCGTGTTGATCGCGGTGGTGGACGCCGCCGACGCCGACCGGCTTCCTGCCGACGGCGCGCGGCTGCCTCAACATCTGTATTCGCCCGCGACCCTGTTGCGGCTCGCGCAGGTCGCGGGGCTGCAACCTCGCCGGTGTGGGCTGCTCACGCGCGACTTCGACCGGCGGCTCGATCGCGCGGCGCCTCTGCGCTCCATCCACGCCTTGATCTCGATGTTCGGCGGCCACAGCGACGTCTCGAGCGGCCTCTACCACCTGGTTGCGGCCGCGGCCCCGACAGCGCTGCGCGCGAGCCCGAAGCTGTCGATCATCATGCCGGTCTTCAACGAGGTCAGCACCTTCCGGCAGACGTTCGATCGCGTCGCCGCGGCGCGGATCGAGGGGCTCGAGCGCGAGATCATCGTGGTCGAGAGCAACTCGACCGACGGCTCGCGGCAGCGTGTGCAGGAGATCGAGAACGAAGAGGGCGTGCACGTCATCTACGAGGACGGTCCTCGCGGAAAAGGCCACGCGGTGCGCGCCGGCCTGGCGGCGTCCACGGGCGACATCGTCCTCATCCAAGACGCCGACTCGGAATACGACGTCGCCGACTACGACATCCTGCTCGAGCCGCTGCTCCGGCTGTCGGCGACCTTCGTGCTCGGCTCACGCCACCTAGGCAGCCGCACCTGGAAGATTCGCCAGTTCGACAACAAGGCGCTGGGCGGGGTGATGAACCTGGCCCACGAGTTCTTCACCGTGCTGGTCAACTGGCTGTACCGCTCCGAGATGCGCGACCCGACGACGATGTACAAGGTGTTCCGCCGCGAGTGCATCGAGGGCATCGCCTGGAAGCGCGACCGCTTCGACTTCGACTTCGAGTTGGTCTGCAAGCTGCTGCGCCGCGGGCATGTGCCGCTGGAAGTGCCGATCAACTATCGATCGCGCTCCTTTGCCGAAGGCAAGAAGGTCCGCTTCTTCCGCGACCCCATCACCTGGCTGCGCGCCATCATCGGCAGCCGCTTCGAGCCGTTGGGCTAGATGCGCGCCTTCATCACGGGAGGAGCAGGGTTCATCGGCAGCAGCCTGGCCGACCGGCTCCTGGCTTCAGGCCACCGCGTCACCGCGTTCGACAACTTCTCCACGGGGCGCCGGCTCTTCGTCGAGCAGAACCTCGCCAACGAGCAGTATCGGTTGATTGAAGGCGACGTACTCGACGCCGAAAAACTGGCCGCGGCCATGCGCGGGCACGACGTGGTCTTTCACCTCGCCGCCAACGCCGACGTGCGCGGTGGCCTCGACCACCCCCGCCGCGATCTCGAGCAGAACACCATCGCCACCTTCAACGTCCTCGAGTCGATGCGCGCGGCCGGCATCGCGAAGATGGCGTTCTCCTCGACCGGGTCGATCTACGGCGAGCCCCAGGTCTTTCCCACTCCCGAGACCTGTCCCTTTCCGGTGCAGACCTCTCTCTACGGCGCCTCGAAGCTGGCTGGCGAGGGTCTCATCGCCGCCTACTGCGCGGGCTTCGGCTTCACCGCCTGCGTCTTCCGCTTCGTCTCCATCCTCGGCGAGCGCTACACGCACGGGCACGTCATCGACTTCTATCGGCAGCTCAAGGCGGATGGGCAGCGCCTGCGCATTCTCGGCAATGGGCTGCAGCGCAAATCCTATCTCTACGTGCAGGACTGCCTCGACGCCGTGCTGCACGGACTGGACAAGGCCTCGCCCGGCTTCAACGTCTTCAACCTGGGCACGCAAGAGTTCGTCACCGTCAACGAATCGGTGGGGGTCATCACCCGCGCGCTCGGGGTCGAGCCCCGCCTGGAGTATTCCGGCGGCGAGCGCGGCTGGGTCGGCGACAGCCCCTTTATCCTCCTCGACACTGCGAAGATTCGCGCGCTCGGTTGGAGCCCCCGGTTGACCATCCGCGAATCCGTCGAGCGCACGGTGGCCTATCTGGTGCGCACGCCCGCGGTGTTGGAAGGCTGAGCGATGGCCACGGTCGCAGTCCATGGCGCCTGGCACCTCGGCACCGTTCACGCGGCCTGCCTGGCCGAGCTGGGAAATCGGGTCCGCGCGACCGATCTGGATCCGGCCGTGATCGCAAGCCTGATGCAGGGCAAGCCTCCGCTCTTCGAGCCTGGCCTCGAGGAGTTGGTGGGCAAGCACCTCGCCTCGGGACGGCTCAGCTTTCATCGGCCCGACGACGCGGCCTTGGGCGAGGCCGACGCTCACTTCATCGCCGCCGACACCACCGTCGATGATGACGATCAGGTGGATCTCGCCAGCGTCGAGCGCCTGGCGGAAGCCGCCGGCCGCGTGCTGCGCAAGCGCGCGCCTGTGGTGGTCGCAAGCCAGGTCCCCGTCGGCACCACCGAGCGGCTCGTCGGGAGGATGCGAGAGCTGTCCGGCATCGCCGACCTGCCGGCGGTGCACATGCCGGAGAACCTTCGCCTGGGATCGGCGCTGGAGAACTTCCTGCGCCCCGACCGGCTCGTCATCGGCGGTGAGAACGCCGCAGCCGACGAGGTGCTGGCGATCTACGGTCTGCGCTGCGAAGTGGTGCGCATGAGCGTGCGCAGCGCGGAGATGGCCAAGCACGCGCTCAACGGCTACCTGGCGACGCTGGTCAGCTTGACGAGCGAGCTCTCCGACCTGTGCGAGGCCGCGGGGGCCGATGCCTACGACGTGGAGCGCGCGCTGCGCACCGACCGGCGGGTGAGCCCCAAGGCGCCGCTGCGGCCAGGCTTCGGTTTTGCGGGCGGCACGCTGGGGCGCGACGTGCAATCGCTGCGTGCGCTGGCCGCGGCGCACGGGTTGTCTGCTCCGCTCATGGACGGCGTTCTTTCCGTGAACCGCACGCGAGTCTCCAGGTTGCTGCAGCGGCTGGAGAGGGCGGTAGGTGAGCTCCGCGGGCGCTCGATCGCGTTGCTCGGGCTGACGTACAAGCCGGGCACCGACACGCTCCGGCGCAGCATCGCGCTGCAGATCGCCGCCGAATTGAACAGCCGCGGCGCGCGGGTGACGGCCTTCGATCCGATGGTGACGAGCCTGCCGCAGGAGGCGCCGCTCATGGCGTTGGCCCCGGATGCGCTCGCGGCCGCGCGGGGAGCCGACGCGCTGGTGCTCGCCACCGAGTGGCCCGAGTTCGCGCGCCTGGATTGGCGGCAGATCGGCGCGAGCATGGCGCGGCCGCTGGTGTTCGACCTCAAAGGCCTGCTCGATCCGGCGACGCCCGGCATCGAGCTCAAGCGCATCGGAGTGCAAGGGTGAGCGTGCTCGCGGGCAAGGCAGCGATCGTGACCGGCGGTGGGCGCGGCATCGGCAAGGCCATCGCGCGCGCCTTCGCCGCCGAGGGGGCGCGCCTGATCCTGGCCGCGCGCACGGCCGGCGAGCTCGAGGCCGCTCGCGAGGAGCTGGCCGGTGAGTTCGGCGCCGAGGTTCTGACGCGGGTGACCGACGTGTCCAACGCCGGCGAGGTCGAGGCCCTGGTCTCCTTCGCGCTCGAGCGGTTCGGCCGCCTCGACGTGCTGGTCAACAACGCCGGCACCTACGGTCCGATCGGCGAGTTGACCGAAGCGGACCCCGATGAGTGGCGCCGGGCGATCGAGGTCAACCTGCTCGGCACGGTCTACGGCACTCGCGCCGCGCTCCGCCTCATGCGCGGGCAGTCGAGCGGCAAGATCATCAACCTCGCCGGCGCGGGCATCGGCGGCCCTTCGTTGACTCCGCGCATCAGCGCCTACGCCACCTCCAAGGCGGCGGTGGTCCAATTTACCGAATCGGTCTCTCTCGAGGCGGCGCCATTCGGGGTTCAAATCAACGCCATCTCACCCGGCGCGGTCACGACCGAAATTACCAACGCGGTCATCAAGGCGGGCCCCGAGCGCGCCGGCCACGACTTCTATCAACGCAGCTTGCGCCAGCGCGACCAGGGCGGTGACCCTCCCGAGTTGGCGTCTCGCCTCGCGGTCTTCCTCGCCAGCGACGCTTGCCGACTGACCGGCAAGCTGCTCTCGGCCAAGTGGGACGCGCCCCAGGGCGTCGACGCCGAGGCCGCCAATCGCTCCTCGCTCTACGCGCTCCGCCGCATCGACGGCGTGCTCTTCCAAGAGGTCCCGAAGAAATGATCATCGCCAAGGCTCCGCTCCGCATCACTCTCGGCGGCGGTGGGACGGACTTGAAGAGCTACTATCAGCGCCACGGCGGTTTCTGGATCAGCGCCGCCGTCGACAAGTACGTCTACATCTCGATCCACGACATCTTTCCCGAGGCCATCATCCTCAAGTACTCGGAGATGGAGCGGGTCAAGACGGTCGACGAGATCAAGCACCCGCTCCTGCGCGAGAGCCTGAAGACGATGAACGTGCGCGAGCGCATCGAGATCTCGAGCATGGCTGACCTGCCGCAGGGCACGGGCCTCGGCTCTTCCGGGACCTTTACCGTCGCGTTGCTCAAGGGGCTGCACAGCTACACCCGGCGGCACGTCACCAGCCGCGAGCTGGCCGAGGAGGCCTGCCGCCTCGAGATCGACATCTTGAAGAACCCGGTCGGCAAGCAGGACCAGTACATCGCCGCCTTTGGAGGCATCAACTGCTTCTCCATCGCGCCCGGGTCCGACCACGTCGAGGTGGCTCCGCTGCAGATTGCGCAGAGCACCCTCTTTGCGCTCGAGGAGAGCTGCGCGTTTTTCTTCACCGGCTACTCGCGGCAGGCGTCCTCGATCCTCAAGGACCAGGACGACCGGTCCAAGCGGGACGATTCGCAAATGATCGACAACCTGCACCAGGTCAAGGAGCTGGGGCTGCGCAGCAAGGTGGCGCTCGAGCGGGGCGATCTGAGTGCCTTTGCCGAGCTGCTCAACGAGCAGTGGACCGCGAAGCTGCTGCGCTCGCCGGACATGGTGAACTCGAACATCGCCCGCTGGTTCGAGCTGGGGCGGGCGAGCGGGGCGCTCGGTGGCAAGCTGATCGGCGCGGGCGGCGGCGGCTTCCTCATGTTCTTTGCCGAGGACAAGCTGAGGCTCCGCAAGGCGATGGCCGCCGAAGGGTTGCAAGAAGTGAAGATGCGCTTCGACTTCGAAGGCGCGCAGACCGTGGTGGCATAGCCGATGGCGCTGCGCATCGGCATCGTCGGCTGTGGCTTGATCGGCGGCAAGCGCGCCGCGGCGCTCGGAGCGGACAAGGTCGTGGCTGTCTGCGATCGCGATCCCGCGCGAGCGCAGGCATTGGCGGATCGCACGCGGGCAAAGACCTGCGCCACGCTGGCCGAGCTGCTCCCTCTGGTGGACGCAGTGGTGGTTGCGACGACCAATGACCAGCTCGCGCCGATGGCCGCGCAGGCCTTGGAAGCCGGCAAGCACGTGCTGATGGAGAAGCCCGGTGCGCGCACCGCCGCCGAGCTCGAGCCGCTGCTGGCCGTCGCCGAGCGGCGAGGGTGCGTGGTCAAGGTGGGCTTCAACCATCGCTTCCATCCCGCGGCGCAGAAGGCGCGCCAGATCCTCGACTCGGGCGTCTGTGGCCCCTTGATGTTCGTGCGCGCGCGCTATGGCCACGGCGGGCGCATCGGCTATGACAAGGAATGGCGCGCCGACCCCGCCATCGCCGGCGGCGGCGAGCTGATCGACCAAGGAGTCCACTTGATTGATCTGGCGCGCTGGTATCTAGGCGCCGAGCTACCCAAGGTATCGGGGAAGGTCGCGACCTACTATTGGGACATGCCGGTCGATGACAACGCCTTTCTCACTCTGGAGACGGCCGCGGGCCAGGTCGCGCACCTGCACGCCTCGTGCACCGAGTGGCGCAATCTCTTTTCCTTCGAGATCTACGCCCGGAACGCCAAGCTCCACCTGGAAGGGTTGGGAGGGAGCTATGGATTGGAGAGGCTGCATCACTATCAAATGAAGCCTGAGATGGGCCCGCCCGATACGGTGGTCTATGAATATCCGGGCGGCGACGACTCCTGGAAACTCGAGTGGGCCGACTTCGCCCGCGCGATCGAGCGGGGCGGGCCAGTGTGCGGGGGGCTGCCCGATGCTTTGGCCGCGCTGCGCATCGTCGATCAAGTCTACGCGCGATGCAGACCGTAATCCTCGCCGGCGGTCTGGGGACGCGGCTTGGACCGCTCACCGCGCAGCTGCCCAAGGCGCTGGTTCCCATCCTCGGGCGCCCCTTCCTCGAGCATGTGATCGACCTGCTGCGCGAGAATGGGCTGACGCGTCTATTGCTGCTGCACGGCCACCACGGCACCCAGCTGGAGAAGGCCTTTGGAGATGGCTCCAGCCGCGGCGTGCACATTCACTATCGCCATGACGGGCCGCTGCTCCTCGGCACTGCCGGGGCTCTGCGAAACGCGCTCGACCTTCTCGACGATGAGTTCCTGCTCATGTACGGCGATACCTATCTCGATATCGACTACCAGGAGGTCATCGACGCCTTCCACGCCGCGGGAAAGCCGGCGTTGATGACCGTGTTTCACAACCGCGGGCAATTCGATTCCAGCAACGTCATCTATCGCGACGGGCAATTGCTTCGTTATGCGAAGTCTGAACGAACCCCGGAGATGGAATACATCGACTACGGGCTGGCTGCGCTGCGCCGCGAGGTGATCGCGGCCCTGCCCGAGGGGGCCAAAGCCGATCTGGCAGGGATCTACACGCAGCTGGTCGCCGACGGGCGGATGGCGGGCTTCGAGGTGCAGCGGCGCTTCTACGAGATTGGCTCGCCTACGGGCATCGCGACCTGCGAAGAGTATCTGCGGCAAAGGCGGCCGCGTTGATGCTTTCCGCTGCCTCGCCGGCTGGAAGGGGCCCTCAGCGTTTCCGGGCCACGGCCATCATCGAGCCTGCGAAGATGGGGAACGGTCGCTCTGCGACCCAGCGCGGGGCAGCCTTGTGCGCGAGCCGCGCGAGCTGTGTCAGGCCCGGCGTGTGGAAGGTCTCGAGCTGCCGGTGGATGTACTCAAGCGAGAGATATTTCGGAAACGCGCTCATCTTGACGACGCGCAGAGAGGCCCGCGCAAGCGTCGCCCGCAGCGTGCGCCGATCGTAGTACCAGAGGTGCTCGCGCTTGAAGTCCGTCCAGTGATTGCCCAGCAGCAGGTGTGACAAGCCGCCCACGTCTGGCGCGACGACCACGGCCACTCCGTCGGGCTTGAGCAGGTCGTGAACGCGGGCCAGCAGATCGGTGGGCTTGCGGACGTGCTCGAGCAGATCGCTCATCACGATGACTTCGAAGGAGCTGGCCGGGAAGGGCGCGTCCTCGATCCGACCGCAATGGATGTTCGCATCGCCGAACGCGGCCTTTGCCTTCTCGGCGGAGAACGCGTTCAGCTCGACGCCGTAGGGCGTAAAGCCCATCCCTTGCGCCACGGACAGCAAGAACCCGGTGGCGCATCCCAGGTCGAGCAAGGCGCCGCCGGCCACGCCGGTCTGCGCGCGCATCCGCTCGAGCATGAGAGCGAAGGTGCGCTTCTTGAGGCGCTCCAGCCCGGTCGCCGCGTCGCCGAGTCCCCACGAGTCGTAATAGTGCGCGCCGTAGATCGCGGACAATTCGCTGTCGGAAGGTTGCGGGTAGAGATAGACGAGGTTGCAGCGCGGGCAGCGCACGAAGGTGTCGCCCGTCTTTTCGAAGAGGGTCACCGGTTCGTTGGCGCCGCACAGGTCGCAGGCGACCGCAAGCCGCACCTGGGCCTCGGCTGGCGCTGCTGCCGGAGGGTTCTGGGTCGCGATTCCATCCATCGGAAGGCTCTTCTAGCGGAGTTTCCGCGGCCATGCCAGCGGAGCGCGAAGCGTCTTTTTCGCGTCACGATTGCATGCTAAAGCCATGGCCGCCAATGAGCGGCGGATCAGAGCAAGCGGAGAAACGCTCAACACCGCTTCGCACGCACGCGCTCTTTTTCCTGGCCTCGATCGCGGTTTGCCTGCTCGGCTACCGCGACGTGGTGTTTGCCGGAAAGTCTTTTCTACCCGTCGGCGAGACCTGGGCGGTCTATGCCGCGCCGCCCTATGCCTCTGGGTATCACGGTGAGGCCGCACCACCGTTCTCCTCTGGCTATGACGTCGCGGCGCACGCCTGGGTCATCCAGCCGGCGGCTTACTACGAGCGGCGCGCCATCCTCGCCGGAACCCTGCCGCTCTGGGATCCGCACGACGGCTTGGGTCGGCCGCTGCTCGCGAACGGGCAGACCCCCCTGTTCAACCCGCTTCACTGGCTGGTGCTCATCGACCCGGACTCGCCGGCGCTTTGGGACGCCTATTTCCTTCTGCTGCGTTTCGTGGCCGCGCTCTTCGCCTGCTACCTGCTGCGCGAGCTGCGGGTGCCCGACGAGCTCTGCTTGCTGGGGGCGGCGCTCGCCGGGCTCAACGGCTCGTTCACCGTGCATGTCAACCGCGGCGATGTCGCCTCGTTTGCCGTCGTGCCCGCGCTGCTGTTCTGTACCCTGCGCCTGCGCAAGGCGCCGACCGCCACGGTCGCGGCCGGGGTGGCGCTGAGCGTGTACTGCGTGCTGACCGCCGGGCACCCCGAGCCTTCGTTCGGGTGCCTCTTGACCTGTGGCTTCGTCGCGCTGGGCCTGCTGGTGCTTCGCTCACCTGGGGCTCGCGCGCGCTTCGCGCTCTATTACGGCGGGGCCGTGGTGACCGCGGTTCTCGTCGCGGCGCCAAGCTGGTTTCCGATGCTGGAGCTGATCAGGACTGCCTGGCACACGCATCCACAGAGCGTCGGTGCCAATGGGCGGCCGGGCTTCACCGCTCTGCAATGGCTGCTGCCGGATGTGTTTTCTCCCAGTCCGCAAGGAGCTCTCTTCTCCTGGCCGTATCCAACCCTCGCCTTCCTCGGCGTGGTCCCCGGGTTCTTGACCCTCCTCGGACTGGCCTCGTGCGCGACTCGGCTTGGACGGGCCCGCCTCGCCTGGATGGCGCTTCCGGTGCTCATCGCGCTCAAGGTCTTCAATCTGTGGGGCACCCGATGGCTCGCCAAGCTTCCCTTGATCTCGCAGATGAAGATTCCGGAATACTTTCCGCCGCCGGTGCTCTTCGTGTTGGGGGTCGCCGGAATCGTCGCGCTCGCCGAGCTCCCTGTCCAGCCTCGCCGCACCCGGTTTGCGCTGCTGGTCCTGCCGTTGATTGCGATCGTCGAGCTCGTGCTGCTGGCGCCCCGCTATGTCCCTTCTAGTTTGCTCGTGGTGCAGGGCTGGCCGGCAAAGGCCCTCCTGGCCGTGAACCTCGCAGGGGCCGCAGCAATCCTGTCGTGGGCCATTGCAGCGGGCGGACGCCGGCTTGGGATCGCGGCGGGCGTCTGCCTTTCCGTGCTGGTCGGTGTCGAGCTCGCTTCCTATCGCCAGCCGCTCTCCGCCCGCGGCAACCCGACCGCCCCGGCTCCCTATGTGACCTGGCTGCAGCGGCAACGGCTCCGCCAGCAGCCGTTCCGGGTCATGGGAATGGGCCAATACTTCATGCCCAACTTTGCCATGATCTTCGGCCTGGACGACGTGCGCGTCACCGATGCCTTCGAGCCGACCCGCTACGTGTCTTTCGTCCACCGCCTCCTCCAGCGCGACCTCGCCGATGGCTGGTTCATGACTGCCGAGACTTCGCGCGGGTTCAAGCTGCCAAACCCGATGCTCGACCTTCTCAACGTCCGCTATCTGATCGCCGACCTCGCCAGCTTTCCGCTCCCTGTCGGGGGGGTTGCTTCCCACTCCCTCGACCAGACGCTCTATGCCGCAGGCAAGGCTGCGGGCTGGAGCCTGGCAACCTACGAGATCGGCGGCGAGCGGCTGGCAGGCGTGATTCAGCAGCTGGCCGAGAACGAGGTCTCCGCGCAAATCCTGGTGCCGAAGAAGCACCCCTACCTTGCCTTCTCGCTGGCGCAGGACCCGATGATCTGGAGCAAGCCTCCGGGGGGCGCGGCCTACGAAGTGCTCGTTGGCGGGGGCAAGGGGGCCGTCGTCTTCTCCGCCCTGCTCGATCCGAAGGGCGATCCACGCGACCGCCGATGGCGGAGGGAACGCATCGATCTGTCGCGCTGGGCGGGAAGCACGATTGAGCTCACCCTTCGTGTCCGCGCGGCCGGCGGCAAGGAGTGGAACTGGGGCGGCTGGGGTGATCTCCACTTCCAGTCCGCCGGGGGTGAGCGCCTGGGCGCGGCCGCTGTTGGCGGCGAGGCCGACTTCCGGCTCGCCTATTCCGACGCGGAGATGGGCGGCGGAGGCGTCGTCGAGAACCTCAGGGTGTGGCCGCGCGCCTTTCTCGCCAGCGAGCCCTTGCTCGCGAAGGACGAGCCCGACGAGTTGTCCAAGGTCGAATCACTCAGCGGAACTCGTGCACCCTTCGCGGTGGTCGGCGCCGATTTCCCCGGGGCTCGCTGGGAGGAGCTCTGTGCCGTCGGCGCCTGCCGGGCGCGGGCTGCACCGCTGCCAGTGACCGACGTGCGCGAGGGCATCAACGACGTCAGCCTGCGCTTCGAGGCCCCGCGCCCCGAGGTGTTGGTGCTCTCCGACACGCTGGTCGATGGCTGGCGCGCCTGGGTGGACGGCAACGAGCAGCCGCTGTTCCACGTCAACTACCTGTTCCGCGGCGTGCTGGTCCCGGCCGGCAAACACGAGGTGCGGATGGTCTATCGCCCTCGCGAATGGACCATCGCCTTCTCGCTCTCGCTGGTCGGGCTGGCCCTCGCCGGGGCCGCGCTGGTGGCCGCCCGCCGCCGCCGGCCGTCGGTTGACACCGCGGAGTCCGGGCACGTATAGAGGCGCCCTTTCACGGCCGGAGGCTGAGCAGATGGCACTTTTCCTTGATTCAAGCGACCTGAATGAGATCCGCCATCATATGGCCACGGGGGTCATCAGCGGCATCACCACCAACCCGCTGATCATCTCCAAGGAGAACCCCGGCGTCGATCTCAAGGCGCACATCGGCGAGATCATCTCCATGTCGCATGTGCCGACGAGCGTCGAGCTCACCACCGAGACCGAACAGGCCATGCTCGCGGAGGCGCGTGAGTACCGCAAGTGGGATCCGAAGCACGTCGTCATCAAGGTGCCGATGACCGAGGTGGGCCTGAAGGTCATCAACACGCTCGAGCGAGGCGACCACACGCCGGTCAACGTCACCTGCATCATGTCGTTCAACCAAGCGTACCTGTCGGCGCTGGCCGGCGCGAGCTACGTCAGCATCTTCTCGGGTCGCGTGCGGGACATGGGCTACGACCCCGAGATGATCGTCGAGCAGACCCGCGCCGCCATCGACCGCGAGAAGCTGAAGGCCCAGATCATCGTCGGCTCGATCCGCCACATGGCCGACGTGAACGCCGCGCTCCACGCCGGCGCGCACATCGTCACGGTTCCGCCCGCCATCTTGAAGAAGATGTGCTGGAATCCGCGGACCACCGAGACCATCCGCGAGTTCAACGACTCGTGGAAGGCCGACCGCGCGAAGATGAAGTAGCTGACCGGCGCGGCGTCGGCCGCGCTCACCGCTTGCGCATGGTGATGAGGGCTTGCGGAAGCAGGGCGCGGTCGTCTCGGAAGTCGACCAACTCAAGGAATGGCGTGTACGCGCGCTCGACGTAGCGGGGCGGAATCATCGTCTCGCCGTAGAACGAGGACGGCCTGAAATCTCCACCTCCGGTAGGAGCGTGGAGGAACTTCCCCTCGTCGTAGTCGCGCAGCACCTGCTCGCGATCGGTGAACGAGCGTGCGAGCGCTTCAAACCACCCATTCTCGCGGACCGGCTTCCTTCGCTGCTCTTCACAGAAGTCGATGAAGCTGCGCCCCTGCGTCGTCGCCAGCAACAGGCCGCCGGGCTTCAGGAGTCGCGCGAACTCCTTGAACCATTGCAGCGAGATCTCCTCGTTGAGATGGGAAAAGACCGAGTAGGCATAGATGACGTCGAAGCTCTCTGAAGGCAGCTGCGTCGGCGCTTGCGCCGGAACGGTCTCGAACTGCCCGTGAGAGAAGAGGCTCTTGCAGACAGCGATCACGTCGGGGTCCACGTCGACGCCATAGAGGTTTTGCGAGGCCACTTCGCGCAGGAAGAAGCGCAGGATGCGCCCCCAGCCGCAGCCAAAGTCGAGCACGCGCGATTCGCGCTCCAGGGGCCGGCCGGCCTTCGCGCACGCGGTCTTCAGGACGCGATAGAACCGATCCGCCTCGCGCAGGGTGGCCTCTCCCGAGGAACCGACGAACTGATTCTGCAGGTCGCGGGGCGGAAACCCAGGCAGGCGCGTGCGCCGCTGCACGGGTTTCCATTCGCTCCGGATGAGGACGTCGCGGAAGCCGTCGTCGTCGAGGTCGGCAAAGGCCTCCGAGGGTTCCGCGCTGGCGAACTCCTTGGGTTCTGCCGCGCCCTTCTTCAGCGCCACGATAATCTGGTACGGGTCAATCAAGTTGTATTCGATCTCGGCGACGCGAAAGCCGTCCCAGTTGGTCTCGATGTACTCAAGGGCAATTGACGCGTCTCCGTAGGGAGGGTCGTCGCCCTGGTGCGCGACTTGCGAATCCGGCGCGAAGGCGAAGCCCCGCAGGTCGTGCGACTCCGCGAGCGCCTTGGCTGCCGGGTGGTTTGCGAAGCTCCAGTACTCGACGGGCCGGATGGTCGCGATAACGAGCCCGTCGTCTGCCAACGAGTTGCGGATCGCCCTCAACGCCTGCAGATGAGCGCGCTGGGAGAGGTGGGTGAAGACGGAAAACGCGTACACGAGATCAAAGCGGGGACCCGGCAGCGACTCGGGAAGCTCGGCGATCCGCTGGAGGTTCGCGCGAACGCGGAGCTGCCTGGCCTCGGTCAGGGAGTGCTCCCATGCGTCGACGCCATGGAGGTTCTGCTCGGGCACGTACTTCTGCATCAGCCTGAGGAGCCGACCCCAGCCGCACCCGTAGTCGAGGACCTTTGCCTCGCGCAGAGGCTTTTTTCCGTGCCGGGCCTGGAGCGCTACCAGCGAGCGCGTGAACTGCACGCTCTGGGCAAGAAGGGACAGGCCCGAGGACCCGACCCATTGAGCCTGCTGCTCTTCCGACGGCATCGCGGGAAAGTAGGACTTGAGGTGGGGAAACGCGTCGGGCTTCTCGAGAAGCAGCAGCGCGAAGACGTCCAAAGGCAAGGCGGCCAGCAGATCGGGAATGGAATGCTTGTCATTGGCGGCCACTGCCGCCTCGAGCTCCCGAAGCAGGCCAGCAAAATAGGGGTCAGTGAGGATCGACTTCACTGGCTTGACGATCGCAAACGCTGGTTCAGCTCTCGCGGCGACGGCCTGGTCGGGCGCCTGCGGCGAGAGGTTCCGCGAGGGAAGCAACAAAGACTTCATGCGCCGTGCGGCAGTGAAGGCGGCGTTCCGCGAGCCTTCGGTCGGCAGCGCGGAGATAAGAGACTTCACGAGCTTGGTCGCGTCCATTGTGCTCCCCCGAGAAGCGCGCTGATTACCATGAAAGGCGGGGCAACCGCAGTCAGCCTGGTCCGCGCTGTCTTCCGTGCCGGGGCCTGGTTCAGGTGGGTTGGAGAGCCGCAGGTTTGACCCGCGGGCGGCCTGCCGGCATAGATACGCCCTTCGCTTGCCGTCGGGGGCTTCATGAGAGTCGTCGATCTTCTTGCCATGCGCGTCCGGCGCCTACGCGCGCTCGCTGGCGAAGTGCGCTCGCTGGCCGACGCCGGCAAGCTGGCCCAGCAGGGACTTCAAGCAATCCGGCGCAACGAGAGCGCGGTTGAGCGAAAGTTGAAGAACCTCGTCCGCAGCGCGGCGCGCTCCAGGGTCCCGCCCGCGCGAATCGACTTCACCGAGGGAAGCGCAAGCGGCGCGGCCGATCGCATCGCCATGCCTGATTACAGCGACCTCCGCCGCTAGGAGCACATGTCCGACGTCAAGGCGATCGCCTTCTACCTGCCGCAGTTTCATCCAATCCCCGAAAACGATCTTTGGTGGGGGAAGGGATTCACCGAGTGGACCAACGTGTCCAAGGCGGCGCCTCTCTTCTCGGGGCACACCCAACCCCATCTTCCCGGCGAGCTTGGCTTCTATGACTTGCGGGTGCCCGAGGTGCGTGCCCAGCAAGCGGCGCTCGCGCGCAAGCACGGCATCCACGGCTTTTGTTATTACTACTATTGGTTCAATGGGAAGCGTCTGCTCGAGCGCCCCCTCGATGAGATGGTCAAGAGCGGGCAGCCTGACTTTCCCTTCTGCATCTGCTGGGCGAACGAGAACTGGACGCGACGCTGGGATGGCGCCGAGCACGAAATCTTGATGAAGCAGGAGCACTCGCGCGAGTCCGACGAGCGCTTCATCACCGACGCCCTGCCCATCCTCAAGGACCGGCGCTACATCCGGGTCGACGACGCCCCGCTCCTGATCGTCTACCGGGCGGATATCCTGCCCGACGCGAAGGCCACCACCGATACCTGGCGCGCTGCTGCAGCCGCCGCGGGCATTCCCCGCCTGCACCTCTGCGCCGTGCAGAGCTTTGGCCTGGGTGACCCGCGCCCGCTCGGCTTCGACTCGGCGTGTGAATTCCCGCCGCACAGCATCCCGGCCAGGGAAATCACCGCCGAGGTCAAGGAGCTGGATCCGAAGTTCACGGGCAAGATCTACGATTATCGCGACGTGGTGCGCTCGGCGCTGCGCAAGCCCGCCGTCGACTACCTCCGCTTCCGTGGCGTGATGACCGCCTGGGACAACAGCGCGCGCCGGGGTCTCGGCGGGCACGTCTACCACCATGCCTCGCCGCGCGAGTACGAGCTCTGGCTGCGGGCGGTGGTCGCCGAGAGCGCCGTACGGCCGCCCGAGCAGCGCATCGTCTTCATCAATGCGTGGAATGAGTGGGCCGAGGGGACCCACCTCGAGCCTGATGTCAGGAACGGATACGCCTATCTGGAAGCGACGGCGTCAGCGCTCGCCGGCCACACCGGTTGGCGCGAGGTGCTTCGGGCCAGCCGCGAGCAGGTCGATGCGCCAGCGTCGGTGCTCCGGCAATACCTGCGAGACCTCGAGTTCGCGCTCGAAGGCTACGAGCGTTCCGTGCAGTACCTCCAGTCGGCCGCGGGCGTGGTCGAGCGCATCGCACAGGAGACCCAGCTGGCCGTCTTCACCGATCGGGTGCCAGCGCGGCTCAAGCGCGGCGCCGAGCTGACTGGCCAGCTCTATTTCGACAGGGTCAAGGGAGGTCCGATCCGCGACGGATGCACGCTGCGCCGCAGCGAGCGCGTCAGCGTCGAGGGCTGGGCCTTCGCTCCCGGACTCTCCCCCGAGGGCGACACGCACGCTTACTTCGTCCTTCGCTCGCGCGCTGATCGCAGCCGCTCTTATTTCGCGCCGCTCTTGCATCGTCATGGCCGCGATGACGTCGCCCGGCACCACGCGAAGATCGACCCCTCGAGTACGCTGCGCTCAGGCTTCTCAGGGCTGCTCTGGTTCGAGCAGGTGCCGGCGGGCGAGTATGACCTGGGCGTGGTTCACGCCAGCGCTTCGCGAGTGGTGGCGGCTTTCGCGCCCGACTGGATCACGCTCAAGTGAGCGCGAGCCGACCGCCGCTGGTGAGCGTCATCGTGCCCGCGTTCAATCACGAGGCGCTGATCGGCGAGTGCCTGGAGTCGGTCGCGGACCAGACCTATCGCGACGTCGAATTGCTCGTTCTCGACGACGGCTCGCGTGACGGGACGGTCGCGGCTGCAGAGCGGACGATCGGGCGCCCCGGCTTCGCGAAGCGCTTTGCTCGCGTCGAGCTCGTCCGCAACGAGCGCAACCTGGGGGCCCACGAGACGCTGAACCGCGGCGTGTCGATGGCGCGCGGCGAGCTCTGCGCCGTCCTCAACTCGGACGACCGCTATGGGCGCGAGCGCCTCTCCGCGCTGGTCGATGCACTGCAGTCGAGCGGCGCCGAGATCGCCTTCAGCGCCGTGCGGATGATCGACACCGCCGGCCGCGACATCACCGAGGAGGACTGGTTCGCCACCCAGCTCAGCCATACCCAGCGCAGCATCCGCGCCTGGCCGAGCGTCGGCTGGGCGTCGCTGCGGCAGAACGTGGCGCTCTCGACGGGGAACCTGTTCTTCCGCCGCGGGCTTGCCCAGCGCATCGGCCCCTTCCGCGCGCTCCGCTATTGCCACGACTGGGACTTCCTCTTGCGCGCCGTGCTGGTCACCGAGCCGCTGTTCCTGCCCGCTCCCCTCTACGATTATCGGATCCACGAGTCGAACAGCTTTCGGTCGCTGGCGAACGTGGCCAACGTCGAGAGCGCGTACGTCCTGCGCGCGTACTTCGCGCGAATTCGGGCGCGGAGCTTCAAGAACCCGCTGGCGCCTGGTCCCGAGACCTGGCCGGGCGTTTTCGAGTCGCTGATGGAGATGATGGGCTTCTGGGGCCATTGGCAGCTCGCGCGGCGCTGCGATCCGCCTGACGCCGCCGGCTGAGCGCGTCGCTTCACTCCTTGCCGCGGAGCTTGCCGGGCAGCGCCAGCACGGTGCGCGCGAGCGTGCCCGCAGTCTTGTGTGCGGTGGGACTCAGTCCGTGAACCCAGCGCGCGAGTCGTACCGATGACGAGGAAGCCAGATCCTCGAGGGCGCCCGCGAGCCGAGCGCTCTCCGCCCGCGCCGCCTGCAGCTGGCCGCGCAGCTCGACCGCGAGCTGCTCGAGCCGGCGCGAGCTTGCCAAGAGCTGCTCGCCATACCCCTGCTGGAGCGACAGCTCCGCCTCGAGCCGCGACAGCTCCGCCTCGAGCCGCGACACCTCAACCGAGAGCTTTGCGCCTCGGGCCTCGTGCAGCGCAGAGGCCGTCTGGACTTGCTCCGCCAGCGCCTCGGCCCGAGCGGCGCGCTCCCGCTCCTGCGCCTCGAGCCCGGCCAACCGCTTGGACTCGGCCTTTTCCAGCTCGAGCAGCGCCAGCACCCGCGCCACTTCGACCCCTCGCGCCACGCTCTCCTCTTCTCGCAGCTTCGCCAGCTCCTGCCCTCCGGCCGCGAGTCGCTCCAGCTCCCCGGCCCTGGCGAACTGGGCCCGGAGCTCACGATCGAGCCCGCTCAGGTGGACCGAGACGCCGTGCGCGCGCGCGGCGGCCAGGCGCGTCCACTCGTCGGCCCAGGGCTCGAGCCCGGCGAGGTGGCGGCTCACGGCGCGGAAGGGCATCTGCTCGAGGCGCAGCGCGGGCAGCGCGCGCACCATCGAGTCTCCGCGCACCCGGTAGTCGAAGAGCACCTCCGGCACCACTGCGCCGTGCAGGCCAAGGCGCGCGTACGTGAGCCAGAGGTCCCAGTCCTCTTGCAGCGGCTCGTCGACGGCGAAGCCGCCGGCGCCGAGGAAGCTCTCGCGGTGGTGCAGGGCGCAGGCGTCGCCTCCGGTGTTCTCCATCAAGAGCGTCGCCGGCGACAGCTCGCTCGGGCAGTAGAGCCACAGCGTGCGCTCGCCGTCGAAGGCGCGAAACGCCGGCACCGCGTAGCTGGCGGCAGGGCGGAAGCGCAGCGCCTGGGCGAGCCTCTCGATGAAGCGGGGCCGCAAGACATTGTCAGCGTCGACGAAGGCGATGAGCTCGCCGGAAGCCTCCTCGGCGCCGCGATTGCGAGCGGCCGACAGCCCCGCGTTGGCCTGCCGGATGATCCGCAGCGAGGGGTCGCGCTCCTCCTCGGCGGCGACCACGGCGAGACCTTCGGGGCCGCTGCCATCGTCCACGAGCACGATCTCGAGCGGCGTCGTCTGGGCGCGCAGCGAGGCGAGACACTCGGGAAGGAACGCCCCCAGATCCTTGTGGGTGACAACCACGCTGATCTTCGGGCCGCCTCCCTCCGGCCAGGCGGGCTCCGCGCGAGGCGTCCCCAGCACCCAGCCCGCCTTCGCCAGCGCTCGCAGCGCCTCTGCGTCCCCGGTGACCTCGTCGGCGTCGCGGAGCGTGGAGCGGACCGCGTCGAGAAAGAGCCGATCGGCCAGCGTCGCGCCGAGCGCAAGGGGCCCGGCCAGGTTCGCGTCGCGCGCGGCCACTTCGACGACGACGCGGAGCGCGCCGAGCCCGCCCTGCCGGCCCTCCAGCGCGGTGGCCCAGCCGGCGGCATCAACCGCGGCGAAGCGGACCTCGTCGAGGGGTCCCTCCGCCAAGAGCGCTTTCACGGCGTCGCGCGCGGCTCCCGCTGCGCGCAGGGCTGGCACGCTTGCCGGTTGGTCGAGCTCGCCGTCCTTGGCCCAGCGCGCGCCCGAGGGGAGGGCGAGAGCGGCCGCCAACGAAGGCGGAGCCACCACCGAGATCGCGGCCCCCGTCGCGACGGCAGCAGCGATCCGCGCCCGCGCCTGATCTGCGTCGCCCACTGCCACCACCGCGATTCGCATGGAGCGGGACCCTAACAGAAGCCGGAGCGAGGGCGGCGCCTGCAACTGAATCTTCAGGAAAGGGCGGTTGTGCCGAGCTCGATGCCTCTTCTGTCGCTCGGGCAACCAACCGGAATCCGCGCTACCTTGGCGCGATGCAGTTCTACTCGGGCAAGCGCTGCCTCATCACTGGCGGCCTCGGCTTCATCGGCTCGACGCTGGCCATCGCCCTGGTCCGCGCCGGCGCGCGCGTGACGCTGCTCGACAACATGCTGCCCGACCATGGCGGCAACCTCTTCAACATCGCGCCCATCAAAGACGACGTCGCGGTCAACTTCGGCGACATCCTCTCCGAGAGCGCGATGCGGTTCCTGGTCGCAGGCCAGGACGTCATCTTCCACCTCGCCGGGCAGGTCTCGCACGTGCTCTCGATGTCCAATCCATTTCCGGACATCGATATCAACGTCAAAGGGACCGCGGTGGTGATGGAGGCCATCAAGCACCACAATCCGAACGCCATCGTCGTCTATACCGGCACGCGCGGCCAGTATGGGTCGAGCGTGAGATTGCCGGTGTCCGAGGACGCGCCGCTCAACCCGCGGGGAATCTACGAGCTCACCAACCTGACCGCGGAAAAGATCATCCAGGTCTATTCGCAGAACTTCGGCATCCGCGCGGCGCTGCTGCGCTTGACCAATATCTACGGCCCCCGCGCGCAGATGAAGCACAGCCACTTTGGCGTGGTGAACTGGTTCGTGCGCCAGGTGCTCGACGGCAAGCCGATTCCCGTCTTTGGCGATGGCAGCATCCTGCGCGACTTCGTCTATGTCGATGATTGCGTCGAGGCCTGCCTGCGCGCCGCGGCAACTCCTGCGGCCTATGGGCAGGTGTTCAACGTCGGCAATGACCAGCCCTGCAGCTTCGTGCAGCTGGCCCAGGCGATGGTCAAGGTGGCGGGGCAGGGCAGCTATGCCTTTACCGAGTTCACGCCCGAGCGCAAAGCGCAGGAGCCGGGCGACTTCTATTCGGACATTACCCGTGCGCGCGCCGTGCTTGGCTGGGAGCCGCGCGTCGGCCTCGAGCAAGGGCTCCTGAAAACGTTCGGCTACTATCGCGAGCACCGCGATATGTATTGGGTCAGATGACCCCGATCGTCTCCATCGTCGTGCCCGTGTTCCACAACGCCGCCAGCCTGGCCGAGCTGCACCAGCGGCTGGCAGCGGCCATGGGCGCGGCCGGCGTCGATCGATATGACGTCACCTACGTCGACGACGGCTCGCGCGACGGCTCGCACGAGGTGCTGCTAGGCCTCGCGAGCGGCAATCCCGGCGTGCGCGTCGTCAAGCTCTCGCGCAACTTCGGCTCGATGGCGGCGATCCAGGCTGGCCTCGTGCACGCGAGCGGAGAGGCCGTCGCCGTGATCTCGGCCGATCTGCAAGACCCGCCCGAGATGCTCAGCCAGATGGTGGCGCGCTGGCGCGCGGGCGCCAAAGTAGTCCTGGCCGCGCGCGAGTCCCGCGAAGACCCCCTCCTCTCGCGCGCCTTTTCCGCGCTCTTCTATCGCCTCTTTCGAACCCTGGTCTCGAGTGAGATGCCGCCCTCGGGCTTTGATTTCTTCCTGCTCGATCGACAAGTGGCGCGGCTCCTGGTCGAGCACGCGGAGAAGAACACCAACCTGGCCGCGTCGATCCTCTGGCTCGGCTTTGCCCGCGAGGTGCTTCCTTATCGCCGCGCGGCGCGCCCCCACGGCCGCTCGATGTGGACCTTTGGCAAGAAAGTCAAATATCTCTATGACTCCTTGCTTGGGTTTTCTTATATCCCGCTGCGCCTGATGACCGCGCTCGGCCTGGTGGGCGTCCTGACTTCGTTCGGCTATGGCGTCGCCGTCGCCATCGAGCGCATCGCCGACCCGGCCGCCCCGCGCGGCTGGGCGTCGCTGATGGTGGCCAACCTCTTCTTCAGCGGCCTGATGCTGGCCTCGATAGGAACGGTCGGTGAGTATGTCTGGCGCGCGTTCGACGCGGCCCGCAAGCGGCCTGCCTATATCGTCGAGGAGTGTCGCGAACCCGGGGCGCCCCAATGAAAGTGCCCTTTAGTGCGCTCGGGGCGCAATATCGGCGCCACAAGGTTGAGTTGGACGCCGCCGTGCAGCGGGTGCTCGAGAGCGGCTTCTATATCGGCGGGCCCGAGGTCGAAGAGTTCGAGCGCGCCTTTGCAGCCGATTGCGGCGCCGGGCAATGCATCGGCGTAGCCAATGGCACCGACGCGCTGGCGCTGGCCCTGCGCGCGGCCGGCGTGAAGCGCGGTGACGAGGTGATTGTCCCCGCGGTCTCGGCCTATCCAACCACGGCGGCGGTGGTCCAGGCAGAGGCTGTGCCCGTGTTTGTGGACGTGCGCCTGGAAGACGGGTTGATTGATGTTGAGCTGGTCGATCAATCAATCACGCCGCTCACCCGGGCGATCGTGCCGGTGCACCTCTACGGCTCGATGTGCGCGATGGAGGAGCTTGCGAAGATCTCGTTGCGGCGTGCGATTCCAATCGTCGAGGATTGCGCCCAGGCGCACGGGGCGAGGCTCGGCGAACGGCCCGCCGGCAGCTACAGCCTCGCCGCCGCGTTCAGCTTCTACCCAACCAAGAACCTCGGCGCCTATGGCGACGCGGGCGCTATGACCACCGGCAGCGTCGAGGCCGCGGACAAGCTGCGCCGGCTGCGGAACTATGGGCAGCGCAATCGCTACGAGCACGTCGAGCCCGGGGTCAACTCGCGGCTCGATCCGCTCCAGGCCGCCCTGCTGGCGGTCAAGCTGCGTTCTCTTCCCGCCGACAACGCCCGGCGCCGCGCCTTGGCCGAGCGCTACGAGGCGGGCCTGCGCGGCCTCGAGGGGCTCTCGCTGCTGCAAATCGCCGGCGGCTCGACGCCCAGCCGGCATCTCTTCGTCGTTCGCTTGCGCGACATTCCCCGCGAGGCTTTCCAGCGCGCGCTCGCCGAGCAAGGCGTCGAGACGCTGGTCCACTATCCCATCGCCATGCCCGATCAGGCGGCCACCGATCCGAGCTGGCGCGCCCGCAGCCAGTGCCCGAACGCGCGCGCGTTTTGCGCCTCGGTGATTTCGCTGCCGCTCTATCCGGAGCTGACCGAGGAGCAGATCGACTATACCGTCGCGGCGGTTCGCTCGACGCTCGCGTCCCGCGAGTGGTGGCGCGCGGGGCTGGGAAGCTGAGTTGGCCCGGGCAATCAAAGTCTTCCAGATCCACTTCGACCCGGCGCAGCGCCGGCACCTGGATCCCGCCTTCGAGCCGCTCGACAATCGCGGCAACCCTGCCTTCCTGTGGTGCGAATACGCCTTGATGCGCGAGGTCTTTGACAGGGGCCCCGCCAATCATCCCGATGACTTGATTGGCTTCGTCTCCTGGCGGTTCGGCGCCAAGACGCTCTTGACCGGCCGCGGCTTCCTCGATCAGGTCGAGCTCCAGCCGGGATTTGATTGCTATTACGTCAATCCATTCAGCCAGTGGATGCACCAATTCCAGAGCGTCTGGCACCACGGGGAGTATTGGCACCCGGGGCTGCTCGGCTTCGCCCAAGGCGGGTTTGAGTCATTGGGCCACCCCGATCAGTTGATTCAATCAATCCACCGCAGCTCCGAGACTGCGTTCTGCAATTACTTCGTCGGGAACCCGCGCTTCTGGAAAGCCTTCCTGAACTTTACCGAGCCCTTCTATCGGTGGATGGACGAGCCCGGCCAGCGTGACTTCCTGGAGCGAAGCAAAGAGCATTCGCGCGGCTTGACCTATCGGTCGTACTTGATGGAGCGCCTCTTCTCTACCTTCATCGCCACCAGCCGATCGGCGGGGCTCCGCGTGCTCGCCCTGAAGAACGGCACGGTTCCCGCGGCGCGGGAGCTTGCCTGCATCAGCGCTCTCGATGGCTGGAAGGAACGACTCGTCAGAGACGGCGCGTTGCGGGATCAATTCTTCGAGCTTCATCACCTTGGGCTCGGACAGCTGATCGACAAGTGGCTGGCGCTGGATCGCCGGCCGCCCGCCGGGCTGCTGCGGCGAGCGCTGGCCAGGCTCGGGCGCGGGCGATAGGTCACTGCCCGAGGACCCGGACCTCCCCGAGCAGCCTCATTCCGTCTGGCCGCGCTTCGCAGGCGAGGCCCGCCACGAGCACGGAGGCCTTGCGCGCCGCGCGCAGCGCCTTGGCGAACTCCGGATCGATGGCCGCGTCCGCCGCGATCTGCCGCACGTCTCCGCGCTGGGCACAGAAGACGACCGCGCTCGCAAAGCCGCGCCGGGCGCGGGCCGCCAGCAGCTTGAGGTGTCGCGTGCCGCGCTCGGTGGGCGCGTCGGGAAAGAGCGCCGTCCCGTCGAGCGCCGCGCCGACGCTCTTCACCTCGCAGAGCACGTCACCAGAGAGGAGCAGGTCCAGTCGCGAAGCTCCGGTGCGCACTTCGCGCCGCTCGACGAGGTGGCCGGCGAGCGAGGGCAACAGGCCCGCCGCCAGCGCGGCCTCGACGAGCCTTGGCGCCCCCGCCGGGTCCAGAGAGACCCAGACGCCGGGCGCGCTCTTGGCCTCGGCGAGCAGCGCCGTATAGCGAGTGCGGCGCAGGGGGCCCTCGGCCGCGACTAAGACGATCGGCTGTCCTGGCAGCAGCAGATCGAGGCAGCGGCCCCGGTCGGGCACGTGCGCCTCCACCTGCGCGCGGCCAAGCTGGCAGAGGGCGAGGAAGCGATTGGGCCGGGCGATCAGCCGCGCCGCGAGCGGCTTTCCCGGCCAGCGATGTGGCAAGAGCACGGCGCGCATGTTACTGGAGCGGCCGATTTGGACCTCATCCGCCTCGAAAGCGCTGTCATCGGCTACCGCGCGCCGCTCCTGCCGCCGCTGGACCTGGTGGTGCGGGCCGGCGCGACGCTCGGCGTGCTCGGGCCCAACGGCGCGGGCAAGACGGCGCTCCTCAAGTCGCTGCTCGGCCTGCTCCCGCTGCTCGGGGGAAAGCGCGTGCTGCCCCAGGGCCGCACGCCGCGCGTCGGCTACGTGCCGCAGCGCGACCGGCTCGACCAGAGCTGGCCGCTGACGGTGCTCGACGTGGTGATGATGGGACGGACCTTCCTGCTGGGCCCGCTGCACTGGGCGAAGAAGCAGGACGTGCAGGCGTGCAAGGAGGCGCTGGACGAGATCGGCATCGGCGACCTGGCGATGCGGCCCATCCACGCGCTCTCGGGCGGGCAGCACCAGAAAGTGTTGGTCGCGCGCGCGCTGGCAGCCGCTCCGGAGCTGCTGGTGCTGGACGAGCCGACCAGCGCCATGGACCCGGCCGCCGAGCGGACCTTCATGGAGCTGGTCCAGCGGCTCAAGGGCGCGCACAACCTGAGCGTGGTGCTGGTCTCGCACCAGCTCACCGCGGTGGCGGGCTTTGCGACCGACGTCGCGCTGGTCGATCGCGGCCACGAGCTCTTCGAGGTGGGCCCCGCGAGCGAGATGATCCAACCCGACCGGCTCGGACGCCTCTATGGCCGCACCGTCTCGGTGGCCGAGGTGGGCGGGCAGCGCGCGGTGGTCATCGGCGGACCTCCGCCCGGGTCCAATGGGAGCGCTCCGTGACGGGGTTCGCTGACTTCTGGGCCGGGCGCGACCTGTGGCGCGAGCCGATGCTGGCCGGCATCCTGGCTGCGGCGCTGCTCTCGTACCTCGGCGTCTTCATCGTCTTGAAGCGGATGGTGTTCGTCTCGGCGGCGCTCTCGGAGATCTCCGGCGTCGGCGTCGCGGCCGCGTTCTACGTCGGCTCGTTCGTCGGCATCGACCCGCACGCGCACAACCCGATTCCGCTCTGGCTGGATCCGACCTGGTTCTCGCTGCTCTTCGCCTGCGGCTTCGCCACGCTGGTCTCGCTGCGGCCCGGCCACAGAAAGCTGCAGCCCGAGACCATCATCGGCCTCGCCTACGTCATCTCGAGCGCGCTGGTGCTGGCGATCTTGAACAGCCCGCGCATCGCGCAGGAGGCGCACGCGGTCGGCGACATCCTCTTCGGCAACGCCGTCACCGTGCCGCGCGCGCAGATCTACGCGCTCCTGGCGGCCGGCGTCGCGGCTTTGACGGTGCACGCGCTCTTCTTCAAGGAATTGCTCTACGTCAGCTACGACCCCGAGACCGCCACCGTACAGGGCGTCGGGACGGTGCGCTGGGAGATCCTGCTGAACCTCGCCGCCGCGATCGTCATCTCGGTGGCCACCCGCGCGGTCGGGGCGCTGCCGGTCTTTGCCTTCACCGTGCTGCCGGCGGCGGCTGCGCTCATGCTCACCGAGCGGCTGCGCGGCACCATCGCGCTCTCGGTCGGATTTGGGGTCGTTGCGGCCTCGGTCGGGTACTACCTGAGCTGGATTTTTGCACAGCCGACCGGCGCCACCATGGTCGTCGTTGCCTCGGTGTTCCTCTTGCCGGGCCTGCTCCGGATCTGGCGGCGCCGCGACGTCTGATACAGTGGCGCCGTGCTCCTCAAGATGGCGACCTGGCAGGAAGTCGAAGAGTACCTCCGCAAGCGGAACGACGTGGTCCTTCCCGTCGGCAGCACCGAGCAGCACGGACCCTCGGGCCCCTGCGGCACCGACGCCATCGTCGCCGAAGAGCTGGCGCTCGAGCTGCACGAGGACCGCCGCGCGGCGATCCTGCCCACGCTGGAGTTCGGCGTCAGCAACGCGCACCTGGGCTTTCCCGGCACGGTGGCGCTGCGCCCGATGACCATGATCGCGCTGCTTCGCGACACCTTCATGAGCCTCGCCGCGCACGGTTTCCGGCGCGTGCTGGTGATCAACGCGCACCCGGGCTCGTGCAGCGCGCTCGACGCGGCCGCGGCGCAATTTCATGCCGACCTGCCCGACGCGCGCTGCGTGGTCATCAACTGGTGGGACCAGCCCGCGGTCAAGGCGCTGCTCCTCGAGCTCTTCGGCGCCCGCGAGGGCCACCACGCGACGCCCGGCGAGCTCTCCATCGTGCGCAAGTTCTACCCGCGGGGCGTCCCCGACACGCCGGCTCCGGAGAAGTTCGAGGCCGTCCCGGCGCCGCAGATCTTCTCGGCGCCAGATTTTCGCCGCCGCTACCCGGACGGTCGCGTGGGCAGCGATCCGTCCCTGGCCACGGCCGCCGCGGGCGAGCGCATCTTCCTGGCCGCGTCGCGCGCCATCAGCGACGCGCACAAGCGGCTCCTCGACGTGCCCTAGTACATCGACCCGGAACTTCGTACCGGGTCGATGTACGTCGCCCCATTAGAAGGGGCTGCGCCCCTCCCCGCCGAACAAGTTCGTCTGGGCCCCTCCCTGCTGCGGCCGGACTCCCGGCCGGGCCGCCCCTGGCGGCT
>JBBRMA010000030.1:0-70633 GCA_038231075.1 Myxococcales bacterium | reverse complement strand
TACGCGCGTGGGCGCCCGTGCCGCGCGGCGGGCCTCTGCCTGCCGGCGGCCGGTACCCTGTGCTGATTTGGCTGGCATTCGCCCGCGACCGCTGCACTAAGCTCTCGCGATGGCTGCTCCCGACGAGAAGACGGCTCTGGAGGCGTCCCTCGACGCGTTGCGCGCGCAGCTCCCCGGCAGCTTCACGCAGCGGCAGCTGATCGACTTCATCAACCTGCACGGCTGCCGCCACCTCGTGGTCGAGGTGGAAGGAAGTCAGTGGCCCCTGCCCTGCCCCCTTCCCCGGCTGCCCGCGCGGCACCGATGCAAGCGAGCTGGTCGCTGGCGGACGCCTGCGGCTCCGGCGGGCGCTGCGCTGGTTTGGCGGCCCGCAGTTCGAGTGGCAGCGGCTGTGAGCGCCTATTCGGGGCAACCAGAGCGAGTGCCGTCCTTGGGTACCGGCCGCCGGCAGGCAGAGGCCTGCCGGCGGTCTATCTGCCTACCTGCCTGATATTGGGGGGGGTGGAAAGAGACGTCAGGTGGTCGCGCTTGAGTACTCAAGCTGACTCACTAGACGTCTATTTCCCTCCCATGCTCAAAGTCTGGCAGATAGGCAGCGGGCAGGCGGGAACCCGTCGAGAGGATTAAGGGCTCCCGACGCAAACTCTAAAAATGCGAGCGCAGCGAGCCACCTCTGTCGGGTGGGTGCCCGTTCCTCGCGGCGGGTTCCCGCCTGCCCGCGGCCGGTACCTCACCGGCGCCGATTTGCCTGACTTTGCAACTACAGAAGCGCCTGCACGTTCTCGCGGCAGGCGCGCGCGCGGGGGTGCTGCTTGCCCAAGCCCTTCTCCAGAGTCGCCAGCGCGCGGCGCATGAGGCGCGCCCCCTCGGTGCGCCGGCCCGCGCGCAGCTCGAGGACGCCAAGGTTGTTGAGCGTCACGGCCAGGTCCGGGTGCGCCGCGCCCAGCGCCTTCTCTTGAATGGCAATCGATCGCCGGTACAGCGCCCGCGCGCGCGCGACCTGTCCCCGCGCGGCCAGGAGCGCGGCATAGTTCGAATAGTTGATACCTAATTCATATGGGTCGACGCCCGGCGTCTTCTCGAAGATGCCGAGCGCGCGCCGGTAGAGTGCCTCGGCTTCGTCGAGCTTGCCTTGCTCTTCGAGCAGCGGCGCGAGCGCGGCGACATCGGCCGCCACCGCCGGGTGGTCCTTGCCGTGCAGCTTCTCCCGAATCAGCACCGAGCGCCGCGCGTAGGGCTCGCCCTTGGCCCAGCGGCCGCGCGAGTGCTCGAGGCCGCCGAGGTTGTGCAGCAGCGTGGCCACCGCGTCGCTCTCGGCGCCATTGGCCTTGATTTGAATCCGCAGCGAGCGCCGATAGAGGGGCTCGGCGGAGCTGAAGCGGCCGGCAAATTTGTAGAGGACGCCGAGGTCGTTGCAGAGCGCCGCCGTGTCGAGATCGTTCTTGCCGAGCTTCTTCTCGGCCAGTCCCAGCGCAGCCAGGTAGCGCTTCTCCGCCGCGGGATAGCGCCCCGCCGCGCGCTCGATGCCGGCGAGATATCCGAGCGAGCGGGCGCGCAGGCGATAGGCGTCTTCGCTGCGCAGCCGCTGCACCTGCGCGATCGCCGCTCGATAATCGCGGGCAGCGCCGGCGCGATCGCCGCCGCTCTCCTTGCACTTGCCGAGCGCGCCGAGCACGTTGGCGATGTCCACCGGCGAGGCCTTGCCGCGGCGCACGAGGTCGAGCGCCCGCTTGAGGATTGGCAGCGCGCGCTGGTGGCGCCCGGCCGCGAGCTCCGCGAGGCCGCGCTCGTGCAGCTCTACACCTTGGTCCACCAGGGCCTCGCTTTTTGCCATCGTCTCCTCCTTGATTTGCGAATGGGTCATACACTGGCCTGAATCCCATGCCCACCAACGCCGAGATGCTCGCCGAGGTTCCGCTCTTCTCCAAGCTCGACGCGCCGGAGCGAGCGCTGCTCGCGGCGCGCCTGGACGTGGCCCGCTTCGCCGCCGGGCTCGCGATCTACAACATGGGCGACCCCGGCGACGCGCTCTACATCGTCCGCAGCGGCAAGGTGGAGCTGTCGTTCAAGAACGACACCGGCGAGAACCTGGTGCTCGAGATCTGCGGACCGGGCGACTTCTTCGGCGAGACCTCGCTGATCGACGGCGGCCCGCGCACGGCCAGCGCCCGCGTGCTCAGCGACGCCGAGGTGCTCGTGGTCGATCGCGGCGACCTCGACGAGTTCCTCCGCCTCCGCCCCGAGGCCGCGATGCACCTTCTCGCCGCCACCGGCCGGCGCCTGCGCGAGATCACCACCCGGCTGCGCCACACCGCCTCGCGCAACATCAATGAAGAGCTCGCGGACCAGCGCACGCGGGTGATGAAGGTGGCCGACTGGATCTCGATGTTCAGCGGCAGCATCCCTTTCCTCTTGATCCACGTGGTCCTCTTCGCCATCTGGATCCTGCTCAATGCCGGGCCGTTGAAGCGCACCAGCATCGGCAACTGGGATCCGTTTCCGTTTGGCCTCTTGACCATGGTGGTCTCGCTCGAGGCCATCCTCTTGTCGGTGTTCGTGCTGCTCAGTCAGAACCGCCAGGCCTCGCGCGATTCAGTGCGCAACCAAATCGAATATGACGTGAACTTGAAGGCCGAGCTCGAGATCGCGCACCTGCACGAAAAGGTCGATCAGATGCACGTCGAGATCCTCGCCCGGATCGAGCGGATCTCGAAGGGCAACGAGACTCATTGAAAGCAAACGCTACTTAGGAGGTGGAGGCAGCTTTGCCGTCACCTTGTCGGCGATCTGCTCCGCGCCGAGCGCGAGCACCTTCGAGAGCGCATCGGCGATGGCGATGGCCGGGTCCAGGGCGGTGGCCGATTCGACCGGCTGCTCGAGGATGACCGTCTCCTCGAGCCGCACGCCGCTCTCGTCGCTGAGGACGAAGCGCGCCTGGAAGAGGGCCCGCCGGGGCTGCTCCAGCTCTTCGAACGCAGCCAGCTCTACCCGCAGAGAAGGCCAGCTGGCCACGCCGGCGCTGCTCAGTCCCCGCTCGTCGAAGAGCGCGCGCGACAAGGCCCGGCGCAGATAGACGTCGGGCCGCTCGGTCCAGCGGCGCGTCTCGGAGAAGGTGATCTCGTGCGCGGCGGTGCGCACCACCATGCGCTCGTGCAAGTGCGACCAGGCGCTCACCGGAGCGAGGTGCAGCCGCGCGCCGGGCGCGCGAGTGGCCGCGGCGGGAGATTGAACGGCCTGCGCCTCGGGCGTGAAATAGCGGCGCGCGGGCAAGTCGCTCTTGGTCAACGCGGCGCAGCCGGTGAGCGCGCCGCAAGCCAACAAGAGCAATGAGCTGCTTCTCGTCATTTGTCCGCCTTGGTCCGGCCTTTGATCAACATATCCGAGTCCCGCTCGAGCGCCTCGAGCAGCTCCCGCACCGTGGAGGCCGCCTCGCGCACGTCGCGCAGGGTTTCGCCGAGCTCAGGTCCGACCGTGCGCGCGCCTCCGACGGCGTCGCCCAGCGCATCGGTGGCGCGCTGCGCGCTGACGAGCAGCCCTTTTGGCCCTCCCGCGCGCTCGAGCAGCGCCTGCAGCTTGACCAGGGTCGCGCTCATGTTGCCGATGGCCGCGCGCGCATCGGAGGCCAGCTTCTCGACCTGCATCTTGTCGAGCTTGGAGCGAAATTGTCCTATCAAGAGATTGGCGTTGAGTAGAGTTGCCGCCGCCTTGTCGGGCAGGTTCTTCGTGCCCACGTCGGCCATGACCAGGTTGAGCTGGGTCACGAGCTCATTGACTGATTGGGCGATGACGGGAAGCTGATCGACGGCGCGCACCACCGCATCTTCCAGGTTCTTCATCGTCGAGGGCGTGGCCGGGATGTAGTTCTCCGGCGTGGGAAAGGGAAGGTCGGGCGGCGGCGGGGTATTGGCCGCGTCGAAGAAATCAATCGAGAGATACTTGGTGCCCGTCAACCCCGTCGAGCTGAGCTGGACGCGCAAATCATAGGTCACCGGCAATTTGGTGTTCTTGCCCTCGGGCTTGGCGAGGCGCATCCGGTTGAGCACCGAGACTCCCAGGTCATACTTGATCTCGACGTGGCGGCGGTCGGCGGCCACGTCAATCAAGGACACGTTGCCGATCTTCACGCCGCGAAAGGTGACCGGCGAGCCGACGTCGAGGCCGGTGACCGCCTCGTCGAAGTAGGAGGTATAGCCGACCGTCTCCTTGCGCAGCGTGCGCTCGCCGAGGACGATGACGACGGCGAGGCCGAAGAGCACCCCCACGATGACGAAGAGGCCAAGCTTCCAGTGATTGGTCGGCGCGCTCATGGGTGCTCCGGGGCGGCGCGGTTGAAGAACGAGCGCACGCGCTCATCCGAGCTGGTGTCGCGCAGCGCCCGCGGGTCGCCGCGGGCGATGATGCTCTTGCTTGCCTTGTCGAGCATGATGCAGTGCTTTCCAATCTTGAAGATACTATCGAGGTCGTGGGTGACGATGACCAGCGTCAACCCAAGGCTCGCGTTCAAACTCAAGATCAACTCATCCAGATCGGCGGCCGTCACCGGGTCAAGGCCCGCGCTCGGCTCGTCGAAGAAGATCAGGTCGGGCTCGAGCGCCATGGCGCGGGCGATGGCGGCGCGCTTCTTCATTCCGCCCGACAGCTCGGCGGGCATCTTGTCCTCGGCCTGGTGCAGGCCGACCAGGCGCAGCTTGGCCGCGACGATGGCGCCGATGGCGTCGGCGGGCAGGTCGGTCCATTGCTGCAATTGCAGCGCGACGTTCTCGCCCACGGTGAGCGAACCCAAGAGAGCACCTGATTGGAACATCACTCCAAACGGAGGCCGGCCTGTCTCCGCGCGGCTCGGCGCCCTGCCCGAGACGGTCACCCTGCCCTCTTGCGGCGTCTCCAGGCCCACCAGGTAGCGGAGCAGCGTGGACTTGCCGCAGCCGCTGCCGCCGAGGATGACGAAGATGTCTCCGCGCTGCACCTGAAAAGTGGCGTCTCTCTGCAGAATCGTGTCGCCCCAGCCGATGGTCAGGCCTTCGACGTGGATCATGGCCTCGCTCATAGGTTGGCGATCCGGAAGAAGACCGTCAGCACCGCGTCGATGAGCACGAGGGTAAAGAGGGTGACCACCACCGTCTTGGTGGTGCGGCTGCCGACCCCCTCGGCGCCGCCGCTGGTCGCGAGCCCTTGCTGGCAGGCGATGAGCGCGATGGCGAGCGCGAAGACGGCGCTCTTGATCAGGCCGGAGCCGACGTCCCAGAGCGTGACCACGCGGATCACCTCGAGGGTGAAGCCGCGCACCGTGAGGTCGAGGTTGACGATGCCGACGACGAGGCCCCCGAGCGTGCCGCTGACGTCCGCGAGCATCGTCAGCATGGGGACCACGAGCACCAGCGCCAGCGCGCGCGGCAGGACCAGGTAGCGCATCGGCTCGATGCCCATGGTGCGGAGCGCGTCGGTCTCTTCGTTGACCTGCATGAACCCGAGCTGGGCCGCGAACGAGGCGCCCGAGCGGCCGCAGACGACGATGGCGGTCATGAGCGGCCCGAGCTCGCGCGTGACCGAGATGCCGATCAGATCGGCCACGAGCAGATTGGCGCCGAAGCGCTTGAGCTGCGCCGCGGCTTGAAATGCCATCGCCATGCCGACCAGGAAGTTGATGAGGACGATGATGGGCACGGCGTCGGCGCCGCTGCGCTCCATGGTGGGCGCCACCTCGCGCCAGTTGGCTGTGCGCGGCGCGCGGAGCACCCCCAGGCCCGACACCAGCATCTGGCCCCAGAAGGCGAAGACGAGCTGCATCTCGACCAGGATGTCGATGGTGGCGCGGCCCACTTGATCGAGGAAGCCGATCGGCCGCCGCCGCTTGAGCCTCGCGACCTTCACGTCGCCGCGGTAGAGGCGGATGATCTCCTTCACCTGGCCGCTGGCGCCGATGAACTCGGACTTGATGCCGCGCTGGTGGAGCTCGCCTCGCATGGCCGCGAGCAGCGCCATGGCGGCTCCGTCGAGCAGCTCGACCCGCGACACCTCGAAGTCCAGTGTCTGGCCGGGCGCCACTTCGGCCTCGTGCCGGCGCAGCTCGGTCCAGAGCGGCCCCGCCTCCGCGAAGGTCAACGATCCGCTGAGGCGCAGCTGGACCGCCTGGCCCGGCGCCTCGGCGCGCTCGACGGCGAAGCCGGTCTGCGCGGGGGCGGAGGCAGCCGGGGCTGGGTTCATTGCATTCCCTCGGGCGGCCGGCGACGGTTGGCAGACAAGTGCAGCCACACCATGGCTTGAGGAGTCGGGGCGCAGCAATGGCAATGGTGCGGACTCTGTCGTTCAGCGACCGGGCACGCGTGCCAGCGCCAGGACGCGGAGCTGCTCCCGGGGCGAGAACAGCTCGGCGAGCAGCTGGTGCAGGCGCTCTTCCCGCGCGCTCTGGACGGGCTCTTCCTGCTCGAGCGCCGCCCTTCTTCGCGCGAAGTCGCTGAGCCGCTCCTGCCACTGCGCGCGCGCCCGGTCGAGCTCGGCCAGCCGCTGCGCTGCCTCCCGGCCAGAGGTCTGCTCGCGCGCCGCGGCCAGCTCGTCTGCGCTAGCCCCGGCCCCGCGCATCGCCGCCTCCTCCGCGTCCAGGCGCAGCGGCTCGGTCGCCAGGAGCCGCGCCGCCCGCAGCGCCGGAGGGAGCCCGGACTCGAGCGCGGCCTCGCGGCTCGCGCGCTCCGCGCCGGTCAGCGACTGGTCGCCCGCCAGCGCCAGCCGCGCCACGGCCAGCGCGTCGAGCGGCGCGCTGTCGGCAAAGAGCGCGGCGGCCGCCTCCTCCCCGAGCGTCTCCTTGCGCAGCGCCGCGATGCGCGCGAAGGCCTGCTCGGGCGCCAGGCCCTCGCCCTGCCGCAGGCCGCGCCCGGCGTCGCGGTAGTGCAGATAGCGATCGAAGAGCGCCTCCACTTCGCCCGCCGCCGCCGCGGGCAGCCGCGCGCGCGCCCCCGCGACCACGCGCGCCCTGACGGCGGCCAGCGACTCTTCGCCCTCGGCGCTGAGGAAGTGCTCGAAGTAGCGGCGCACTCCGGGCCCGAGGACCAGCCGGCCGCGCCCGTCGGCCTCGAGCGATCCATCGGCCTCGGTGCCTTCGAGCGACGAGGGCAGCGGCGCCTGCGCGGAGATCGGCGCCGCCCTCGCTGCCGGCGCTGCGAGCGTACCTGGCAGCGAGGTGCTCGCGCGCGGAGGCACCCTGCGCGAGAGCGTCCGCTGCTCGGGCTCCGCCGCGGCGGCGCGCTCGATGTCGACGCGCTGCTGCACGACAATGGCCGAGAGCAGCGCCGCCGCGAAGGCTGCAGTGACGGCGGCCTTCGCGCGCGGGCTCACAGGCCGAGGCCCTTCAGGCGATTGGCCTGCGCGCGAAAGAGCGAGACCGGATCAGTGCCAAAGAGCGCGGTCAGGCCGAGGAGCTGGTTCACCTCGTCGAGGTGGTTGAGTTGATAGTCATCCCGAATCACCTTTCCAAAGTGCGAGCTGCAGTGGCCGACGAGGCCGTCATTGGCCTCGGGATAGACGCGCGAGGCAATGAACATCGCCGCGTCGCTGCTATCGAAGATGTTGGTCAGCAACGAGGAGCCCGACCAGGAGAAGTAGCTGATGCCGTTCGCGCTCGCGTCGCCCTGCCCGCAGGACGAGGAGGGGAGGCCCGCCGGGTGGAGCTGATTGAAGGCGGCGGCGCCGGCCGAGCTGAGCGTGTCGAGGCCCGCCAGGGCATCCTGCGGCAGGGTGGGCTGACCTTCGAGCAACCCAAGCAAGAACCCGAGTGAGTTGGCCATGGCCGCGAGCGCGGTCTCATCAAACCCTCCATTGCTCAAATGGGCGCGGAGGAAATCAGCCAGCGCGGCCCCTTTGTGCGGCGTACCGACCGTCGTCACCGAGGCGACCAGGTCGGGACGCACGGCGGCGACATAGCGGACGTCGAGCCCGCCCTGGCTGTGGCCGATGAGGTTGACCTTGCCGCAGCCGGTGCGGGCGATGATTGATTCCACCTGCGCCAGCACCTGCTCGCCGCGCAGCTCGGCTGAGTTGAACGGGCTGGCCTCGGTGACATAGACGGTCGCGCCGGAGGAGTGCAGCGATTCGGGGATCCCATAGAAGTATTCGACGACCCCAAACAGGGACTTGAAGCCGGCCATGCCGTGCACGAGCACGATTGGATAGCGGGTCTTCGCATAGCCCGATGACGTAGAGGCGGCCTCGACATTCTGTGTTTGACTGGCGGGGCTTGAGGCTTCCCCGCAGCCGGTGAGACAAGCCGCTGCGAGGAGTGCCTGGAATCCGACGGAGTGTTGATCGCGCGAACCGGTAGCGGCCGACATCGATGGACCTCCCTGTTGCTGGATTTGGCTGCCTGTTCACGGTTGACCCTCGTATTTGAATTCGATATCAGCCGCACAACCGTGCGAGCCGCCCCGACTCGAAGGGGGATGTGCGATCGCCTCGCTCCCAGACTCAAGCCTGTGGAGAGGTGCGTTCGCGCTCGATTGTCGTTCAGCAGTCAACCATCGGCCGACGGCCTCCGCGCGAGCGGGAAGCGCAGGGCCGTCTTAGGTTGGTGTTGAGTTGCCTTGAGTTGATCCGCCGAGCAGGAGCTGCACCTCGCGCCGCTGGCGGAAGACGCTGCGCGAGCTGCCGCGGCCGCCGGTGTGGAGCACCTGCGCGGGCACGCCCGAGAGGCCCGCAGCGGCCTCCAGGTTTCGCTGCAGCTCGGCGAAGCTGATGCTGTAGCGTTCGCCCGAACCGACCGGCCAGGGGTCGGCGATTCGCACTTGCGTGCCGTGCGGGGTGCCGTCGCCTTGCATGCCGGTCACGACCACCACGTGGAGGCCCGGCGAGGCCTCGCCCACCCAGAGCGGCCCGTTCTCCTCGAGCAGCTCGCGCAGTGAGCCGACCGTGTACGCCCGCTCCGGCTCGGTGACGAGGCCCCAGGCGTCGGCCAGCGCGGAGACGTCCTCGGGCGTGAGGCCGTCGCGATACGCCTCCCAGCGGCCGGTGCCCGCCGCGACCTCTTCGGCGTCGATGTCGATGCAGTCGCGCCAGCCGACCAGCATCGCCGCGGCGGCCGCCCAGCAGCTCATGCCGGTGAGCTGCTGCACCAGCGGCACCTCGTGCCAGACGTCGAACTCTTCGGAGGCCACGCGCAGCGCCACCCGGCCGCGGTCCTGGCGCAGCGCGGGCAGGCCGACCAGGATGCCCGAGGCGATGGCCCGCGCGATGGCTTGCAGATAGTCGGCGCTCTGCAGCCGCGCCTCTTCCCCGGCGTCGCTCAGGTAGCTCACCTCGAGCAGGCACGCGGCGCAGCCGGGCGCGTGAAAGGCCGGGTCGAGCACCGCCAGATCGCCCGAGAGCACCTCGGGCGCGGCGGCGCCGGTGACGGGCCGCAGGGCGTCGAGCAGCGCCGCGGCGAGCAGCTCGGAGCCGCCCGAGGCGCGCTCGTGGATCCAGACCTCGGTGCCGCGCGCGCCGGGCGGGCCGCGGTTGAAGTGCACCGAGACGAACCCGCGCGCGTCCTCGGAGCGCGAGACGAAGGTCCGCTCGAGCAGCGTCGGGTTGTCATCGGGATCGGAACGAGTGAGCAGCGCCGACGCGCCCAGGGCCTCCAGCGCCTGCAGCGCGCGCTGGCAGAGCTGCAGCGTCAGATCGCGCTCGAGGGTGCCTCCTGGCCCCTGGACGCCGAGCGGCGTCGAGCTGCCCGAGGGCTCTTGGCCGCCGTGGCCCGCGTCCAGCACGATCGGGTCAAGGCTCACGGGAGGGCCTCCAGCTTGCGCTCGTCGATGAGCACGGCGACGCCTTTGCCTTCCCTGGCGCGCAGCTGCAGCGTGCCGCGCGCGCCGTCGGGCAGGCTGAGCAGCCGCGAGGTGGCGGGGAGCGCGCCGCCGTCGATCGACCAGCCGACGCTGAAGCCGGCAGGCACGTCGGCGAAGAAGCGCCCGTCGGCCAGCCGGCGGATCAGCACCGGCGTCGGATTGTCGATGGCGGCCGGCTTGCCGTCGTCGCCGAGCACGGCCCGCTCGACCAGGTTCCATCCATCGGAGGCGAAGAGCGCGAGCCGGTCGGCCTTCTGGTAGCGCGTCAGGTGCAGGGAGGCCTTGGCATCGCAAGCGTCGATGCGCAGCACCTCCGTCGCCAGCCGCCCCCAGCCGAGCGCAAGCGCCAGCTCGGGCCTCGCGTTCTTCGAGTGCTGGAAGCTCCACTGCAGCGCCTGCTGCTGATCGGGCTGCTGCACGCTCAGCGACGCCGCCTCCAGCTGCCCCTCGCCCGAGGTGCGATCGACGCGCGCGAGCCGCCGGCTGCCGCGCCACACCTCGACGGCCGTCACCTCGGGCGACACCGGAACCAAGAGGGCGAGCTGCGCCGGCCGCGCGTGGCGCAGGCAAGAGACTCTGCCGACGGTGATCTCGCGCCCGCGCTTGTCGAGCGCGGTCACGGTCAGGCCGCTGTCGAGCGGCGCGCCGGGGCCCGCCGCGCGCAGCTCCTCCTTGGCGGACTCGATGAGCACCTCGTCGGCGGCGAGCGTGCCGAGGAGCCGCAAGCGCGTGGTGGGCGCGGCCTTGCTGACCGCGCGCGCCTCCACCGGCACCAGCTCGGCGAGCAGCGCGGGCAGGCCCAGCGGGTCGGCGACGGCGACGGCGCGCGCGGCCTCCGCCGGCATCGAGCGGAAGAAGCCGCGGCCCGACGCGACCGCGCGCTCGAGCAGGTTGCGCGCGCCGAGGGCCTTGGCGCGGGCCAGCTCGTCGGGATCGGTGGACGCGGCCCGAGAGAGGGGCGGCTCGGGCACGAGCAGCAGCCAGACCGCGTCCTCGAGGTGCGGCGTGAGCAGCGCCCGGCGCGAGAGGGCCTCGAGCAGCGCCGGCACGCGCGCGTCGTCGCCGCCGGCGAGCGGAGTCGTGAGCACGGCCAGCTCGTCGTCCACGAAGGGCAGCTGCACGGCGCTGATGGCGAGGCCCAGCTCGCGCTCCAGATAAGGGATGAACTTCTCCACGGTGGCGAAGTCCACGGCGGGCAGCGCGGGCTCGAGGACCTGCGGCCGCGCGAGCACGAGCCGCAGCTGGCGACGCGGGAGCAGCGCGAGCGGCCCGAGGGTCTTGACCTCCGCCGGATCGCCGGCCGCGCCGAGGAGCGCTGTGACCACGAGGCCGTCCTGCGCGGCCTCGGCCGGCACGGTGAACAAGAAGCGCTGCCCCGGCTGCTGCGTCTCGGTGGGCAGGAGCGCGGGCGAGCCCTGGGGAGCCGGGTCGAGGAGCAGGTTCACGAGCCGCGGCTCGACCGCGGCGTCGAGGACGACCTGGACCTCGAGCGGCTGGTCGGCAAAGAGGGGAGCCTTGCGGCCTTGCTGCGAGGCCTCGAGCGCGGCGAGGTGCGGGGTTCGCTGCGAGCCCGGAGTGGTGGCGAGCGGATTGGCGAGCACCGCCGCCCGCACGCTGCCCGTGGGCGCCTGGGCCGGACCGGCGAATCGGGCGCCCGCCGTGCGCGGCGGAACCGCCAGCAGCTTGCCTTCCCGCGTGGGGTCGGGCGTGCCGATGAGCGGCAAGAGCTGCACCGGCACCTCGGCGCCGCGGAGGCAGCCGCGCCGCGCGAGCACCGTGGGCAGCGTCTCGCGCAGCGCCAGCCGCAGCTCGTTCGAGGCGCGCACCAGTCGGTCGTCGGAGAGCCCGACCCAGCCGGCGCGCGCGCCCGCCGGCACCTCGACGCGCAGCTCGCTCGTCCTGGCGCCGCCGTCGAACGAGATCACCTTGGCCGGCAGGGGCGCATGGTCCGCCGAGGCGAAGACCACGCGCACGGCGTCGGACAGCTTGCCGCCGAGGCGCCCCGTGACGATCAGCGGTTGGCCGGGCGCGGCGCGCTGCGGCTGCACGTCTTCGATCTCGCCCGAGGTCGCGCCATCCCACGGCGGCGGCTTGCCCTCGGGGAGCGACGCGCGCTGCAGGGCCGCCTTGAGGGCCGCGGGCAGATCGCGCTCGAAGAGCCCGGCCAGGCACTTCCAGCGCGCCCGTTCGGCGGCGTCGTTGGCGAAGGGCCGGAGCAGCGGCGTCTTGAGCGCCGCGCCCACCGTGTCGAGGAGGTAGAGCGTGTCGAGGATGACGGCGAGCGAGGCCGCCTCGGGCAGGCGCGGCACCAATCGGCCGAGCGCCTCCGCCGGCGCCGCCGAGAGCGCGAGGCCATGCACGGTGCCGATGAAGACCTCGTGCGCGCCGGGCGGCGCCACGCGCAGCGCCGCCAGCCCGAGCAGCGCCAGCGCGCCGTGGTCGAGGACTCCCGGCTCGTAGCTTCCGGCCAACTCGCGCGGGGAGGCCGTCTCGCCGAGCGCGCGCGCCTCGTCCACCAGGGCGTGAAAAGGAGCGGCCAGGTAGAGCAGCATGCGCAGCCGCTCGGCCGCCAGCGCGTCGTCGCCGAGCGCCGCCGGCGCGTCGCTGGCCATCAACGCCAGCAGCTCGAGCGGCCTCGCCAGCACGTCGCGCGCGGCCGCAGAGGACATCTGCCGCGCGGCCTCTTCCAGCCGGCGAGAGAGGGCGAGCCACACGTCCGCTCGCAGGACGGAGAGCGCCTGTTCGGCCATCGGTTGCTCCTTGGCTCTCTACACGGCGGGCGCCGCGACCGGCGCGGCGGGGTTTGCTGCGGGAGGGGTCTGGGCTGCCGGCGGGGTCTGCCCGGTGGCCGCCTGCGGAGGAGTCCGCTGCGCCGCGGGAGTCTGCGCCGCGGGAGTCTGCGCCGCGGGTCTCTGCGGCGTCGCGGCGGGAGGGGCTGGCCTCTGCGCTGCCGGAGCCGCGGCTGGCGCGGCGGGCGCGGCCTGATCGAGCGGGGGCGCGGCAAAGTTGGCCGGCGTCGGCGCCAGCATCGAGGCGCCGCCGACATCCACCGGCTGCGCCGCGTTGGACAGGTGCACGCGCGCGCCCGGGCTGGCCACGCCGTCGAGCGAGACTTGCTGGGCGCGGAAGGCGAGCTCGACGCTCGAGCGCAGCCCGGCCCGCGCGGCGATCTGCTCGGAGGTGAGCTGGGAGTCGCTCTTGACCTGGCCCACCGAGGTCGAGGCCGACGCGCTCGCGCCCCACATGCCGACCGCGAAGCTTCCCGAGGCGGCAGCGTTCACGCGCCAGTCCTCGCGCTGGGCCTTGGCCTCCTGCGAGCTGGAGGCCGCGTCCACCCGCAGGTCCATCGACGAGGTGATCCGGCCCTCGTCCACGACGATGCGCTGCATCCCCATCTGCATCATCGTGGCCAGGACCTTTTGTTTGTCCGCGGCCATCTTGGTGCGGCCAAGCTCCATCAGCGCGTCGGTGTCGGTGACGTCGCCGCCCGCGCCGAGCACGGTCTGCAGCTGCGTCACGTGCTCGGACAGATCGACGCTGGCCGCGGCTTGCACGCCGGTGCCGTCGCCCGCGACCAGGAGCCTCGGGAACTTGCCCACCAGCCAGCGCGCCACCTCGCTGTCGTCCACCGTGTTGGCATAGTCGGAGGCCGAGACGCCGACCGACTGCACCAGATCGGAGATCGACCCGAGCTGCTGCGTGCTCGAGTTCAAGATGGCCTGGAAGACGCCGGTGATCAGCGAGCCGACATAGTTCGGGAAGTCGATGGCGTCGCGCAGGCCGGTGAGCGTCCCGGCGGCGGCGCGCGTGGCCTGCATGCCGAGCTGGTCGCCGGCCGACTGCGCGGTGGCCAGCGCGCGCTTCTTCTGCAGCCGCCCCTGGCTCTTGCGCTCCTGGTCCAAGAGCCCCGCGGCCACGAGGCCCAGGTCAACGAGGCCCTGCGCCAGCTCGCGCTTTTGCGGATCGGCGACCTGCGCGAAGGCCGGGGACTGCTCGAGCAGGCCACGCACCGAGCGGCGCACCTCGTCGGTCACCTCGGCCGGCAAGTCCTTGTGCGCGCGCGCGCCCGCGGTGCTCATCGGCCGGCTCCGGCCGACAGCCAGAGCTCGGCGGCCTCGATCGCGTCGGGCGCAGGCAGGCTCTGCGTTCCCGAGGCAAGGCCGTGCGCGGCGCCGGCCATCCAGTTGGTCAGGCGCAGGGCGGCCGAGGCGCGGTCGAGGTGCGGCTCCGGGTCGAGCGGCCGCCCGAGCACCTCCATGGCGTGCATCCGCATCATCCGCCAGGGGCTCCCGCCGCCGAGCGCCCGCACCAGCTCCGGGTGGCGCAAGACGGCCAGCGCCTGGCGCACCTGGTCCGAGATCGACCGCGCCGCGTAGAGCGCGATGCCGCCGGACCGCTGCGAGAGCTGGGCGGCGACGTCCTGCGCGGCCGCTGTCGCCCGGGCGGACAAGGCGGCCAGGTTCTGCTCCCGCGGCGCGCGGGCGATGGCGTCGAGCGCGTGCACGAGCTGCGCGAAGGACTGCTCGAAGCTGGCGTCGAAGACGCGCTGGTAGATCGACGCCCGCTCGGCGGAAGAGAAGCGCGTGGTGCGCGAGCGCCAATAGAGCATGAGCGCATCGGCGGCAGCGCTGATGTCGAGGAGCAGCTTGCCCTCGAGCAGCCCCTCGGCCAGCGCGTCGACGAACGAGGGCAGCCCGGCCGCCTCGACCTCGCGCGCCCAGAGCAGCGCCCCGGCGGCGCGGATCTGGGCGGGGTCCGCCTCGCCCTCGGCCGAGAGCGGCGGCAGATCGACCACGCTCAGCGCCGCGGCGCCGTAGCGCGACACCGCTGCCGCGCGGTGCTCCTCGAGCAGCCGCTCGCAGAGGCGCAGCTCGCGCCAGGTGCGCCGCAGCGCCCGCAAGGTCCGCGGCCCCTCCGCGACTGCGCTCTGCACCTCGGTCGTCACTTGGTGCTCTTCTGCTGGATGGCGCCCCTCTCGTCGGACGAGGCGAGCTTCTCGAGGGGAAAGGTCTCGCTCTTGAACTTCACCAGCACGCTGCCGGACAGGTTCGCCTTGGTCTGCAGCGACGACTCGCTCTTGTTGTCCTCGGACGAGTAGGCGCTCGAGACCGTGGTCTGCACCTCGCTGTCGTCGCCGAAGATGTCGGTGCCCCAGCCGCCGCCCGCGGTGTGCCTGTCGCTCTTGGTGTCGGAGGTGGCCGCGCGGGTGGTGCGCTGCGCCGTGTCCTTGGACTTCATGTCGAAGAGGACCGAGGCCTTGATCTCGCCGTCGGTGACGATGATGCGGTTGATGCCCATCGCCACCATCTGCGCCAGGAGCTGCTGCCGCTGCCGCGCCATCTTCAGCTGCGCGGCGAGCACGATCTTCTCCTCGTTCTCCTCGGTGAGCTCGACGTTCTCCTGCATCTCGAGCATCGCCTTGAAGTCGGGCGGCGGCTGGTTGGCGGGAGTCGAGCCGTCGCCTGTGTCCTCGACGGGCGCGAGCTTGCCGCTGTTGGGATCGAGCTGCACCTGCCCGGGAAAGCTCTTCTGCACGAACTGCCGCGCCTCGGACTGCGAGATGTTCTCCTTGGCGAACTGATCGACGCTCTTGGCCACGCCTTCCAGCATCTTGCCGTAGGCCTGCATCTGCCTGATCGAGCTGTTGACGATCGAGGTGTAGACGCCTTCGACCAGGCCGGAGACGAACTTGGGGAAGTCCACCGCCGCGACCAGCGCCTTGAAGTCCTTGGCGCCCTGCTCCGCCGCGCCCGCCTTGAAGTCCTTGCCGGCGAAGTCCTGCTTGCCCGAGAGGCGCGTCTTGAGCGCCGCGTTGGCGTCCTCGAGCGCGCGCGCCGGCACCGCGTCTTTGGAGAGCTGCGCGGTCGGATCGGTGAGGTAGCCGAGCACGTCCACGAGCGTGCGCGCGAGCTTCTGCCGCTCGGGCGGCGCGAGCTGGCCGAACGAGGGCGCCTCCTCCAGCATGCCGCGCACCACCTTGCGCAGCTCCTCGTGATCGCGCGGGGCGGTCACCGCGTGCCACCGGTGGGCGCTGGCGCGGCGGCGGGCGCGGGCGCTGCGGCTGCGGCGGGCTGTCCGGGCGCTGCGGCGGCGTGTTTCGCGAGCGGCTGCGACTTGGCCTGCAGGTCCTTCATCCCCATCAGGTCAACCATCTTCTCGAGCGGGAAGGTCTCGCTCTTGAACGCCAGCTGCACATCGCCGGAGAGCTGCGCCTTGAGCGAGGCCTTCGATTCGCTCTTGTCATCGATGGCCGAGCCGACCGTGGTCTCGTGCGAGGTGCCCGCGGAGTAGCCGCCGACGAGGTTGGTCGCCCAGCCGGTCGAGGACGAAGCGTGGCTCTTCTGCTCGTCGTTCATCTGCGCCTTGTTGCTGGCGTTGGCGCTGTCGGCGGCGCGCATGTCGAAGAGGACCTTGGCGTTGATGCGCCCGTTGGTGACGACGATGCGGTTGATCCCGAGCAGCACCATGGTCGAGAGCAGCTGCTGCCGCTGCTGGGCGAGCTGCAGCTTGGCGGCGTCAACCACCTTCTGCTCGCTCTCTGGATCCGAGAGGTCGGCGCCGTCCACGCCGAACGACGCGCCGACATCGACGTCGGACCCGCCCTCCTTGGGCTGCAGCCGCGCCCCGCCCTCGCCGCTGGTGTCCACCTGGACTGCGCCGGGGTACTTGCTCGCGACGTAGTCGCGCGCCTGGCCGTCGGTGATGTTGTCGGAGGCAAACTGGTCCACGGTCTTGGCCGTGGCGGCGAGCAGCTCGCCGTACGCCTTCATCTGCTGGATCGACGCGTCCACCACGGCCTGGAAGACGTTGTGGACGAGGCCGCCGACGAACTTGGCGAAGTCCACCTTCTGGACCAGGTCCTCGAACGCCGCGGTCCCTTCGCGCAGCGCGCCCGCGTGAAAGGTCTGCCCCACCTGGCCCTGGTCGGCCGCGAGGCGCGCCTTGAGCGTATCGACCGCGTCGGGCGGCTTCTTGTCCTCGAGCGCGGCGGCTTGCGGAGAGGCGCGACCCTTCTCGGCCAGGTAGGCCGAGACCTTTTCCATGTCGTGGGCGAGCTGCGCCTGCGCTTCAGGATGGAGGCCGCGAAAGGCGCCCGAGCGCGACAGCAGCGCGCCCACCTCGCTCTTGACGCTCGCCTGCAGGGCCGCCGAGTCCATTGTCTATCTCGCTCAGTGGGCGGCGGGAGCCGGCGCGGGAGAGGCCGCGGGAGTCGGCGGCGGAGGCGCGGCCGCGCTCGCGGGGCTGGCCGGCGCGGCGCTCGGCGTCGCGCCCGGGACTGGTGGCGGCAGGGCGCCGCGGCCCGCGCCCTGCGCTTGCGTGAGCATCTGCAGCTGGCCGGTGTCCACCAGCTTCTCGAGGGGGAAGACGTCGGATTTGAAGTTGACCACCACCTCGCCCATGATCGAGCCGCTGGCGCTGATGTTGCCTTCCTGGCTCGAGTCCACCTGGGAAGTGACGCGCACGTCGGGCTGCACCGATGAGCTGTCGTCGTAGGCGGTGAGCGGGGCCTGCTGCTGCTGCTGGCTGATCTGCTGGCTGTAGAGGGCCGCCTTCTGATCGGCCGAGAGGCCCGACATGTCCATCGGCTGCTGCTGGTCGGACGACGGCGCGCTGCCCGTGTTGTCGTGCACGGTGCGGGACGAGCTCATCTGCTGGCCCATGATGCCGTAGTCGTAGGCCGACGCCTTGAGGTGGCGCTTCTCGCTGGCGGAGAACTTGAACTGGATCTTCGCGTTGATCTTGCCGTCGGTGACGACGATGCGGTTGATGCCCATCAGGACCAGCGTCGCCAAGAGCTGCTGCCGCCCGCGCGCCAGGTCATCGCGCGCCGCCGGCACCAGCTTTCCCTCGAGCGTCTCGTCGTCGATGTCGCTGATCGGCTCGGAGAGGCCCAGGTCCTTCTGGAAGTTGGGAAGGTTGTCGGTGTTGGCGTCGTCCCTGGCCGTCACGCGCGGGCCGCTACCGTCGGTGACGACCTGCAAGAGGCTCGGGTAGCGCGAGACGAGGTGGTCGCGCGCCTGGTTGTCGGTGGTGTTGCGATCCTTGAAGTCGTTCAGCGAGGTGGCGACCGATCTCACCATGTCCGCGTATGCCTTCATCTGGTCGATGCTCGACTGCACGATCGACTTGAAGACGCCGGTGATGAGCGACTTCACGAAGGTCGGGAAGTCGATCTCGTTGATCATCCGCGCCGCCGAATCGACGCCAGCGTTGATGACCGAGCCGTCGGGCCCGAGCGACTTCTGCATCATCTCGCGCGCGCCGCCCGAGACGATCTTGCCGACGTTGGCGGTCGCGTCCACGCCGGTGATGCTGCCGGTGCCGACGTCGGACTGCGCCCGCGCCAGGCCCGCGTAGGGGTCCGGATTGCCCCCCGCCTCGGCCATCTGGGCCACGATCTTCTCAGTATCGGCCAACGCCTGCGCCCGCCGGTGCGGCGGCAGGTGGTGGAAGGCGCGGTTCTGGCTGAGGAAGGCCGCCACTTGCGCGCGGACCTCCTGCTCCTGCCTGGGGCTGAGCTTCTTGGGCGACATCGGAGTCCTCCTGCTCAGCTGCGCATGCCGTTCGAGGGCGCACCGGGGCGGCCGCGGCTGGGCGGCTGGTCGTAGCCGACCGGGCGGAAATAGAGCGTCAGCCGGCCGGGCTGCTGCGGGTTGACGCGGACGCTGACGACGCTGAGGTTGCCCGGGTTGCCGTAGGTCTCGTCGGGCGACATCGCCTGGCGCCAGTTGTGGAACGCGTAGCGGCTCTCTGGCCGTTGCTCGAGCAGCAGATCGATCAGCTGCGGCATCTCCGGCGGCAGATCGGGGACGCCCGGCAAGAGCACATCCAGCTTCAGCTCCATGCCCTTGGAGGTGTCGCGCAGGCCGAGGATCACCGAACCCTCGGGCAGCGTGAACCTGCCGCCGAGGACGAGGCCGACCGCCGTGAGGAGGCTTGGCAACTGCGCGCCGATCCCAAGCCTGTGCATCAGCGGCTCGAGGTCGAGCAGCCGCAGCTCGCCGCGGTGGAAGAAGTAGATCCGCTGCGCGCCCGCCTGCCGCCCGCAAGCGATCGAAGTGAAGATGGGCGTCAGGCCCGGCAGCATGCTCATCGCCACCTGCGCCGCGTGCTGCAGGTTCTCCGGCAGCGTGGTGACGCCCTCGGGTCCGAGCTCGTAATAGACCTTGCCCTCGCCCAGGCCATACCGGTCCCACGCTCCGCCGAGCCAGGCGCCAAAGCGCGCGTTGCCGTGGATCTGCGAGCCACGGAACGGCTCGGAGGCCTTGTCGAACCAGAGCAGCGCCGGCTTGCCGAAGCCGTTGTGGACCAGCCGCCGCATCTCGCGGCTGGCCTCCTGGCGCCGGGCGAGCGGCGACGCTTGCGGGCCGAGCGGCTCCAGATCCAGGCGCAGGCACTGCGACTGCACCTCGCTGAAGCTGTGCTCGAGCGGCAGGCTGCCCGGCGTCAGCGCGTTGTTGCCATAGCGCGGATCGCCGAGCGGCAGCCCGAAGCTTCTGTCGATGAGCCCCGAGAGCGACGGCACCGGGTCTGCGACCCCGAGCCGGCGCGAGGCGATGCTGAGGCGGCGCTTGGCCACCTCCGCTGCACTGATGAGCGCCATGGAAGCCTCCCGCTACGCTTTGGCAACGCCATTCAGGTTCGGCATCTGCGCGAAGGCGCCCTGCAGCGAGTTGGTCACCTGCGGCACGATGCTCTGCAAGGACTGCGGCAGCGCCTGCAGCGACATGTTCGGGATGGTCGGCTGCTGCGGCACCGAGACCGGCTCGGAGAACCTCGCGGTCGAGCTGTCGTCGGTGCCCGTGACGGCCAGCCAGCGCTCGACGTTCTGGATGAGCTGGTGCTCCTTGAAGAAGTTGATGCCGATGGCCGCCGGGTTCACCAGCACGTTCTGCTTCTTGGCGAGCCACTGCAGGATGTCCGCGCCCGACTGCGCCAGCGTGCGCTGCCGCACCGAGTTGACCGAGCCGCCGAGGTACAGCCCGGAGACGCGCTCGATGAGCTGCCAGATGTCGTTCACGCCGTACGCCGAGAGCACGTCCGGGTAGCCGAGCATCTTGATCACGGTCTTCATCGTGTCCTGCAGCTCGACGGCGGCGAAGTGGGCGATGCCGTAGCCGTGCAGGCTGACGTTCACCGCCAGGTCGCGGGCGTTCTTGAAGACCTGCTGCGCCGTCAAGGATTGCCTGATGGTCGCGTTCTGTTCGCGCGTGAAGACGCTCACCGCCGAGAGGAAGCGGATGAACAGGTCGGCGAACTCGCGGTTCGGCATCGGCTCGTCGACCGAGCCCTGCGCGAACCCGAACGCGCGCGCGTAGATTCCGCGCCGCTCGGCCTCGGTGAACCGCTGCGTGGCCGCGCGCATGTACTGGTAGATCGAGTCGCCGCCGATTCCCCGGCTCATGGGGATGACGCCGGTCTCGAACTGCTCGGCGACCTTGTCGGCCACGGCGAAGAACTTGAGCTCTTCGAGTTGAGCCGCGAAGTAGAGCGCGCTCACCGCCAGGACGTTGTCCTTGACGATGTCGGCCTGGACATTGTCGTCCAGGTTCGGCAGGTCGATGGTGATCTGCGATGCGCGCTGCACCACCGACCCGCCGAGCACGATGGCCCAGGCGTTGTCGAACTTCTGCTTGAAGAGAGGGTCAGAGGCCTGCACTCCGAGGTCGCGGAGGCTGCGGCCAACCAGGGCGAGCTGTTGGGTGAAGATGGTGGATGGCATGGCGGTCGGTCTCCTTAAGGGTTCCCCGGCGCGCTGCCGGCGTGGTGTTTCTTGGCCGCCTGGGTCTGCTGGGCGGCGATGGCGGAGGTGCTCGCGGCGGCCTGCACGCTCTCGGCCTTGAGCTGCTCGAAGGCGCCGATGAAGAGCGGCGACTGGGTCGTGTACTCCTGCACGGCGGCGACGACCGCGGCGACGAACCGCGCGTCCACCACCATCTTCTCGCCGCCGCCGATGTCGATGAGCAGGTCGCCGGTTCCAGGCCGGCTCTTGCCCATGGTCGGCTCCCAGTCGTCGGCCACCAGCATGCCGTGCACCGTCGCCATCATCGCGATCTGGCTGTCGGTGAGCTGGCCCGGGTTGCCGGGAAAGTCTTCCGGCGCCTCGGGGACGTTGAGCGACGGATTGAAGTCGGTGACCACGATGTGGCGCGCGGCCTGGTACACCTTTCCGTGCGCGGCGTTGGCGGCCAGCACCGTCGCGTGGGTGGGGTCGTCTTTGGGCGGGACTTCCTGCCAGATGTCGGGAAACGAGTCGCACTGCGGGTTGTGGGCCATGTCTTGAAAGCCTCCTGCCGTTCTTGTCTGTACGGGCGCTCCGGCGACGGCCCACCGGTCTCGCCCCGTGTCCTCATGCCGCGTCGGCCTGGCACTCCTCTTCCACTGCGGCCAGCGCCGCTGGCACATCGAGAATCCCGGCGCCGCAGCTGCTCTTGCTCGTGCGCGCATCGCCGGGCGCAAAGGGGGACGCGCTCTTCTGCAGCAAGTCGCGGACCGCAAAAGCCGTCAGGGGCGCGCTCAGCCTGGCCGCGTGGGCCAGCATCAACGCCGCGGCGGCCGCGACCAGCGGCGAGGAGAACGAGGTGCCAGACATCCGCGAGTAGCCGGCCAGCGAGAGGACCCGGACGCGCTCGCCCGGCGCGCAGAGCGCCACGTGCGGTCCGCCGGTCGAGAACCCGGAGCGACGCCGCTCGTGGCCGACCGAGCCCACCGCGATGACGCCGGGCAGCGCCGCGGGAAAGAAGAGCTCGTCCTCGCCCGAGTTGCCCGCCGCCGACACCAGCACGCACTCGCGCGCCAGCGCGTAGCGCACCACCGGCACGTGCGGCACCGGATCCTCGGGGTCGAGCGACGACTGCGGCGTGCCGAAGCTCAGGTTCAGGACCCGCGCGCCCAGGTCCACCGCGCTCTTCAAGCCCGAGTCGATGTCGGCCAGGTTGCCGACGGCCGTGGCGCGCTCGTCACCCGGCATGCGCGCGCCGCAGAGCGCCCGCACGGGCAGCACCTCGGCCACGCCCGCGAGGCCGCGCGGGACGCCGATGCCGCGCGCGCCGATGATGCCGGCCACCGCCGTGCCGTGGCCTTGATCGTCCTTGGCGTCCTGCCGCAGGTGCGGACCCGAGAGGAGCTGCACGCCTTTGCCGAGCTCCTGCGCGCTGACGACATTGAGGCCCGGCCGCAGCCGACCGGCGAGCTCCGGGTGGCCCAGCGCAGCGCCGCTGTCCACGGTGGCGACGATGAGCGCGCTGTCGCCTTGCTCGAGCGAGAGCGCCCGCGCGGCGCCGATCAGCGCGCGCGAATCGTCGGGCTCGTCGTGGCCGGCAAAGGCCGCCTCGTGCGGCGCGCTGCCCAGGATCAGGTACTGCGGGCTGGCCAGCTCCACCTCGGCGAGCGAGGAGAGATCGGCGCAGAGGGCGCGCACGTCGCTGCCCTCGTCGAGCGAGATGCGCAGCGAGCGCGACAGGCCGAGCTCGTGCTCGACCGGCTCCCACTGCAAGTGCCGCTGCCCAGCCTGGTGCAGCGTGCGGCGCGCGACGAACGAGCGCGAGGCCGCGAGCGTCCCGCTGTGGCGCCGGACCACCTGCTCGACGCGCCCGCCGTCGAGCGTCGCCGAGGCCTCCGCGTGGCCCAGCCGGACGTCGCGGTGCGCCTTGATCTTCTCGAGCTCGAGCCCCGGCCGGAGCTGCAGCAGGATCTGGCCGGGCAGGAAGAGGCGCGCGATCATGGCTGCGCCTCCTTGCCGGCGCCGTTGACGCTGGCGCCGTTCACGCCGTTCTTGTGGCCTTCGCGCTCGACCTTCTCGGGGAGGTGGAAGAAGCCGGTGGCGCGGCGGCCGCGGGTCAGCACCTCGATCTGGCCCTCGCTGTGCTGCGCGCCCGGCCGCACGAGCAGGCGCGCGGGGCGGAACTCGAGCACCTCGACCGGCGTGCCCGCGAGGCGCACCTCGGGCGCGGTGCCATCGGCCAGATTGGCGCCGTGGATGGCGAGCAGCGTCCGCCCGGCCCGCTCGACGACCTCCTGCGCGGTGACCGCCGGGTGCGACGCGGCCTCGAGCGCGGCTTGCAGTCGAGAGATGGGAATCCCCGCGATGGCCTCGACCGCGATCGGGTCGAGCTTGCGCAGCTGGCCGATGGTGCGCACGCCCATCCACGAGAGCTTGCGCTGGTCGTCGGCGTCGAGCGACGCGACCTGGGCGATCTGCTCCAGCCCGCGCGAATCCTGGTCGCGCTCGACCTTGAAGCTGTTCTCCTCCACCATCGGCCGGGTGATGCTGGTGAGCGAGAGGTGCACGGTGGAGGCCGCGTCCTCGCCCGGCCCCGCGCTGCGCCAGGTGACGCGGCCCTCTTCGGTAATTTCGATAAAGACCCGCAGGTCGATCGCCAGGTCTTTCAAAGCCCAGGTCAGCGGCCGGTCGGTGCCGCGCACTTTGAGGGCCAGGGCGTCCTGGGCGCGGTCGAGCTGCGCCGTGAGCGCTTGCAGGAACTCATCAACGGGATACGCCCGCCCCGAGCGCGCCCCCGTCATTGCTCGACCTCGAAGCGGAGCGTCACCGCGGTGAGCGGCGGGTCGAAGCCCGTCGCCAGCCGCCCGCGCGGGAGCGAGGCCGACAGCTCCCCGGCGGGGCCGATGCGCGACTCGATGGGCAAGGTCAGGTGAAGGCTGCTGACGTGCAGGGCCACGCCCTCGGCGAGCGAGCCGGCGCGCTCGGGCACGAGGCCCGCCAGCTCGACCAGCAGCTCGCCGAAGGGCAGCATCACCGCGCGCCTCCGGGTGCAGGCGCGGCAGGCGTGACCACCGCCGCCGAGGGCGCCGGGGGAGCGACGACCGCTGCTGGCGCGGCCTTGTCGTTGTTCTGGGCGGTGGGCTCTTTCTGGTCCTTCTGGTCTTTCTGATCCGTGCGCCACTTGGCGTGGCGGCTGATGAGCTGGATCGCCGCCGAGTCCGCGAAGCGCTCGAGGGGGAAGACCTCGGTCTTGAACGAGACCCGCACCTCGCCCATGAGGTCGGCCTTGATCGCCGAGTCGGCCTGCGCGTTGGCCTTGAGCGTCGAGACCATCATCTGCGTGACGCTGCCGGCGCCGCCCGCGTCGCGGCTCATCATGCCGCCCTGCTGCGACCGGAAGTCGGCGTGCTGCAGGTCGATGGCGGCGGCGTGGAACTGCACCTTGGCGCGCACCTCGCCGTCGTTGACGACGATGCGGTTGATGCCCATCAAGACCATGGTGGCGAGCGAGGACATGCGCCCCTCGCCGACCTTCTTGCGCGCGGCCTCGAGCAGCCGGCCCTCGACCAGCTCGTCGGAGAGCTCCTCGCCCTTCAAGTTGTACTTCTGCAGCCAGTCGGGCGACTCGCCCTGCCGCTCAGGGCGGACCAGCAAGAGCGGCTGCTCGGTGGAGCCGGCCGGCGGCAGCTTCAACATCAGATCTTGCGGGTACTGCTGGGCGAGGTGGTCGCGCGCCTGGTTGAGCGAGACGTTCTCGCCGGTGAAGTCCTCGAGCGTGGTGGCGAGCGAGGCGACGAGGTTCGCGTACTCCTTCATCTGCGCCGCGGAGGCGTCGACGATGGCTCTGAACGTCCCGGTGATGAGCTTGGAGACGAAGCCCGTGAAGTCCACCGCCTCGAGCGCGGTCTCCATCCGATCGCCCAGCTGCGCGGTCTGCGACACGGGCGGAGCGGCCGGCGCCGCGGGCGCGACCTGCGTCGGCGCGGCCGCGGTCTCCGGCGCTGCAGGCGGCGCGCTCTGGGGATGAGTGCCGTCGTCGGGCGACGAGCTCTGCTGCAGCTTGTTCTGCAGATCGAGCACGTCCATGACGCGGGCGTAGGGGTCGCCCTGCAGCGAGAGCTTGCGCTCGATGCGCCGCAGGTCTCCCTCGAGCACGCGGGCGCTCTTGGGGTCGAGCTTGTGCGCGTTCTTGCGCAGCTCCTGCGCAACCGCGAGCGCGAGGGCGACGTCGTCGGCCATGTCAGCTCACCTGGCGGCGGGTGTCCGAGAGGCCAGTCGAGCTGCGCAGCGACTGCACGCGCGCGGCGAAGCGGCGGCCGCGGGAGGCGGCGACGAGCGCATCGAGCATCGCCGGCAGATCGGGCACCCGCACCGGCGAGCTGGACCCGAGGCCCCGCAGCGCCTGGAGGAGCGCCGCGTGCGCCTTGGGGCCGAGCTCGCTCGACTCGGCGAACCCGAGGCTGCGCTGCAGCGACTGGGGCGAATCGTGCCCGAGCGCGCGCAGCGCCGACGAGATGGCGGCGGGGTCGCGCAAGGGGCTGACGGCCTGGAGGACGAAGCGGCGGCCGCCCTCGTTGCCCAGATCGACGCAGCGGTCGTAGAGCATCGCCAGCGCGCGGTCGGAGTCGAGCCCGAGCGCCGCGGCGAAGCCGAGGTTGGGATCGAAGTAGCCCTCGATGGCCACCTCGTTCTGCGCCGCCTGGAAGTCGGGGATTGCGCCGGCCGCGCGGAAGCGCTCGACCCACGGGCTCTGCCAGACGAGCTGTCCGGCGACCGGCTGCAGGCGTGCGCTCTCTTCGTCGGCGGTGAGCGTGCGCAAGAGCTGGTCGCGCTCGGCGCCGAAGGTCTCGCGGAACTTGATCGGGTCGCGCCGCTCGCAGGCCACCAGGGCCTTGCCCAGCGCGCCCGAGCGCTGGTTCAGCTGCACGAGGCCCCAGTGCAGGCCGTAGTGGGTGCGCTGGTACGCGGCGTGGGTCGAGTCGTTGAACTCGCCGTCGGCGTTGATGGCCTGGTAGCCTTCGTGGCCGCTCTCGAACTGCGCCGCGGGCTGCACCAGGCGGAACTTGTCCTGGATGGTCAAGGATCCGTCGGCGGCGAGCGCGCCCTCGGGAAGGTCGCCCTCGGGGTCGCGGCCGAGCAGGTCCTGGTAGTCGTCGTCCACGCCGGGCGGCACGAACGCGCCGGTCGATGCGGGCGCGAGCGACGAGGGCGAGAGCGCAGGGCTGCCATCGCCGTAGCGGGGGCGACCAGAGAGCTCGCGCGGCTCCTCGACGCCCGGCGGCTCGACGAGCGCCGCGCCCCCGAACGCGGGCCGACCCTGGCGCAGCTCCTCCGGATCGGCGGCGCCTGGCGGCTCGGCGCGCGGCGGGGCGACGCTCGCGGGCTCTGCACGGCCATAGGCCTGCGCTGGCGCGACGCGCGCCGGTGGGTGCTCGACGCCGGGGGGCTCGGCCGCCGAAGGGGCGCCTCGGACCGGCGCACGCTCTTGGCTCTTCCTCGCCGCGGCGCCGCCGTAGGACCTGCGTCCATAGGCCTCGGCCTCGGCAGCCTCGCGCAAGGACGGCGCGTCCTCGAACCCGGCCGGCTCGCCTTGCGCAAACGAGAGCTCGGGGTCTGGCGGATCGGCCGGGTCGCGCGGATCGGCGGGATCGCTCGACTGCGCGCGCGACCAGAGATCGCTCGGGTACCCGTCGTCGTAGCTCGACTGCCGCGCGGGCGCCTGTTGGTGCTGCGCCGGAGCCGCCACGCGATCGCCGCCCCAGCTCAAGGCCGCGCCGGGCGCGCCGTAGCGCTGGTCGGGCCCGCTCGCGCGCCGCAACAAGGTGCGGTCGAGCGTGCGTCCGGTGAAGTCGGGCGAGAGCGTCACGAAGGGCGCGCGCTCGGCCTCGAGCGGGCCGGTGGTGAACTCGGGCGCGTTGCCCGACGCGTCGCCGAACGAGGCCACGGCATAGAAGAGGCGCCGCTGCCCGGCAAAGCGGCGCAGCTGCTCCGAGGGCAAGAGCCAGGTGGCCTGCCCGGCCGAGGCGCGCATCAGCCCGCTGCCGCGCGAGCTGAAGAAGTTCTCTGGCGTGCGCTGCCCCCGCCGCTCGGGCCTAAGCAAGGCTGCGTCGGTGGTGCAGGCCACCTCGAACACGCGCTGCGGCGGCACGTGGACGACGAAAGAAGCGACCGGAAAACGATCGGTCACCGTTCTCCTGCAAGGCGTGATGCTGAGCATGAGCGCCTTCCCCGCGGCTGGTGCTGCTGGTCCGCGGGGAGCTACAGCGAACTCTGTGCCAGCGACCCGACACTGCGGGAGGGGCGCGCGCTCTGCCTCCCCGGGCATGACCGCGCGGGCAGGCCGTGCTCAGCCGATCACGGCGTCTCGCCGTGCAGCTTCTTGAAGATGGTGCGCACGTGGATCCCGAGGCGGCCGGCAGCGCGCGTGCGGTTGTTGTTCTCGGCGCGCAGGGCGGCGCGGACCAGGAGGCGCTCGCACTCGCCGATGGCCTGCGACAAGGTCAGCCCCGACCCTTCGATCAAGCTCCAGAGCCGCTGCTCGAGCGCGGGCGCTTGCGGAGCGCAGGCGGCGCGGGCGACGTCGAGCGACTCGTCCCCGCTGCTCCCGAGACAGAGCGCGCGCGCGTCGATGGTGGGCAGCTCGGTGAAGAGCGCCGCCGACTCGACCCGGTGCTTCAGCTCGCGCACGTTGCCGGGCCAGGCGTACGACTGCATGGCGCGCAGGGCGCCCTCCTCGAACCTCTTGCTCGCGTCCACCTGCGAGAGGAAGTGCTCGGCGAGACCTGGGATGTCATCGGGCCGCTTGGAGAGCGCCGGCACCGGCAGCTCGACCACCGCCAGCCGGTACATCAGATCGGCGCGAAAGGCGCCGCCGCGCACGCGCTCTTGCAGGTCCTGGTTGGTGGCCGCGATCACCCACGCGTCCGAGTGCTCGAGGTGGTCCGAGCCCACCGCGCGGTACTCGCCCGTCTCGAGGAAGCGGAGGAGCTTGGCCTGGGCGCTCTGGGGCAGCGAATCGATCTCGTCGAGGAACAGCGTCCCGCCGCTCGCCGAGCGCACGAGGCCCCCGCGGCTCTGGGTCGCGCCGGTGAAGGCGCCGCGGCTGTGGCCGAACATCTCGGCCTCGACCAGCGTCTCGGGGAGCGCGCCGCAGTGCACGGTCACGTAGGGCAGCTCGCGCCGCGGGGACCAGGCGTGGAGCGAGCGCGCCACCACGTCCTTGCCGGCGCCGGTCGGCCCGCTGATGAGCGTGGTGCGCTGCGCGCGGGCCACGCCGCGCAGGCGGCCGACGAGATCGAGAAAAACTGGCGAACGGCCGAACAGAACCGGCGATTCGAGCTGGCGCTCATGGAGCATCGATTCCATGGCTCCCCCTGCCTTGGAAAATGGACCGGATGCAACTCGATCCGGCCGACCGTCGATTGCGATCGGCTCGGCAATCAAGCGCGCGCCGGGTGGCCTTCGTCAAGCGACGGAATTTGCTCGCGGTGGATTGAGATTCACCACGAGCGGAATGCTGCACGCTCTGCTCGCGGACTGCTTTAGAGGCTCCAGATCCAGTTGACCTTGGCGTCCGTGAGCCGGCAGCAGCTGTTGTAGATGGCGTCGTTGTCGGCGCCCCCGTCCACGCTGGCGCTGGAGACGTGGACGCCCACCACCGCCGTGTCGATGCGCGACTGCTGCGCCTGCTGGTCCTCGACGGCCCGGGTGTAGAAGACCGGCGCGCCGCTGGTGCCGTGCTCGGTCGAGGCGTTGTAGTCGGCCGTCTCGAGGTTGCTGCTGACGCTGCGGATGCTGTCGGTGTCGAGGTGCTGCTTGGTCGCGTCCACCGTCTCGGCCGCATAGCCGCAGATGGCGATCGGCGCGATCGAGGCCGGCGTCGAGTCGATGTTGAAGAAGAGCCCGTTGGGGGGCGGCCTGGACACCTTGATCACCGCGAGGTCGTTGTCGGAGATGCGCGACCCGACATAGGCCGGGTAGGGAATGACGTTGGCGCCGTCGGTCACGTTGACCACCGGGAAGACGTCGGTGCCGTTCATGCCCGGGTGCACCTCCATGCTGGCGATGGTCGCGGTGCCGCGGATCGCGACGTGGCCGGCGGTGAGGACCTTGTCGCTCGAGATGTAGAAGCCGGTGGCCTCGGCGCTGCGGCCGTTGGTGCGCCGGTACTTCAGCTTGCAGATGGCCGAGAAGGGAAAGCCGGTGGTGTCGGCGACGCCGCCGCTCCAGACCGCCTGGCGCGACAGGTAGTCGGCGATCTGGCGGAGCATGTCGCCGATGCTCCCAGAGAGGATGGGGGCGGCGATGTCGAGCCCGCGATCGGTGCTGCGGCCATACGCCAGCCGGCCGAAGTGGCCGCGCACGCCGCGCGCGATGGCGGCCGCCGCGCCGTCGAGATCGCCTTGGCCACCGCAGCCGATCTCGACCAGGCAGGCGGCGGTGCTGCGGCTGTGGTGATCGGGGCTGAGCACGGCGAGCTCGCCGCGCGAGAGCTGGACGCCGCCGTAGGCCGGGCCGAGCTGCTTCTTGATCAGCTCGGCCAATTGCAGCGATTGCGGCGAGGCGCGCGGGTGCACCCAGATCGAGCTCTGCGCGGGCCCGCCGGCGCTGGTGTGGAGCGAGACGAAGGCCTGGGCGTTGTCGTCGCGCGCCGCCTGGATGCGCTCGCCCAGGCCGCGATTTTCGTGCTCGCCGCGGGTGAGCCGCGCGCCGCCCAGGTGCTGCGAGACGCGCTGGGCGAGCGCGAAGTTGAGCTGCTTCTCGAGGCGGCCATCGCCGAAGCGGGCGCCGTCTGGGCTTGAGTTGCCGCGGCGCGCGCTGCCGCCGTGGCCGGGATCGAGGACGACGGACAAGGGCATGGTTCCTCCGCGCCGCGCACCAACGCGGGCAGTTGTCCGGTGTCCTAAGAGCAACATCGATGCCGGCCGCGCTGCGCCCGGGCCGCCACGCACGGGGCCCCCGCGGGCAGTGATCGATCGATCAGATCGCTGCACGCTCGGCCATGGCCGGACGGGCAGCGAGCGCTACTGCGGGCAGGGCGCGCCGCGGTCGGTCCACGCCTTGAAGGCAGCGACGAACTCGGCGTGCGGCGTCGGCACGGGCTTGCGTCCAACTCCCGGAGCCCAGCCCCAGAGCACGAGCGGCGCCTCGGTGACGTGGTGCACGAGCTGCGCGTAGTCCTTGCCGCCGTTGCGGGACGGGTCGCGAAGCTGCTCGCAGAGCGCGCGCGGCGACCTGCCCTCGAAGACCAGCTTCGCGCCGGCGGCGGGCAGGCGCCACCCCTCGGCAGAGCCCGGCGGCATGTTGGCGCCGTAGCTGTCCGGCTTGTTGGCGTTGCCGTGGCACGCCGTGCACGACAGGCCCGCCACGCCTTCGCCCGTGGCGCCGCGCTCTATGTTCTGGTGGTGGAGGTGGCTGTCCTCGCCCTGCAGCGGCGCGTCGCCGGCCGGGTGGCAGTTGAGGCAGCGCGGGTGCTGCAGCACCGCGTACACCGCTTGGAAGTTGGCGGCGTCAGCGGGCGTGGCCGCGGGCGGGGGAGCCTCTTGCCTCGCGGCGCGGGTGCAGGTGGCGAGGGCAAAGAACGCTGCCGGGAGGGCGATTTGTAGAGTGCGGTTCATGTGCTTTCGTCCTCAGGCCAGGCGAAGCGGGAGGGACCGCAGGCGCTGCTGGGTCAACGCAAAGACCGCGTTCGCGACCGCCGCCGAGATGGGCGCGGTCGCCGGCTCGCCGACGCCGCCCATGCGCGCATCACTCTGCAGCACCCGCACCGAGACCTCGGGCATCTCGTTGAGCCGCAGCACGCGATAGTCGTGGAAGTTGCTCTGCTGCACCCGGCCCCCCTTGAGCGTCACTTCGCTGTAGAGGACCGCCGAGAGACCGTAGGCGATGCTCCCCTGCACCTGCGCCTCGATGCCGAGCGGATTGACGCCGAACCCGCAGTCGACCGCGCACCAGACGCGATGGACGCGGATGCGCTTCTTGGCGTCGACCGACACCTCGGCGACCTGGGCGACGATGCTGCCGAACGACTCGTGCACGGCCATCCCGCGCGCGCGGCCCGCGGGCGGTGGCTTGCCCCAGCCGGCCAGCTCGGCGGCGGATTGCAGCGCATGCAGGTGGCGCGGCTTGTCGGCCAGGAGCGCCGCGCGGAACTCGAGCGGGTCGCGATTGGCCGCGTGGGCCAGCTCGTCGATCATGCTCTCCATCGCGAACGCCGTATGGGTGTTGCCCACCGAGCGCCACCACAGCACCGGAACTTGATGGCTCGGCGAGTGCAGCGTCACCCGGCGCGCGGCCACGGTCTCGAGATAGGGAGAATCAACCACGCCCTCGATCGAGGAGTGGTCGATGCCGTTCTTGATCATCATCGCGAAGGGCGTGCCGGCCAGGATCGACTGCCCGACCACGGTGTGCTTCCAGGCGACCGGGTTGCCCTTCGCGTCAACGCCCGCTTCAACCCGATGGACGAACAGAGGGCGATAGTAGCCGCCCGCGATATCGTCCTCGCGCGTCCAGACCGTCTTCACCGGCACGCCCGCGGCCTTGGCGACGTGCACCGCCTCGGCGACGAAATCCGAGGTGGGCGTCGCGCGGCGGCCGAATCCCCCGCCGAGGAAGGGGGTGTGGATCGTCACCTTGTCGGGAGTCGTGCCGGCGATCCTGGCGGCCGTCATCTGATCGATGGTCTGCATCTGCGTGCCCGTCCAGAGCTCGCACTTGTCGCCGTCCAGCTTCACCGTGCAGTTGAGCGGCTCCATCGGCGCGTGCGCCAGGAAGGGCACGTCGTACTCAGCCTCGAGGCGCCTGGCCGCGCCCTGCAGCGCCGCGTCGGCGTCGCCTTTGTCGAGCGCCACCGTGCCGGCGGTCTTCGCCAGCGCGCGATAGGACGCCTCGATCTTCTCGCTGTCGAGCGCCTCGCCCGGGCCCAGGTCCCACTCGATCTTCAGCGCGTCGCGGCCCACCTTGGCGGCCCAATAGTTGGTGGCCACCACGGCGACGCCCGAAGGCACCTGCACCACCTGCTCGACGCCCGGGACGCCCTTGGCAGCTTTGGCATCAAACGAGGCAACCTTGCCACCAAAGACGGGCGAGCGCCGCACCAGCGCCGTGCGCAGACCTTCGAACTGCACGTCCATTCCAAACTGCGCCTTGCCGCTGATCTTCTCCGGCGAGTCGAGCCGGCGCATCGGCTTGCCGAGCAGCCTCCACTCGCGCGCCTCCTTCAGCTTGATTGATCGGGCAGGCTCGAGCTTCTGCGCTGCCTCGGCCAATTGACCATAGGAGAGCTTTTGGTCTCCCTTGAGTACGAATCCATTCTCGGCTCGCAAGGACTTGGGGTCGACCTTCCACTGGTCGGCGGCGGCGCGCACCAGCATCTCGCGGGCGGTGGCGCCGACGGTGCGATAGCGCTCGAACTCGGACCAGGTCGTGGACGAGCCGCCGGTCATCTGGATGCCGAACGCCTGGTGGGCATAGACGGGCGCGGCGGGCGCGTGCTGGACGCGGACGCGCGACCAGTCGCACTCGAGCTCTTCGGCGATCATCATCGCGAGCGTGGTCCAGATGCCCTGCCCCATCTCCGAGTGGGCGAGCAGCACGGTCACCGTCTCGTCGGGCGCGATGCGCACGAAAGCGTTGGGCGGCGGCGGCGGCTTGGCGGCCGGGGCGGGCTCCGCGGCGCGCGCCTTCTTCGGGACGTGAAAGGCGATGAAGAGGCCCGCGCCGGCGACCGTGGTCGAGCCGAGAAATCCGCGCCTGGAGAGTGTCATCGAGAGGCCCTCGTCATCTGCGACGCGGCCTTGTGCACGGCCTCGCGCACGCGCTGGTACGTCCCGCAGCGGCAGAGGTTGCCGGCGAGCGCCGCGTCGATGTCGGCGTCGGTGGGGTTCGGGTTGGCCTTGAGCAGCGCTGCCGCCGCCATGATCTGCCCCGACTGGCAATAGCCGCACTGGACGACGTCGATCTCGGTCCAGGCCTGCTGCACCGGGTGCGACCCGTCGGTCGAGAGCCCTTCGATGGTGGTCACCTTGCGCGCGCCCACCTGTTGCGCGGGCGTGACGCACGAGCGCACCGCTTGGCCGTCGAGGTGGACCGTGCAGGCCCCGCACTGCGCCATCCCGCAGCCAAACTTCACCCCGGTGTAGCCGAGCAGGTCGCGCAGCACCCAGAGCAGCGGCATGTCCGCGGGCGCTTCCACCTCGCGCACCGTTCCGTTCACTTCGAGCTTCATCGGTCACTCCAGGGGCCAGCTTGCGGCCCGCACGCTTGCCGACGCGCGCGCGATCGTCAAGTGCCGGCGGGCACGAGCGGCGCCTGGAGGACCAATGAGCTCTCACGCTCTGGTCCGGGCGGGAGAGCTCAGTGCTCGCGCCTCTCCAGGAGGTCGCGCCTCTCCTGGAGCTCGCGCCGCTCCTTTTCCTGCTGGTCCTTCAGCTCCTGCTCGGTGCGCGGAGGCAGAGGCTTCGGCACCGGCCGCAGACGCGGCGGAGTGCGTGCCTCGGGCGTGGCGGGCCTCGAGTACGGATTGGCGGCAGACCGCTCGGCCTCTCGCTCGGGGGAACGCGGCGGAACCGCGCGGGGCGAGGGATAGAGCGGCGCCTGCGAGTGGGCTTGCGACTCTGCGGGCGGCCTGCCCTCGGGCTGCTGCTGCGCGCGCGGCGCCTGCGTCTGCGGCAGGGGACGCGAAGGATCGCTCGGGGCCTGCGTGTGCGAGGGCGCCGCGACGGGCGCGGTCGCGTGCGGCTGCTGGCCAGGACCCTGCGCGCGCTGCGGAACCGGCGCGGAGACCCGCGGAGGCTGCGCTGCGGCGAGGTGGCTGATCCCGGGCGCGGTGGCGTGTACCGGCTCGCCGCTGCGAGTCACGCCGGCAGGCGCGATGATGGTGACCTCGTGCGAGTTGATGCCGCCGAGTTGCTGCGCCATCGGCGCGCGCTGCACCACCATGCCCGGCCTCAGCAAAGGCGGCGCGCCGACCACCACCGCGGGCGCAGTGCCGATGGGCGCCGGCACGATGATGCCGGCCCGCGAGCCCGGAGGCGCCGGGACGAAGACGCCCTCGGGGCCATCGATGCGGTGGGCCATCGCGCCGGCGCGGGGCGCCTCTATCGAGTAGTTCTCGTTGCGCGGAGGGACCATGAACCTGCGATCGGGCCGCGACCAATATCCGGGGACGAAGACGACGCGGGAGTCGCGGTGCTCATAATAAGGAGGCGCCCAGTAGTAGCCGGGCTGCGGCGCGGCCATCCAGTGGCCACGCATCCAGGCCCAATCGCCGCCGCTCCAGACCCAATAGCCGCCCACCCAATAAAGGTTCTCGGCATAGGCCGGAGGGGGCGGCTCGGTGAGCATCGGCGGCGGGGCGTACGTGACGATGATCGGCCGCGGCTGGTCGATGGGCGGATCCACATAGACCACCGTCGGCTCGACCGTGACCTGCGGATATTGGGGCTGGGGCTGATACTGAGGAGGCGGCGGGGCGGGCTGGTACTGCACGACCGGCGGCTGCGGAGGAGGCGGCGCGGGCTGGTACTGGACGACCGGCGGCGCGGGCGGCGGCGGCGCGGGCTGGTACTGGACGACCGGCGGCGGCGGCGGCGGGGCTGGCGCGTACCGAGGCTGCGGCTCAGGTTCCCAGCGGCGCTCCGATTCGCTGCCGACGCAGCCCACGGCGGCGCAGACGGCCAGAACAGTCAGGATTCTTTTCAGCATTCGCGACCCCCCAAGGAAGCTCCGCACGCGGCGCCCGACACCCAGGCGCGCGGACCGAGACAGTTGCAATCTGTGCACTGCGTCCTGCAATGGGGAGCGGAGGGGCTCTCGCGCGCCCGCGCGGCCGACAAAGCGAGCGAGCGCTCTCTTGGCAAAAGCGGCGAGGGTGCCAATCGCGGGCTGCCGTCTTACGCCCGCTTGCGCCCTTCATTGCACATTGGTATCGCAGGAGGATGTCGCCACGATTCCGCGCCCTGTCGCTTGCAGCCGCCGCCTGCGCCGCCCTCCTCGGCACCAGCGCTCGGGCCGAGCAGAGCTTTCCCGCCCACGTGACCCTGAATGAGGTGCTCGGCTTCCGCTCGCGCGCCTCGCTCAAGTCGCCCGCAGCCATCCGCGGACATGAGTATCTGGGCAAGGGCGCTCGCCTCAAGCTGCTCGACTCGACGCCGGACTTTGGCACGGCCGGCGCGTTCTGCCACGCCGAGGCGCAGGGCCACCGCGGGTATATCCGCTGCGACAAGCCGTCGGCATTCACCTTCGCCGGCGCGTCCCAGTCGACCGGCGACGAGCAGGCCGCAGCAGCGCCAGCCGAGACGGGGCGCGCGCCGCGAGCCGCGAGCGACAAGCCAGCGTCCAAGCCGAACCGGTCGCACGCCAAGCCTCACCTCGGGTCCTTCTGTAGCGGCGTCGAGCCGTGCAAGGCGTTCTGCACGGCGCATTGCACGCTCGATCCGAACAAGTGGGCCTCCAAGTGCACCTTCCCGGGCGGACTCGGCGCCAGCATTCCGGCGGGCCACCCTTCGCTCAAGCACCTGCCGGCGATGGCGCACGTCAAGGGCGCAGGCGACGTGCGCGTCACCGATGATCTGATCGCGGGCCTGCAGCGGCTCGAGCAGAACATCGCCTCGTCCTCGACCTGGCCGGCGGGGCACACGGCGTACGTCAAGAACTGCCACCGCCCGCACGAGGTGGACTCGACGCGCGAGTGCGATTTCATCCTCAAGGGCTGGCACGTGAAGGAGAAGTTTGCCAGCCAGCCTCCGACGACCAGCGCGGACAAGGCGCAGCTCGCGAACGCCAATCACTGGATCAATCCGGCCGCGTACCTCGGCCTGACCTGGCCCGGCGACACGCCGCACAGCGCGGGCCTGGGCTGCGACATCGTGGTGCGCGACCCGCATGGCAAGGAAGTGACGGCGTGCGCGGGAAAGAAGGGCGACACCAAGACGCGCGCTCTCTCCAAGGCGCTGGTCGATGCGCTCACCAACGACCAGGTGGGCGCGGTCCGGCTGAACTACGAGATGTGGCACTTCGAGTTCACGCCCGCGGTCAACGGCTGCCGCTGCAAGGGCGACGATTGCAACAACAACCACTGGCCGATCCTCTGCGATGGGCCGCAGCACTGCCAGAAGCCGATGTGATCGACCGGCGAACCCGTGCATAACCTTCCGGGTGCTTTGAATCGGGCGAGGGAGCTCAAATGGCGGGCGATCCGGTGGAAGAGGTGTTGCGAGCGGCGCTGCAGGACCAGGTGCCGCTGACGGTCTTCGTGGCCGGCGCGCAGCTCAAGGGCGTGGTGGCGCGGCTCGAGGGCGGCATCGTCGATCTGCGCGAAGGCGCCGAGCGCACCACCGTCCGCATCGACCGGATCGACGCCGTCCGCCGCCGATAAGCGGGGGCCTGAAGTCTGTCGCTGCAGCGCCGGTGATGCTTTGGCCGGCGCCAGGAAGGGGGACGCCCTCGCCGGCGCAGCGGGACCCGCCTCGCAATCTGGGCCAGCTGATAAGCAGCGACGAGGCACCCACGAGACGCCGACGAGGGCGTCCCCCTCCCTGGCGCCTGCGGCAGTGGCAGACTTTGAGATGGGAGAATGAGCGACGTCACTCAACCCATATCGCTCAACGCTCATTCGCCAATTCAAAGATCGATGTCGGGCAGATAAACAGGCCGCCGGCAGGCAGAGACTCCCGGCGCGGCTCTAGGGCTCCCGACACAAATCCGATCGCCGCGAGCGCAGCGAGCCACCTCGGTCGGGTGGCGCCCGCGCCGCGCCGGGGGTCTCTGCCTGCCGGCGGCCGATAGCTTATCTGGCCGGCATTGGCTCCAACCGCCGCATCGGCGGCTCCTCGGGGGGACCGACGGGGCCGCGCGCGAACATCCGCCCCTGGCGCACCTCGCGGGGCACGCCATCGGCGTCGAGCAAAGCGTGAAACGCGAGCGGCCGCAGCGGCGGCTCGACCCACCACTTGGCGTCTTCCACGACGAGGCCGGCGCCGCCCGGCAGCTGCCGCGACTCGAAGCGAGGGAAGTCGCAGGTGGCCAGGAACGCGAGCAAGAGCGGGTGTCGCCGGGCGGCCGCCTCGGCGCTGCTCCCCCGACCGCTCTGCGTCGCGCTCCAGGGGCCAATCCCCAGCGGGCTCCAGTTGGCCAGCAGGTACTGATCGCCCGCGCTCGCCACCGCCAGCCAGCGCAGGGGTGCGAAGGGCCGCGGCTCGAGGCTCAGGCCGGTGACGTCGATTCCGGCGGCGGCGAGCGAGCGCTCGACGCTGCCTGTCACGGCCTCGCGGATCAGCCAGCAAAGGACGCCGTACGCGCCGCAGGCAGCCAGCGCCAGCGCGGGCCGTTGCAGCGCAAGCCCGGACAGAAGCGTCGCCAGGACCACCGGGTCGAAGATGAAGTGGGTCCGCGTGGAGAAGCGTTGCTCGCTCAGGGGAAAGAGCAGCGAGGTGCCGAAGCTCGTGACCGCGTCGAGCACCAGGTGCGAGAGGACGGCCAGCAGGCTGACGGCGGCCAGGAGCGGCAAACCCGCCACCCGCGCGGGCGAGAGCGCTGCCGCGCCGGCGATCACCCCGCCAAGGACGAGGGCGATTGGCACCCCGTGGAGCGCCACGCGGTGATAGCGCCAGGCGAAGAGCTTGCCCTTCAGCTCGACCAGGAAGTCCAGATCGGGCGCCATGCCGGCGAGGGCGCCGAGCAGGCCGAGCGGCCCTTCCAGCTGCGGCGCGGCGGCCCGAGCGATGGCGCGGCCGACGCAGGCTCCGGCCAGGGCATGAGTGACGATGTCCAGGGCAGCCTCCTCGCGCGGGAGCTAGCCATGCCGGGCGGCCCAGTCGAAACCGCAGAAGTACGCGCTCGCCGCCGGTATCAATCCGCATCGCCGACGCCCGCGATCTCACCGATCATCGAGCGCCCGATGCCCGCTTCACCCTCCAGCTGGCTGCCCGAGCGCGCGGTGCTGCGCGAGTTCGCGGTGCTCGCGGCGCCGGCCACGCTCGAACTGGTCCTCGAATCGACGCTCGGCGTGCAGGACGCGTTCTTCGTCGCAAGGCTCGGCGCGGGCGCGCTGGCCGCGGTCGGTGTTGTCGAGTGGCTGCTCGGCGTACTCCTGGCCGGCGCGCAAGGGCTCGCGTTCGCCACGGTGGCGCTGGGCGCGCGGCACATCGGCGCCAAGGAGCGCCTGCAGGCGGGCCAGCTGGTGGCCTGCAGCCTGATCGCCGCGGCCGCGCTGTCGGCGCTGCTCGGCGTGCTCGGGTTTCTCTACTCGGACACGCTCTTGTCCTGGATGGGCGCCGACGAGGCCCTGCGCGCCGCCGCTTTGCCGTACGCGCGCTTCATGCTGTCGGGCCTCGGCACCTTTGCGTTCGCGATGGTGCTGGGCGCGGCCGTGCGCGCCGCGGGGCATCCGGCGCAAGCGGTGCGCGCGCTCCTGATCGCCAACGCCGTCAACCTGGTCGCCGCGCCCCTGCTCATCTTCGGCGCCGGGCCCTTCCACGGCCTTGGGCTTCTGGGCGCCGCCGTCGCCACCAACGGAGCGCGGCTGCTCGCCTCGGCGCTGCTCTTGCGAACGCTCCTCTCGGGCCGCTGCGATCTGGTGCCGACGCTCGCGCCGCTGCGGGTCCTGCGCGGCCACCTCGCGCGCCTGTTGCCGATGGCGCTCTGGTCGACCGGCACCGTCGTCTTGGTGATGGGCAGCGTGGTGGTCCTCTTCCGCCTGCTCGCGGGCTTCGGCACCACCGCGCTCGCCGCGGGCACCATCAGCTCGCGCGTCTTCTATCTCTTGCTGATGCCGGTGTGGGGCATCGGCAACGCCACCGCGGTGCTGGTCGGGCAGCGGCTGGGCGCGGCCGATCGCGCCTCCGCGGAGACCCTGGTCCGCCAGGTGGCCGTGTCCGCCGGGCTCTTTTTCCTCGCCCTCGCCCTGCCCGGCTTCTTCGCCGTGCGCCCGCTCGCCCTCGCTTTCGACGCGGGACCCGAGGTGGTCGCGCTCGCCGTGCCGATGCTGCGCGCGATCCTCGCCGCCATCGGCGTGGCCGCGTTCGCGAACACGCTCTGGATGGGCTACATCGGCGCGGGCGAGATGCGCCTGCCCCTCTTGGCCATCGTCACCAATGGCTGGATCATCCGCCTGACGCTGGCGGCCTTCTTGAGCGCGCGCCTGGGCCCGGTGGGGATCTTTGTGGCCATGGCAGCCTCCGAATATTGCTCCGCGGCCTTGGGGTTGACGCTGCTGCTCAGACGAGGCTTGCCAGCTCCCGCCGCGTCCGCGCCATGACGTCCACCGCGGCGCCCCGCAAGGCGTTCTAGCCTCTAGCCTAGGCCGCCTCGCGGAGGCGCGCGGCCGCGAGGGGCGCGAAGAAGCGCTGGGCGAAGGCGAGGCCCGGGACTCGATCGGCAGCCGCGGCCGCCGATCGCTGCAGCTCGCGCAGGGCGGCCCGATCTTCGAGCAGCCGGGACAGCATCGCCGCCGCTTCCGCGGGCTTGCGGGAGGCGAAGCCACACTGGAGATGTTGCAACAGTGTTGCGTTACCGGCCTCGTGGGCCAGCCAGTCGAAAGCCACCACGGGAGTGCCGGCCGCGATCGCCTCGGTCACCGTCTGCGGGCTGGCGCGGAGCAGCGCCACGTCGGCGCTCCGCAGCCGATCGGGCAGGTCGCCGACATATCCGCTCGCGGTCAGGCGCAGGTTCTCGAGCGCGCCGGCCAACTTCTTCATGCGCCCAAGGAGCGCGCCGTTGCGCCCGCAGACCGCCTCGACCTCGACGTCCTTGGCCGCGGCCGACCGATCGAGCGCCCGCAGCACCGACACGAGGCGACCTTCGCTGGAGCCATCGGCGCCCGCCGCCGCCAACACGCGCACGCGGCCGCTGCGGGCCGGCACGGGCGCGTCGGGCAGGCGGCAAGGCAGCAGGTCCACGCGCACGATCTGCTCGGGCTTGAGCCCCGATTCGAGCGCGCGCTGCTCGGCCTCCCGGCTCGGAACCACGTAGTGGTCAGCGGGCGCGAACCAGGCCCAGTGCGGCTGGTAGTCGGTGACCACCACGGCGGTCGCCGGCCGCCGCGCGAACTGCCCGGCCAACGCGTTCACGTACTGCGCGGTGCCGAAGTGCACGGCGACCAGCATGTCGGGCGCCTCGGGCAGAGACGCGCGAAGCCTGCGCATGGCCAGCGGCCGCAGGGAGGCGGCCAGCGCGCGGGAGACGACCTTCGAGTCGGTCCCCGCGAAGAACGTCTTCCACAGCAGCGCCGAGTTGTAGCGGAGGCGCGAGAGCAGCGGCAGCGTGGTCAGCGGCCCGCCCGCATAGATGTCGGTGCGCCTTTGATCGACTCCATCGCCGAAGAGCGCTGCGCCGAGGTCCATCATCGCTCGCGCTACGCCGTCATGGCCGCCGCCGCTGCTCGCGCTCAGGTAGACGATGCTGGAGGGCCTTCCGGGCCGAAGCGCGGGGACAAGGGGCATGGGCTGCAATGACCACGGCCGGAGATTCCCGAGATAGGGCAGAATTACTGTGGGGCTAGAGTTGTTCTACCCTTCGGGAAGGGCGAGGGATGGCGCGGCTCCCCAATCCCGGCAGGCAGAGACCCATAGCGTTATCTGCCAGGCATTGCCGGCAGCGCGACAGCGAAGGTGCTGCCCCGGTCGCTGCTGCGCTCGAGCCAGACACGCCCGCCGTGCGCGCGCGCGATCCCCTGGGCGATGTAGAGCCCAAGGCCCGTGCCGCTGTTCCGCCCGGCCTCGCCGCTCGAGTACGGCTGAAAGAGGCGCTCGCGCTCGGCTGGAGCGATGCCGGGGCCGCGATCGGTGACGCTGACGATCGTCTCCTTGGGGCCTCTCTCGATCGCGACCGTCACCGCGCTGCCTTCGCGGGTGAACTTGACGGCGTTGCCGACCAGGTTCGCGAGCAAGCGGAGCGCGCGCGGCCGGTCGCACGAGACGGTGGGAGCGGCGCCGGTGCGCAAGAGCCGCACCGACCGAGCGCCGGCCTGGCCCTCGAGCATGCGGAAGACCTGATCGACGATCGCCGCCAGGTCGTGGTCCGCGCGGCGCAGCACCATGCGCCCCATGTGCACGCTCGCGACATCGACGAGCTCGGCCACCATGGCCTGCAGCTGCTCCTCGGCCTGGCGGATGGTGTCGGCCGCGGTGACGAGATCGGGCGGAAGCCGGCCGGTCGCGGCGTCGTGCAGGAGCGCCTGGGCGCTGAACCGCACCGCCGCGAGCGGGCTGGCAAAGTCGTGCGAGATGGCGGCCAGCATCTCGTCGCGGACGCGGACCGCGGTCTTCGTCTCCTCGAGGAGCCGGGCGTTGTCGACGGCGATGCCGGCGCGGTCCGCCAGCTGCTCGAAGATCGCCACCTCTCCCGGCTGCAGCGTCCGGTGGAACCAGGCGAAGAGCGACCCGATCAGCTTTCCCTGCTCGTGGATGGGCGCGCAGAGCCCCGAGCCCAGAGGCCCGCTCGCGACCGCGGTCGCGCCCGTGCGCACCATCTCGGCGTAGAGGTCCGCCTGGGCAGCGGCGCCCGGCACCGTCCCGGCGGCGAAGGTCATCTTCTCGTGCGTGCTGTCGGTCGCGAGCTCGAAGACGACCGCGTCCGCGAGCTCCGGCACGGCCAGCACCGCCACCCGCTGCAAGGCCGCCTGGTGGTGGCGCGTCTCCTCGAAGACCGTGCCGACACGCTTGAGGAAGCGTTCGCGGTCGAGCAGGATCTGCCCTCCGGAGCGCGGGCCATCCAAGGTTCCCGACGGCCAGGAGAGCAAGAGCTGCAGCGTCAGCTTCTCGCCGATGAAGTCGAACAAGAGCGCGATCAGCTCGCCGAGCAGCGTCGCCGCGCTGGTCCTGGTGGCGGCCGCGCCGTCCCGCACGGCCGCCTCGGTGAGCCCGACAAACACCAGTCGCCCGCCCTCATCGAGCGCGATCTCCCAGGGGCAGTGCGCCTTGCGCTGCGCGCGCTCGGCCAGCGTGCGAAAGCCGACATCGCCGACGATCGGCGACATCAGGTCGAGCAGCCCGCCAAAGGCGGCCTCGATCCCCGCCGCGGCCTCCGCGGGCGACTCGCTGCCGGTCGCGTCGATCGCCTTTCGGGCCAGCGCCAGCGCGACCGATTGAGGTCGCAACCTCGACATCACCGCCTTCGCGGTGGGGTCGCCACAGCGATGATGATACCTCGGCGCTGCCGGTCTTGGCTCGAGCCGCCTTGCGAAGGGCCCAGCTCAGCGGTCGAACACAGCGTTGGTGGGAACCGCGAAGTCGAGCTTGCCCCTCTGCCGTCAAGCGCGCAGGCCGGCCCAGGCGAGGATGTTGCCGGCCACCTTGCCGAGCGGCGCGATCACCTCGGCTGCCCCAATGGCCACCGCCGCCCCGGGCATTCCAAACACGACGCAGCTCGCCTCGTCCTGCGCGATGGTGCGGGCCCCGGCCTTGCGCATCTCCAAGAGCCCGCGCGCGCCGTCGTCGCCCATCCCGGTCAAGAGCGCGCCGAGCGCATTGCCGCCCACGCAGCGCGCGCAAGACTCGAAGAGCACATCGACCGAGGGCCGATGGTGGTTGACCGCGGGCCCCGTCGCCACCTGCACCGAGTAGCTGGCGCCGCTGCGCAAAAGGCGCATGTGGAAGCTGCCGGGAGCGATGAGGACGTGCCCGGGGAGCACGCGATCGCCGTCCTTGGCCTCGGAGACGCGCACGCGGCAGAGCGAGTCGAGGCGCGCGGCGAAGGCCTTGGTGAACTTTTCGGGCATGTGCTGGACGACCACGATCGCGGGCGCGTCGGCTGGCAAGGCGGTGAGCACTTCGCGCAGCGCTTCGGTGCCGCCGGTGGAGGCGCCGATGGCGACGATTCCTTCGGTGCTGCGCAAGAGCGCGCCGGCCGGGGCAACGCTTTGACGGGGCCTGTGCAGCGGCTGCGCACTGGCCTGCGCCTGGGGCTCCTGAGACGGCTGCGTGCAGGGCCTCGGCTTTGCGCGGGCGGCCAGCTTGACCTTGGCGCGCAGCTCGTCGGCGAGCTGCACGGTGCCCGCGGCGATGTCGAGCTTCGGCTTCTGCACGAAGTCGACCGCGCCCAGCTCCAGCGCGCGCAAGGTGGTCGCGCAGCCCCGCTCGGTCAGCGAGGACACCATCAAGACGGGGCGCGGATCGGCGCGCATCAGCCGCGCGAGAAACGTCAGGCCGTCCATCCGCGGCATCTCGACATCGAGCGTGATCACGTCGGGCCGCAGCTGCTGGATCTTCTGCCAGGCCGCCACCGGATCGGACGCCGCGCCGACCACCTGGAGCTCGCTGTCGGCGGCGAAGATCTGCGTCAGGAGCCCGCGCATCATCGCCGAATCGTCGATGATCAAGATTCTCGTCGGCATCGTCTTCCTGCTAGTCGAAGAGGGTGATCTCGCCGTACTGGGGCTTTGGCGTGCGGCGCAGCGGCAGGTGGATCAGCGCGCGGTCGCCGAGCGTCTTGACGAAGGCCTGGCCGCTGTCGGTGCAGAACTGCAGCTGCCGCGGGTGGTCGCCGCCCAGGTCCTCGGCGACCACGGGGATCCCCTCCTCGACGACGAAGCGGCGGATGAAGGCGATGTTCTTCTCGGGCACGCTGCGGAGCAGGCGCAGCTCGCGCAGGACGTGTCCGCCGCCGAAGAGCTTGGCCTGCAGCCGCCCGCGCGCGCCGCCCAGCCGCTGCATCGCGCCGATGAGCAGGTCCATGGCGTGGATGCCGAAGCGCGCCGGATCGTAGTCGCTGCCGGCGCCCGGCGAGGGCAAGAGGAAATGGTTCATCCCGCCGATCCGCGCCACCGGGTCCCAGAGGCACGCCGAGATGCAGGAGCCGAGCACCGTGCGGATGAGCGTGGGCTCCTTGCTGGCCTCGACGCCGCCGATGTGGATGCTCACTTCGCGGCGGGTCACGCGGCCACCGCGCACTTCTCGAAGGCGCTGTGGCCGAGGCTGCGCAGATCCGGGCGCGCGCCCAGCATGCTCTCGGAGTGCCCGAGCGCGAGCAGCCCGCCCGGGCGCAGCTTGTCCACCAGCCGCGAGACCACCGCTTGCTGCGTTTGCTTGTCGAAATAGATGAGGACGTTGCGGCAGAAGATGGCGTCGAACGGGCCGCGCATCGGCCAGCCCGCCTCGATCAGGTTCAAGCGGCGGAACGCGATCAGCTCGCGGAGCGGCGCGCGCACTCGCATCTGCGCCGCTCGGGTGCCCTGGCCGCGCAGGAAGTGGCGCTGCAGCACGCCGGCGGGCAGGTCGGCCTTGCGCTCGAGCGGATAGGTCCCTTGCTCGGCGCGCTCGAGCACGCCGACGTCGATGTCGGTGGCCAGGATGCGCACGTCGGACGAGGCGGGGAGCCGGCCCGCCGCGAGCGCCTCCCGGACGGCGATGGCCATGGTGTACGGCTCCTCCCCGCTCGAGCAGGCCGCGCTCCAGAGCCGCAGCGGCCGCCCGCGCGAGGCCGTTGACCCGAGCAAGCGCGCGAGCAGCTCGAAGTGGTGCGGCTCGCGATAGAAGCTGGTCTTGTGAGTGGTGACCGCGCCGATCATCTCGCGCAGCTCGCTGCCGTCAGGGTCCTTCTCGCGCAGGTGGCGGTGGTAGTCGCCGAAGCTCTGGCAGCCGTGCAGCCGCAGCCGCTTCGCCAGGCGCGAGACGAGCAGCGGCCGCTTGCCGTCAGAGAGCTGCACGCCGGTCTGCCTGAGGATCAGCTCGCGCAGCTCCTCGAACTCGCCGTCTTTCAGCGTCAGCTCAGGCGGCATGGCGCACCTCCGCACTGGGGCCGAGCGCCATCCGCGCCAGCGCCGGCGGGTCGAGGATCAGCGCCACCTGCCCGTCGCCGAGGATGGTCGCTGCGGCCACTCCGTCGAGCCGGCGGAAGTTGGCCTCCAGGCTCTTGATCACCACTTGCGATTGCCCGAGCAGCTCATCGACGAGCAGGCCCACGCGCACGCCGCCCGCGTCCACCACGGTGACGAGGCCCCGGCGCGCGTCCTCATCTCCAGGCAGATCGAAGATGCGGTGCAGCCGCACCAGCGGCACCGGCTCGTCGCGCAGCATGACGATCTCGCCCTGGCCCAGCACGCGGCGCAGATCGGCCTCGCGCGGGCGGAACGACTCCAGCACGGCGATCAAGGGGAGCACGAAGGTCTGCTGCGCCACGCGCAGGCGCAGGCCGTCGAGGATGGCCATGGTCAGCGGCAGCTTGATGGCGCAGGTGGTGCCGCGGCCCGGCGCGCTGCGGAGCGAGACCGCGCCGTCGAGGGCCTCGATGTTGCGCTTGACCACGTCCATGCCGACGCCGCGGCCGGAGACGTCGGTGACCTGCGCGGCGGTGGAGAACCCGGCGCGGAAGATCAGCTCCTGCTCCTGCGCTTCGGTGAGCGGCTCGCCGGGCGCGATGAGCCCCAGCTGCTCGGCCTTCTTGCGGATGCGCGCGCCGTCGAGGCCGCGGCCATCGTCGCTCACCTCGATCGACACGGCCCCGCCTTGGTGCGCCGCGCGCAGGCGCAGCGTTCCCTTGGCGGGCTTGCCGGCGGCGACCCGATCGGCCGGAGTCTCGAGGCCGTGATCGATGGCGTTCCGCACCAGGTGCGTGAGCGGATCGGCGAGCTGATCGAGGACCGCCTTGTCGAGCTCGGTGTCGCCGCCTTCGAGCTGCAGCTCGACCTCCTTGCCGAGCGACCTGGCCAGATCGCGCGCCAGCCGGGGGAAGCGCTCGAAGAGCTGGGACACCGGCAGCATGCGGATCGACATCACGCCTTCTTGCAGGTCGCGCGTGTGGCGCTCGAGCGCCGCCAGCGCCTCGCGCACGCGCAGCTGGATGGCGGGAGGCACCAGCTCGAGCGCGCCCGAGATCATCGACTGGGCGATGACCAGCTCGCCGACCAGGTCCACCAGCTTGTCCACCTTGGAGGTCGCGACGCGCAGCGTGCCGGTGTCGCTGGCGCGCGCCTGGGGCATGGAGGGCGCGGCAGCCTTTTCGGCGACGGCGACCGCGCGCTCGATCGAGATCTGCGCCACGTCCTCGACGAAGACGAAGGCAGAGCGCACCTCCGACTCGGGCTTCTTGGTGCTCAGGACCAGCGTCCACGAGAAGTGGCACTTCTCCGGATCGAGCTCTTCCAGCGGCGGGAGCGAGGCGTAGTCGGCGCGCAGCTCGCGCACCTCGCCAAGCTCGCCCAGGTCCCGCAGGACCAGGAGGGGATCGCCGCCGCTGCAGAAGATGCCCGCCGAGGGGGCGAAGGAGATTCGATACTCGGCCGCGGCACTTTGCGATTCGATCACCGCCTCCGGCTTTGCACAGGCAGCCGCACCGGGCGCGGCGCGCGCGGCCTTGAGCCTCTCTAGAAGAGGCTCGACCGAGGCGGGGGCCGGCGCCGACGACTTCGCCGATTCGAGCAGGCCCGCGAGCGCATCGGCCGCCTCCAACAAGAGATCGGACAGCCCGCGCGTGAGTTGCAAGGACCCCGCCCGCAGCTCGTCGAGCAGGCCCTCGAGCTCGTGGGTGAAGCGCGCGACCTCGGTCATCCCAAAGGTCGCGCTCCCCCCTTTGATCGAGTGCGCGGCGCGGAAGATCGCCGCCAAGAGCTCGGCGTCCTGGGGCCTTTTCTCGAGCTCGAGCAGCGAGGACTCGAGCTGCGCGAGGTGGTCCTTGGCCTCCTCGAAGAAGGCCTGCGCAAACTGGGCGATATCGATTTTCATATCGCTACGGCAGCACTTTCTTGACCACGGCCAACAGCTGCTCGGGATGGAAGGGCTTGACCAGCCAGCCCGTCGCGCCGGCCGCGCGGCCTTCCTGCTTGCGCGAGGCCTGCGACTCGGTGGTGAGCATCAGCACCGGCGTGAACTTGTACTTGGGCTGCGCGCGGACCTCCTTGATGAAGGAGATGCCGTCCATCACCGGCATGTTGAGGTCGGTGATGATCAGCTGCACCGGCTGCCCGGCGAGCTTCTTGAGCGCATCGGCGCCATCGCCGCCCTCGACCACCGCGAAGCCCGAGGAGGCGAGCGTGTGCGCCACCATCTGGCGCATCGAGGGCGAATCATCCACGACCAGGACTGTCTTTCCCACTGAGCCTCCAAGGTGATGCAAATGACGAAGAACGGGTTGGGGCGCGACTCACGGCCAGAGCGTCGGCCCTGAGCCGCACGCCCTCTTGCTGTTCAGCGGGCGCAGCCGAAGAGGTCCTGGGAGATGCCCGCCACCGCCAGCATCCGGCAGAGGCCCGGCGCGGGATCGATGAAGAGCCTCCGCCCCTGGTTGGCGAGCCGCGTGCGCAGCGCCAGCAGGATCTGCAAGGCCGCGGAGTGGAGTGATTCGAGCTGCGCGCAAGAGATGCGGACGTCACCCTCACCGGGCAGCGCGCACGCCTCGCGGTACAGCCGCATCGACTCATCCATGTCGACGTTGCCCTTCAGCTCCAGCACCGACTCTGACTCCGTCATCGCTCGCCCCTTCTCTTGGTTGGCAAGGGCTTCATCGGCGCGCGGCAGAGGGGGCTCGATGGGGCGAAGTGCCGCACGGGAGAGGCATCAAGAGGAGGCGTTCGGTCGCCGATGCGAGGAGCATGGCAAGCACTCAAAAGAGATCGATCCGAATCGCCCTGCTGGGTCCGGCTCACGCAGCGCTCGAGCAGTGCACGGCGGAGCTGGAGGTGGCCTCGCGCGCCGAGGTCCAGGCGATGGCGGCGGCCGCCGACCAGGCGCGGTCCATCGTCGGCGATGCGGTCGCGCGGCTGCAAGAGAACTTCCTGCGGCTGAGCGAGACCGTCGAGGGCCAGCAGCGAGAGCTCGGGGGACTCCTCTCTGCAGTGGAAGCGGGGACAGGCGGCGCGCGGCCCGGCGTGCAGGCGCTGGTCGAGGAGACGGCCGGCGCGCTCCGCCACTTCGCGGGGCTGCTCGACGCGGCCGGCGAGCGCAGTCGGGAGGCGGTGGGCAAGATCGACGCGATGAGCGACCAGCTCGGCGCGGTCTTCCAGTTGCTGGCGCGCGTCGATCACATCGCCGAGCAGACGGCGCTGCTGTCGATCAATGCCTCACTCGAGGCGGCGCGCGCGGGCCAGGCGGGGCGCGGCTTCGCGGTGGTGGCGGCCGAGGTGCGCGCGCTCTCGCGCAGCGTGAAGCAGTTCAACGAGCAGATCGGCGCGCAGGTGGACCGCGCCCGCGGCACCGTCGGGGAAGTGCGCGGGCTGGTCTCCGGCATGTCGTCGCACGAGGCGAAGCTGGCGGTCGATTCCAAGGGCCGCGTCGAGGCGATGCTGGCCCAGGTGCAGGACTTCGACGGCCACATGGCGGCAGCCCTCGCCCGCCTGCGCGCCTCCACAGCGCAGGTCAAGGAGAGCGTGGGCGAGGCGGTGGTGGCCCTGCAGTTCGGCGACATCGCCTCGCAGATCCTGGGGACGGCGGCCGCGCGCGGCGAGCGGCTGATCGCGGGCTGGTCGCGCTGGACCTCGGCGCTGGCCGAGGCGCCCTCGACGGCGCTGCGGAGCGTGGCGGCGTTCGCGGCCCGGCTCACCGGGCTCCACGGCGCGCATGGACTCCTGCTGGAGGAGGAGGCGGCCCAGAAGGTCGAGCAGCACTCGATGGAGCGCGGCTCGGTCGAGCTGTTCTGAGCGGCCGCCGCCGGGGCATGATGCCGCAGGTCGCTTTCACCGGACGTGAAAGCGCCGATTGGAACCCACTCCCGCACCCCTTGCCGCCGACGATGCCAGCCGACCCCGCCAAGCTCCCTCCGCGCGACTTGCCTCGTGTCAGGCCGCTGCTCGTATTCGGCGCGCTGACGCTCTTGATCGCGGCCGCGGGGACCTTTGCGTTCACGCGGCAGACGCAGAAGAACCGGGAGCAGTACCAGGGCCAGCTCGCCGCGGCCGCCGACCTGGCCGAGACGCAAGTGGTGAGCTGGCTGAACGAGCGGCGAGGAGATCTGAATATCGTCTCGCACTCCTTCTTCTCGCAGGCGATCGGGGACTGGGTTCGCGACGGCTCGGTGGCCGCGGATCGCAAGGGCAGGCTGACAGGGCTGCTCGAGCGCTTCCGCGCCGCCTACGACTACAGCTCTCTTCAAGTCCTCGACCCAGAGGGGCGCGTGCTCCTGTCCGCGCCTCCGGGGCCGCAGAGAGAGGTCGCCGAGCTGCCGCCGCTCGTCGCGCGCGTGGTGCAGACGGGCAAGCCGTTCTTCGGGCCGGTGTGGCGCGAAAGCCAGGCTCCGGGCGCGCCGCTCTACATCGAGCTGTTCACGCCCTTCCTGGTCGAAGAAGGCGGCCGCACCCGGGTGGTTGGAGTCGGGCACTACCGCGCCGATCTCGGGCGTTCGCTGCGGCCGCTCGCGCGCTCCTGGGTGGAGCGCACCAAGACCGGCCGCGCCTTCCTCGCCGTGCGCGACGAGCAGGGCGCGCTCCTCATCGGCCTGCTTCCCGGCACGCCCGACCTGCGGTTGCCGGTGAGCGACACGAGCTCCCTCGGCTCGGCGATCGTCCGGGGGCAACAGGGACCGATCGAGGGCCTCGACAGAGCTGGCGTGCCGGTGCTGGCCAATCTCCGGCCCATCGGCGGGATGCCCTGGACGGTGGGCGCGCGGATCGACCTGGGCGAGGCGGCCGAGCCCGTCGCGGGCCACGCGCTCGTCGTCGTGCTGGCGGTGGCCTCGCTCGGGCTGGCGATGCTGCTCTTGCGCACCCTCTGGCGCCGGCAGGCCGAGGTCGCCGAGCGGGGACTGCGCGACGCCGAGCAGCGGCTGCGCGCCCGCGACGAGCAGTTCGAGTCCATCGTCGAGACGATGCAGGTGGCGTACTTCCGGGCGGGCGAGGATCAGTGCATCCGCTACCTGAACCGGGCCGCGCTCGAGCTGTTTGCGCCGCGCACGCGCGAGGAGCTGATCGGCAAGCCCCTGCCCAGGGAAATCTACGCCGACCCGGCCAGCCAGGGGACGCTCTTTGCCACCATCAAGCGGACCGGCAAGGTGAGCGGCGCGGGCTTCACCTTCAAGCGCCGCACAGGCGAGCTGGTGCTGGTCGAGGTCAACGGCCGCGCGGTCTTCGACCAGCGGGGGCGCCCCGACGGCGTCGAGCTGGTGGCGCTCGACGTGACCGCGCGCCGCCGGGCCGAGGAGTCGCTGCAGAAGAGCGAGCAGGAGCTCAAGCGCATCTTCGGAAACATCCAGGACGTCTTCATCGAGTCGCGGCTCGACGGGACCATCGTGCGCGTCAACCGCGCCGCCTGCGAGTACCTCGGCTACAGCGAGGCCGAGCTGCTGCGGAAGAACACGATGCGCGACCTCTTCGTGGTTCCCGAGGAGCGCGTGCGCATCCGGGAGAGGCTCCTGCAGGAGCACCGCGTCCAGGGGATGCGCTGCTCCTGGCGGCGCGCCGACGGGCAGATCCGGGTGCTGGAGGCGAACCTCCAGCTGCTGTGCGACGACCAGGGCGAGCCCTGCGGAATCGAAGGGCTGGCGCGCGACGTCACCGATCGGATGCAGGCGGAGCTGGCCATCGCCAAGAGCCGCGCCGAGCTGGCCGAGGCGCAGTCGCTCGCGCAGCTTGGCCGCATGGAGGCGGACTACGCCACGGGCAAGATGGTGTGGAGCGACGAGGTCTACCGCATGTGGGGCGTCGCGCCCGGAACGCCCATCACCGTCGAGCTCATGCGCGGCATGATCCACGCCGACGACCGCGCCGGGATCGTCGCCCAGATCGACCGCGCGCGCGCGACCGGCGAGCCCTTCGACTTCGACCACCGGGTGGTGCGGCCCGACGGCTCGCTCCGCCACGTCCACGTGCGCGGCACGCCCGATCCGGCCAACCCCGTGCGGTCCGTGGGCTCGGTGCTCGACGTCACCGCCCGCAAGTCGGCCGAGGCCGAGCTGATCCGCGCGCGCGAGGAGGCGCTGGCCGCGGCGCAGGTCAAGGCGCAGTTCGTGGCCAACATGAGCCACGAGATCCGGACGCCGATGAACGCCATCGTCGGCCTCAGCCACCTGGCGCTGCGCATGGATCTGCCCGAGAAGCAGCGCGAGTATTTCCGCACCATCCAGTCTTCGGGGCGGGCGCTGCTCGGGCTGACCAACGACATCCTCGACTTCTCCAAGCTGGAGGCGGGCAAGCTGCAGCTCGAGCGCGCTCCCTTCCGCCTGGAGCGGGTGCTCGAGGACGTGGCGAGCGTCGTCGCGGGCAGGGCAGCGGAGAAGGGGCTCGAGCTGGTCTGGTCGGTGGCGCCCGAGGTCCCGGACGCGCTGGTCGGCGACGCGCTGCGGCTCTCGCAGGTGCTCGTCAACCTGGTCTCCAACGCCGTCAAGTTCACCGAGAAGGGAGAAGTGGCCCTCTCGATCAAGCGGGTCTCGCAGAAAGAGGATCAGGCAGAGCTGCGCTTCGAGGTGCGCGACACCGGCATCGGACTTCCCGAGGAGCAGCAGCGGAAGCTCTTCCAGGCCTTCACCCAGGCGGACGGCTCGACCACGCGCAAGTACGGCGGCACGGGCCTTGGCCTCGCCATCTGCCGCGAGCTGGTCGAGCTGATGGGAAGCACCATCGCGGTGCAGAGTGCGCCCGGGGCGGGGAGCGCGTTTCACTTCACCGCGCTCCTCGGCGTGCAAGCGGAGCTCGAGCCGCGGGTCCTCCCGCAAGAGCTGCAAGGCGCGCGGGTGCTGCTGGTCGACGACAACGATTCGTGCCGGCAGAGCCTCTTGGCGGCGCTGAGCGCGCTCGGGCTCCCGGCGTCGGCGGTGGCTTCCGGCGCCGCGGCGCTCGAGGAGCTGGCGCGGGCTGCCCTGCAAGCGCGGCCGTACCGGGCGCTGCTCATCGACTGCGGCATGCCGGAGATGGACGGCCTCGAGCTGGCACGGCGGGTCCACGAGGCGGGCCTCTCCCCTCCCCCCGCGCTGCTCCTGATGGGCGGTCAGGAGCGCTCCGCGGACGGGGCCGCCTTCGGCATCCGCGCGCAGCTCTCCAAGCCCGTCGTCGCCTCGCGGCTGGTGGACGCGCTGGCTGCAGCGCTCGGCGCGCCTACGGCCCAAGAGCCCGCGGAGGTCGCCCCGCCGGACTGGATGATCGAGCTGCGGAACGCGCGCGTGCTGGTGGTGGACGACAACGAGATCAACCGCCGCGTCGCCTGCGAGATCCTGGCGCAGGCCGGCGTGCGCGCAGAGACGGCGGCCAACGGCCGGGAGCTGCTGGCCCTGCTGGAGCGCGATCCCCTGCCCTCGGCCGTGCTGCTCGACGTGCAGATGCCGGTGATGGACGGCTACGAGGCGGCGCGGGCCGTGCGCAAGGATCCCCGGCTCGCGCGGCTGCCGCTGATCGCTGTGACCGCGTACGCCGCGGAGCTGGAGCGACGGCGCTGCCTGCAGGTCGGGATGGACGACTATCTGAGCAAGCCGGTCGATCCCGAGGCGCTGCTCGCGACGCTGGCGCGAAATCTCAGGAGGGCGGCCGCCAGCGCTTCGCTCGACGCCGAGGCGGCAGTGCGCCGGCTGGGAGGCAATCGCGAGCTGTTCACCGACCTGCTCGCGGTGTTCAGGCGCGACTTCTCCGAGACGGTCGTCTCCCTGCGCCAAGCGCTCGCGCGCGGAGACTCCGCCGAGGCGCGGCTCCTCGCCCACAGCCTGCGCGGCGTGGCCGGAAACCTGTCGGCCGATGCGCTGGCGGCCGCGGCCGGCGCGGTCGAGGCGTCGCTGCGCTCGAGCGGCGGCGCCGCGGAGGCGCTGCTCGAATCGCTGGACCGCGCGCTGCAACCAACGCTCTTGGCCGCTGCCCAGCTGCAGCGAGAGGCGGGCCGGACGTGAGCTATACTGCGCGCACAATGGCCGCATTTGATCCGCGAGCCCCCCGTGAGTCTGTGCTGGTGGTCGATGACCAGCCCGCGAACCTGCTCATCCTCACCCGCGCGCTCGAGGGCATGGACCTCGAGGTGGTGGCCGTTCGCGACGGGCCGAGCGCGCTGGCGGCGCTGGAGCAGCGACCGTTCGATCTGATCCTGCTCGACGCGATGATGCCCGGCGTCTCCGGTTTCGAAGTGGCCGAGCAGGTGCGCGCGCGCAACCACGAGCTCTTGCCGATCGTGATGGTCACCTCGCTCGACGCGGTCGAGGACCTGGAGCGCGCCTTTGCCGCCGGCGTCAACGACTTCCTCCGCTGGCCGGTCAACGTGGTCGAGGTGCGGGCGCGGGTCCGTTCGTTCCTGCACCTGCGGCGGCAGGAGCGGGAGCTGGCCTCGGCCCTGCGCGCCGCCGAGACGCTGAGCGACCTGCAGGAAGACCTGGTGGCGCTGCTGGTGCACGATCTGAAGGGACCGCTGGCCACCATCCGCGTGCTCACCGGCATGATCCGGGACGACGTGGCCAGCTCGATCCCGCGCGCCGCGGAGGACCTTACCTCCATCGACCAGGTCTGCAGCCGGATGAGCGAGCTGATCCTCGATCTGATCGACATCTCGCGCATGGAGCAGGCGCAGCTCGCCCTCGACAAGCGGCAGACCGATCTGGGCGAGCTTCTGCGCGAGACCGTTCGCGGGGCGGCGGCGCGGGCGCTGCAGCGCGGAGTGAGCTGCCAATCCTCGGGCGCGGGATTCGCGAGCGCCGATCGCAAGCTGCTCTCGCGGGTGGTGCAGAACCTGGTGGACAACGCCATCGCGCACACGCCCCGCAGCGGCAGCGTCACCGTGACGGCGTCGAGCGATGCCTCGGGCTGCGCGCGGATCGCAGTCACCAACACCGGCTCGCGCCTGCCGCTGGAGGCGCGCAAGCGAATCTTCGAGAAGTACGCGAGCGTGCAGGCCGACAGCACGAACCGCGGCCTCGGCTTGTATTTTTGCCGGCTGGCGATGGAGGCCCACGGCGGGACCATCGTGGCGCAGGGGCCCGAGGAGGGGCCCATCACCTTCGAGGTCTCGCTGGCGGGCTGAGTTGCCGCAGAGGGCTGACGGCCTCTGGTACTGCTGCTCCGAAGTGCGTACCGGCTCCAGCCGCCAGGGGCGGCCCGGCCGGGAGTCCGGCCGTGGCGGAGGCGAGGCTCAGACAGCTTGCTGGCTGAGGGGAACCCGCAGGGTTCCCTCCAACGGGACGACGTCCATCGACCCGGAACGAAGTTCCGGGACGATGGACTAGAGAGCCGGAGGCTGGGAGCGCACGCCGGCCACGACCTTGTCCAAGATGTCGTCGGAGACACCCACCAATGACTTGCCGATCATCAGCACCGCGCTGACGTCCTGCTGATCGACCGCCCCCACCGTCATCCCCGACTTCTTCGCCAGCGCGTTGGCCAGCGTCACCAGATTTCCCAGCCCGCCGCGGTCGGAGTTGTCGTACTCGCTCGGGTCGCGGACCGAGCGCACGATCCCCTCGGGCAGCGCCCACCTCTCCGCCAGGGCCGCGCCGGCCGTGCGGTGGACCCCGGAGACCACCGCCACCCAATCGGTCGCCGAGATCCAGGGGCGCTTGCTGGTGCGCGAGAGCTGCCGCTCGGCGTCGAGCAGCACGGCCGCCACCAGCGGCTTGCCCAGATCGTGCAGCAGCCCTGCGAGGTAGGCCGCCTCCGAGTCGCCGACGGTGGTGAAGGCGGCCAGGTCCCGCGCCATCCGGGCCACCGTCACCGCGTGCGTCCACAGCCCCTGCACCGCGTCGCGGATGGCGCCATCGCGCGAGGGCGTCATCTGCAGCGTCGTCGCCTCGGAGAAGAGCCTGCGCATGCTCACCGATCCGAGCCGCGAGACCACCTCCTCGAGCGACAGCTTCTTGCTGCTGCCCGCGAAGCCGCCGCTGGTGGCCTGCCGGAGCGCGCGCGCGGCCAGCGTCGGATCGACGGCCAGCACCGCGGCATAGCTGCGCACGACGAAGCCGGGCTCGCGCAGCACCACGAAGATGCGGTCGGCCACCACCGGCAGCGTCGGCGGCGAGAGCGCGTCGCCGGCGATCCGCTTGTGCAGGATCTGCTCCACCTGCTTTCCCATCAGCTCGCTGACGCTCGGCTGCGGTCCGCGGTCGATGATCGCTTCACCCATGGAGTCCTCCTGCCTGGCCTGCATCCGCGCGCCTGGCCGGGCGCGGCGCGGCCCGTGCTCTAGCCATTGGCGGCGCGCGCTTCCGGGACGCTCTTGAAGCAGCGGATGCCCTTGGTCTCATCGAAGCCGGCGAGGACCCTCTGCAGGCCCTCGGCCCCCACCAGGGTCACCGTCAGGCCGATCTCCTCCGCCTGCTTGCAGATGGTGGTGAGGAGCTTGGGAACGCGCTCCACCAGCATCGGCACCTGGTTGACGTCAACGATCAGCGTCTCGTAGCAGGCCGAGGCCACCTTGGTCATGAGCTGCGGCACCATCTGCGCGAGGCGCAGGCAGTAGCGCTCCATCCGCTCGGGCTTGCCGATGAACGGCTTGAGCCGGAGCAGGTTGTCCTCGATGACCAGGATCTCCTGGTTGTCGAAGTACTGCAGGGTGAAGTCCTCGATCGAGTCCTGGGTGAACGGCTTCCAGACCACCTCCTCGAAGCCCTGCGCCTTCAGCTCGCGCGCCGCCGAGTTGGTCGAGCGCAGCGCCAGCGCCAGCACCGCGGCGTGCGGCTGCAGGAGCTTGAGCTGCCCGGCCAGCGTGCTCGAGGAGACATCGGGGATCTCGCTGTCCACGAGGATCACGCGGTAGACGTGATCGCGGCACATCCCCACCGCCGCCTGGGCGCTGGTGACGCCATTGACCGTCAGGTAGTCGGGCAAGGGCTGCCGCAGCCGCTTCTGCACGTTCTCCATGTCGTCGACCACCAGCACGTCGATGAACTGCCGCCCCTCGCGCGCCGCGGGCTCGCCTGGCTTTGCCGCCGCGACCGGCGGAGGCGCGCTCTGGACGATGGCCGCCTCTTCGACGTCGGCGCCGCCGATCTTCAGCACGCCGAGGATCTTCTGGCGCAGCTCCTCGGGCTTGAAGGGCTTCAGGATGTAGTCGTTGATGCCGAGCTGCATCGCGCCCGCGACCACCGAGCGCTTCGACTCCGAGGTCAGCATGATCACCGGCGTCTTGTTGCCGCTCTCGCGCAGCTTCGCCAGCATCCCCGGCCCGTCCAGCACCGGCATGGTGACGTCGAGCAAGATGAGATCGACGACCACCTCCTTGAGCTTGCAGAGCCCCTGCTCGCCGTCCTCGGCCTCCAGCACCTCGAAGCCCAGCTCCTTGACCTGCTTTGAGACGATGGTCCGCACCGCGCGGCTGTCGTCGACCGTGAGAATCGTTCCCATTTTGCATTCCTCCAGAATTGGATTGGTTGACGAAACTTATCGAAAGCTCAGAGCGCGCCCTCGGTCACCCAGAGGACGAGGCCGAGCCGCTCGGCGCGCAGCACCACCGCTTGCGAGCCGGCGAATCCGGGCTCGCCCGCCGCGGCCAGCATGCGCGGCAGCCCCAGCGCCTGATCGAGGGCCAACATGCTCTTGAGCAGCCCGGCGGTCATGTTGAGGAGCTCGCAGAGCGAGTCCCTGATCATGGTGTCGTCCACCTCCTCGGCGGCCACCGAGAAGAGCGCCGCCGAGAGCGCCGCGCAGCCGCTCGGATCCGAGGAGAGGCCGACGGTGATGGGCCTCGCCCCGGGGATGGGCAGCACCGCGGTGCGCCAGTCGAGCGGCGGGCCGGCGCGGGTGGCGGCATCGGGGCGGAAAGAGATCCCGAGCATGGTCTGGGTGACGCTCGACACCAGCGTCGCCAGCCGCTCGGGTGCGGGTAGCGCGATCATTGGTCCTCCTCGCCGCCGCAGATGGCCTCGGAGCGAAGCGCGAGGAGCACGGTGGTCTCGGTGGCGCAGATGGCGACGACGTAGCGGCGCAGCCTCTTCGGCAGCGTCTCCGGCGGCGGGGCCCAGCGCGCGGGGGGCAGCTCGAGCACGTCGGCGATCTCGTCGACCACCACCGCGTGCGTCTCGTCGCGGCCGCGCAGCACCAGGAGCTTTCTGCGCGCTCCCGGCGTCCGCGGCGGCATCTCGAGCCGCTGGCGCAGATCGAGGGCCGGCAGGATTTTGCCGCGCAGGTTGAGCAGCCCGAGCACGTGCGGCGGCGCCAGGGGCACCGGCGAGAGCGGCTGCTCGAGCAGCACCTCGTCCACCTCTTCGACCGGCAGCGCGAAGGTCTCGCCGCCCACCAAGAATGTCGCGAACGATCCGCAATACGCGCTCGCGCTCATGCCGCCCTCGCCTGCTCGTCGAGCGGACCGACGCCGAGCGCAGCCAGCGCCGCGACCAGGCCCTCGCGCTGCAGCTTGTGGACGCAGGCGCGCGCGCCGGCGGCGCAGGCCCGCTGGTGGACGGCGGCGCTCTCGTGCTGCGTCCAGGCGATCACCGGCAGATCGGGCCGCTCGCGGCGCAGCGCCTCGATCAGGCCGAACCCATCGAGGCCGGCCATCTCCAGATCGGTGACCACCGCCTGCAGCTCGCCCGGGCGCGAGTCGCGGACGGCCTGCAGCGCGGGCCCGCCGGCGTGGGCCTCCAAGACCTCGAGGCCGCGCGCGCGCAGAAAGCCGCCGACCGCCGCGCGCATCGCGTTCGAGTCGTCCACCAGCAAGACGCCGGCCGCCTCGGGCCGCTCGGAGTCGCGGGCGAAGTCAGGGACGTGCTTTCTCACCATCGAGTAGGCGTCGAGGAGCAGCGTGGTGCGGCCGAGGACCACCGCCTGCCCGAGCGTGAGCGGCGCCGCGCCTCGCCCGGTCTCGGCGCTCACGGTCAGATCCACCACGTCGACGATGGCGCGCACGGCAAAGCCAACCGCCCGGCCGAAGTCGAACACCACCAGCTGCTGCTCCTCGGCCGGCGGCAGCTCGCCAAGCGGCAGGAGCTGCTCGGGCCGCAAGAGAGGCAGGACCGCGCCGCGATACTGCACGACCTCGGAGCGGCCGATGCGCTCGATGCGCCCGGCGGGCACCTGCTCGAGGCGCGCCACCATCGCGAGCGGCACGGCGCACTGGGTCCCTGCGCCGACCGTGAAGATGAGGTACGGCTGGGGACCCAGGCCCTCGGCGATGGCGCGCACGGACGCGAGCTGCGGCCTGGCGGAGGCGTCGAGCCCGGCCAGCGCGGCCACGCCGGCGACGTCGAGGATCAGCGCCACCGCGCCGTCGCCCAGCACCGCGGCCCCGGCGTAGCAGCGCAGCTTCTGCAGCTCGCGCGTGAGCGGCTTGACGACGATCTCTTCGGCGTCGTGGATCTTGTCCACCCAGATCCCGTACCGGCGCGCGCCCGCGGAGACGACCACGACGTTGCCACCCGGCGAAGCCGGCTCGGCTCCGATCGCCAGCGCGCTCGAGAGGCGCACCAGCGGCAGGAGCTCGCCGCGCAAGCGCAAGAGCGGCGCGCCGCGCGCTTCGACGATGGAGGCCGAGCCCTGCCCAGCGTCGAGATGGACCAGCTCGACCAGCGCGGCCTGCGGAATCGCGAAGCGCCGCCCGCTGCTCTCGACCAGGAGCGCCGGCACGATGGCGAGCGTGAGCGGCATCTTCAGCCGCACGGTCGTGCCCTGGCCGGCGACCGAGTCCAGCTCGACCTGCCCGCCGGCGCGCTCGACCTGCGTGCGCACCACGTCCATGCCGACCCCGCGGCCGGAGATGTCGGTGACCGTCTCGGCGGTGCTGAAGCCCGGGCGGAAGACCAGCTCGACCGCCTCTCGATCTCCCAGCAGCTCGGCGGCCGCGGCGGTCAGGAGCCCGCGCTTGACCGCGTGCGCCCGGAGCCGCGCCGGGTCCATGCCGCGGCCATCGTCGGAGATCTCGATGCAGACCATTCCTCCCTGGTGCGAGGCGCGCACCGCGACGGCGCCTGTCTCCGGCTTGCCGGCCGCGATCCGCGCCTCGGGCGATTCGATCCCGTGATCGACCGCGTTCCGGACCACGTGCAGCAGCGGATCGCGGATGGCGTCCACCAGCGCCTTGTCGATCTCGGTGGTCGCGCCCTCCAGCGTGCACTCGGCGCGCTTGCCGGTGGCCTGGCAGAGGTCGCGCAAGAGGCGCGGCAGTTTCTCGAAGACGCGGCCAACCGGCTGCATGCGCGCCTTCATCACCGTCTGCTGCAGCTCGGAGGTGATCCCGCTCAAGCGCCCGAACGCCTCGACGCGGCTTCCCTCGTCGTCCGCGGGCGCCTTGAGGAGCGTGGACACCTGGTTGCGCGCCAGCACCAGCTCGCCCATGAGGTTCATCAGCGAGTCGAGCACGGCGACATTGACGCGCACCGAGGCATCGCCCGCTTCGGCGCGAGCGGCCTCGGGCGCGCCATTGGCCGCGGGAGCCACGGCGGGGGCGGCGATCGCGATCGGGTGCGCGAGTTGCGGCAATGGGTCCTGCGGCGCTGCCGGCGCTGCCGGCGCCTCCGACGCGCCCGCGCGCAGCCGCAGCTTGAGCTCGTCGATCGGCTGCGGACCCTCGTCGCCGCTGCTCTTCACCGCGTCCATCAGCTTGCGCAGCACGTCGGCGGTCTCGAGCAGCGCGGCAAAGTGCTCGGGCCTCGCCCGGGCCGGCGTCTCCCGCAGCACCGAGAGGAGATCCTCGGCGGCGTGCGCGAGCGACGCCATCTTCTCGAGCGCGAGAAAGCCCGCCGTGCCCTTCATCGTGTGCAGGTCGCGAAAGAGCCGGGTCATCAGATCGGGCGGCGCATCGCCCTTCTCGGCGTAGAGCAAGAGCCGCTCGACGCGCGCCAGCGCCTCGGTGGTCTCCTCGATGAACAGCTCCAGCACTTCGGGATCGCGCGCTTCGCTCGCGGTGGTCATGGCGTTCAGCCGGTCTTTCGGCGCAGGAGGGTGGCGAGCGCGCCGGCCTTCTCGACCACGCCCTGGGCATGGGTCTGCGTCAGCGCCGCGTTGCGCTCCGATTGCTGCGCGGCCCGCGCGACGCTGGCGATGTGATCGACCACCGCGGCCACCCCGCTCGACGCCTCGCCCGAGTTGCGCGCGATCTCGCGGACCGCGGCGGCCTGCTCCTTCACGGAGGAAGCGATCGACGAGGCGAAGCCATCGATCTGCTGCATCACCTTCACGATCTCGCCGATCGCGACCACGCTCTTCGAGGTGTCGCCGAGCATGGTCTCGATCTGCTGGGCGATCTCCTCGGTGGCGCGCGCGGTGGCCTTGGCCAGCTCCTTCACTTCGTTGGCGACCACGGCAAAGCCCTTGCCGGCCTCGCCTGCGCGGGCCGCCTCGATGGTCGCGTTGAGCGCCAATAGATTCGTCTGCTGAGCGATGGCGCTGATCACCTTGGTGACCTTGCCGATGGCCGCCGAGCTCGCCTTGAGCGCCAGCACGGTGCGGTCGGCGCCGCGCGCCAGCTCGCAGGCGCTCTGGGAGACGCGGGCCGACTCGGCCGCGCTGGAGGCGATCTCGCGGACCGTGGCCGAGACCTGCTCGGCGGCGCTGGCGACGGAGTGGACGTTGCCCTTCATCTGCTCGGCGGCGCTCTCGACCTTTGCCGACTCCGCGGCGGTCAGGCTGGCGCCGGCGGCGAGCTGCGCGGCCACCTCGGTGAGGGCGCGCGCGGAGTCGATGAGCTGATGGGACGAGGCATCGATCTGCCCCTCGGGACGAGCTCGGGATTGCTGCTGCATGGCTTTCACGCGTTCTCCTCGGGTTCACTTGCGGTGCGTTGCTTCATTCATCGGAACGAGCGGCAGCGCTGTTGATCGACTGCGGCTTCAGGTCGCAGAAATTCCCGATTCTCGCGACGGATTGACGCAATGACTTCGGTCGCGACGGGCAGGCGCCGATTGCTCCCCAACTGCTTCACTGACGGCAAAAAGCGGACGAGGGAGATCGATGGACGACAAGAAGAGCAAAGGCGGCGCGGGCCAGTTCCTCACCTTCCGCCTGGGCGACGAGGAGTACGCGATCGACATCCTCAAGGTGCAGGAGATCAAGGGCCACACGGCGCTCACCCCGCTGCCCAACACGCCGCCCTTCATCAAGGGCGTGATGAACCTGCGCGGCGCCATCGTGCCGGTGATCAGCCTGCGCGAGCGCTTCTCGCTCGGCGCCAGGCCCTACGACAAGCTGGCGGTGATCATCATCGTGGCGCTCGGCGCCCGCGTGGTCGGCCTGCTCGTGGACGCGGTCTCGGACGTGATCGACCTGGCGCAGGCCGAGATCGAGCCGGCCCCGGAGCTCGGCGCCTCGGTGGACACCTCGGCGCTCACCGGCCTCGCCAAGGTGAGCGGCAAGCTGGTCGCGCTGCTCGACGTCGAGCGCGCCGTGGGCCACGCCTCGGCGGCCCCGAACTGATTGTCGCTGGTTATCGAATTTGCGTTTTGCAAACCACTTGGAGGTTATCGAAATGTCCTGGATCAAGAATCGCAGCACCGCGGCCAAGCTGATGACCGGCTTCCTCATCTCTGCGTCAGTCTCGGGAGCCGTCGGCTTCATCGGCATCGGCGGCCTCGACGCGCTCGACAAGATGATCGGCGTCCTCTACACGCGCGACGTGCATGGCGCGCTCGAGGCCAAGGAGGCGCACGGGCTGCAGGGCGTGATGGGCCGCGATCTGCGCAAGGTGATGCTGGAGTCGGACAGCAAGCTGCGCCCGGCGCAGGCGAAGAAGGTGGAAGAGGAGGGCCAGGCGCTGGCCGCGTCGATCGACCGGCTCGAGCACGACGCCGTCCTGCCCGACAACAAGGAGCGGACGGCCGAGATGAAGAAGCTGCTCGCGCCCTACCTGGTCGAGGAGCGCAAGGTCACGGCGCTGGCGGTCAAGGGCGACGTGCGCGGCGCGGTCAAGGCGCTCGCCTCGTTCAAGGGAATCTCGGATCGGCTGAGCGCGCTGCTCGACGCCTACGGCGAGGAGAAGAAGGGCATGATCCGCCAGACCTACGAGGAGAGCAGCAAGCTCCATGAGGAGCTGCGGCGCAGGCTCATCGCCATCATCGCCGGCGGCGCGCTCTTGGGGCTGCTCATCGGCTTTGCCATCTCGCGCATGATCTCCCGGCCGCTGGCCCGGGCCGCCGCGGCGCTGAAGAAGGTCGCCGAGGGCGACTTCACCCAGGAGCTGCAGGTGGACAGCAAGGACGAGGTCGGGCAGCTCTCGGCCGCGGTGAACGACGCGGTGGCGCGCGTGCGCAAGACGCTCACCGACGTCGCGCAGGTCTCGACCGACGTCTCCAGCGCCTCGCAGGAGCTGTCGGCGGCGGCGCAGGAGATCTCGAGCGGCGCGCAGGAGCAGGCTTCCAGCCTGGAAGAGACCGCCGCCAGCCTGGAGGAGATCACCTCGACCGTGAAGCAGAACGCCGACAGCGCGGCCCAAGCGAACCAGCTCGCCGGCGCCGCGCGTGAGGTGGCCGAGCAAGGCGGCGCGGTCGCCGACGGCGCGGTGGCCGCGATGGGCGGCATCACCGAGGCCTCCAAGCGCATCGCCGAGATCACCGGCACCATCGACGAGATCGCCTTCCAGACCAACTTGCTGGCGCTCAACGCCGCGGTGGAAGCGGCGCGCGCCGGCGAGCAGGGGCGCGGCTTCGCGGTGGTCGCTGCAGAGGTGAGAAACCTCGCCCAGCGCAGCGCCACGGCGGCCAAGGAGATCAAGGGCCTGATCGCCGACACCGCCCGCCGCGTCGAGGGCGGCTCCGAGCAGGTCGGCCAGTCGGGCAAGAGCCTGCGCGAGATCGTCACCTCGGTAAAGCGCGTCACCGACATCGTCGGCGAGATCGCGGCGGCCTCCAAGGAGCAGGCCACCGGCATCGAGCAGGTCAACACCGCGGTGACGCAGATGGATCAGGTGACCCAGTCGAACGCCTCGCAGACCGAGGAGCTGACCGCCACGGCCGAGTCGCTGGCCGCGCAGGCAGCGCAGCTGCAGTCGCTGATCGCGCAGTTCAAGCTCAGCGCCGCCGCGCCCACGGCCGCCGCCCAAGCTTCCTCCGCGGCCTCTGCCACCGCTTCCGCCGAGCCGGCGAAGAAAGCCGCCGCCAGGTCCAAGGCTCCGCGCGCAGCGTCGCCCGCATCGACCTCGTCGCGGCCCCCGCTCGCCAACGGCCACGCGCCCGGCGCCGACTTCGTGGAGTTCTAACAGCCTGGGAAACCGGCCGCGCGCAGGCAGAGACCTGTCGCGCGGCACGGGCGCCCACCCGCATGCTGTGGCTCGCTGCGCTCGCATTTTTGGATTTCTGCTGCGGGAGCCCTTAAGCCGCACGACAGGTCTCTGCCTGCCCGCGGCCTATTTGCCAGCCATTGGGGGAATTGGAAAAGGACATCCAGTGAGTCAGCTTGAGGACTCAAGCGCGACCACCTGACGTCTCTATCCCTCCCCCCTCCCAATGTCAGTCAGGTCGGCAAATAGGCAGCCGGCAGGAAGAGGCCGGCGAGTGGAGGCGCTGCTGGTGAAGGCGCGCGCGCCTTGAACGAGGTTGGCTCTCGATGATTGGTCCTACGGAGCGGAGACCTCGTGCGCCACCGTGCCCGGGGGATTTCGATAAGGGCCCGGATCCTGATAGCCCGTGATCCCGTCGCGCACCTTGACGACGGTGAACATGCCGCCCATGTCGATGGGGCCGAACTGGCCCTTGCCCGTCATCATCGGCAGGGTGTTGCGGGGCCCCGGCATGGGCATCTCCGACATGCCGTCCATTCCCGTCTGGCCCATCGCCATATATCCCGGCAGGAGCGCGCGAATCTTCTCCTCGAGGCCGGACTGATCGACGCCGGTCAGGTTCGGCACGTCGTGCGCCATCTGATTCATGGTGTGGTGGTTCTTGTGGCAGTGCATGGCCCAATCGCCGGGCAGATCGGCGTCGAACTCAATGTCGCGCGTCGCGCCGGGCGGCACATTGACCGTGGTCTCTCGAACTCTAGCCGAGGGTTGAGTTGGCCCGCCGTCGGTGCCGGTCTCGACGAAATAGACGCCGTGGATGTGGATTGGGTGGCTGTCCATCGATAGGTTCGCGAGCCGCACCCGCACGCGCTGTCCGCGCTTGACCACGAGCGGCGCGGTGCCGGGATAGACGCGGCCATTGAAGCTGAAGAGATTGAAGTCGGTCATGGTGGCCGGATTGGGCGTCGAGGAGCCGAACGGCACGTCCCACTCGTGGAGGAAGATGGCGAAGTCGCGATCGACGCGCCGCTCGGGCTTCTTGGGATGGATGATGAAGAACCCTTCGAGGCCCATCGCCATCTGCAGGGTCTCATCGACGTGCGGGTGATACATCTGCGTGCCGCTCTGCTTGAGCGTGAACTCATAGGCAAAGGTCTTGCCGGGATTGATGTGCGGTTGATTCAAGCCCTGCACGCCGTCCATTCCATTGGGCAAGAGGACGCCGTGCCAGTGCACCGAGGTGGCCTCGGGGAGCTTGTTGGTGACCAGGATGCGGACGCGATCCCCTTCGACCGCCTCGATGGTCGGCCCGGGTGATTGGCCGTTGTAACCCCACGCATTGATCACCATCCCCGGCGCCAGCTCGCGCCGCACCGGCTCGGCGACGAGGTGGAAGACCTTGACGCCATGGTCCATCACCCAAGGCAATGATTTGCCATCGGGCGTCTCTACTGGAACATAAGCTGGACTCGCTGCCTGCGTGCCCGGGGGAACGGCGAGGAAGGCGGCGAGCGCGAAGGCGATCTTCATGGCTTCTTCTCCTGGGCAGCGGCCTGCAGCGCTCCGCCGCTGGCGCGCTCGAGCTCGTGGCGCGCGGTCCAATAGTCACGGATTGAGTCGAGATAGTCGCGATAGGCGTCGCCCTGCTCGCGCCGCGCGAGCAGCAATTGAAAGACTCCCAGGAGCATCGAGTTGTAGCGGAGCTGCGCCTGCTGGACGAGCTGCTCGCGCAGCGGGAGCAGCGTCTTTCGATACTGCTCGGCCACCGCGCGCGCGCCCGCGAGGCGACTGCGCAGCGTGCGCACCTCGGAGCGGATCGCGGCCGCGAGGTCGGCCTGCCGCGCCCGCGCCTGGCGCACCTGGGCCGAGATGCGGGCCACCGTGGCGCGGCCCTGATCGAAGAGCGGCAGCTCGAGCTCGAGCATGGGGCCAAACGTCCGCGTGCCCTCGGCGTCCTTCTCGGTAAAGACGCCCGCCCTGAGCGCGGGAGCCACGCGAGTCAACCCGGCAGCCGAGGCGGCGCCCTCCAGCGCCTCGGCCTCGCCGCGCGCGGCGGCCAGATCCAGCCGGCGCTCGAGGGCCAGCGCCTCGAGCTGCGAGAGCTCCGGATCTGCCTCGGGCAGCTCGGGCAGCCGGTCGGCCACCTTCCACGTCGCGCTCTCCGGTCCCCAGACGCCGAGCAGGCGATTGACCCTCTCGCGCGCCTCGATCGCCTGCAGCTCGGCACGCGCCACCTCGAGCTTGCCCTGCTGGTAGAAGGACTGCTCCTGCAAGAGCTCGAGGTCGCCGATGTTGCCGGCCTTGTGCTGCCGCTGCCGCAGCTCGGCGGCGAGCTGCTGCGCCTGCAGCACCAGCTTTCTCACCTCGACCGTTCCTTGCAGCGCCTGCAGCGCAATCACCGCGGTCTTCACCTGCGCGGAGAGCTCAAGCACGGCGTTCCCGACCCGCGCCTTGGCCGCCTGGAGCCGGGCCTCGGCGACGCGCTGCTGCAGGGGCAGGGCCAGTAGCTCGAGAAAGTCCTCGCTCACCGAGAGCGCGTCAGCGACCTTTCCGCCCGAGCCGAAACCCAGCCGGGCGGCCACGGTCGGGTTCTTGAGGAGGCCCGCCTGGACCAGGTCGGCCTGGGCGATGCCCAGCTCCTCATAGGTGGCGACGAGGCCCTGGTTGCGCAGCAGCGCGACCTGCACCGCCGTCTCGGCGGTCAGCGTTCCGGCGAGCAAGGCGGCGACGCGGGCGCGCACCTGGTCGTCGGCGGGCGTGCCCTGGTCCCAATACACGTGCGCGCCGCCGCGCTCGGTCACCAGCTTGTCGACTTCGTCGAAGGTCTGCTTGGGCGAGACCGCTGCGCAGCCCGCCGCGGCCAGCCAGGCCGACGCGAGCAAGGAGCTCTTCATGAGGGGATCCGGAATCTAAAAGGAACGGAAGGCAATGGGCGTCTTCAGCGCCCGCTGCCGCATCGCATCGAGAGCAGGCGAGTCCCCTAGAGCCGCAGCCGCAGCGGGGGCCCGAGCGCTCGTTGGAGCGGCGGCGCGACCAGCGCGAACGAGACCGCAGCCGCGATTTGCGCGGCTCGTCCCGCCGGGAGCTGCGAGCGCGCCGGAGAGCCGAGCGGCGGCGGCGACAAGCTCTGCGACGCGGGCGCCTGCACCACCGCGAGCGGAGCGGCAGCCACGCAACAGGGCGCCCGGGTCAGCGTCGAGGTCTCCCTCTCGGCCCTCGGACAGCAGGCCCGCCTCTGCGCCGGCGCACAGCAGGCAGCCACCGCGCTCGGCACCACGGCGCCAAAGGCGAGCCAGAGAGCAGCGAGGCTGGCTGGGAAGCGGCCCATTGCAAGTCGAGCTTGCCCGCGGCGACGCTTGGGCGCAACAGATTGCGCTGTCGCCTCCGCGCTTACCGCACCTGTTTCGCCGCCGGCCCGCTGCTGCCGGCGCACGGCGCATAGCAAACGGCTGCACCCGGCTGGCCGACGCACCATTGTGAGTCGCATTGCTGCGAGGAGCCGCAGGGCGCTCCGCCGCCGGCCAGCGCGAGGCATCTTCCCGATCCCGGATCGCAATAGCCGACGACGCAGCGCAGGTATTGATTGCACCGCTCGCCGACGGCGCTGTCTGCGACGCACGCGCCCCCGCCTGCGAGCCCGCGCTCGAGAGAGGTGGGTACGCAACTCAAGAAGGCTTTGCATTGGTGGTTGCCCCAGCATTTCTCTCCCGCCGAACGCAAGCGACGGCACCGGCCGCTGCCGCAGGTCGAGCCGGTCCGGCAGGCCCCATAGTCGAGCGGTTCGCAAGCGTCCAAGAGACCGCCTTGCCTGGCGCAGCGTCCGCTGGAGGCGCCGCCTCGGGATCCCTGGCAATACAAGCCGTCCTTGCAATCCGAGAACTCGCGACACCCGTCGCCGGCGCCGAGGGTGTGCGGCCGCACGCGGCAATGCCCGCCGACGCAGCGGGCCTCGGCCTCCGCGCAGACACGCTCGGCCTCGGAGCACGGCTCAAAGGTCTTCACCCTGGGGGCGCAGGACCTGCGTCCGGCCTCCAGCCGGCAATAGAGGTCCACCGAACAATCGCTTGCGTCGGTGCAATTGGTTCCCGTAGCACCCGAGACGCACTCGCCAGGTGCGACGGCACCGGCGCCGCGGCGGCAGACTCCGGAGCGACACTGGTGGGGGTCTCCGCAGCGTGCACCGTCGTTGAGGAGCTGCTGGCAGCGCATTCCGCCGTCGTCGGCCCGGGCGCAAACGCTGGTCGCCGGATCGCACGCAAGCTCTCCCGGGACGCACGGGCCGCCGTCGGCCACGTAGGGCCTGCAGCGGTGGCATTCGGGAGCAAGGCCGGGACAGAAGCCCGCTCTGCAGTCGCTCGTCTCCGCGCAGGGTCCGCCCAGCGCCGACTGCGGCCGGAACATCTCTCCAATTTCGCAGCGGTCGGTGATCTCGAAGAGGCTCGGCTCGTCGTCGCCCAAGAGGAACTGGAGCGCGTTGCAGCCGGCCTCGCCCATCGCCTCGAAGCACTCCTCTTCTGGTTCGCCTCCCGCCGTGACCACTCCCGCGCGCAGCTTCCACCCGACGGTCCGTTCGCACTCGGCGCCGACCTCGTCGAGGCACGCGGCGCGCTGCGGCGGGTCCATCTGGCCGCACTCGAGCCGCTTGTCGCAATGGAGCTGGACGGCGGCGGCGCAGAAGCCGGTGAGCGACCTGCCCGAGGCAGTGACCAGCGGCTCGACGCGCGGCCGCTTGAGCCTGGCGCGGACGAGGGCGAAGGTGGCCACGGCCACGCCGATTGCCACTGCAGCGACGATCGCGGAGCGCGGCCTCAGGCTCATCCCTCGCGCTCGATCAGCGCAGCCTTTGCAGCAGATCTCCCGCTGCGCCTGCGCTCTCCTGCGCCTGTCATGCCGCGGAGTATCCCATGGCATCGCGACCAGCGCCCTCGAGCCGGCGAGGTGGCCGGAGGCGCGCCCCTGCTCTGCGACCTGCCGCACTCACAGCGCTGACTTGCCTTGCAATCGCAGATGGTCCGGTCGCACGCAGTCCTTGCTTCCGCAAGTCCGGTAGATGCGTCTCCAGCCCCAGCACTCGGCGGCTTGGACGACCTTGCGCCAGAACCGCGACTCCAAGCTGACCCGATGGTGCGCCATCTCTTTGCCCTCGCCTCCGAGGAAGCTCTTGCAGTCGCTCCGGGAGCACCGCGGCAATGCGACCGCGGTGGCGCGCGAGATGGGCAAGGCGCGGGTACAGGTGCAGCGCTGGATGAGGCGGTTCGCGATCGACCCGGAGTTCTTTCAGGCGTGATTGCAAATCGAGCACGCCCGGCCATTCGCGCCCACCTGGCTTTCGCGCTAGCTTCGAGAGATGAGGTCTGGCGGGCTCGAGCCGCTCGAAGAACGAGCAGAGATCACCGTCGGGATGGTCCTGGACGGGCGCTATCTCATGGCCGGAGAGCTCGGCCACGGCGGCATGGGGCGGGTCTTCGAGGCCACTGATCGCAAGCTGGGGCGCAAGGTCGCGATCAAGTTCATCTCGGTTTCACGTGACGATGCGCTGGCCCGGCACCGCTTCCTGCGCGAGGCGAAGGCAGCCTGCTCGATCAATCATCCCAACGTCCTTTCGCTCATCGATACTGGAGCCCACGGAGATCTTCCGTACATCGTCACGGAGTTGCTGGAGGGTGAGACCATTCACCAGCACCTCTTGCGATCGCCGCCCCCGCCGCGCCTGGCGATCGAGTGGGGAATCCAGATTGCCCGGGGCCTCTCGGCAGCCCACGCCAAGCAGATCGTCCATCGCGACTTGAAGCCCGCGAACCTCTTCGTGACGACGGATGGCTTCGTCAAGATCCTGGACTTCGGCATCGCCAAGCTCTTGGAAGAGCCCTTTGGCGGCACCGCCAGCGAGGAGGGAAACGGCCCAGCGACCGAGGCTGGCCGCGCGGTCGGGACCATCGGCTATATGGCCCCGGAGCAGATGAGGGCCGGGCCAGTCGATCACCGCGCGGACCTCTTTGCCTTTGGCGCCGTGCTCTACGAGCTCCTCTCCGGGCGATCTGCTTTCCGCCGCGCCACTTCTTTCGCGACGGGCTATGCCTGCATGCATGAGGAGCCGCCTCCCCTGGGCCCAGAGGTGCAGGAGGAGCTTCGGTCGCTGGTCCAGCGGTGCCTCATCAAGGACCCGGCGCTTCGAATCGCCTCCGCGCACGAGATCGCCGAGGTGCTGAACGGCTTGCGGCTGCTCACTCCGACCGCACCGATTGCGAGCGCGCCGCCGGCAGCCAACCCCGCGCCGCGCTCGCGTTCGAGCTCGACCAAAGCGCGCTTGCTGATCGCGCTTGCCTTGGGAGCCTGCGTCGCCGCGGCCTCAGCGTTTTATCGCTTGCAGCCGCGGGCGGCCGCCGGCGACGATCGGCCTACGGTGCTCGTGACCTCGAGCTTCGGCCCGGGCACGCCGCAAGCCGACGAACTTGCAGGCACCGCGTCGGCCAGACTTTCCCAATTCCTGCTCTCCCTCGCGAGCGTGCGCGTCGAGCGGGAGGCAACGCTCGCCGACGGGTCCGCAGCGGGCGCACGCCGCCCCGATTGGATCCTCCAGGGATCGTCGGTCCGCACCGGCGATTCAATGCGGTTGGTCTTTCAATTCGAGTCTGCGCCGGGAAGACCGCTGGGTGAGCCGTTTGCAATCGAAGGTCCGGCCAAAGAGCTCCCCGGGCGCCTCCGTGAGCTGCAGCGGCCGATGCTCGACGAGCTCTCGCTGCTGGTCCGCGACCGCAACCGGCGCGCGTGGGCTCGCGCCGGCACCTCTGATGCGCAGGCCCTTGCCCTGCTCGAGTCTTACTACGAGCTGATGGGTTTCGATCCCCGCGCTGAGTTCTTCGCTCGCGGGAAGATGCTGCTCGACGCCGCTCTCGCGCTCGACGCGCGCTATGTGCCAGCCCTGGTGGAGCGCGCGAGGCTTCTTCGCATCGGAGCGCGCGGCCTGGCGGAAGGGCCAAGAGCCAGCCTCGCGGCGGCTCGCCGGGACGCAGACGCTGCCGCGAACGTCGCGCCCTCGGACGACAAGGTGCTGGCCGAGAGATGTCAGATCGCCAAGGAGCAGCTCCTCGAACAGCCGAGCGACGCCGAGATCGAGTCGGCGCTGGCGGCCTGCAGTGCGGCAGTGCACGCGAACTCCGCCTCCGTGCCATCGCTCTTCGCGCTCGCTTCCCTCCAAGATCAAAGCTGCCAGCACGACCTGACCATCGCCACCTTGCACCGCGCGCTTGCCGCGGGCCAACGGTTCGATCGGAGCTGGGAGGGTCTGCTCCGCATGCGGCTGGTGAGCCTTGCGCTCCTGCACCACCGGCTCGAGGACGCCGATGCGATGATCGACGACCTCCTCGAGCTGGAGCGCGAAGAGGATCGCCTGGGGCCAAGGGCGCTGAGCCGCCGCACCGGTCCAGGACCTGTCGCGGGCGTCCACCTCATGCGCGCCGCCGTTCTCTTGCGCCGCGGCCAGAACGCCGAGGCCGAGCAGGAGCTGCGGCGCGAGCTGGCGCGCGGCAAGTCTGGCGGCCTTCCCGATTGGGCTGAGGCCGGTTCACTGCAAGGCCTCGCGCGGCTCGCGCACAATCGCGGACAAGCCGTGCCCGCCGAACAGACCAACCGCTTGCGAGAGCTTGAGGCCCAATTCAAGACTCGCGAAGGCACAAGCTCCAGCAACTCGACCCTTGGCGGCGCCTATCGGCTCGTCGATCTCGGAGCCGCGGTCAATTGGATGCGCAAGGTCAAGACGGACCAGACCTGCCACGTCTCTTTCATGCGGGCAGTCATCCTGCGCGAAGCGGGCCTGCTCGACGAGGCCCGCCGCGCGGTGCACGCGTGCACCAGCACCGATCGTTGGGTCGAGCGGTGCAAGCATACGCTGCTCTACGATGTCAGCGACGAGTCTGCGCGCAGTCGCTAGCCCTGAATCCGCGCCACGGTGCGCGCGGGAGCAGGACAGTTCGCGTCGGCGAATGCGCCGACGACCTCCTAGCCCTACCTTCGCAACTTCATCGTATCCCAAGGTGCCCAGGATCGTTTCTGGGCACAGCGAAGAACACATGGCCACGATCGCACATTTCTGATACATGAAGGATGTGCACATCTTCGAGAGAAAAGTTGGCGGCCGT
>JBBRMA010000029.1:0-74524 GCA_038231075.1 Myxococcales bacterium | reverse complement strand
GGCCTGCCCAACTCGTACTTCGCCAAGCTCGGTCTTCCGAGCCTGGTCACTTGACCTCAACCTCTCGAACCGCCGGATGCGGACCCGCATGTCCGGTGGTGTGGCAGGGGGCTGGCGGCGAACGCCGACCCCTATGCCGATGTCGGGTGGGCGCCCGTGCCGCGACCGGCCCTCTGCCTGCCGGCGGCCGGTACTCTACCGGTGCCTATCTGCCTGGCATTCGCTCTCGACCCAATTGTTGCCGGCGGTTCACGGCGCGGCCTCGTTGGTCCGCGACACTGCCGCCCATGAATCATTCGCTCACGCGGGAGTTCGAGCAGTTCTGGAAGAAGCGCTCGCGGCTGCAAAAGGCCGCCTGCGCCGCGGCCGCGCTCACCACTGGCGGGCTCCTGGTCGTCGCGCTCCTGCCGGAGGTCGCGATCACCGCGGCCGGTGGCGCTTTGACCGCGGCGGCCGCCTGGGTGGCTCACAAGGGGCTGGTCGGTTGAAGAAGGCATTTGATTGTGACGTTCCCGTGTCGCCGGCGCGACCTAGAGATCGCCGCCCCGCCATTCTCTCGCCATCTGCCGCTGCTACACCGCGGCGGTCACTTTCCGGAGGCTTCATGCGCAGGACTGCCGTCGCTCTCGCCGCGCTCGCACTCAGCACCGCGGCCTTGGCCGCCGAGACCATCTCCATCACCGGCGCCGGCGCCACCTTCCCCTATCCGCTCTATTCGAAATGGTTCAGCGCCTATAACAAGGCGCACCCGGACGTGCAGATCAACTATCAATCGATCGGCTCTGGCGGAGGCATCAAGCAGATCACCGAGCGCACGGTTGACTTCGGCGCCAGCGACGCGCCGCTCACCGAGGGCGAATTGAGAAAGGCCGCCGGGCTCGTGCACATCCCGACGGTGATGGGCGGCGTGGTGGTGGTCTACAACCTGCCCGGCGTCGATGGCCTGAAGCTCACAGCAGAGACGCTCTCGGCCATCTACCTCGGCAAGATCTCCAAGTGGAATGACGCCGCGCTCGCCAAGGACAACCCGGACGCGAAGCTGCCCGACGCGGCCATCTCGGTGGCCCACCGCTCGGATGGATCCGGCACCACCTCGGTCTTTACCGACTATCTCGCCAAGGTCTCCGCCGACTGGAAGGCCGGGCCCGGCGCGGGCAAGAGCGTGAAGTGGCCGACGGGCCTCGGCGGCAAGGGCAATGAAGGCGTCGCCGGCGTCGTCAAGCAGAGCGAAGGCAGCATTGGATATGTTGAGTTGGCCTATGCAACTCAAAACAAGCTGCAGCAGGCCTCGCTCAAGAACAGGAGCGGCGCCTTCGTCCAGTGCTCGACCGAGTCCGTCTCGGCCGCCGGGGCCGGCGTCGAGCTCCCCGCCGACTTCCGCGTCTCCATCGCCGACGCCGCGGGCGCGGCGGCATACCCCATCTCTTCCTATACCTACTTGCTGGTCCATGCCGACCAGGCCGACGGAACCAAGGGCAGCGCGCTGCTCGCGTTCCTCTGGTGGGCCATCCACGACGGACAGGCGCTGGCCCCGCCGCTCGACTACGCGCCGCTGCCCGCGCCCGTGGTGGCGAAGGTCTCCGCCCGCTTGCAGCAGCTCACCGTGCAAGGGAAGCCAATCCTTGCCGGACACTGAGGCATTGGCGTCGCGCGTGACCGCACTTCCTCCACGGCACGAGCCGCGCAGAAAGGTGAACCTGGCCGATCGCGCCTGGGCGGCGGGGCTGACGGCGGCCGGCGGCGGAGTGTTGATCGTGGCCGGCGTCATCGTGCTCTCGCTGGTGCGCGTGGCCGGGCCTGCTCTTGGCCGCGCGGGCCTCGGGTCATTCATTGCCTCGAGCGATTGGGACCCGGTGCGCGAGTCCTTTGGCGCCCTGCCGTTCATCTATGGAACCGTCGTCACCAGCGCCGTCGCGCTCCTCCTGGCGCTGCCGGTCGCGCTTGGTCTCTCACTCTTCGTCACTGAAATGGCGCCCGCCCGGCTGCGGTCGCTGGTTGTCTTTCCCATCGAGTTGCTCGCGGGCATCCCGAGCGTCGTCTATGGCCTCTGGGGCCTCTTCGTCTTGGTGCCGCTCTTGCGCAAGGCGGTCGAGCCCGCGCTCGCCAGGTCCTTTGGCTTCTTGCCGTTCTTCAAAGGCGCGCCGATAGGACAGGGATATCTCGCCGCCGGCTGCGTGCTGGCCGTGATGATCCTGCCGACCATCACCTCCATCGCCATCGAGGTCCTGCGCACGGTGCCGGGCTCCTTGCGCGAGGCCGCGCTGGCGCTGGGCGCGACGCGCTGGGAGGCGATTCGACTCTCGGTGATTCCTTATGCGCGCGCCGGCGTCCTCGGTGCGACCATCCTTGGCCTCGGACGCGCGCTCGGCGAGACCATGGCGGTGACGATGGTGATCGGCAACTCACCCACCATCTCGGCCTCGCTCTTCGCCGCGGGATATACCTTGCCTGCGGTCATCGCCAATGAGTTCGCCGAGGCCACAGGCGATGTGCACACCGGAGCATTGGCGGCGCTTGGGTTGATTCTCTTTGGAGTCACGCTGCTGCTCAACTCACTGGCTAGATTGCTCGTGCGCATGGTGCGGCGTGGCCCTGCGCGCGCGGTGGCCGCGTGAGATCCCTCGCCGCCCGCCGCTTCGTCAATGGGCTGATGACCGCGCTCTGTGGAGCGGCGCTCCTGATCGCGCTCGTGCCTTTGCTCTCGCTCCTTTGGTTGGTCGTCTCCAAAGGGATCGCCGGGCTCTCGGTTGAGTTCTTTACCAGGCTGCCCTCGCCCGTGGGCGAGCAGGGCGGCGGCGTCGGCAACGCCATCGCCGGCACCTTGCTGATGGTGGGAATGGCCGCGCTCCTCGGCGTGCCGGTGGGCGTGGGCGCCGGCGTCTATCTCGCCGAGCGCGGCGATGGCCCGCTCGGCGACGCCGTGCGCTTCACCGCCGAGGTGCTCTCCGGCGTGCCTTCCATCGTGGTCGGAATCACGGCCTATGGCCTCGTCGTCGTCACCATGCACCGCTTCTCCGCCATCGCCGGCGCGGTGGCCCTCGCCGTCCTGATGATTCCCGCCGTCGCGCGCAGCACCGAAGAGCTGGTCCGCCTGGTGCCCCGCTCGCTGCGCGAGGCGTCGCTCGCCCTCGGCGTTCCCGAGTGGCGCACCAGCCTGCGCGTGGTGCTGCGGACGGCGCTGCCCGGCATCGTCACCGCGGTGCTGCTCGGCCTCTCGCGCGCGGCGGGCGAGACCGCGCCGCTGCTCTTTACCGCTTTGAACAATCAATATTGGAACGGCAAGCCCGATCAGCCGACCGCCTCGCTCACCGTGCAGATCTTCAACTATGCCTTGAGTCCTTATGATGACTGGCACAAGAAGGCCTGGTCGGCGGCGCTGGTGCTGCTCTTGCTGGTGGGCCTGCTCTCTTTGACCGCGCGGCTGCTCGCGCGCAGCCGCTTGCGAGGCGCCCGATGACCGCTCTGCAGCTCTCGCCCCCTTTGGCCGCGGCCAGGGTCGCCAAGATCGAGGTGCAGCGGCTCTCGGCCTGGTTTGGCAAGGCCCAGGCGCTGCGCGACATCTCGCTCGTGGTGCCCGAGCACAGCGTGCTCGCCATCATCGGCCCCTCGGGCTGCGGCAAATCAACCTTCGTGCGCTGCTTGAATCGGATGCACGACCTGGTCCCGGGCGCGCGCCAAGCGGGCCGCGTCTTGATTGACTCACGCGACCTGCACGCCCGGGGAGTCGATCCGGTCGAGCTGCGCCGCCGGGTGGGGATGGTCTTTCAACGTCCCAATCCCTTCCCCAGCATGTCCATCCTCGACAACGTGGTCGCGGGATTGAAGCTCAATGGCTTGCCCGGCGACTATCGCGCCATCGCGGAGAAGAGCCTGCGGCGCGCGGCCCTCTGGGATGAAGTCAAGGACAGGCTCCATGAGTCCGCGCTCTCGCTCTCGGGCGGCCAGCAGCAGCGCCTTTGCATCGCCCGCGCCCTGGCCATCGAGCCCGAGGTGCTCCTGATGGACGAGCCCGCCAGCGCCCTCGACCCGATCGCCACCGCGCGCATCGAGGAGTTGATCCACGAGCTGCGAGCCAGCCTCACCATCGTCATCGTGACCCACAACATGCAGCAGGCCGCGCGCGTGTCCGACGCCACCGCTTTCTTCTATCTCGGCGAGCTGGTCGAGCACGGGCCCACGGCGCAGATCTTCACCAACCCGCGCGAGCCGCGCACCGAGGACTACGTGACGGGTAAATTCGGATGAGCGCGCGCAAGCACACCGACAAGAGCTTCGACGTCGAGCTCGACGAGCTGCGCGCCAAGCTCCTCACGCTCGGCGGCAAGGTCGAGGAAGAGATCGCGAGCGGGGTCAAGGCGCTGATCGAGCGCGACTCGGCGTTGGCCGAGTCGGTGCTGGCGGCCGACCGCGAGGTCAACCGGCTCGAGGTCGAGATCGACGAGATGTGCCGGCGCTTGTTGGCCCTGCGCCAGCCGGCCGCGAGCGATCTGCGCTTGATCACGACCGCGCTCAAGGTTGTCGTCGACCTGGAGCGCATCGGCGACCTGGCAGTCAACGTCGCCGAGCGCGCGCTCGACTTGAACCAATCAGCCGCGCTCGCGCCGGTGCACGGCCTGTCGCAACTGGCCGTCCTCTGCCAGCAGCAGCTCCGCGCGGCGCTCGACGCCTTCGTGGACGAGAGCGCGGAAAAGGCCGAGGCGGTCATCAAGGGCGATGAGCTGGTGGACGCGCTCTATCATAAGTTGTTTCATGGGTTGGTTGAGTTGATGTTGGAAGACTCTAAGTACATCCGCCGCGTCACCAGCCTCATGTTCGTCGCCAAGCACCTCGAGCGGCTGGCCGACCACGCGACCAACGTCGCCGAGATGGTGATCTACATGGTGCGCGGCACGGACGTGCGCCACCCGGGGAGCAGGACTTAATCGGCGGTGAGCTCGGCGCCGCTCTGCAGGCTGTCGGCGGTGGCCGCGGCGATGGCCTCGAGCTGGCGCTGGTCGATCCCGAGCGTGCTCAAGAGGTCCGCCGGCGCGGCGATGGGATGGGGGTCTTGCGGGAGCGCGAGCTGATCGCAGACCAGGTTGGCGGCGCCGAGCAGCCGCAAGATGGGCGGCAGCGAGGCCGCGGGGCCAGGGTCGTGGTGGCCGCGGCAGCCTTCGATGACCTCGGGTGGCAGCTCCCAGGCCGTGGCGATGGCAGTCGAGATCGCCGCGTGGCTCTCGTTGATGGCGGAGAGCTCGGCCTCCCGCAGCTCGCAGCCCAGCTCGGCCGAGAGGACGCGGACCATGAAGGCCGCGCCCGCGTCGCAAAAAAGGCCGGCCAGGTAGGCTGTCTCGGGCGAGAGCGTGCCGCCGCCGCACTTGCGCGCGATCAGCCGGACCGCGACCGCGCGAGCCCAGGCGCGCTGCCAGTAGGTCTCGACATGGACGCGCGCGTCGGCGGCGACGACCTCGTAGAACTGGCGGGCCACCAGCGTGTCGACGACGACGCCGATCTCGCGGTTGCCGATGCGGGCGATGGCGGCGCGGAGATCGCTCACGCGGCCGACGCCGGCGAACGCCGCGCCGTTGGCGATGCGCAGCGTGCGGCCGCTGAGGTGGGCGTCGCGCTCGATGACGTCCTTGAGCTGGGCCGCCGAGCAGTCGCTGCGCCCGATCAGGCGGCGGACCACGAGGGCCACCACCGGCTGCGCGGGCAGCGCGATCTCGCCGCGGCGCAGGCGGCCAAGGATGAACGAGAGGCTGGGCTTGCCGCGCGCTGACTTCTTGGCGGGCGGTGGAGGCACCGAGATCTGCGCCAGCTGCTGCGCCGCCGTGAACGGCTTGCCGCCGTCCGGATGGATCGGCACGCCGACGGAGGGCGTCGCCTTCCTGGCGAGCGTGCGCCGCACCACCTCGTCCAGCTCAGCCGAGGTCCACGGCTTGACGAGGAAGTCCACGGCGCCTTCGCGCAGGCACTCGAGGACGTCGTTCATGTCGCCGTTGCCGCTCATGCCGACCAGCGGCAGGGTCGGGTACTTCGCCGCGGCCGCGCGGATGGCCGCGTGGCCGCCCATGCCGGGCATGCGCAGGTCGACGAGGGCGAAGGTGAACTGGCCGCGCGCCAGCTCTTCCAGTGCGGCCTCGCCGCTGGTCGCGTCCACCGCGTCGTACCCGAGCGAGCCGAGCGCGCGGCGCATGGCCCGGCGCACGAACTCGTCGTCGTCTACGAGCAGCACTGGCGGTGAAGGTCGAGGCATCGGTCCCCGAGCGATCGGCGCGCGGCGTCCCGGCTTGAGCGCGGGGAGCCTCCGCCTACCTCGAGTAGCGGCCGAGCGCCGAGCGCATCTTCCCGGCGGACTGCAGCCGCTCGGCGAGATCGTCCTTCAAGGTCTGGGCCCGCTGCAGGCAGGCGGCCAGCGAGGCGCGAGAGGATTCGAGTTCACTGCCAGTGAAGGGGACGCGCGCCGTGCGCAGGGCGTCAAGCAGGGCCTCGACCGAGCGCATCAGCGCGGCCGCCCTCGCCCCATCGCCGGCCGCCAAGGCGTCGCGGACGGCCGCCACCAGCGCGGGCAGCTCTCCCTGCCCGGCCGCCGCGGAGCTCACTTGCCGGCCTGGGCGACCGCGGTGACGAACGCCTCGGCGATGGGCGCGAAGGCCCGCTCGGCGTCCTGCGCCGCCTCGAGGCTGCCGCTGATGGCGGCCGAGGTGAGCCGCGTGCAGACGAATCGGTAGACGCTCGAGAGGTTCTTGCACAGCTCGGGGGCGTGGCGCGGGTCGAGCGTGGCCTCCAGCTCGGCGACGATGTCGGAGGCCTTGGACAGGCTGGTGGTGGCCTCGGCGCGCCGTCCGCCGGCGAGCGCTTGCGCTCCTGTGCGCATGTGCTTGAGCGCGGCCTCGAAGAGCAGCACCATCAGGCGCTCGCGCGAGGCGGTCTCGTTCTGCGTGGACTTGTAGCGGTGGAGGGCGTTCATTTGTTGCTCGTCGCCTGGTTGGAGAGCTGGGTCAGGTAGTTGCTGGTGTTCTTCAAGCTGCTGAGCAAGGTCTCCATGGCGGTGAACTGATCGAGCAGCGTCTGGCGATAGGAGTCCACGTGCTCCTGCAGCCGGGTGGCCTCGTCGCCCAAGGTCTTGAGGCGGTCGGTGAGGCCGGTGGACTCCACCGTCAAGAGGCCCGAGACGGGGTCGGTCTCGTCCTTCACCGTCGCGGCCACCAGCGCCGAGATGCCGGTGGTCGGCGCCGAGAAGAGGGCGTTGACCGCCGTCGGATCGCGCGCCACCGCGGCATTGAAGGTGGCTGCGTCCACGGTGAGCGTGCCGTCCTTCTGCGTGTGCAGGCCGAGGTCCGCGAGCGACCGCACGCCGCCTGAGCCCGAGACGCTCGAGGCGACGATGTCCTGCAGCCGCTGCTGCACCTCGCGCAGCGATTCGTCCGAGGCCAGCGTGCCGCTGCGGCTGCCGACGCTGCTCGGCGTCAGCTGCGCGTTCACCATCGAGGCGATGTCGTTGTAGGCGCCGAGGAACCCCTCGAGGCGGCCCTGGGCGTTGGCCAGGTCGTTGCCGATCGCCAGGCTCTCCGAGGCGCCGCCGCTCTTGCCGAGCGTGAAGGTCACGCCCTTGAGCGCGTCGTTGATGGTGTTGCTCTGCCGGGTGATCGACAGGCCGTCGATGGTGAAGGCCGCGTTGGTCGCCGCCTGCGTGGTGGTGACGGCGGGCGCGGTGCCGGTGGTGCCGGTCGCGGTGTACGTCACGCCCAACGCCGCGCTGGGGCTCGAGCCGACATAGCCTGTGGCCGCGTTGGTCAAGGTCAGGTAGGCCGAGGTGCCATCGAAGATCACGCCCGCGTTGACGCCCGCGCCCGAGCCGTTGATGAGCGCGGCCACATCGTTCAGCTTGGCGCCGTCGGGGATGGTGAGATCGGTGGACTTGCCGTTGATGGAGAAGTGGAAGGCGCCGCCGATGACGGGCGCGTCCACGGCGCCGTACGCCTGCGAGCGGCCCTTGGCGGCGGCGGCGAGCGACTGCACTTGCACGTCATAGGCGCCGGCGAGCGCGCCGGTGGCGGCCACCGCCGAGAACGAAGTGTTGCTGCTCTGCACGGTGATGGCGACGGGCCCCGAGGTGCCGAGGTTCTTGGCGGCGGTCTGCAGCGCGGCCAGCTTGCTCGCGAGGGTGCCGAGCGTCGAGATCTGCGACTTCATCGCGGTCTCGGTCGCCTTGATGCCGTCGATGGGGAGCGCCTCGACCCTGGCGAGCGCGTCGACGATGGCGTTGGTGTCCAGGCCCGAGGAGAGGCCGCTGGAGGTGAAGAGCGCGGTCGCAGTGGTGGTGGGCATGGCGAGCTCCTCGACGGCGGCGGCGGCGGTGTTTGCGACGCAGGAGGGCGGACGCGTCGCCGCGCCCGCCCCACCCTGGGAGTCCTATGAATCGACCTTTAGCCGAGCAGCTTGAGGGCCAGCTGGGGCATCTGGTTGGCCTGCGAGAGGACCGAGACGCCGGCCTGCATGAGCACCTGCGAGCGGGTCATGTTGGCCGTCTCTTCGGCGACGTTGACGTCGCGGATGCGGCTCTCGGAGGCGCTCAGGTTCTCGCTGGTGGTGCTGATGTTGGCGATGGCGTGGTCGAGGCGGTTCTGGTAGGCGCCGAGGTTTGCGCGCTGGGTCGAGACCGCCGTGATGGCCGTGTCCACGCCGCCGATCAGGGCCTGCGCCGCCGAGACCTGCGAGGCGTTGCTGCCCGAGAGCGACGCGGAGAAGGCGGTCAGGAGCGAGTCGATGTTCAAGCTGCTCGCCGAGGTGTCCACCTTGGCGAAGCTGACGCTGATGGCGTCGGAGGCGTTGGCGCCCACCTGGAGGTTCGCGGCGCCGCTGCCTGCGCCGGTGGTGACCGTGCCGCCGGCCAGGTCGGTGGCGATGCCCGCGCCGGTCTTGGCGGCGCCGTCGGACGACATGTTGATCTTCACGCCGAGGGCCGAGAAGTCGAGCACGCCCTTGGCGTTGGCGGCGATGCCGGCCGAGACGTCGATGGTCTGCGCGACGTTGTCGCCCGAGCGGGTCAAGGTGAGGTTGGTGCCCGAGCCGCTGATGGTGAAGGTCTTTCCGGCCTGGGCGCCGCTGACGTCGATGGAGCTGATGGCCGAGTTGCCGCCCGTGGTGTTGTACTGCGCGCCCGTGATGGCCGTGCCGCCCGACTGGGTGGTGGAGAGCGAGCCCGTCAAGAGCTGCTTGCCGTTGAAGTTGGTGCGGCCGGCGATGCCGTTGATTTCCGCCTGCAGCTGCCCGAGCTCGGTGTTGACCGCGGTGCGGTCGGTGCCGGTGAGCGTGTCGTTGCTCGCCTGGACCGCGAGCTCGCGCATGCGCTGGAGCATCGAGTGCGTCTCGGTCATCGCGCCTTCCGCCGTCTGGATCATCGACTGCCCGTCCTGCGCGTTGCGGGCGGCCTGGTTCAGGCCCTTGATCTGCGAGCGGAGGCTCTCGCTGATGGCGAGGCCGGCGGCGTCATCGGCCGCGCTGGAGATGCGGAAGCCCGAGGACAGTCGCTGGAGCGACGAGCTGAGCTGCATCTGGGTTTTGTTGAGGTTGCGCTGGGCGTCCAGCGAGGCGACGTTCGTTTGCAGTGACAAAGCCATTTTGTTTCTCCCTGGGTGGCGACCTGTTTCTCAGTCGCTCTCGCCAGTCTCTTCGTCGCGCACCCCGGTTTCGATAAGGCGGGATGGCCAAGACGTTCGAGAAGCTGCGCGAGGGATCGGCCGCCAGCAGGCAGCGGCCCGCCGCGGCACCGGCGTCACCGGGCAAGGCGCAGCAGCGGCAAGGCAGAGAGCCCGGAGCCAAAAGCCGCGTCGGACCTCTGCCCGCAGCCGGCCTGTTGGGGGGATTGCACGGACTCAAGAGCAACCGACTCAGCCGGGTTGCTATTTGATAAAATCCATTAACGAAAACTTGAAGCTCTGGGCAGAGGCCGACAGGGAGGCCTCGAGCGCGTGCTGCGCCAGCGCGAGCTTCGTCGTCGAGTCCACCACGTCGGCGTCTTGCAGGTGCGAGATCTGCTTGGTCTCGCCGTCGCGCGCGATGGTCCCCGCGGCCACGGTGGCGTCGAGCGCGTTCATCGAGACGCCGGCGCCCGTGCGCGCCAAAGACACCTGATCGTTGCTCTTGCTGAGCGCGTCGATGGTGCCTTGGACGCCGCTCGTGTCATTGGCCTGCAGCGCGGTCTGCAGCTTCTGCATCGTCGCCAGCACGTCCACGCCGCCGCCCACTCCCTTGATGGCGATGTCGGCTCGGATCGACACGGCCTGGGTGACGCCGGGGGCCACTTCGATGCGGCGCACGCCTGCGTCGCCGCTGTAGGCGCCGCTCGGATCGAAGGGCGGCTTGTCGTCGAGGTTGCCGCCAAAGAGGTAGCGGTTGCCCTGCTTGGTGTTCATCACCGAGACGACCTCTTGCAGGAGGTTGCCGATCTCGGCGGCGCCGGCGCTGCGGCCCGCGGCGTTGAGCGTGTCGTTGCTCATCTGCACCGCCAGCTCCTGCGCGCGCTGGATGGCGTTGTTCACCGTCTGCAGCGCGCCGTCGGCGGTGCGCAGCTCGTCGCCGGCCGCGGTCGCGCCGCTGACGATCGCCGTCAGCCGCGACTTCGAGAGCGAGTGCGCGACCACCTGGCCGGCGGCGCCGGGGTCATCGCCTGGGTGCACGAGCCGGAGGCCGCTCGAGGTCTCCTCGGAGGCGGCGTCGACGTTGTCGCGCGCGCGCCCCGACGAGGCCATGGCGTTGCTGTAGGTCATCATGTCGGTCACGCGCATGGTCGGCCTCAGGTGATCGCGAAGAGCGATTGGAGCATGCCGTCGGCGGTCGAGACCACCTTGCTGACGGCCTCGAAGGCGCGCTGGGCTTGGGTGAGCTTGACGGTCTCTTCGTCGATGGAGACGCCGGAGGCCGACTCGCGCAGGGTGTCGAGGTGCGAGCGGAGCGCCGAGTCCTGCGCCGACATCGCCTTGGCGCTCTGCGCCGCCGAGCCGAACTGCGCGGTCAGCGTCGAGAGCGCGGCGCCGGCCGAGCTGCCCGAGGCCATCGCCGCGTCCTCGGTGCCGATGAGCGCGAGGAGGTTTGCGCCATCGCCCGGCACGGTGGCTGCGCTCGAGGCGGCGGCAAAGAGGCTGGGATTGGCGAGCACCGCGGCGGTGACGGTCAGCCGCGAGGCCGCGCCGGCAGCGGTCGCGCCGGCGTCGAAGAGCGCGTGGCCGGTGGTCCCATCGAGCGCGTAGCCCGACTGGTGCACGGCGTTGACCTGGGCGGCGAAGTTGAAGGCGAGCTGATCGACGCCCGCCTCGGAGGTGGCCAGCGCTCCGTCGCGGGCGGCGAGAGCGCCGCCGATCGCGCCGCCGACCGCCCCGCTGCGCAGCGCCTTGGCGGGGCTGCCATCGAGGCCTTTGAGCACCAGCTGCGCGTGCCCTTCGTTGCTCGGGTCTGGCTGGGTGGAGAGCGTGGCCGCGCGGTTGCCGCTCACCAGCGTCGCGCCGCCCGCCAGGGTGAGCTGCGTGTCGCCGCCCTGGTCGTCGAGGGGCGTGCCGCCGGTCAGCTCGACCAGCCGGTCGCGCACTCGCAAGCGCGCGTCGAGCAGGTCGTTCGGCTGCGCTCCGCTCGCCCGCGCGGCGCGGATCTGGCCGTTGAACGCGGCCAGGCTCTGCGCGAGCTGGTTGACCTCGGCGAGGTTGCCCTGCACTTGCGAATCGAGGCCCGAGCGCGCGGACTGCAACTGGCTGACGGTGGACTTGAACGAGCTGGCGAGCGCCTGCGCCGAGGAGACGGCCTGGCCGCGCAAGGCCGCGTCGCCGGGCGCCGCCGAGAGACCGCGCAGGCCGGCGTAGATGGCCGCGAGCGAAGACGACAGGCCCGAGGCCGCCGAAGGATCGAGGGCGGAGACCGACGAGAGCGCGTCCGACTGCGCCGTGGACGAGGCCTGCGCGCCCGTCGCGCCGGGAATTTGCGATTCGATGAAGCGGTCGCGGATCTGGGTGACCGAGGCGAGCGTCGCCCCCTGGCCGATGAACGCCGGCCCGTACTGGACGCCGGGCAGCGACTCGATGTTGGCCTCCTGCCGCGCGTAGCCGGGCGTCGAGGCGTTGGCGATGTTCTGGCTGGCGGTGGCCGCGGCGTCGCGCTGGGTGCCGAGGCTCCAGCTGGCCTGCGAGAGGATGGAGAAGAGGTCGGCCATGGTCAGGCCCTCGTCGATTGCAGCCCGGCGTGCTGGGGCGAAAGGCCGGCGCCGCGGCGATCGTAGGTGGCGGGCTGCGGCTGCAGTGCGCGCAAGAGGCCCGAGACGAGCGCGAGGCTTCGTGCGGCCAGCTCCTGGTTGAGCAAGGCGGCGGTCTTCACGTCGGCGGCGATGCGGCGCACCTCGGTCAGGCCGGCGGTGATGCCCTCGTCGGGATCGGGATGGGCGGCGCGCAGCTCCTTGAGGGCGAGCATGCGCGCGGAGGCCTCTTGCGAGAGCTCGGAGCGGCGCGCGGCCAGCGCAAACAGGCCGGTCGAATCGAGCTGGCGAAGGTGGACCCGCTCGTCCTTGGCCAGCGCGACCATGGACAACAGCAGCGCGCGCAGCTCAGCGAGCAGCGCCAAAGCTCGCGCGCGGGGGGTCACGGAAGGCGCCTCACTTGAGCAGGCTCCGGAGCGTGGCGTCGATCTGCGCCGCGTCCATGATCTGGTCGGCGATGGCCTCGGGATTCGGGTTGTACCCGCCTCCGCGCACCGCCGCCGTGAGCTGGGAGATCCGGGCCGCCCGCGAGCCCATCGAGGCCGCCTGGCTGAGCTGCACCGCGGCGGCGACGTTCTGCGCGCCCGACGAGTTGATCCGGTCCACCGCGGTGGCTGCGTCTGCCGGCCGCGCGGTGGCGGCCTTCTGGACGATTGCTGCGTCTCTAATGTCGGCGATCTTCATGGGTACCGACCTCTGCTGGGGGAATCCCCTTCGGTACTCTCTTCGGCACGCTTGCCGTAGGCCTTAAGGGCCCGCGACGGATCGACCGCTTTTCCTTCTTGTCGCACCTCGAAATGGAGGTGGGCGGCGGTGCTCTTGCCGCTGCTCCCGACCAGCGCAATCGGCCTCCCTTGCTCGACGTGCTGGCCCTCGCGCACCAGGAGTGCCGCGGTGTGGGCGTAGATCGTGGTCAGTCCGTTGCCGTGGTCCAATTCGACCATCTCGCCGAGGCCGCCTTTCACACCCGCGCGCTTGACGGTGCCCGCGGCGGCCGCCAGCACCGGTGTGCCCTCGGGCGCGCGCAGATCGACGCCGCGGTGGGTCGCCCGGTGGCCGTCGATGGGGTCTTTGCGGGAGCCGAACGAGCTGGTCACGCCGCGATCGAGCGGCAGCGGCGAACCAAGCTCTGGCGAGGCGGCAGCGTCTGCGGCAGGAGTCTCAGGCTGCGACGGGAAGGCGAGCTTGCCGATGCCGAGGCCGCCCGCCTTGGTCACCGCATCCGCGAGCGCCTCGACGAAGAGGTCGGAGTTGATCGACGCCCCGGCGGTGGACGAGCCCTTGAAGGCGCCGCTCGCGGCCAGGAGCTGCTTCAACATCATGCCGTCGAAGGCGCGGCCGGCGACCTCGGCGTCTTTTGGCCCCGCGGCCTTGGGTCCGTCGAGCAGGCCCATCAGAGGACCTCGAGGTCAGCGTCGAGAGCGCCCGCGGCCTTCATCGCCTGGAGGATCGCGACCAGGTCGCGGGGCGAGGCGCCGAGCAGGTTGAGCGCCTTGACGAGCTCATCGACCGACGCGGTCGCGGGCAGGCCGATCACCTGCTTCTGCGCCTCGACCGCGGAGATGTCGGCGGAGCGCGTGGTCACCGTCTGCCCCAGGCTGAACGCGCCCGGCTGAGACACCAGCGGGAACTCGTGCACCGCCACGGTCAGCCCGCCGTGCGCCACCGCGACCGGGCGGATGCGCACGCGATCGCCTGCGACCACGGTGCCGGTGCGCTCGCTGACGACGACGCGGGCGCGCTGATCGGCGTCCACTTCCAGCGCTTCGATCTTGGCCAGCAAGGCGACGGCGTCCTTGGCGGCGGGCGCCTTCACTTCGATGGCCGCGGGGTCGAGCGCCTTGGCGTTGCCGGGGCCGAGCGCCTCTTCGATGACCGCGGCGATGCGGCTCGCGGTGGTGAAGTCGGGCCGCTTGAGCTGCAGGATGAGCGGGCCCGCGCTGAGATTGGGCGTGACGGCTTTTTCGACGATGCCGCCGCCCGGGACGCGGCCCGAGGTGGGCTGGTTCTTGCTCGAGAAGCTGCCGGCTGAGCTGGCGTCGTAGCCCCCGACCTGCACGGCCCCCTGCGAGACCGCATAGACGATGCCGTCGGCGCCGGTGAGCGGCGTGATGAGCAGGACGCCGCCGGCCAGCGAGCGCGCGTTTCCCATCGAGCTGACGCTGACGTCGATGTGGACGCCTGGCCGCGCGAAGGTGGGCGTGCGCGCGGTGACCATGACGGCGGCCACGTTGCGCACGCGGATGTCGCGGCGGTCGATGCGGGCGCCGAAGCGGCCGAGCATGCCGGCGATGGCTTGCGAGGTGAAGACGACCTGCTCGCTGTCGCCGGTGCCGGCGAGGCCGACGACGAGGCCATAGCCGAACAGCTCGTTCTCGCGGACGCCTTGCACCTCGACCAGCTCCTTGAGCCGGACGGTGGCGGCCGAGGCGGGCAGGGCGGCGAGCAGGACGGCGATGAGGAGTGCTCTTAGAAAGGCCATAGCCACCCCAATGCGCGCTGGAAGAAGCCCTGCTTCTGGTTGTCGGTGAGCGCGCCGCGGCCGGTGAACTCGATCTCGGCATCGGCGACCATCGAGCTCTTCAAACTATTGTCCTGGTCGATGTCGATCGGGCGCACCACGCCCGAGATGTAGAAGTGCTGCTCCTCGGAGTTGACCAGCACGACGCGGTGGCCCTCGATGAAGAGGTTGCCGTTCGGCAGCACCTTCATCACGGTGGCCGGCACGGTCGCGGTCAGGCGCTCGGTGCGGCCCGTCGAGCCGTCGGCGTGGAAGCTGGTGTCCGACAAGGTCGAGAGGCCCGCCGAGATCCCTTTTGCGTCCACGGCGCTGATGGCCTTGACGAAGGCATCGAGCTGCAGCTGCGACTTCGACTGCCGCTGCAGATCGGTGTCCGAGCTGCGGCGGGCGTCGGCGATCTCCTCCACCTTGATGACGACCAGGTCGTTCTCGCGCAGGGCGCGCGCGTCGGTGAAGAGCATCGAGGCCGGGCGGCCCTCGCGCCAGAGGCTGCCGGGCGAGCCGTTGTCGCCGGCCGCCGTAGCCGAGGGGGGCAGCTGGTACTCGCGGTGCTTCTGCACGTAAGGCGTGTGCATCGAGCCGCACGCCGAGCAGGCAAGAAGCGTCAGGGCGGCCAGCTTTTTCATGGGGCCTCCACGAGGATGCGGCCGGCGTCGAGGGTGCCTTCGACGCGGCGGCCCGAGGGCAGGATGGCGCAGGCGCGGCCGGGGACGCAGCCGACCACGCGGCCCATCTGGACGGCCACCAGCGCGCCCGCGCGCACTTCGATCTTCACCTGGGAGCCGATGGCAGGGCCCTCGGCGCGGACGTGGTGCAAGGAGAGCTGCGTTCCCGCGGGCAAGGACCTCGCGGCGCGCGCGTCGCGGGCGAGCGAGGAGAGAAGGTCTTGCCCCTGGCGCAGCTCGATCTCGGCGGCGGCGGCGGCGCCTTGCAGCGGCTCGCCCTCGCGCACGGCGTGTGTCAGGACCAGGCCCTTTGCCAGCACGCGCAGGTCGGCCCAGGCGAGCGACTCGCAGCCCGGACCGCGCAGGCGCACCACCACCGCGCCCGAAGTGGTCACCGGGCGCTGCACCTCGGCCTGGGTGGCTTCGCAGCCGGACGAGCCGCTCTCGCGCAGCGCGAGCACCTCCAGGCGCGCGCCGGGGACCGCGAGCGCGCGCTGCAGCGCGGTGTCGACGAAGGCAGGAATGGCGGCGAGCGCGAGGGCGACGAGAGTGATCATGGTTATCGAATCGAGGTGAGGCGCTGCAGCATCTGGTCGGCGGTCTGGATGACTTTCGAATTCAGCTCGTAGGCGCGCTGGGCCGAGATCATGTCGATCATCTCTTCCACCGCCTTGACGTTGGCGTTCTCGAGATAGCCCTGGAGCAGCGTGCCGAGGCCCTGCTGGCCGGGCTTGCCGATCTGCGCGTTTCCGCTCGCCGGTGTGGCGGTGAAGAGGTTGTTGCCCAGGCTGTGCAGGCCGTTGACGTTGGTGAACGTCGCCAGCTCGAGCGAGCCGAGGTTCTGCGCCTCGGTGCGGCCCGCGACCTGCGCGGTGACGACGCCGTCGGCGCCGATGGCGACCTGGGTGGCCTCGGGCGGCACCTGGATGGGCGGGTCGATGAGCTCGCCGTTCTGGGTCACGAGGCGGCCGGTCGAGTCGAGCCGCAAGTTGCCGGCGCGGGTGTACGCGTTGTCGCCGTTCGGTAGCTGCACGCGCAAGAAGCCATCGCCTTGAATGGCGACGTCGAGCGAGCCCGAGGTGTGCAGCATGTCGCCCTGCGTGTACGAGCGGCTGGTCGAGCCGGTGCGCACGCCGAGGCCCACTTGCAGCGGCGCAGGCGCGGTGCCTCCGCGCGGGTCGGCGGCGCCGGCCGACTGCATCGTCTCCGAGAGCAGATCCTCGAACTCGGCGCGCTGCTTCTTGTAGCCGGTGGTGCTGGCGTTGGCGAGGTTGTTGGCGATGACGTCCATCTTCAATTGCTGGGCTTCCATGCCGGTCGCCGCGGTAAACAAAGAGCGAAGCATCGTGTGCTCCTTCGATAACTTTCGTTAACGGACGCGGCCGAGCTCGTTGGCCCGGTCGCCGAGCTTCTTGTAGGTCTCGATCGCCTGCATCGAGGTCTCGTAGTGGCGCTGCGCCGAGATCATCGCCACTGCCGCTTCCAGCGGCGGCGCGTTGCCGAGCTCGATCTCGCCGATGCGCAGCTTGGTCTCCGAGATCTGCGCGCTGCCGCCCTTGCCCGAAGTCAGCACGGACGGGCCCAGGCGATCGACCGCGCCGCGGAGCTGGAAGACGGCGATGCGATCGACCTCCAGCCCGTCGGCGGTGACGAGGCCATTGGCGTCGAGCGCGACCTTGGAGCCGGGCGGCACGCGGATCAATTCGCCGCGCACCGACAAGAGAGGTCCGGCGGCCGTGCGCAGGTGGCCGTCGGCATCGAGCGACATGCGGCCATCGCGGGTGAAGGCCACCTTGCCCTGCGCGGTCTTGACGGCGAAGAAGGCGCCCTCGTCGGGAGTGGCGTCGAGAGGCTGGTTGGTGCGCGAAAGGACCCCCGGGCGGAGGTCTGTGCCCGTGCTCACGGCGGCCACCGCGGCGCGATCGCTCGAGGACGCGCCCTCCGCGAGCAGCGCCTCGAAGGCCGGCCGCGCCGCCTTGAACCCCGGCGTCTGCGCGTTGGCGAGGTTGTCGGCGATGGCCTCGAGCTCTTGCGCTCGCGCCACCGCACCGGACATTCCAACGTAGAGGCCGTCTGCCATGCGGCCGATGTTCAGCAAGACCCGCGCCAGCGATTTCGACAGCTCCCTGACGGGAGGGCGGGTGGGCCTCGCAGAGACTTCAAGCGCTGCGGTTGGCCGCCGACCAAGGAGGGCATGTCCGAGCCTACCCGCCTCGACGTCGTCGTCCGCCTCCGCGAGCGCAAGGAAGACGCGGCCCAGGTGGTGCTGGCGCAGGCCGCTCGCGCGGTGCAGAGCGCCGAGACGGTGCTCGCCGAGGCGCGCAGCAAGGCCGCGCACGACGCGCGCGGAAGGGCGAGCGCCTGCGAGTGGCTGATCGCGGAAGAGGCCCACCGGCGCGCGCTCACCGAGGTGCGCACGGCCCAGGGCACGGTGCAGCGCGCGGAGCAGAAGAAGGAGCAGGCCCGCGCCGCGTGCGAGCTCGCTCATCAAGGTGTCGAGATCGTCCGCCGCGCCGCCGACCGCAAGCGCGACGAGCAGCGCCTGGTCGAAGGTCGCGCCGAGCGCAAGCAGGACGACTCCATCGCGCTCCTCTTGCGCGCCGGCTAGCGCGGTCCTTCGCCGCTCGATCTTCTGGGGCTGCGGCGCTGCCGCGCCTTCGCTGTACAAGGGGCTCTCGCCCCTCGTACCACTCCCCCGATTTGATCCAGAGCGAGGCCTCGGGAAGAGCCGGGGCCGTTCCTGCGACGTCACCCGCTCGTCAGCAAAGTGGCGAGCAGCGGGTTCGTGACGCCACTTGCTTGACGATCGAGCTAGCGCGTCAGACCCCTGACGCCGTTTTACAAATTCAGTCCTCCCACAATGTGCAGACTCTCTAGGCGGGGCGGACGGCAGAGGTCCGGCACCGCTTTTGGCTCCGGCACCCTGGACTGACCGCGAGCGCCAGGAGCCGGTGGCGCCGGTGCGGCGACGGGCCTCTGCCGGCCGAACCGCCGATCCTGCGAGTGACTTTCGCTTCGGCATCATCCTTGCGGAAGAGCAGCGGCGGAGGACTTCATCCATGCCCCTTCTCGCTCTGCTCGCCGCCGCTGCTGCCGCCACCGCGGGCACCCCGCTGCTCGTGTCCGACATCGACGCCTCCCGCGAAGACGGCGAGCTCACCGTGCGCATCTCGGCCGAGGGGCCGCTCAAGGCCGCGACCGGCGTGATGGAGAACCGCGCGCTCAAGCTCAAGGTGGAGGGCGCGACGCTGGAGAAGTTCCGCGTCACCTTCCATCACCACCATCGGTACATCCAGGCGCAGCGGGTCTGGGGCGGAGGAATCAGCGTCGAGGTGCCGATCGGCAAGGGCGTCGATTGCGAAGGCCCGGTGCAGATCGAGACCCACGCGCAGGGGCTCCTGGTCCGGGCCGCGTGCGGCAAGGCAGCGCAAGAAGATGCCGCGGCCGCCCCGCTGACCACGGCGCCCGCCGCGACCGCGACTCCGATCGCCACCGCGACGCCGATCGCCACTGCGACGCCGATCGCCACCGCGCCCGCCGTCGCAGCGGTCGCTCCTCCCGCGCTCAAGGAGACCCGGAGCGCGGCCGCCGCGGCGACCCGCGCGTCGCTGGCCAGCGCTACAGCAGCGCTGGAAAACTTGCCTGGCTTGGCTCCCGCCCCCAAGGTCGAGATCGTGACGCAGCCCGCGCCCCTGGCCGCCGAGCCCACCTCGCGCCTCTATCTGATCGGCCTCGGGCTCTTGGTCGCGACCGGCGTCGCGCTCGCCCTCGGGCGCCGCCAGAAGGCCGCGGGCGGGCGGCTGCTCCAGGTCTTGGAGACCGAGAGCGTCGGGCCCAAGCGCTCGCTCATCCTGGCGCGGGTCCATGGCCAGACGGTCCTGCTCGCCTCGAGCGAGGCCGGGCTCACCATGCTGACGCCCATCACCGCGCCGTACGTCGAGGGCGAGTCGCAGATGCGCTCCTCGCACCGCGCCGAGCTGCCCGCGCGCGAGGCGCCGCGCGAGGACGAGCGCGGCGCTGCGCCCGCCAGGCCCATCGGCCAGGCGCTCGGCCGCGGTCTGCGCGCGCTCTTCACCCAGCGCGCGCCTAGCAAGGCCGCGCCGTCGTTCGAGGCGCTCTTCAACGAGACCGCCGAGGACCAGGACTTGCTTCAGAAGCTGCGCGACGGCCACGCCGCCCAGGTGCAGTGATGTCGTCTCCCGGAGGCTCGATGAACGCCGAAGTCCGCACCTTCCGCGCGCCGGACACGCGCGCCGCGCTCAGCGCCGTCAAGGCCGCGCTCGGGCCCGAGGCCATCATCCTCTCGTCGCGCGAATTGCGCGGGCTCTTCGGCAGGGCCGAGGTCGAGGTGACCGCCGCGCTCTCGATGCCTGTCCCGCCGCCCCGCGCGCTCGCGGGGGCCTATGGCAAGACCCAGGAGCAGGCCGAGCCCCGCCGCTCCGAGCAAGAGCAGCAGCAGCCGCCGGATCCTCATCAGGAACAGCAGCAGCGCCACCAGCCGCGCAGCGAGCCCGCCTTTGTCCGCTCGCTGCAGGGCGACGGCGTCTCCGCCGAGCTGCGCGCGCTCCGCCGCCTGCTCGACGAGACGCGCGAAGCGCTCGAGCAAGCCCAGAACCGCCCGGCAGAGGAGCCGCGGCGCGGGAGCGTCCACGACGGCCCGCCGCTGCAGCAGCTCCTGGTCGAGCGCGGCGTGCAGCCGGAGCTGGCGAGCGAGATCGTCGCCGCCGCCCGCCTCTCGCGCGTCGAGCGGACGCCGCAAGCGCTGCAGCTCTTGCGCGAGGCGCTGGCCGATCGGATCATCGTCAGCCGCCCGCCTTGGCTGCCCGGCCGCCGCCGCGTGATGGCGATGATCGGCCCGCCCGGCGTCGGCAAGACCACCACCATCGCCAAGATCGCCGCCCACGCGCTGATGCTGCGCTCGCGCCCGCGGGTCGCGCTCATCACCGTGGACCATTATCGAATCGGCGCCCGCGAACACCTGCAGCGCTACGGTGAGATCCTGGACGTCCCCGTGATCGCCGCGCGCAGCGTGGGCGAACTGCGCGACGCGGTCGAGCGCAGCGCCTCGGCTGACGTGGTGCTGATCGACACCGCCGGGCGCTCCGACCTGCAGGCCATCGCCGCCCAGGCCGGCCTCATCCGCGCGGTGCCCGAGGTGGAGCTGAACCTGGTCCTCTCCGCCTCCGAGGGCCACCAGCAGATGATGCTGAGCGCGGCCCGCTTCGCCACGCTGCGGCCCGAGAAGCTGATCTTCACCAAGCTCGACGAGGCCGCGGGCCCCGGCTGCGTGCTCTCGGCCATCGAGCTCATTCGCAAGCCCATCTGCTGCATCGCCGACGGCCAGCGCGTCCCCGAGGACGTCCACGCCGCCGACCCCGCGGACCTGGTGCGCCGGATGCTCGCGAGCGGAACGGCCGCGCCGTGAACACCGCTCTCGCCCAGGCCGACCGCGACGAGCATCCGCAGCAGCACAACGCCAGCGCGTCTGCGGCGGTGCTGCGCTGGCGGTCGCGCTGGCTGCGCGAGCAGGTGAACCACCGCACGGCCGAGGCGCTCAAGCTCCTGCCGGTGCTCCTCCACGGCAGCTTTCAGCTCCCGGCGCTCAAGGGCGAGGCCCCGGGCATCCACGGCATGCGCTTCCGGCCGGGCTGGGGTCCGCTCGCGCGCTCGTTCAACCTGCCGCCGCCCTTCCGCCTCCAGCGCGGCCGCGCGCTCATCGAGGCGCTGATCGCCGTCCCGCGCGCCGACGGCGAGGTCCTGGTCCTGGCGGTCTTCGCCGGGGGCGATGCGGCGGACGACGAGCGGGTCCGCGAGCGCCTGGCCGCGGCGCAGAAGATCCTCGCCCAGAGCGGCGCCAACCTGGCGGTCGAGGTGATCGGCCGGGCGCCGCGCGTGCACTCGGCCATCGTCCACCGCGCGCTCGCCTTTGGCGCCACGCTGGTCGGCAAGGTGCCGGCCACGCTGGTGACGCCGCTTCCCGAGTGCTCCCTCGACGACGACGGCATGCGCGACCTCTTCACCGCGGCCCCGACGCCGCTGGTGGCCGCCTCGTTGCTGGCCGCCGCGCGCTCGAGCCCTTCGTGCCCGGCGGTCGCGCTGGCCCGCGCCGGTACCGATCTGCCGCCGGCCCGCGCGCTCTCCGACCCGGACCTCTTCTGCGCGCTCTGGCTCGGCGTCGATGAGACCCTGGCCTCGCTGCTCCGCGCCGCCGTCGCCCTCGCCAGCGATCGGCCGCTCACCCGCCGCGCACTCGGGGCGGCCCATCCGCTCTCGACCGGCGCGGCCCTGGCCACCGCGCGCGCTCTCTCCGCGAGGTGCGCGCTCGGCGCCCGCCGCTTGCGCCGCTCGCTCGCAGACCCGCTCTGGGCGCAGGCTTGCCGCACTGCCTTGGGGCCCGGCGTCCCGCGCGCGCTGCTGCCCGCGGTGGCCGAGCTGTTCCCCGAGGGGCGCCTCGCGGAGACGCTCTGCCGCCAGACCGTGGACCAGCGCGCGATGGAGACGGTCGAGTCGCGGATGAGCGCGCCGGTCGATCGCCAGACGCTGGTGCTGCTGCTCGACCCCGCCGAGGTCCCAGGGCCTCCCTTCGACCCGCTCAACCGCGGCGCCTCGCGCTCGCTGGGCCTGGGCACCGGCGTGGCGCTGCGCCTGGCACCTGGCCGCAGGCCGACCGCGCGCCCGCTCTCCGCCCGCGCCTGCGTCGAGCGCGCCCTGCGCGACGCCGCTGCCGGCCGCGCCACCGAGATCCTTCCCCGCTTGCCCGAGGCGCTGGTCGCCGCCAGCCGCCTGCGCCGCGCCGCCAACCTGGCGCAGACCCACGCTGCCAACGGCACCTCGGTGGCCATCGAGGCGGGCGGCCGCGTGCTGCTGGTCGGCTCCGGCTCGGTGCGGTCGTTTCCGCTCGAGAGCTTCGCCCGCCGCCCCCGCCGCTGCGCCGTCGATCCCGAAGCGCCGGACCTCTCCCTCTCGCCGGACCAGCTCGGCAAGCCGCGCAGCTCGCTCGGCGCCGCCGTGCTCGAGTGCCGCGCCGAGCAGCTGACCGCCGAGACCGCGAGCGTGCTCACCGCCGACTCCACCGACGGCATGCTCCGCGAAGTGGTCCGCCTCGACGGCCTCGAGGAATATCTGCAAGAGGCGCAGGTGATCCTCCGCACCGGCGCCGCCGGGCGCATCCTCGCCGTCCGCTGCGGCGCTTCCTTGGAAGCCGCCATGCGCCGCTTCTCCGCGCGCGGCCAGCGAGTGGACGTCCACGTGCGCGGCACGCTCCCCTTCGGCCTCGAGGTGGTCATCGACGGCCAATCGTTCGGTGGGCCCGGCCCCCTGGGATGGGCCACCGCCGCCTCCGCCGTCCTCGCCGGGTGGCCTCCCGGGCACCACGGCCGCATCGCGGTGAAGTCGGTGGCCGTCAAGGTCAACGGCAAGCCCGCGTCGGGGCTCCTGCTGCTCTACGCGCGGTCGCTGGCGCTCAGGCGACTGCGGGCGCAAATCGATCTCTCGCTTCGGCAGGCGTACTAGATCGATCGGCAGTTCGGCGGGCAGAGGCCCGTCGCCGCACCGGCGCCACCGGCCTATGTGATCCAACTCAATTGAGATAGGCCGGAGCCAAAAGCGGCGCCGGACCTCTGCCCGCCGCCCTGCCTGTTGAGTAACTTGAGAGCGACGTCGGTTTGCTTCTATCAAACAACCCTGACTGAGAGGGTTGAGTTGACTTAGTGAGTCGTGCCCGGGCGAGGACGGCCGCTACCGCCCGGAGCGTGGGCGTTTCCGGTCGAGCTGGTCGGGGCGGGCTTGAACTCGGCGCCCGGCCAGGCGCTGGTCTTGCAATTGGTGAGGAACTTGCCGATGTCGGCGGCCAGGCGGCTGCGCAGGTTCAAATGCACCTGCAGCTCATTGCTGGCCTTGTAATCAACCGGCCAATCGGCGGGCTTGGCGGCGCAATTCGGGCCCAGATCGCACCTGGTCTTTGATTGCGTCGGGCCGACGGCGACGACCGTGCCCTTCTTCAACGTGCAGGTCTCTTTCATCGAGAAGTCGTTCCAAGAAGGACAGACTGCGTTGCGCACGCGATAGTCGTGCTTGGATTTTGGGCTCTGGAAGCTCCACCACGCGCCATACTGCGCGGCTGGAGCGGCGCCGCTGCACGTGAAAGGCTTCTTGGAGTACGCGCGATAGATCGGCAGATCCTGCGTCGCGACCACCAGGTCAGCGGTCTTGATATTGCCGCCGCCGTCGGGGCTGACGATGTAGTTCCGCGGCGTGAGGTTCTTGCAGACGCTCGGCCCGCCGCTCGCGCTATAGGTCGCCAAGAGCTTCAGCTTGCTGGCCACGGATGCGGGAACGACGGAGCCACCCGGCTTCCACGCCGTGAGGGTGGCGTGCGAGAGGTCGCAGCCATAGTTCTGGTCCTGGCCGAATCCAGACCCGCCGGTTCCCGCGCCGCCGGGAGGCGCCGACGGCTTTCCGGATTTGGGCTTCGGTTGCTGATCCCTGGCAAAGCCCGGTGCGGCTGCAAGGCCGGCGACGGCCAGGAAGGCCACGGCACGAATCGTCGATGTTGGCATGGTGGGTCCTGGGCGGGCTTGGGGTTCAGCGGAGCAGGAGAGCGGGGTCTGAGGAGCCGGCGTGCGGGGGGAAGTCGCCGCCGGCCCAGCGAATGTGGCTCGCATACTTGATGATCAGCGAGCCCTTGGACACCTCGACCTCGCCGGGATCGTCGATGCGGAGGATCTCCTCGCGCTTGGACTCCGGCGGGCCCCAGCTCAGCTTGAGCTCCAAGGCGGGTCCGGTGGCCGCGACGTGCACGATGTCGAAGATCTCGTCATTGGGGCGCACGACGTCACCGCCCCAGATCTGGATCGTGCCGCATTCTTTGAGGTCACTCCGCACCGCGTTGGCGAGTTCTTTGAGCGCTGGCTTCTTCATTCGCCGAGCATAGCGGACGCCTTAGGAGCGTCAATCCTGCCTCGACGAGTGCAATCGATCCTCAGGCGGCCGGATCAGTTGGAGTCGCTGTCCGTCATGATTCCGCGCAGCTTCCCAATCGCCTCGGCGTGGATCTGGCAAATCCTCGGCTCGCTGACTTGGAGGATACCGGCGATCTCGCGATAAGTAAGGCCCTCGATATAGTGCAGACCTAATACCGTCTTGAGTCTCTCCGGTAGAGTTGCAATCGCGGCGGCCAGGCGGCCCGCGTTCTCGCGGCTCTCGAACAGCTCGTGCTGCGATGGCTGCTCGGAGACCAGCGGGACGTTGGGGTCGAGCGGCAGGATGGGCTGGCTGAAGGCCTCGAGCGCGTCCACCTCTTCGCAATCGACGCCGAGCTTGCCGGCCAGCTCCTCGGTCGAAGGCGGGCGGCCAAGCTCGGTCGCCAGCGCCTTGCGCGCGGTGGCCACCGAGTCGGTCTTCTCGCGCAGGCGGCGGGGCAGGTGGTCCAGGCGGCGCAGCTCGTCGATCATCGCTCCTCTGATCCGGTGCTCGGCAAAGGTCTCGAAGCGCACTCCCTTGGCGGCGTCGTAGCGGCCGGCGGCGTCGAGCAGGCCGAGCGCGCCCGCGGACCAGAGGTCGTCGGAGGTCACGGCGCCGCCGGTGCGCGAGGCACAGCGGCGCGCCAGGCGGTCGATGGTGGTCGAGTAGCGGGCGACGAGCTCGCCGTCGGACTCAGGTGCGCGTCCGTAAGTGGCCAGGGCGCGGGTCATGGTGTCGCTCCAAGGTGGGCGCTGCTGGACTCGCGCAGGAGGCGCTGCCAGAGGAACTTCAGGCCGCCGTCGACCGGCGCCGGCGGCGGGCCGTCGAGCAGCGCGTCGCCCGCGATCTGCAAGGCGCGGCAGAACGGCGCGCGCGGGAAGAGCTCGACGACGGGCTTCTGCAAGAGCACCGCGCGGCCGACATTTTCGTCGCGCGGGAGGCTGCCGAGATAGCTCAGGCGCACGCTGAGGAAGCGGCCGGTCACCTGCGCCAGCTTTTCAAACGTCCGCCGCGCGGCGTCCTCGCTCGGCACCGTGTTGACCAAGACGCGAAAGTGGCGCAGGCCGGTCCGCTGCGAGAGCGACTTGACGGCGGCGTAGGCGTCCGAGAGCGAGGTCGGCTCGGGCGAGATGACCAGCACCGCCTCTTGCGCGGCGCCGGCAAAGAAGAGGACGTTCTCGCCAACTCCAGCGGCCGAGTCCACCAGCACCAGGTCGAAGCGGTCCTCGAGCGCCTCCAGCGCGGTCAGGAGCGACTGGCGTCCCTCGTCGGTCATGCTCGAGGCCTCGGGCGCGCCGGCGCCGGCCGAGAGCAGCGCCACGCCACCGGGGCCGCGCACCAGCGCCTCTTCCAGCCGCGCCTTGCCCTCGAGCACGTGGCCAAGGTGGAAGCGCGGGGTCAGGCCGTAGAGGATCTCGACGTTGGCGAGGCCCAGATCCGCGTCGAGCAGCAGGACGCGGCGGTCGCGCGCGGCCAGCACGGCGAGGTTCGCGGCCACGCTGGTCTTGCCGACGCCGCCCTTGCCCGAGGTGACGGCCACGACGCGCAGTGGCGTCCGGCGCGCTCCGACGATCTCGCGCAGGCCTTCTGCCTGGTCCGGAGCCGTGCGTTCCATGGTCTGCCTCATGCGGCCCTCGCGAGCTCGTTGAGCGAGAGCGCGCCCGCCGGCTCGATCGAGGTGCCAGGAGTGAGCTCGCGCGCGCACACGACCCAGAGGTCGGCGACGAAGCGCGAGGCGAAGTCAAAGAGGGGCTTGCGCAGATCGGGCGGCGCGAGCAGCACGGCCGGTTTGCCTGCGGTCGAGAGGGCCGCGGCCTTGGTCTGCAGCGCCTGCACCAGCTTGCGCGCGGTCTCGACATCGGGGCTGAGCGCGGCCTCGCCCTCGTGCGAGCCGAGGCTCTGGCGCAGCGTCTCCTCGGCGGCGCGGTCGAGCGTGAGCGCGTGCACCACGCCCGTGCCGTCCGAGACCCGGGCGGTGATCTGCCGCGCCAGGCGCCGCCTGCACTGCTCGACGAGAAAGACGATGTCCTTGCTGCGGGGCGCGCTGTCGGCGACGGCCTCCAGAATCGTCCGCAGGTCGCGCACCGAGATGCCCTCGCGCAGGAGCCCGCGCAGGACGCGCACCAATTCGCCGAGCGTGACCGAGCCGGGCACGGTGTCCTCGACGAGCTTCGGCGTCTCCTTGCCGGTGAGCGTGAGCAGCTCCTGCGTCTCCTGCCGGCCGAGCAGCTCGTGGGCGTTCTTGCGCAAGAGCTCGGACAGATGGGTGGTGAGGACCGACGGGGGATCGACCAGCGTCAAGCCGCGCGCCTCCGCTGCGGGCTTGTCGGCGGCGGTGACCCAGACCGCGGGGAGGCCAAAGGCCGGCTCGCGCGCGGCGATGCCACCGACGTCGGGCTGGCCGCCGGCGGGGTCGAGCGCCATGAAGCGGTCGGAGTAGGCGGCGCCGCGGCCGATCTCCATGCCGCGCAGCTTGAGGCGATATTCATGCGGCTCGAGCCGCAGGTTGTCGCGCAGGTGGATCGAGGGCAGGACGACGCCGAGGTCGGTCGCGATCTGCTTGCGCAGCGCCGTCACGCGGCCCGGCAATTCGCCGCCCTTGTCCACGTCGATGAGGCCGAGCAGGCCGTAACCCATCTCCAGCTCGAGGACGTCGAGCGCGAGCAAGTCTTGAAGCTTCTCGACCTTGGGCTCGTCCTTGCGGGCGGCGGCGGTCTTGGGCGCAGCGGCCTTGGCGCGGGCGCGGCGCGAGAGGACGAAGGCGCCGCCCGACAAGCCGAGAAACGCCACCGTGGGCATGCCGGGCAAGAGCGCAAAGAGGCCGAGCACGCCCGAGGTCATGGTGAGCGCGCGGGCGTTGCCGAGGATCTGCACGCCGAGCTGGGTAGAGAGATCCGATCCGCCGCCGGCGCGGGTGACGACGATGCCGGCCGCGGTGGAGACCAGGAGCGAGGGGATCTGCGAAACCAGGCCGTCGCCGATGGTGAGCAGCGTGTACGTCTCGGCGGCCGAGGCGAGCGAGAGGTGATCGCGGAGCAGGCCCGCGGCCAGGCCGCCGACGATGTTGATGGCGGTGATGGCGAGGCCGGCCACCGCGTCGCCGCGGACGAACTTGCTGGCGCCGTCCATCGCGCCGAAGAACTCGGCCTCTTGCTCGAGCCGTGCGCGGCGGCCCTTGGCCTCGCGGTCGTCGATGATGCCGGCGGCCAGATCGGCGTCGATGGCCATCTGCTTGCCGGGCATCGCGTCCAAGGTGAAGCGCGCCGACACTTCCGAGACGCGGCTCGAGCCCTTGGTGATGACGGCGAAGTTGACGATGAGCAGGATCAAGAACACCACCGCGCCGACGATGAAGCTGCCGCCGACTGCAAAGCGGCCGAACACCTCGATCAAGTGTCCGGCGGCCTGCGGGCCTTCGCTGCCGTGCAGAAGGATGAGCCGCGTGGTGGCCACGTTCAGGCCCAGCCGGAAGAGCGTCGTGATCAGGAGCAGCGAAGGGAAGACGGAGAAGTCGAGCGGCCGCTGCAGGCCCAAGGCGACCAGCAGCATGACGATGGAGACGCTGACGTTGAGCGCCAGCAGCGCGTCCAGGCCCACGGCGGGCAAGGGCACGATCATCAGCGCCAGGACGCCGAGCACGGCCAGCGCGAGGAGCGCCTCTCCCGAGGCCTTCGGCTTGGCCAATTCGCTCATGTGGGCTTCCGCGCAGCGCCGCCCGGCATGCGGCCGGTGACGCGGTAGACGAAGGCGAGCACGGCGGCCACGCCCTTGAACAGATCGGCTGGCACCTCGCGGCCGACCTTGACCCGCTTGTGCAGCGCGCGGGCGAGCAGGATGTCTTGCACGATGGGCACGCCGTTGCCGCGGGCGAGGTCGCGCATGTACTCGGCCAATTCGCCCTTGCCCTTGGCGAGCACGCGCGGGGCCCGGCCTTCGTCGCGCCGATAGCGCACCGCCACCGCCACGTGGGTCGGGTTGACGATGACGGCATCTGCGCGCGGCACTTCCACTTTGGCCAGTCCCTTCATCAGGTCGCGGTGGCGACGCTTGCGGCGCGACTTGAGGAGCGGGTCGCCTTCTTCTTCCCGGTGCTCGCGCTTGAGCTCCTGGCGCGTCATCCGGACCTTCTTGCGGAATCGCAGATGCTGCAGAGCAAGGTCTGCGCCAGCGAGCAGCGCCAGCACGCCGAGGACCTTTCCCGAGGCCCTCCCGAGCGGGCCAAAGAGCGCCGGTAGCTGCGCGCCGGCCGGCGCCGAGAAGAGGCGGCCGAGCGTCAGGAAGTCGTCGCGCAGCGCGCTCCAGAGGGCCCACGCCACCGCCAGGGACTTGACGAGCGCCACGAACGTGTCGATGGCGAGGTCGGCGGAGAAGAGCCGCTTGAGCTTGCCGCCCGAGATCAGGCGCGACAGATCGGGCAAGAGCAGGTCGAACCAGAAGCCGCCCCGCGTCTGCGCCAGCGTCGCCACCGTGGCGCCGAGGCCCGCCACGCCCATCACCAGGATCAGCGGCAGCGCGGCCTTGAGCGAGGCGACGGGCAGGTCCGCCATGGGCGTGGTCGGCAGCTCGCGCAGCGCGTGGGTGACGACCCCGACGAGGCCGTCCTTGACCCGCGGCGCCACCGCCGTGAGCGCGCCCACGGCGGCCACCAGCGCGCAGAGCGAGGCCGCGTCGCGCCCGATGGGCACCTGCCCCTCTTCGTACGCGAGCCGCAGCCGGCGCTCTGACCCGGCCTCGGATTTTTCCTCGTCGTCAGCCATGCGAGGTCAGCGGCCGCTCATCGCCGAGACCGCGGCGTGCGCGGCCACCTCGGCGGCTTGCGGCGCAAAGAGGTAGATGGCGGCGCCGCCGGCGAGGATGGCCACCGAGAAGCCGATGCTCGAGAGGTTCAGCTGCGGCCCGGCGCGGCCGAGCAGGCCGAGCGTCACGTGGCCGAAGGTGATGGCGACGAGGAAGGGGAAAGCCATCCGGGCCGCCAGGGCCGTGGCCGAGATGGCGTCGGCGGCCACTCGAATGGCGAGGTCGGTGAGCGGAATGTGGGCACCGGGCGGGATCTCGCGGAACGATCGGCACAGCCAGGCGACCGCCTCCCGGTGCACGCCGAGCGCGACGGCCAGCATCAGCGCGGTGGTCGAGAAGAGCTCGCCCATCACCGCCGATTCGGCGCCGCTGTTCGGGTCGAGGATGGTGCCGTAGCCAAGGCCCATGGCGGTGCCGGCGAGCTGCCCTGTGGCCATGGCGGCGTCCAGCGCCCAGCGGGCGGCGAGGCCCGCGCACAGGCCGACCATGGTCTCGCGCGCGGCGGCAGCGGCCAGATCGACGAGCTCCGCCGGCGGCTCGATGGAGACGAAGCTCGTGCTCGCGTCGGCCGCGAAGGAGAGGATGATGGCGATCGCCAGCCGCACCCGCGCCGGCACGGCCTTGGCGCCCAGGCACGGAGCCACCGCGCACAGCGCGCCCGCGCGGAAGAGGATGAGGGCGAAGCCGTACGCGAGGGACAGTGGCATCAGCCGGCCATGCGCTCGAGCGCGGTGGCGAAGAAGGTGGCGAAGCGGTGGATCATCCAGCTGCCCAAAAACCAGAGGGCGGCGATGGCGGCGACCAGGCGCGGCACGAAGCTGACGGCGGGGTCGTTGATCTGCGTCGCCGCCTGCAGGACGCCGACGACGAGGCCGACCACCAGGAGCGCCAGGAGCAGCGGGGCGGAGGTGGCGCCGACCAGGGCGAGGCCTTCGCGCAGGAGCGCGGTGGGGAGCTCGGGGGTCACGCGAAGCTCCGCATCAGGGAGGAGACCAGCAGGTGCCAGCCGTCGGCGAGGAGGAAGATGCCGATCTTCAGCGGCAGCGAGACCAGCGTCGGCGGGACCATCGCCATGCCGAGCGACATCAGCACCGCGGCGACCAGCAGATCGACGAGCAAGAGCGGGATGTAGATGAACAGGCCCATGCGGAAGGCCGTGGTCAATTCGCTGACCATGAACGCCGGGACCGCGATCGAGAGCGGCACTTCTTCGCCGCGGGTCGGGCGGCCCTTGCCGGACACCTCGTAAAAGAGGCGGATGTCGGCGTCGCGCGTCTGGTGGAGCAAGAAGTCGCGCACCGGGCCCGAGGCGCGCAGGAAGGCCTCGCCAGGGCCGAGCTTGTCGTCGAGGTAGGGCCCGAGCGCGCCGTCGTAGACCTTGGTGGCCGTGGGCGCCATGACGAAGAAGCTCAGCGCCAGCGAGAGCCCGAGCAGCACCTGGTTCGGCGGCAGCTGCGGCGTGCCCAGCGCCTGCCGCAAGAACGACATGACGATGATGATGCGGGTGAACGAGGTGACCGAGACCAGGAGCGCGCTGGCGAACGAGAGCGCGGTCAGGAGCAAGAAGAGCTTGACCGCCGAGCTGCCGCCCCCGCCGAGCGAGAGGGAGATGCCGGGCTCGGTCATCGGCGCTGCGAGGGAGGCAAACATTTCGGTGACCGAAAATTATCGAAGCCGCGCGATGCGTTCCGACGGGCTGACGATGTCGGTGATGCGGACGCCGAACTTGTCGTTGACCACCACCGCCTCGCCGCGCGCGACCAGGCGATCGTTGACCAGGATGTCGAGCGGCTCGCCGGCCAGCTTGTCGAGCTCGATGACCGAGCCCGGGCCCACGGCGAGCAGGTCCTGGATGGACATGCGAGCGCGGCCGATCTCCACCGTCACGTCGAGCGGAACGTCGAGCAGGAGCTCGAGTCGTCGTCCCTTGGCATCAGGCTGCCGGGGTTGCGGGTCCATCGTTCCTCCGAGAGTGGTTGGCGCGGGCCAGGGCTTGGAGCGCGTGCTCGCGCAGATCTTGCGAAATGGAGAGGGCGAGGCTGCCGCCGGCGACGCGCGGGGTGCCCATCATCTTGACGCGGCCCTGGACGAGGATGGGCAGCGCCGAGCCCTCCTCGGTGCCGAGGATCAGCACGTCGCCGACCGTCAGCTCCAGCATCCGCGAGAAGGGAACGATGGTCTTGCCGAGCACTCCGCGCAGCTCGACGCTCACCTGCTCGACCTCGGCTTCGATGGCGAGGGCGAAGCGCTGGTCGCCGCCGCGCGAGAGCTGGGCGGGCGCGGCCAGGCGCTGCTTGACGGGCTCGAGCGTGGCGTAAGGCAGCACCAGCTGCAGGCGGCCTTCGATGGCGCCGGAGATCTCGAACGAGGTCACCACCGCGAGCTCGTTCGGCGGCGCGATGACGGCGAGGCGCGCGTCGGTCTCGAAGCGCAGGACTTGTGGCTTGAGCGGGAGCACCTGTGCCCACTGGGCGGCGATGGCGTCGGTGAGGATGGCGAGCAGCCGGCGCAGCACCAGCTGCTCCACCGAGGTCAGGTCGCGGCGATTGGGCGAGGCGCCGTTGGCGTTCGGGGCCGAGGGCTTGCGATTGCCGAGCGCGGCGGCGAGCAGCGCCTCGGGCAGGCCGGGCTCGAGCAGGCACAAGCCGAGGCCGAGGTTTGGCCCCATCGAGAGCACGCAGAGCGCGCCGGCGTTCGCCAGCAGTCCATTGAAGTCCACGAACTTGAGCAGGGTGGTTGGCGCTGCGGTCACCTTCAGCGCCAGGCGCGTGCGCCCGCCGAGACCCGCGCCGACGATGGAGGCGACCGATTCGTTGATGGCGTCCAGCGTCGGCATCTGCCCGCGCAGCACGCGGTCCTGGCTGGTCAGGTCGTAGGGCGTGGCGGCCGCCGCGGCCGTCTTCGGCGCCTCGGCGTCGGCGAGCGCGCGGCCATCCTGGATGGCCACCATCAAGGCGTCGAGCTCGTCCTGATTGAGCGTCACTCCGCTCACTGCATCACCAGATCCGTGATGTAGAGGCCGTGCACGCGGACGCCGGGGACGACGCCGGTGAGCTTCTTGACCAGCGCGGCCTTGGTCAGCGTCAGCCCTTCGCTGCCGCGCAGCTCTTCGAGCGTGCGGTCGGACAGGTAGGCGATGAAGACGTCGCGGATGATGGGGATGCGGGCCGTCAGATCGGTCTTGTCCTTCTCGCCGCCCACTTCGACCTCGAAGGACATGCGCGCATAGCGATCGGCGTCGCTGTCGCGCAGGTGGATGACGAAGTCGGGGAGCTTGACGAGCGGCCCCACCGCGTTCTCGGCGCCGCCGCCTTCGGTGTTGCCGTGGCCCGCGGGCGCCGCCTCGCCGTGACCTGCCGGCGCGGCTTCGTGGCCCGAGGGTGCGGCCTCGCCATGGCCGGAAGCCTTGGCGGGCACGGCCTTGCCGGCGGGCGCGGCGGACGCCGGGTTGCCCATCTTCAGCATCACCACGGCGAGCACGGCAGCGATGCCCGCGCTGTTGACGATGGTGAGGATGGGCAACATCTTCCCGGCCTTGGCGGGCGGGGCGACTGCGACGACTGCTGGGGTCTCGGCGGACTCGCTCATGGACTGGCCCTCTCGGCGAGGGACAATCGCAAGCGCCGTGCCGGCTCGTGCTCAGAGGGAGGAACGCGGCGGCGTCAGGCCCTTGACGCCTCGCTGGCGCCGCGCGCGTCAGGCCCGTGGCGATCGCCGCGCCTCTACCTCGCGGCCAGCCTCATCGCGTCCTCGGGGGCCAGCTCGACCACCAGCTCGACGCGCCGGTTGAGCTCGCGCCCTTCCAGTGTGCCGTTGTCTGCGATTGGGTGCGCGCTTCCCATCCCCGCCGCGGTCAGCATCTCGGCCTTGAGGTGGTGCGCCCCCTCTAGGTACGAGACCACCGTCGCCGCGCGCGAAGCCGACAGGTCCCAGTTGTTCCGGTAGCGCGAGCCCGAGGGCGGCGCGACGTCGGTGTGGCCCTCGACGCGCAAGGGCCGCCCGAGCTCCGCCAGCTCGGCGCCGATGGCGTCGATCACCGGCAGCGCCTCGGGCCGCAGCGCCGACTGGCCCGCGTCGAAGAAGTGGGCGGCGGCCAGCCGCACCGCGAGCCGCTTGCCCTCCATGCTGATGACCACCTCGTGGGTGGCGTTGCGATCGATGAGCTGGTGCCGCAGCCGCCGCTCGATCTTGCGCTGGACCGCCTCGAGCGCGAGCTTGACGTTGCCCGAGGGCGCCTTGGCCGAGACGCCCATGTTGACCACGCAGCCGCCTTCCGACGGCGGCCCCTCGAAGATGGGCACCGCCGCGACGCCGCCCGAGCCCTGGTAGTGCAAGGCCCACTGGATGCCGGTGACCGCCTGCGACAGCTTCTTGTTGTCGACGCGGCTCACCGAGTACATGACGACGAAGAAGGCGAAGAGCAGCGTGATGAAGTCGGCGTAGCTCACCAGCCAGCGCTCGTGGTTCTCGTGCTCCTCGTGCTTGTGCTTGCGCGCCATGGCCCGCCCCTTACTTCGCTGCCGCTAGAGCGGGCGCGCCCGCGCCGTGGTCGGTCGCATGGCTGCCCGCGTAGGACTTGAGCTTCTGCTCGAGCACGCGCGGGTTCATGCCTTCCTGGATGGCCAGCACGCCTTCGACGATCAGCGTCTTGCGCTCCTTCTCGAGGTTGAGCTTGCGCTTCATCTTCGCGGCCATGGGCAGGAGGATGAGGTTCGCGAGGCCGACGCCGTACACCGTGGCGACGAAGGCGGTGGCGATGCCGCCGCCCAGCTTGGAGGGGTCCGAGAGGTTCTCCATGACGTGGATGAGGCCGAGCACGGCGCCGATGATGCCGACCGTGGGCGCGTAGCCGCCCGCCGACTCGAAGACCTTGGCGGCCACCGCGTTCTCCTCGAACTCGGCGTCCACCGCCACCTCGAGCGCGTCGCGCGCCACCGCCGCGTCCACGCCGTCCACCGCGAACCCGAGCGCCTTCTTGAGGAACGGATCGTCCAGCTCGGCCAGCTTTCCCTCGAGCGCCAGCACGCCGTCCTTGCGCGCCAGCGACGCCAGATCGACAATTTGGGTAATCAGCTTGTCGAGCGAGACCACCTTTTCGGTAAAGGCAGATTTTGCAAGCTTGAGCCCGCGCAGGCAGTCCTTGGTGGGGAAGCCCACCATGGTGGCCCCGGCGGTGCCGCCGATGACGATGATGGCCGCGGTGGCCTGCACGAGCGACCCCGCGTGGCCGCCTTCGAGCGCCTGGCCGCCGAGGATGCAAGCGATGGCGAGGACGATCCCGCCGATGGTCATGATGTCCATGGGCTACTCCTCCGCCGGGCGCGAAAACCAGCTCGAGCGCCAATCGCGCACCCGCTCCACCACGTCTGGCACGGGCTCCTTGACCATGAGGTGGGCGCCGGTGGTCAGCGTCAGCATCGTGTCGGGCGTCCGCTCGACGGTCAGGATGTGCTCGGCGTTGACGACGACCTCGCGGCCGTCGAACCGGGTCAGCTTCACCATGATGCGTGCCTCCGGAACATTCTTCGGCACGCCCGTGCGGGCTGATAACGTCGGTCAGGCACTTTGGTTCCGGTCGTGGGCCAGGCGCACGCCCGCCGACGCACCGGGACCCGCGCCTCGCGCGCACTTCCACTGAGTGTTCCTTGCCGGCGGCACCCAAAAGCGTCGGCGGACGTGCGCCTGGCCCCCGACCTCTTGGCGTGCCTGACCAACGTTGCTTTGATTATCGAAAAAAGCCGTCCAGCGGTGTCACTCGCGCGGCTTCTTCCAAAGAGGGCGAACTCGGTTCGGCTGCTCATTCAACTCAAGTTGCAAATCGCCCCAAACAGGCCAGCGACGGCCACAGGTGCGCGGCGGCTTTTGGGTGCCGCCGGCAAGTGACTCTCAGTGGCAGTGCGCGCGAGGCGCGGGGCCCGGTGCCGCCGCGCGCCTGTGGCCGTCGATGGCCGATAGGATCAAGAATGACTCAGCGCTTGAGTTGAATGAGCTCCTGGAGAAGCGAGTCCGCCGTCTGCACCGTCTTTGAGTTGGCTTGGAACTCGCGCTGGGCGGCGATCATGTGGACGAACTCGCCGGCCAGGTCCACGTTCGATTGCTCGAGCGCGCCGGCGGTGATGCTGCCGCGGCCGCCGGTGCCGGCCGCGCCGATGCTCGGGTCGCCGGAGTTGACGGTCTGCGCGAAGACGTTGCCGCCCGCGCGCTGGAGCTGGTCGGGGGCCTGGAAGTTTGCGATGGCCACCTGCGCGAGCACGCGGCTCTGGCCGTTCGAGAACGAGCCCACCACCCGGCCGTCGCTCTGCACCTGCACGCCGTTGAGGACGCCGGCGGCGGCGCCGTCCTGGCTCAGGTAGCTGGTCGCCGAGGCGGAGGCGAACTGGGTCATCCCGGCGAGGCCGGTGCCGCCCGCGACGCCGGTCGCGTCGCCGAAGTTGAGGTTCAAGGTCTGCGGCTGGGTGGCGCCGATCGGGTTGAAGGAGCCGGTCTGGGTCTGCGCCGACAGCTTGCCCGTGGCGTCAAAGGCCAGCGTGCCGGCCGCCACTTCCGACGGCGTGCCCGCGGTGCCGCCCTGGATGCCAGCGCCATCGGTCATGGCGTGGAACTCCCAGGCGCCGGCGCCGGTCTTGCGGAAATAGACCTGGATCTGGTGGGCGCTGCCGAGCGAGTCGTAGGCGGTCTCGCTGGTCGAGAAGTTCGAGGTGGTCTCGGGCGCGGCCGGGTCCCACGCCGGCGGGACCACGGCGTCGGCTTGGAGGTTGCCCTTGAGCGCGATGTTGTTGGTCGCCTTCGGCTGCGAGGTGGCGGCGCCGAGGGCCAGATCGGAGAGCCCGCCCCCGATGGTGCCGTTGACGTCCGCCGTGTAGCCCTGCACGTGCAGGCCGTCGAGGTTGGCGAGGTATCCGGACTTGTCGATGCTGAACTGGCCGGCGCGCGTGAAGAAGCTGCCGTCCACCCCGTTGTGCGTGCCCTTGACGACGAAGTAGCCGTTGCCTTGCAGCGCCAGATCCGTGGCCACGCCGGTCGAGGTGAGCGACCCCTGGCTGACGATGGTGCGCACGGCTTGGACGCGCGCGCCCAGGCCCTCCTGGCTGGTGCCGACATCGCCGATCAGCGTCTGCGAGAGCTGGTCCTCGAAGGCGGCGCGGCTCTGCTTGAAGCCGATGGTGTTGGCGTTGGCGATGTTGTCGCCGATGACGGAGAGGTCCTGGCTCGAGGTCTCGAGGCCGGAGGCCCCCGTGTAGAGCGAAGTGAGGAGGGACATGCGTTGCTCCTGGGAAGGGTTTGCAAAAATTTGGAGAAGCTAGTGCGGTTGATCGATTTCGATAATCGTGTTCATCGCCACCGTGTTGCCGGCGACAATCAGGGAGGGGACTCCGTTGGCGAAGGAGACGCCGGTGACCAGGCCGCTGGCCTGCTGCGTGACCGTGACTGCGTTGCCGCTCGCGTCGGTCGCGGCCATCCTCAAGTGATAGGTGCCGGGGGGCAGGGGGCTGCCGCCATCGTCTTTGCCGTCCCAGGTGCCGGCGACGGGGCCCGCCGCCTGCGGGCCGAGCTGCATCGTCCGCACGACCTTGCCGTTGGCATCGACGATGGTGGCGGTGGACTTCGCGGCCGCGCCGCCGAGCGTGCCGGTCAGGGTCGTCGCCTGGCCGGCGTTGAGCGTCAGCGCGTCGCTCGTGTACTTGACGTTCTTTCCGACCAGCGAGGCCGCGCCGGTCTGCGACGCCGAGGCCTGCGCGAGCAGCAAGTTGTCGAGCCGCGAGTTGGCGCCCTGCAGCTGCTCGACGCTGGAGAACTGCGCCAGCTGGGCGATGAAGGCCTGGCTGTCGGCGGGCGCGGTCGGGTCCTGGTTCGCGAGCTGCGCCATCATCAGCTTCAAGAACTCGTCCTTGCCGAGCGCGTTCGAGCCGGTGGGCGTGAGCGTGCTCGGCGGAACGTTCGCCGCGTTGTTGTTGAGCGATGCGATGGTCATCAGGCCTCCACGTCGATGCGGCCCGCGCGCGGGGCGCGAGCCGGTGAAAGTGTCGGGCCGGGAGCGCGCGCGCCCGGCTGCAACGGCGCTTCCGGCGGCGCCTCGGGAGCGCGCTGCCGCTGGGACAGGTCGCCGCCGGAGAGGTCTGCCTGTGCGCTGGAGGGCACCTCGAACGAGCCGAGCCGCAGCCCCTGGCCCGCCAGCGCCGACCTCAGCTCGTCGGCGCGGGCGCCGAAGGTCACGGCCGAGCCGGCATCGAGCCGCACGTCGGCCACTCCGTCGCGCACGCGCAGGTGCAGGCGCAGCGGCGCCTCCCCGCCGCCCGATTGGATCGAGAGGTGCGCCGCGCTCTGCAGCAAAGTGAGGTGCATCCCCGGGTCCACGTCGAGGTTGTGAGCCTGCAAAGCCGCCGCCAGCGCGGGCGCGGGCGCGGCGGTCTCCTTCGGGGCGGCGATCTCGCGGGGCGCGGCGATTGGCTGGGGAGTGGCGGCCGGTCGCGGCCCTGATTCCGGCGCGGCCTGGGCGAGCGCGGGCTTCTTGGCCGCGGCCTCGGGCTGCGAGGCTTGCTGCGATTCGCTTGCCTTGGCGCGCTCTACCGCCACTGGCGCGGCCCTGCTCGATTTGGCCACGCCGTTGCCTGCCTCTTTGGGGAGCGGCGAGAGCGGCGCCGCGCGCAGCATCAGCGAGAGCGCGGCCGCGCCGGTGTCCACGATCCTGGCGCCCTTCTTTTGCTTGCCACCGGCCGGCGTCTCCTCGGCGCCCTTATCGGATCTGTCGATCTTGTCGAAGTGATCTGCAGCCGCGGCCAAGGCGCTCTTGGCGGTCCTCGGTGCGGACTTTCCATCCGCCTGGGGCGCGGCCGGGGAAGGCTGCGCGGGCTGCGGCTGCGGCGCCGCCGTGTGGGGAGCGGCCGCCCTTGGCGGGCCTGCCGGAGGCGGCTCGGGGAGGGCATGCACCGCGGCGTCGAGATCGGCCGCGAAACGCGGCGCGTCGGCCTTGGGCGCGGCTCCGCGCGCTGGGTGCGGGTCGCGCTCGGGCCCCGTTGGGTGCAGCGGGAGCGCGGGCGCGTGCGGGGGCAGCTTCATCATGGGCGCGCCTCGGCCGGTCGCGCGAGCGCGGAGATGTAGGCGGTGGCGAGCTTGGGCTCGAGCTTGTCGAGCACGGCCCCGACGTCGGCCGGCTTGAGCCTGCGCAGGAGCGCGACGGCGAGCGGCTCGGGCAAGCCCTTGAGCAGCGTCGCCGCTTGATCCGTGCGCATCGACTTGAACGACTTGGCCAGGGCATCGAGCTGCGGGCCCTCGACCACGGACGGCGGCGGCGGCGGGGCGGGCTTTGGCGGCACCTCGACCTTGGCCACGGTCGCGCGCGGGAGAGACCTTGCCCGCTCGATCACGAGCAGGAGCCGGGCGGTCTCGACCTTGAGCGCAGCGCGCGCGGCGGCAATCTCCTTGCCGAGCTTTTCGAGCTGCTCCCTCTGCTGCCCGACCGACTCGCCCACGGCGCGGCCCGCGGCCAGCTGCTTCTCGCGGCGCCTCGCGGCCTCGCGCAGCTCCTCGGTCAGCGCCCTGCGCGTCAGCGCCGGGGCCATCCCCTCCTCGGCGGCAGGCTCACTGCTCTTGTCGGCCTTGTTCGCGGCCTTCTCCGACGACGCCTCGGGGCTGGCGGCGGTCGAGGCAAGAATTGCCAGCGCGGCACAGAGCGAGGCCAGGGCGCTACGCATGCTTCACCTCGGCGCCGAGCGCGCGGCGCAAGAGCCCGAGCGCGTCGGGCAGCGGGCAGCGCTCGTCGGGCTCCTGGCGCAAGAAGGCCTGGAGCAGCGGCACCACTTTGAGCGCGCGGTCCACGCGCGGGTTTCCGCCTTGGACGTAGGCGCCGACCTCGATCAGGTCGGCCGAGTCTCGATAGGCGGACAGGGAGTCGCGCGCCGAGCGGGCCAGCGCGCGGTGGTCCGGGGTGACGACGTCGGACATCACGCGGCTGACGGAGGCGAGCACATCGACGGCGGGGAAATGTCCCGATTCGGCGAGCTTGCGGGAGAGGACGATGTGCCCGTCGAGCGCCGCGCGGGCCGCGTCCACCACGGGGTCCGCGTGATCGTCGCCCTCGGCCAGCACCGTGTAGAAGGCGGTGATGCTGCCCTGGCCCTTGTCGTTTCCGGCGCGCTCGACCAGGCGGGGCAAGAGCGCGAACACCGACGGCGGGTAGCCCTTGCTGGTGGGAGGCTCGCCGGCCGCGAGGCCGATCTCGCGCTGGGCCATGGCCACGCGCGAGAGCGAGTCCACCAGTAGCAACACTTTCTTCCCGCGGGCGCGGAAGTGCTCGGCCAGCGCGGTCGCGGCCATGGCGGCGCGCAGGCGCAAGAGCGGCGGCTCGTCGCTGGTGGCGACGACCACGACCGAGCGGGCGAGGCCCGGGCCCAGGTCGCGCTCGATGAACTCGCGCACTTCGCGGCCGCGCTCGCCCACCAGCCCGCAGACGATGACGTCGGCGTCGGCCGAGCGGGCCAGCATGCCGAGCAGCACGCTCTTGCCGACGCCGGGGCCCGCCATCACCGCGAGGCGCTGCCCTTCGCCGCAGGTCAACATCGTGTCGATGGAGCGGATGCCGAGCGAGAGCGGCCGGCTGATGCGGCGGCGCTCCATCGCGTTCGGCGGATTGGCGTCGAGGGCCGCGTGGGCGCGGAGCAGCGGCGTCGGGCCGCCGTCGATCGGCCGCATGGTCGCGTCCACCACCCGGCCGAGCAGCGCATCGCCGACCGGCACGCGCGAGGCCGTCGAGCGCGGCACGACGGTCGCGCCCTCGCCGATGCCTTGCAGGCTGGAGAAGGGCAGGAGGCGAGCGGTGGCGCCGGTGAAGCCGACCACCTCCGCCAGCACGTGCGCGCCGTCGGGCGTGGCGATCTCGCAGAAGGTTCCGACCGCGACGCCGGGCAAGGAGGCCTCGACCAGCACGCCCGAGATGCGCACCACCCGGCCCGAGAGCGGCAAGGGCTCGCTGGTGCGGAGCGCGTCCTTGATGGCGTTGAGGTTGAGCAGGCTCACGCCGTGATCTCCTCGGCGGCGAGATCGACCGCGCGCCGCAGCTCTTGGAGGCGCGACTCGAGGCGGCCATCGACGAGGCCCGCGTCCGAGTCCACGAGGCAATCGCCGAGCGAGAGCGTGGGGTCCGCGTGCAGCTCGACGCGGGTGAGCGAGACGAGCGTGGGCTCGCCGGTGTCCATCGCCACCTGCACGGCCTTGGCGTCGGCGGGGTGCAAGCGGATGGAGACGCGGCGCGCATCGCCCACGCGGCGCACGGCGGCGCGCACCAGGCCAAAGAGCGCTTCGTGCGAGGCGCGCAATTCGCCGTCGAGGATGCGCCGGGCGATCTGGAAGGCCAGCTCGACGACGTCGGCGCGCGCTTCCTCGGCGAGGCGGGCGCCGGTGAGCTGCAGCCGATCGACGCTGGCGGCCAGCCTCGCGGCGCTCTCGCGGCGCAAGGAATCGAGCTCGGCCGCCACCAGCGCGGCCCCGCCGTGTTCGACGACGGCTTCAGGCGGCGCCAGGGGAGGCGGCGGAAGAGGCTGTTGCAGCTCGGGCGCGCGGTGCCCGGCGCCGCGGCGCTCGAGCCCGTCGGCCTGGGTCGCGGCTGCAAAGACGTGGTGCTGGGCGGCGTCGTTGTTGGCGGCGCCGAGCAGGAAGCGCGGGGTGCGCGGTTCGTGCGAGGCGCTGGCGGCGAAGGGAGTCTTCATGTGATCGGGCTAGAGCATCTTGTCGGCGGGGCGGACGATGGTGATGCGGTCTTCCTCGGCCAAGGAGAGCGCGATGCGCGAGATCTCGCTCTGTGCCTCTTCCACCGCGGCCAGCTTCACCGCGCCCATGGCGTCGAGGTCCTCGTTCAGCATCTGGCCGGCGCGCGTGGACAGGTTCTTGATGAACTTGCGCTTGAGCTCGGCCCCCGTGCCCTTGAGCGCGATGGCGAGCCTCGCCATGTCCAGCTCCTTGATGATCGACTGCAGATCGCGGTCGGAGAGCCCGAGCAGATCGTCGAAGGTGAAGAGCCGCGAGCGCAGATCGGCGGCCAGCGCCGGGTCGTCCTTCTCGATGGCGGCCACCATCTCGCCCTGCTGCGCAGTGGGGCTCCGGCGCAGGAGCTCGAGCGCGGCGCTCTTGCCGTCCACCTTGCGCATGCCGCCCGCGACCACTGCGCGCAGCTCGGCGGCCAGCGCCTGGCCGACCTCGCGCAGCACCTCCGGCGCGACCGACTCGATCGTCGCCATGCGGCGCACGACCTGGGGCCGCACCTCGGGGGGCAAGCGGTCGAGCACGGCCGCGGCGCGCTCCGGCGCGATCGAGCTGAGCACGAGCGCGATGGTCTGGTCCTGCTCGCGGGAGAGCACCATCGCCAGCGACTCCGGGTCCGCTTGGGAGATGGGCCCGAGCACCTCATCGGGCGGAGGCGGCGGCGCGACGCCGTCGAAGGCGCGGCGCATGGCGTCCGCGCCCAGGGCCTGCGAGGCGATCTGGCGGAGCATGTCGTCGCCGCCCGAGGCGTCGCCGCCGACGCGGTTCATCGAGTCCACGAAGAGCGAGAGCGCGTCAGGGACCGCGTTCTGCGGCTCCTTCTTGAGCTGCTTGGAGCCGAGCGCGATCTGCCGCAGCTCGACCTCGCCGAGCTGGCGGAAGATGGGCCCCGCCAGCGCCGGGCCGAGGCCGAGCAGCACCGCCGCGGCGCGCCTGGCGCCGGGCCCCGCTTGCTCGCGCTTCTCGGCAGCGTTGCTCATCGGCTGGCTCTCACCCATTGCGCGCCTCGGTTTCCAGATCGTTCTGGATCCAAGCCTTCAAGAGGTGTGCCGCGCGCTGCGGGTCTTGCGTTGCGAACTCGCGGGCCTTGTCGCGGGTGACGACGCTCGGGTCCGGCAGGCCGAGCGGCGGGGCGACGGGCTTTGGCAGCTCGTCCGCGGCGCTGGCGAGCTGGGCCTCGATGTCGGCGACGCGAGCGCCGGGCTTCAACACCAGCGCCGGCAGCTTGGGCGAGATGGTCTTCGGCGCGGGGCCGCGGCGGCGCAGGGCGATGGCCAAAAGCGCCAGGGCGATGACGCCGCCGATGGCGAATGGCGCCACGTTCCTGGCGGTCTCGACCAAGGTTGGCGGCACGATGGCGGCGGCGGGGGCCTCGGCTGCCTTGGCGAAGACCTGGCTGGAGATCTCGAGGACGTCGCCGCGGGTCCCGTCGAACCCCACCGCGCGCTTGGCCAGCTCGCCGTAGTGCGCGACCTCGGCGTCAGCGCGCGGCTTGCCCTGCGAGCCGTCCACCATCACGGCGATGGAGAGCCGCCGCAGCCGCGGGCCGCGCTGGACGGTGGTGGTCGTGACTTTGGAGATCTCGAAGTTCTTCACCGAGTCGTCGGTGGACGCGTTCGAGCCTTTTCCGCCTTGGAGCCCCGCGCCCGCGCTCGGCTGCTGCAGCGGCTGGTTGGCGGCAGCGCCGGCGACGCCGCCCGCGCTGCGATCTTGCTGTTGCTGCTGGCTCGCGACCTTTCGCTCGCTGCGCAGGACCGCGCCCTCGGGATCGAATTTCTCTTCCTGGCTCGAGACCTCCGAGCTGTCCACGGTGGCGGTCACCTTGGCGATGACGGCGCCCTGGCCCACGGCGGGCTCGAGCAGGCTGACGATGCGCCCCTCGAGGTCGCGCTCGATGTCGCGCTGCTTCTGCGCCGCCGCCTGGCCGAGCCCGCTCTCGGCGGCGAGCACGGTGCCCTTGCCGTCGACGACTGTGACCTGCTCGGCCGAGAGGCCAGAGACGGCGGACGAGACCAGGTGGCGCACGCCGGCCAGCTCTTTGTCGCCGAGCGTGCGGCCGGGCTGGAGGTTCACGACCACCGCGGCGGAGGGCTTCTTGTCCTCGTCGCGGTAGAGGCCCTTCTCGCCCATCGTCAGATGGACGCGCGCCGAGCGCACCGCCGCGAGCCGGCCGATGGTGCGGGCCAGCTCTCCCTCGAGGGCGCGGCGCAGGTTGACCCGCTGGGTGAACTCGGAGACGCCGAGATCGCCGCGGTCGAAGAGCTCGAAGCCGACGCCGCCGCCGCGCGGGAGTCCGGCGCTGGCGAGCAGCAAGCGGACGTCGTGGACCTTGCTCGCCGGGACGGCCAGCGCGGCGCCGTTGGCCTCGATGCGAAAGGGAATGCCCGAGGCCTTGAGCTGCGAGGCCGCCTCGCTCGAGTCCTCCGCGGTCAGGTTCGTGAAGGCGTACTGGAAGCTCTCGCTCGAGCTGGCCACGCTTGACACCAGCGCGAGCGCGATCAGGAGCGCCGCGGCGCCGCCGAGGACGACGATGCGCAGGGGCAGAGGCAGCCCGAGGACTCTCTGCGGCATCTCCTTGAACGACTTGAGGAGGGCGTCCAAGCTACACGCTCATCCGCATGATTTCCGAGTACGCATCGACGAGCTTGTTGCGCACCTTGGTCATCACCCGCAGCGAGATGTCGGCCTTCTCCAGCGCCAGCGCGGTCTCGTGCAGGTTGCCGCCGCCGAGCGCGACCTCCTCCGATTTCTTGTCGGCGTCGAGCTGGAGATTTTCGACGCCGCCAATGGCCTTGCCGAGCTCGTCGGCGAAGCTTGGGCCAGCGCTCTTGCCCGCGCCGGTGGCGCTCGAGATTGATTCGCCGAGCTCCGGCGCGATGGTGAGATTCCGGATTCCGTCCATTGGCTACCTCGAGATGTCCAGGGCCCGCTGCGCCATCGTCTTCAGCGTCTCCACGGCGGTCGCGTTGGCGTCGTAGCCGCGCGAGGCGGAGACGAGGTTCACGACTTCGTGGATCGGGTTCACGTTGGGAAAAGTGACGAAGCCTTGCGCGTCGGCGTCGGGGTGGCCGGGGCTGTACACGCGCCGGCCCGGCGACTCGTCGCGCGCGATCTCGGCGACCTTGACGCCCATCGGCCCGGCGCTGCCTTGCGCCTCGCCGAGCGCGGACTCGAAGGGCGCCGCTTGCAGCACGGGGTCCAGGCGCTGGTACGGCTTGCCGTCGGGCCCGCGCGTGGACTCGGCGTTGGCGAGGTTCGAGGTCGCCGTGTCCACGCGGGTGCGCTCTGCGGCGAGGCCGGAGGCGCTGATCTGCAGTGCGGAGAAGAAGTCCATTGGGAAACCTCGAAGGTCTAGGCGTTGCCGTCGGAGGCGACGTAGCGCAGCAGCGCGAGCTTCTTGCCGGCGGCCTTCGCGGCCGCGCTGTACTGCAGGGCGTTCTGCGCGAGGTCCACCAGCGTTCGGTCGGAGTCCACCTTGTTGCCATCCATCGAGGCGGAGGACGTCCCGGGCTTGTCGATCACTTGCGGCCCGGCGCTCACCACCGAAGGCTGCGGAGGCTGCGCGACTGGGATGAAGCCCTCGTGCGCGGGCATCGACGGGAGCTGAGGCGACGCGGGAGATCCGTGCCCAGCGGCCTGGGCCAACGCGGCGTTGAAGTCCACCTCGCGCGGCTGGTAGCCCGGGGTCTCGGCGTTGGCGAGGTTGCCGGCGAGGACGCCGTGGCGAAGCATGCGCGCGTCCATCGAGCGGGAGAGCAGGTCTAGGGTGGGATCGAAGAGCTTCATGGCGTCCCTTCTTTCGTTGCGGGAAGCGTGCCGGAGCCTTGCGCCGCCGAGATCGCCGCCCGGGCCGCGGCCAGCTCCTTGGTCGCGCCTTCATCGGAGCTGGACTCGTGCGCGGCGCTCGGCGCGGGCGCTGCGTTGCCGGGCAGCGCCGTGAAGCCGCCGCTCTTGAACACGCTCTCGGGCAGGCGCAGCCTCGCGTATTCGAGGATGACGTCGCGGCGCGCGGGCTGGCCGGCCTCTTCGAAGAGCTCCGCGGCCCGCAGCAGGTGGTGGGCGAGCGCCTGGGGCGGGGCGGCGCTGACGGTCGCCGCGAGCGCGTTGGCGCCGTACAACGGAGCGCCAAGCTCGGCGGCGACATCGGCGGCGGCCTCGGCCAGCTCGGCGGCCAGGGCCCCAGCGGCGCGCGCCGGCAGCGACGCATAAAGCGCGAGGCCCTCGGCGCGAGCGGCGCGGTCTTGCGAGGTGAGCGCCACCAGCGCGAGCCGGCGGCAGAGCTTGTCGGTGGCCGCGCAGAGCGCGGGAGTTGGCTGATCGCCGATCCGCTGGGCGAGGAGGCGCGCCGCCTCGCCTGCGCGGCCGGCGAAGGCGAGCGAGCGGGCGCGGCGCAGATCGACCTCGGGCAGCATCGCCTCCGGCACGCGATCGCGATCGAGGTGCAGCTCCTTCTCGGCGAGGCCGAGCAGCTCGTGACGCCGCTGCACGGCCAGCTGTCCAAAGGGGCCCGAGGCGCCGGCGGCCTCGTAGAAGTCGAGGGCCGAGGCGACCGCATTGCGGCGCAGCGCCAGATCGCCGAGGCGCAGCGCGGCCGCCGCCTTCTCGGAGGAGGTGGCCAAGGCCTTGGTGAAGAGGCGCTCGGCCTCCTCGAAGTCGCCGGCGGTCAGCAGGCACTCGCCGCGGCCCGCCAGGGTGTCGCCCGGGCAGCCGCCTCCGAGGCCCACCGCGGCCGGGTCGTAGGTGAAGCGCGGAGGACCGTCCTCGGCGTCGCGCCAGGGCAGCCCGCGCAGCTGGCGCAGATCGAGCGCGCGCCCGCCCTCGCTGAGGGCGACATCGAGCTTGCTCGAGCGGCAGGTGAGGACGGCGTCGGCGCCCTGCTTCTCCGCCGTCGGGCAGATCCGGCTGCGGCGCAGCGCCTTCAAGAGAGCGCCCAGCTCGCCCGCGCGCGGCGTGACGAAGATCTGGCGGGTGAGGGCCGAGACGCGGACCGCGGTCGCGCGCGCGGACCCGAGCGGCACGCGCTCGACTTCGGTGGCGATGGTGAGCGGAGCGACCTTGGCGTCATCGCTCGCGGCGGCGGCGGCCAGGGCGATCGTCAGGATGGTGGCGGCGGCGGTCACGCCTTCATGACAGTGCAGCCGCCATGCCGCATCTCAAGCTGCGTCTTTCGCGCGGCGGCGAAGCTTCTCCACCAAGGTCGTCCGGCCCAGCCCGAGCAGATCGGCGGCGATGGTCTTGTTCCCGCCCGCCTGCTCGAGCGCCGCGGCGATGTACGACTCTTCGAGGTCGCGGATGAGCGCCGCCAGATCGACCGGCAGCGTCGGCTTCTGCGGCGCTGCCCCGGCGGGCGCGGGCGGCGTCGCAAAGGGCGCCGAGAAGACTGCCTCGGCGGGCCGGTCGCCCGTGCTCACGCTCGGCGCCGAGGGGACCTCGTCGCGCAGGTCGTCGGGCAGATCTTCGGCGCGCAGCGACGGGCCCTGAGCGCAGACCGAGAGCCGCTCGATGACGTTCTGCAGCTCGCGCACGTTGCCTGGCCAGCGCCACTTGCAGAGCAGCGCCAGCGCCTCGGGCTCGATCAGGCGCCGCTCATCGAGCTCGCGCAGGAAGCTTTGCGCCAGCGCGGGCACGTCGCCGGGACGGTCGCGCAGGGGCGGCAGCTCGAGCGGGCAGACCAGCAATCGATAATAGAGGTCGGCGCGAAAGCGGCCCGCGGCCACCTCGGCGGCCAGGTCGCGATTGGTGGCCGCGACCAGGCGGAAGTCGACCTGCTGCGCCTGCGTGGACCCGAGCGGCTCGACGGCGCCGTCTTGCAGCACGCGGAGCAGCTTGGCCTGCATCGACGGGGGCAGCTCCCCAATCTCGTCGAGCATCAGCGTCCCGCCCGCCGCCAGGGCGATGCGCCCCTGGCGCGGTCCGGCGGCGCCGGTGAAGGCTCCGCGCGCGTGGCCGAAGAGCTCGGACTCGAGGAGCGACTCGGGGATGGCGGCGCAGTTCACCGGCACGAAGGGCCCGGCGGCGCGCGCGCTCAAGCGGTGGACGAGGCGCGCGAAGACCTCTTTGCCGGTGCCGGTCTCGCCGGTGAGGAGCACCGCGGCGTTGCTCCGGGCGATGCGCTCGCAGGCGGCCACGACTGACTCGAGCGGCGAGCCCTGGGCGTAGACGAGGTCAGGGAAGGTCAGGCGCATTGGCGCGACGGCAGCGAGGCTCATGGCGAACAACACCAGAGCAAGGCGGGTGCCACGAGGTCCTCTGTGGTCGCAGCGTGCGACACGTCAAGGTGCTGACGGCGGCACGTCAGCGTCTCGACAGGCGAGAGTGTCGGGCGGGGTGATCCACGAAGGAGAGCTCGACAGACCGTCTACGGCGACGGATCTACGCCTTCGGCACCTTGCCGAGCAGCAGGATGGCGCCGGTCGGCTGAGGGCTGCCGCCGTTTGGCTCCAGCGTGACCGCGAGCGCGTCGGGGGCGCCGCCGCGCAAGAGCTGCTCGTCGATGTGGACCATCGCAAAGCCGTCCGCGCTCGCCCGCAGCAGCCCCGCCGGAAGCTTGGCGCCGCCGCGGATGACCCAGAGCTCGTAGTCGCGGCCAGCCTGGAGCCGCAGCGCGCTGGCCATCACCAGGGCCGCGTGATGGTCCAGGTCGAGGATGGCGCTGGCGCGCTCGGCGGCGCCGCTTTGGGGCGCGAGCGGCACGGCGATGCTGGTGGGGCTTTGCAAGAGCGCCAGCGCCTGGCGCTGCCCCGAGACCTGTGCGCGCAAGTCTTCGAGCTGCGCGCTGAGCGCGGCGGCGCGTCCGCGCTCTTGCGTGGCGCGCGTATAGAAGAGCGCGGCCACCAGCAGCCCGGCGGCCGCTGCCAGGCCCAGAGGCCAGCTGCTGCGCCGTCGCGCCGCGGCGCGCGGCGACCCGATTCGCGACTCGATGACGGCCCACACCTGCGCCGATGGACGGATCGGCGGGAGCGATCGGGCCAGCGCTTCCCAGCCGCGACCGGCGCGGGCCAGCGCTTGCGGGCAGTCCTGGTGCGAGGCCGCCGCCAGGTGCGCCTCGGCGGCGCGCTGCTCCTCGGGGTCGAGCGCGGAGATGGCGAAGGCCTCGGCCACCTCGAGGAACTCGGCGCAGGTCATGGCGCCCCGCCTTCGCCGAGCAGCGAGAGCAGCTTCTGCAGCGCGGTGCGCACCCGCGACTTGATGGTGCCGAGCGGCTCGCCCGCCCGCAGAGCGATCTCGCGCTGCGTGAGGCCTTCGAAGTAGGCGAGCTCGATGGCCTCGCGCTGCGCAGGCGTGAGCTGGGAGAGCGCGGCCTGGATGCGGGTGCGCTCTTCGCGCCGCTCGGCCAGCTCGATCGGGGGAGCGAAGGTCTCGCCCGGCTCGGCGGCGGCGCGGACGGCGAGGCGCTCGACCGCCGAGCGCGAGCGCAGCCGGTCGATGGCGCGGCTGCGCGCGATGGAGACGAGCCAGCCGACCACGCTGCCGCGGCTGCGGTCGAAGTCGCCTGCCCGCTTCCAGGCCTCGACGAAGGCGTCCTGCACCGCTTCCTCGGCCTCGCGCTGGTCGCGGAGCACCCGAAGGGTCACCGCCAGGATCTGGGGCGAGAGGCGCTCATAGAGAGTGCGCAGCGCGGCGGCCTCGCCGTTGGCCACGCGCCGCACGAGCTCGGCGTCGTCGTCGGGAGAGGTCAAGGCGCCGAAGAGGATCTCGAGCACGGGGCCGTCGTATGCCACGCGTTCGGGCCTTGCAAGCGCGTTGCTCTCCTCTCGTTCCACGCGGACACTACGTCGCCCGCCGCCCTGGCGGATTCGCGAGGCCCGGCGAGCCCCGCATATCCGGCTTGTAAAATTGCAGTAATCAAACTCAAGCCGGTGTGGCCAATTTCCTGGCTCGCCAAATTTTGCAATGCCGGGTTTGCGATCTATCGTCGTCCTCGTTCCGCACGCGCAGAGGAGCAGATGTCTCTGACCGGCGATTTGGCGGCGACCCCGCTCTCCGATTTGATCGAGTTCTTCTGCATGAGGCAGGAGACGGCCGCGATCGCCGTGCGTACAGGAGACGGCCACGGCGGCGTTCTCTTCATTGAAGGGGGCGCGGTGGTCGACGCGCGCCTCGATGACCTGATCGGCGAGGGCGCGGTGCGGGCGGCGCTGCGGATGAACAAGGGCGACTTCCGCGTCGAGCGAGAGGTGCGCTGCCAGCAGCGGACCATCTTTGAGCCGTGGAAGAAGCTGATCCTCGAGGCCGCCCAGCTCGAGGACGAGGCGCAGCACGCCAGGCAGACCGACGCGAACGATTCGAAGGAGCCAACCGTGCCGAGCAACGGAAACGTCGTCGCCATGCGCTGCAACACCTGCGGCCGCGAGTACCACGGCGGGACGGTGTGTCCGCACGACGGAGCCGCGCTGGTCCCGCGCGGCCCTCAGGAGAGGCCCTCGAGCGACTCGGTGCGCCCGGTCGCGGGAGTGCGCCAGCTGCCGACGCCGCAGTCGAGCCGGGCGGCGACGCCGGTGGTCCATCCCTCCGTCCGCTCGGAGGGACCCGAGGGCTCGGACACCAATCGCATCGAGGATCTCTCCGCCACCGGCCGACAACCAACAGCGCCGCCGCCGGCCCCCGCCAGCAAGCGCGTGGTGAGCCTCGTGGTGCTGGCCGCGTTGGTCACTGTCGCGGCGCTCCTGGTCGTGATCAGCCAGCGCGGCGATGGGCCTGCAGCGCCCGCCCTCCCTCGCGCAGCAGTGTCGGCCGCCACGCAGCCGGCGACAACCGCTCCCTCCACCATCAATGGCGTCACCGACACCGAGATCCTCTTCGGCATGAGCGCGCCCTTCTCCGGCTCGGCCAAGGAGCTGGGCCGGGGGATGAAGACCGGCGTCGAGGTGGCCTTCGCCGCCGTCAACGAAGCGGGCGGCATCTACGGGCGCAAGCTGCAGCTGATCGCGCTCGATGACGGCTACGAACCGGCCCGCACCAAGGAGACGATGAAGGAGCTGATCGAGAAGCGCAAAGTGTTCGGCATCATCGGCAACGTCGGCACGCCCACCGCCGCGGTGGCCGCGCCCTTCGCGCTCGATCACAAGACGCTCTTCTTCGGCGCCTTCACCGGCGCGCCGCTCTTGCGCAAGGATCCCCCCGATCGGTACGTCTTCAACTATCGCGCGAGCTACGCCGAGGAGACCGCGGCGGTGGTGCGCTACCTCGTCGAGCAGCGGCGCGTGAAGCCCGATCAGATCGCCGTCTTCGCGCAGGAGGACGGCTATGGCGACGCCGGGTACGCGGGCGTGGCCAGCGAGCTGCGTCGCAAGTACCAGCGCGACCCCGCGACCATCCTGCGCGTCGGCTACAAGCGCAACAGCGCCGACGTGCAGGACGCGGTCGGCAAGGTGCTCGCGGCCAAGGACATCCGCGCGGTGGTGATGGTGCCGGCCTATCGCGCGGCGGCGCGCTTCGTCGAGAAGGTGAAGGAGAAGCGGCCGGACATGATCTTCACCAGCGTCTCCTTCGTGGGCGCGAGCGCGCTCGCCGAGGAGTTCCAGCAGCTGAACCCCAGGATCGGCGAGGGCGTCATCGTCACCCAGGTGGTGCCGCTGCCCACCGCGCGCTCGAGCGTGGCGCTGCGCTACCAGGAGCTCTTGACCAAGCACGCGCCGGGCGAGCGGCCCGACTTCGTGTCGTTCGAGGGCTACCTGGCCGCCAACGTCCTCATCGAGGCGCTCAAGCGGCACGGGCGCGCGCTCGACACCGAGTCGCTGGTCGGCACCCTCGAGGGGCTGCGCGGGCTCGACCTCGGCATCGGCAACCAGCTCTCGTTCGGGCTCAGCGAGCACCAAGCCTCGCACAAGATCTGGGGCACGGTGCTCGACGCGCAGGGCGGCTACCAGACAGTCGAGCTCGAGTGAGAGCCAATGCGGTCAAATCAGCACCGGTAGGGTACCGGCCGCCGGCAGGCAGAGGCCCGCCGCGCGGAACGGGCGCCCACCCGCGCAAGGTGGCTCGCTGCGCTCGCAGCGATCGGATTTCTTGCCGCGGGAGCCCTTAATCCTCGCGACGGGCCTCTGCCTGCCGGCGGCCTGTTTGCCCATTTGCCTGACATTGGGAGGGGGATGAAGGAGACGTAAGGTGGTCCCGCTTGAGGCCTCACGCTGAGTCACTGGGTTCCCTTTTCAAATTCTCCCCAAGGTCTGGCAAATAGGCAGCGGGCAGGCGGGAACCCGTCGCGAGGATTAAGGGCAGCAGAAATCCAAAGATGCGAGCGCAGCGAGCCACCGAATGCGGGTGGGCGCCCGTTCCGAGCGGCGGGTTTCCGCCTGCCCGCGGCCGGTACCTCACCGGCGCTTATCTGCCTGACCTTGCGTCTAGAGACCCAATGCGCCAGCCGCGATGATGCGGCGCGATTTCGATAACTGCAGAAAGACGATTGCGCGCAATTGATTCGGTAATTTCGACAAGGGTACGTCGAGCTCGACCTCGAGCGACGCCGCGGCCTCGCCCGGCTTCACCTCGCCGATCAGCTTGAGCGAGCGCGCCACCGGGGCGTGCTGCAAGGTCCGGCCCGCGTTCTCGCCGGCCTCGACCTTGGACTGCAGTCCCGACTCGGCGATGGCAAGCAGCACCTCGGCCGGCTCGTCGCGCGCGGGCAGCGAGCTGGCGCGGATGCGCAAGGTCCGCCCTTTGCGCTCGAGCGAGAGCGCGCCTCTCTCTGCCTTGGCAGCGGCGGCGATGAGCGCGCGCGCCCGCTCCTCGTCGCTGCCGACGAGCTCCGTGGTCCCGTCGACCACCATCTGCGGCGTGTAGTTCCGCGAACGGCCGAGCGCGCCTTGGTAATCGGCCTGCCGGCGCGACCAGGCGGGCGAGGAGAACGGATCCTTCCAGCCGATGTAGTCCCAGTAGTCGACGTGCTCTTCCAGGGCCAGCACCTCCACCCCGGCCACTGCTCCGGTGCCGGCCAGCCTGGCCAGCGCCCCGTCCGCGGACGGGCAGCTCGATCAGCCTTCGCTGGTGAAGAGCTCGATGACGATCGGCACTCCGGCCGGCGCGGCGTGCGCGGCGGACGCGAGGGCGAGCGAGAGCAGCAGCGGAGCGGCGAAGGCGAGGTTTGCGTCCATGGCGAACAGACGCGGGGCCGGCCCGGTCGTTACACGGTGCGCTGGGGAAGCCGGACCTGGAAGCTGGTGCCGCTCTTCTCGCTCGAGCGCACCTCGACGGTCCCGCCGTGGGCAGAGACGATGGCCTGGACGATGTAGAGGCCAAGGCCGAGCCCCGCGCTCGAGCCGCCCTCGCTCTGCAGGCCGCGCCGGAAGGGCTCGAAGACCAGCGGCAGCATCGACGGTGAGATCGCCGGACCGCCGTTGTGGACCTCCAGCACCAGGCAGTCAGGCTCGCTCCGCAGGCGCACCTCGATGGGAGTCTTGCCTGCGTGGCGCGCGGCGTTGGTGAGGAGGTTCTGCGCCACCTGCGCCAGCCGATCGGGGTCGAACCTCCCTTGGGCGCTGCCCGGCGAGACCAGCCGGAAGACCGACTCCGGATGGAGCGTCTGCTGCGCGTCGATGGCCTGCTGGCAGACGGCGTTCAGGTCGGCGTTCTGGAGCGTGACCGTCATCCCGCCCCCGTGCCGCGCGCGGGAGTAGTCGAGCAGGTCGCGGATCATGTGCTCCATCCGCTCGCCGCTCGAGCGGATGCGCGTGACGATGCGCGCCTGCTTCTCGTTCAGGTCGCCCCGCCGCTCGAGCACCTCGGCCGAGGTCATGGTCACCATCAAAGGCGTGCGCAAGTCGTGGCTCAGCACCGCCATGATCTCGTCGCGGAAGCGCAGCCCCTGCTGCAGCTCCTGCTGCGCGCGCTTGCTCGCGGTCACGTCCACCACCGTGACCACCGCGGCGACGATGGCCCCGCTCGCGTCGCGGATCGGGGCGGCGGCCTGCTCGGTGATGACGCGCGTGCCGTCGGCGCGGGTGAAGTGGATCTCCTGCTGGCTGACGTTGGCGCCGGCCACCGCGCGCGCCAGCGGCCAGTCCCTGGGGCCCAGGCGGTGCCCGTCGGGCGCGCTGCCGTGATAGGCGGCGTACCCGGCGAGCGTGGCGACGGGGAGGAGCGGGCCGGCCATGCGCTCGAAGGCGTCGTTGGCCATGATCACCTTGCCGCTCGGCGCCTCGGCGAGGACGACGCCGACCGGCAGCGCGCGGAGCACCGCGGCGAGCCGCTCGCGCACCAGCTCGCGCTCGGCCTCGGCCGCCTTGCGCGAGGCGATGTCCCTCTCCAGGGCGAGGCGAAGCTCGTGCTCGCGCTCGCGGAGCTGTCCCTGGACGATGAGGGCGGTCGCGCGCGCGGCCATGGTGCGAAAGAGGAGCTGGTCCTCCTGCGAGAACTCAAAGGTGGTCCGCGAGCCCATCAGCGCCACGCCGATCAGCTCGGTGCCGAGGAGCAGGGGAACGCCGTAGATGGCGTGCGTGCCTTCGCGGGCGATGACGTCGCTGGTCACGCGCGGGTCGGTCGAGCAGTCGCGGGCAAAGAGCGGCTCTCGCGTCTCGGCGATGCGGCCCGACAGGCACTCGCCCACGCGCACCACGGCCTCGGGCGAGGGCCTCCGCGCGAGGCCCGCCGAGGCCCGCACGCGCAGCGCGCCCTGCTCGAGCAGCAGGACGCTCACCGAGTCCACCGCGGCGGTGGTCTCGAGCAGCACCTGCAGGGTCTCGTCGAGGAACTCGCCGACGTCAGGGTGGGCGAGCGCCGCGGTCGAGATGCGGTCGAGCGCCTTGAGCGTCCGCTCGCGCGCCAGGGTGAAGCGGACCACCGAGGTGGAGATGGCCTTGTCGATGGCCTGGTGCAGCCGCGGCATCTCCACCGAGCGCATCGCCGGCGCGTTCTCCCTGACGACGATCTCGCACAGGCAGGTGCGGAGCGCTCCATACTCGGCGACTACCTCGGCCAGGTCGTAGCCTTCGTCGAGCCGCTCGAGGGCGTGGATCTGCGGCAGCTCGTCGGAAGGGCGCGGATCGTTGCCCGCGCGCACGTCGTCGACGAACGCGGCCAGCTCGTCGAGGAAGGCCGGCATGTGGTCGAGCAGCTCGAGCCGGCCTAGATCGCGACCGGGCCCGAGGTGCCGGGCGGCCTCGACCCAGGACACGAGGATCTCCTCGCGGCGTTCACGGATGAAATCCGCGAGCCGCCGCGCCCCGGAGGTGGAGGCCGCTGCTTGCTGCTGCTCGGGCACCTCTCAACAATAGGCACGAGCGCGGCTCCAGGGGCTGCGTCCGGCCTGCCTGGCGCCCGCCCGGCCGCCGGCGAACGGCAATGTCAGTCAAATCAGCACCGGTAGGGGACCGGCCGCCGGCCGGCAGAGCGCCGGTCGCGGCACGGGCGCCCACCCGCATGCGGTGGCTCGCTGCGCTCGCATTTTTGGATTTTCTGCTGCCCTAAAGCCGCGACCGACCCTCTGCCTGCCGGCGGCCTATTTGCCCATCTGCCTGACATTGGGAGAGGGGAAAAGAGACGTCAGGTGGTCACGTTTGAAGACTCAAGCTGACCCACTGGGTTCCCTTTTCAAATTCTCCCCAATGTCTGGCAAATAGGCAGCGGGCAGGCGGGAACCCGTCGCGAGGATCAAGGGCTCCCGACGCAAACTCTTAAAGTGCGAGCGCAGCGAGCCACCTAAGTCGGGTGGGTGCCCGTTCCTCGCGGCGGGTTTCCGCCTGCCCGCGGCCGGTACCCCACCGGCGCCTGTTTGACTGACATTGCCGCTAGCCTAGAGCCCCAGATCGGCGCGCGCTTGCAGGCAGCGCTTGCTCCCGGCCTCGACCAACCTGCACCCGCGCGGGCGCAGCTGGTAGATGGCGCAGCTGACCCTCTTGCCGAGCGAGCCGTGGAGCGCCGCGCAGCGCTCCTCGGTGCCGACCAGCTTCAGGTGCACGAGGCCCGCGCCGTTCGCGACCCCATAGCGGGCGAGGTGCTGCTTCTTCTTGAAGAGCTTCTCGCGCGGCTCGATCTCGACGTAGTCGGTGAAGCCCTCGGCGCGGTTCTCGGCCGGGTTGCAGCAGCAGGCGCCGCAGCGCTGGCAGTCGAGCGGCTCGGCCGTGGGACTCAAGGGCGCGCCTCGGGGGGCCTCGTCATCCAGGCGGCGATGAACAGGTCAAGCTGCGCTCGCGACATGGACGCCAGGGTAGCAGAGGGCCTGTCAGGCTTGCTCGCTTGTCCCCTCTTGCCGCGCCTGCGCCTCGATCTCCTTCTTCACCTGCTCCATGTCGAGGGCCTTGACCTTGCCAACCAGGTCCTCGAGCACTGCGGCCGGCAGCATTCCTGGTTGCGAGAAGAGCATGACGCCGTCGCGGAAGATCATCAGCGTCGGGATGGAGCGGATCTGGAAGGCGCCGGCCAGCTCCTGCTCGGCCTCGGTGTCGACCTTGCCGAAGACGACGTCGGGGTGCTTCTCGGCGGCCGCTTCGTAGACCGGGGCGAACGAGCGGCAGGGGCCGCACCAGCTCGCCCAGAAGTCGATGAAGAGGATGCCCGGCTTCTCCACCGCTTCCTTGAAGCTGGCGTCCGAGAGCTCGATCGTGGCGTGACCCATGCGTTTCCTCCCGCGTCCTGCCGCGGAAGGAGCCGCGGGTCACGCGCGTTTGACTTGCATCATGTCAATATGTCCTCCCGCCGTCCGGCGCCAGCTTGGACGCTCTCCCGCCGCTTGGAGCCTATGAAGAACCCGCTGCTCGCCGCGCTGCTGCTCTCTCTGTCCGCCTGTGCCGCGCTGGCGCCCATCCCGCAGCGCGAGCCCGCCGTTTCGGGCATGCCGCGCGACGATCCGACCTCCGCGCTGTCGGCGGTCTGGGCCGGACACGCGACCGTCTTGTTGCGCCTGGGCAGCCGCTACGTCCTCACCGACCCGAACCTGGGCGGCTCCTTGATGATCATCCCGCGCATCACCCGCGCGTCGCTCAAGCCCCGCGAGCTGCCGCGCATCGACGCCTGCGTCATCAGCCACATGCACTTCGACCACTTCGACGCCAAGACGCTGAAGAAGCTCGGGCCGCGGCCGGCCGTCTTCTTCCCCAAGGGCGGCGAGACCTGGGAGGACGAGATCGAGCAGCCCCGCAAGCAGGGTCTCGCGCCCTGGGAGTCCGCGCAGGTCGGCAGCATCACCATCACCGCGGTGCCGGCGCGCCACCAGGGCGGCCGCGGCTGGGGCATCGACGCCCTCTGGAACCACGCCTACACGGGCTACATCATCGAGGGCGCGGGAAAGCGCGTCTTCTTCGCCGGCGACACCGGCTACGACCCGGCGATGTTCAAGGAGATCGGCCGCCGCTTTCCCGGCATCGACGTCGCGTTCATCCCCATCGCGCCTTCGCGCGGCGAAGAGGGGACGTCGATGATGGACCGCTGGGGCCACGTGGGCCCGGGCCGCGCGCTCGACATCTTCGCCGACGTGGGCGCGAAGTACATGGTGCCGATCCACTTCGAGGCGTACTTCAGCTCGGGCGAGCGGGTGGACGAGCCGCGGCGCCTGCTGACCGCAGAGGTGGCCAGGCGGGGGCTTGAAGGCAAGGTCTTCGCGCTCCGCACCGGCGAGCGCTTCGTCTATCCGCCCGAGGGCCAATCGGCTCCCATCGTCATCAGCGAGCCGCTGCATCCTGCGCCCGCGCAGTCGGCCGCGCGCTGACCGTGTAGACTTGCACCCCGGGAGGCTCTTTTCATGGGCAAGGTGAGGCTGGGAGACTTGCTGATCAAGGCGGGCGTCCTCTCTGAGTCGGCGTTGCGCATCGCCTTGGCCACGCAGCGGCAGCACGGCGGCAAGCTCGGCGAGCACCTCGTGCGCACCAACCTCGTCAGCGAGCAGCAGATCGCCATCGCCGTCGCCGAGCAGCTCGGCATCGTCTACAACGACTGCACCCACGCGCACGCCTCGCAGTTCTCGCAGCTGGTGCCGCAGAAGGTCTCCGAGCAGCTGCAGGCGCTGCCGGTCAAGTTCGACCCGCACAGCGACACCCTCACCGTCGCCGTCGCCGACCCGCTCGACGACCAGGTGCCGATGCAGCTCGCGCGGCTCACGGGCAAGCGCGTCGAGCTGCAGGTGGCGCCGAAGGCGCTCTTGCGCCAGGCCATCAAGGTCGCCTACGCCGACATCGAGATTCACGACGAGGGCACGAACGAATTCGCCCTGGTCGATCTGGCCGGGCGCGAGAGCAAGATGGTGCGCATCCACGACGCCGACCACGACGATCTGCCCGAGGCCTCCGTGCTGGAGATGGAGCCGATCTCCGACGGAGGTCCTGACACGCCGTTCCCCCTCGAATCGCATTCTCATGTGGCCGCGCCGGCGCCGCGACCTCTGGCCCGCAGCGCGCCGACGCCCGCGCCTGGCCAGAACCCGAAGCGCATCTCGCCCCAGCCGGCTCCTCCGCGCGCGCCCCCGCCGGTGGCCGCGGCCGCCTCGCACGACGCGGGCGAGGAGGCGATGCGCATGCTCTGGGCGCTGGCGGACGTGCTCATCGACAAGGGCTATCTTTCGCGCTCCGAGCTGATGGCAAAGCTCCGCGGCAAGTAGCAACTGACTCCCGATGGCATCTCCGCTCTCCCAGCTCGAGGTCGATCGCCTGGCGGCCCTGCAGCGCTATGCGGTGCTCGACACGCTGCCCGAGGCGGCGTTCGACCGCATCGTCAAGCTGGCGGCCGAGGCGTTCCAGGTGCCGATCGCGCTCATCACCTTCATCGACGGGACGCGACAGTGGTTCAAGGCGCGCCACGGCTTCACCCTCGACCAGATCGCGCGCGAGGTCTCGCTCTGCCTGGAGACGCTGGCTGGCACCGTGGTGCACGAGGTGCCGGACGCCTCCGTCGATCCGCTCTACATCGGAAACCCGCTCGTCGCCGGCCCGCCCCACTTGCGCTTCTATGCGGGCGCTCCTCTGCGCGACCCGAACGGCCACAACGTCGGCACCATCGCGCTGCTCGATGTCCACCCGCGCCACCTGACCGCGTCCGAGCGCCAGCTGCTCTCGAGCTTTGCCGAGCTGGTCATCCAGACCCTCGAGCTGCGGCTGCAGACCCAGCAGGGCGAGGCCGAGGTGAAGCAGGTCAGCCACGAGCTGGCCGAGCGCTTCCAGCTGGTGTCCCGCGCCACCAGCGACGCGGTCTGGGACTGGGACCTCGGCACCAACCGGCTCTGGTGGAGCGAGGGCTTCCGCACCCTCTTCGGCTACCGCGAGGACCAGATCGAGCCGGGCCTCGAGTCGTGGACCTCACGGCTGCACCCGGACGACTCCGAGCAGCTCCTCGCCAGCATCCACGAGGTGTTGGACGGCGGCGGGGTCTCCTGGTCCGGCGAGTACCGCTTCCTCCGCTCCAACGGCACCTGGGCCGACATCTTCGACCGCGGCTACGTGATGCACGACGAGGCCAAGAAGCCGGTGCGGATGATCGGCGCGATGATGGACATCAGCGAGCGCAAGCGCGACGAGAAGGCCCGCCACGCGCTGCACCGCATCGCCGAGGCGGCCTCCGGCGCCGTCACCCAGCATGAGATGCTGCGCCAGATCCACCAGATCGTCTCCGAGCTGATGCCGGCGCCGAACCTCTACATCGCGCTCTACGATGAAGCGAGCGGGCAGGTCCTCTTCCCCTACCTGGTGGACGAGCGCGACCACGACGTCACGCCCCAGCCGCTCGGCCGCGGCATGACCGAGTACGTCCTGCGCACCGGCGCGCCCGTGCTCCACTCGCGCCGCGACGAGTTCGAGGAGCTGGTGAGCCGCGGCGAGGTGGTGCTGGTCGGACCTCCCGCGGTCTCCTGGCTCGGCGTGCCCCTCAAGAGCGGAGAGCAGACCTTCGGCGTCCTGGTCGCGCAGAGCTACTCGGAAGGGGTCATCTACGGCGAGCGCGAGAAGGAGCTCCTGCTCTTCGTCTCCACCCAGGTGGCGCGGGCCATCGAGCGCAAGAAGGCCGACGACGAGCGGCGCCAGAGCGAGGCGCGGTTCCGCGCGCTGATCGAGAACTCGACCGACGGCATCGCCTTGATGCTGGCCGACGGGACCGTCCTGTACCGCAGCCCCTCGACGGTGCGGATGCTGGGGCGGCCGGTCCTCGACGCCGAAGGCGGGCTCCTGAAGAACGTGCACCCCGAAGACCGCGCCGCGGGCGAGCAGCACTGGGCTACGGTGGTGCAGAGCCCGGGCGTGGCGCTGCCTTCGAGCATCCGCGTCATGCACGCCGAGGGCTCGTGGCGGGTCCTCGACTGCGTCACCGTCAACCTGCTCCACGACCCGGCGGTGCGCGGCATCGTCTCGAACTTTCGCGACGTCACCGAGCGCAAGCAGCTCGAGGCGCGGCTGATGATGGGCGACCGGATGGCCTCGGTCGGCACGCTGGCCGCAGGCGTCGCGCACGAGATCAACAACCCGCTCGCGTACATCCAGGGCAACCTCGACTTCGCGCTCGACCGGCTGGGGCAGAGCGCCGAGCAGCAGGACCTGGGCTCGGGGGTGAGGCCCGGCCAGCGCGGCGAGCAACCTCAACCCCTGCGCGACGACGCGCGCGCGGAGGTGATCGAAGCGCTCCGCGAGGCGCGCGAAGGCACCGGGCGGGTGCGGGTGATCGTCCGCGACTTGAAGACCTTCTCGCGGCCCGACGAGACGGTGCTCGGCGCGCTCGACGTGCGGGCGGTGCTCGAGTCGACCCTGCACATGGCGTGGAACGAGATCCGCCACCGCGCGCGGCTGGTGAAGAACTTTGGCCCCGCGCCGCTGGTGCTGGCGAACGAGTCGCGCCTCGGGCAGATCTTCCTCAACCTGCTCCTCAACGCGGCCCAGGCCATCCGCGAAGGCGCCGCCGACGCCAACCAGATCACCGTCACCACCTCGACCGACCCGGCCGGGCGCGCGGTCATCTCCATCAAGGACACCGGCACGGGCATGACCCCCGACGTGCAGCGCCGCATCTTCGACCCCTTCTTCACCACCAAGCCCATCGGCGTCGGCACCGGCCTTGGCCTCTCCATCTGCCAGGGCATCGTCACCTCCCTCTCCGGCGAGATCTCGGTGCAGAGCGAGCCGGGCAAGGGCAGCGAGTTCCGCGTCGTGCTGCCGCCCACCAGGCTCGAGACCTCGCCCGAGCCCGGCGCGCCGTTGGAGGTGTCCCTGCGCCGCGGCCACATCCTGGTGGTCGATGACGAGCCGATGGTTGGCCGCGCGATCTTGCGCATGCTCTCGGCGGACCACGAAGTAAAGGTGGTGCCGAGCGGCAAGGAGGCGCTGCGCGATCTGCTCGGCGGCGGCCAGTACGACCTGATCCTCTGCGACCTGATGATGCCCGAGGTCACCGGCATGGATCTGCACGGAGAGCTCGTGCGGCTCGACCCCGCCATGGCCGAGCGGATGTTGTTCTTGACGGGGGGCGCCTTCACCACCTCGGCGCGGGAGTTTCTCGAGCGGGTCCCGAACCCGCGGCTGGAGAAGCCGTTCAACGCCGCCGAGCTGCGCGCGCTGGTCCGCACCCAGCTGCGGTAGGGTCTGAGCGCCGCCGCTGCCGAGGGAGGAACCGATGAGCGAGGTCTCCGCGCCGACGCTTCCCCAGATCCGCGAAGCGCAAAGAGCGCTGGCCGACCTGATCGTGCAGACGCCGCTCTGGCCCTGGCGATCGGACGCGCTCGCGAGGGAGATCGGCGCTGGCACCGAGGTGCTGCTCAAGCTGGAGCTCTTCCAGCATGCCGGCAGCTTCAAGCCCCGCGGCGCCCTCTGCGTCATGCGCGCGCTCTCCGCCGACCAGCTCGCGCGCGGCGTCACCGCCGTCAGCGCCGGCAACCACGCCATGGCAGTCGGCTACGCCGCGCGCGCGCTGCACACCACCGCCAAGGTCGTCATGCCGAAGACCGCGAATCCAGCGCGGGTGCAGGGCTGCCGCGACTACGGCGCCGAGGTCGAGCTGGTCGAGGACGTCCACGCTGCCTTCGCGCGGGTGAAAGAGATCGAGGCGAAAGAGGGTCGCAGCTTCGTGCATCCGTTCGAGGGACCACTGACGGCGCTCGGCACCGCCACGCTCGGGCTCGAGCTGTGCGAGCAGGCGGGCCCGCTCGACGCGGTCATCGTCCCCATCGGCGGCGGCGGCCTGTGCGCGGGCGTCGCGGCCGCGGTCAAGCAGGCGCAGCCGGCCTGCCAGGTGTTCGGCGTCGAGCCCGAGGGCGCCGACAGCATGCACCGGAGCTTCGCCAGCGGCCGGCCCGAGAGCATCGACAAGGTGCGGACCATCGCCGACAGCCTGGGCGCGCCCCACGCCGCTCCGTATAGTTTCGCGCTCTGCAAGCGCTACCTCGACGACCTGGTGCTGGTGAACGACGACCAGCTCCGGTCGGCGCTGCGGCTCCTCTTCTCCTCGGCCAAGCTGGCCGTCGAGCCGGCGGGGGCTGCTGCCACCGCGGCCTTGTGCGGCCCTCTGCGCGAGCGGCTCGCAGGCAAGCGCGTGGCGCTCATCGTCTGCGGGGCCAACATCGACGCCGCCTCATTCTGCAAGCACCTGGGCGCGGCAACGCCGCTCGACTGAGCGCTCTTCGAGGAGCTGATCGGCGCCCTTCGACGGAGCGAAATTGTCCGCCTCCGCTGGCGTAGACTCAGCGCATGAAGGAGCTCGCCAAGACTTCCGCCGCCGCCTTCGTCGCCTACGCGCGGACGCCGCAGCCGCCGCCCGCCGAGCCGCCCGCCGCGCGCTTCGTCTATGGCCTCGCGCAGCCGCTCCTCGGGCTGAAGCTTGTGGCCTCTGATCGCTCGCTCGCCCGGGATGCGATCCAGCCGGCGGTCCTGCTCGCGGGCTTCTGCGCGCTCGTCGCCTGGCTCGGCATCGGCGAGGGCAAGACGTTTCTCGGCCGCTTCTACCAGACGTTCGCCTTCCTGGCCCCGCTGCCCTCGGTGCTCTTCGCGCCGCACTACGCGCGCATGGCGGCGGCGGTGCGGCGCAAGCTCGGCTTTGGCGACTGCGAGCCGCGCCGCGAGCCGCTCCACCTGATCCTCTTTCGTGCCGGCGCGCAGGCCGCGGTCGTCGCGGGCGGGCTCATCCCCATCATCGTCCTGGTCCGGTTCGTCCCCGGCCTGGGCAAGTATCTCGCCAGCGCGCTCGGCGCGCTCTGGGCGCTGCAGTGGATCGTCGTCGACGCGCTCGACGACGCGCGCGTCTTGAAGCCCGGCGAGACCTTGCGCACCATCGCGAGGCAGGCAGAGCTCGCGCCGCGTCCCTGGTTCGTGCGGCTCTTCACCAGCGCGGGAAAGGCGCTCTGGGGGCCGATCGGCGCGCTCAGCACGGCGTTCGGCAAGCTTCTCGACGCGCTCTCGAAGAGCTGGCGCGAGGAGATGGCGCTGGTGGAGAAGCACCCGGCCCTGGCCGCGGGATTCGCGCTCACGACCGCGGCGCTCCTGGCCACGCCGATCCTCAACCTGTTCTTCCGGCCCATCATCCTCGTCGCCTCGGCGCACCTGCTCGGTCACCTCGAGGCGCAGGAAGAGCACGAGGCCAAAGCGGCCGCCAGCTCACCCTTGCCGCTCGATCGGCTCCGCATCCCCGCGCGGCAGGTCCCCACTTCGTAGAGCGGCCCCAACTCAACTAAGTCTGTACCAACCCAATCGGGCAACTCACCCCGGTGCCGCCGAGGCCACAGTACCCGTCGGGATTCTTCGCCAGGTATTGCTGGTGATACTCTTCCGCATAGTAATACTCAGGCGCCTGCCGCAGCTCGGTGGTGATGGGCCCGTAGCCCTTCTCGCGCAGCTTGTCTTGGTAGAGCTGCAGCGAAGACTCCGCCGCCACCTTCTGCCCCGCGTTGGTCCAATAGAGCGCCGAGCGGTATTGGGTGCCGACGTCATTGCCCTGGCGCATCCCCGAGGTCGGGTCGTGGCTCTCCCAGAAGATCTTGAGCAGCTTCTCGAAGGCGATGATCTTGGGATCGAAGACCACGCCCACCGCCTCGGTGTGGCCGGTGCGGCCCGAGCAGACCTCGCGGTAGGTCGGGTTCTTGGTGACGCCGCCCGCGTACCCGACCGAGGTCGAGTAGACGCCCTTGAGCTGCCAGAACTTGCGCTCGGCGCCCCAGAAGCAGCCCAGGCCGAAGAAGGCCTGCTCGGTCCCCGCGGGGAAGGGGCCCTCGAGCGGCGTCCCGAGGACGGAGTGGCGCTGCGGGACGGGCATGCGCTCGCTGCGGCCAGCAAGGGCGTCGGCGGGCGCGGGCAACTTCAGCTTACCGCTGTCGAAGAACATGAAAGACCTCCGCGCCAAGGTATGGCGAGGAGGCCTTTCCGTTACAAGCAGATCCAATGGGGCTAGCGGAGGAAGCTCGGGTCGCAGGCCGCGGCGAAGCAGGCGTTGGGCCCGTGGCGCCACTCCACCATCGTGTAACCGGCGTCGCAGCTCGGCATCATCTGCGGGCAGACGCCGGCCGTGGCGCAGCCGGTGGAGGCGAGGCAGCGGTTTCCGTCGCGCTCGAAAGTGGGGAGCTCGCCAGCGGCGCAGGCAGGCGCGGCAGCGGGGGCGCAGGTGGCGAGGCCGCCCGGAAGCTTGAAGAACACCTGGCTCGCGGCCAGCACCTTGTCGACGCCGCCGGCCTCCTTGGTGCCATCGACGATCTGGCCCGCCACCAGCGCGGCTCCGCTGCGCACCTGCGAGACCAGCCACTGCTGATCGACGAAGCCCTTGGAGGCGCCCGCGACCGAGTAGCTCGAGAAGCTCGTCGAGGCGGTGCCGTTCACCTGCGCGGCCAGCTGGTTCATGCAGGGGGCGAGCACGCACGCCAAGGCCGAGCTCTTGTCGCTGGCGCGGTAGAAGAGGTCGCCGGCGGCGGCGCTGATGCCCGGCAGGCCGCGGTAGACGGCGGCCACCTGGAAGCTGCGGGTTTTGGTGGCCTTGTTCAAGGCGCCGAGCTTGCCGAAGAGGACCAGCTCGGAGGCGGAGACGCTGGAGAGGGCGGCGAGCTGGCTCTGGTCGAGCCCGGCGCCGCTGTAGTCGATGGCGGAGACGTAGGTCTCAGCGGCAGCGGCCTTGTTCAGGTCGCGCACGAAGAAGCCGCCGCACGCGGGCGAGGAGCACCGGCGGGCGTCCACGTGGAACGAGACGAAGGTCTTGGTCGTGGCCGACAAGTCGTCCTGGCCATCCGCTGCCTGCTCGCTGCCGCCGCACGCCACGGCGCCCAGGACCAGTGCGCTGCAAAAGGCCATCATCTTCGCGAAGTTCGTCAACATTTGGTGCCGTTCCCCTGAGTGCGCCGCGCGGGCGCGTTCGATTGCAACGCCCGTGTAGCATCATGTAGTCAACCCGTCTACCTGTGGTGGGTGCATGTACGACAACAGGCGGAGCGCACTGGGGATTCTCAGGGGCTGCTTGCGTGGCTGACTTCGCCGCGCCAGGCGCCGGTCTCGGTGCCGCGGGTCTCGATGAACTTCTTGAAGCGGAGCAGGTCGCCCTGCACGCGGCGGCTGACGAACCCGAGCTTGTCACCCACGCTCTCGACCAGGCCGTGCGGGTTGTACTCGAGCGACAGCGTCACCTTGCAGCGCACGTCGTCGATCTTGTCGAAGCTGACGGTGCCGACGTTCCGGGCCCCGCAGATCGAGCGCCAGGAGATGCGCGTGTCCGGCTGCTGCTCGAGGATCTCGGCGGTCCAGGACTCCTCGCGACCGGCGATCAGCGCCCTGAAGTGCAGCCGCTCGTCGTCGATCTGCTCGACCGACTTCACGCCTTCCATGAAGCGGGGAAACTCCTCGAATTGCGTCCACTGGTCATAGGCGGTGCGCACCGGCACCGCGACTTCGAGAGTGTGCTCGATGTGGGCCATGGACCGAGCTTGCGCATTATCGATTCGACAAGCAACGCGATTGAAACAAAGGCCTCGCCCGCTCGGGCCCCGAGCGCTGCAGGGCTTGCCCGTCCTTCATTCGCAAATTTGCAAAAAGGCATCGCGGGGGGCGATCGGACATCACATACTTGTCGAAAATCCCGATCGGAACCCTAGGAGGTCCAAGGTGGCAGATGAGGAGAAGGGCCCGCGCACGGCGGGCATGAGCGTCCGCGAAGCGGGCAAGCTCGGCGGCCAGGCGCGCAAGTCGCAGCTCGGCGCCGACGGCTATTCGCAGATGGGGAAGAAGGGCGGAGAGACGGTCGCCCGCGAGCGCGGCTCGTCGTTCTTTTCGCAGATCGGCCAGAAGGGCGGCGCCGCACGCCGCGAGCAGCTTGGGGCGTCGGGTTATGCCGAGATCGGCAGGCGCGGCGGCAACGCGCGCAAGGAGCAGCTCGGCCCCACCGGCTACAGCGAACTTGGCCACAAGGGCGGCCAGCGCGTGAAGCAGTTGATCGAGGACGGAAAGGCGCGCGCCGCGGCCGCGCCCGAGGCAGCCGAAGTCGAAAGCGGCGACAAGTAAACGGCCTGGCGCCTCCCCGGCGGAAATCTCGCGGGGAGGCGCCTAACGTTGCGCCCGATGCCGCGACGACTGCTCTGCCTGCACGGCCACTTCTACCAGCCACCGCGCGAGAATCCCTGGATCGAGGAGGTCGAGGTCCAGGACTCGGCCGCGCCTTTCCACGACTGGAACGAGCGCATCACCGCCGAGTGCTACGGCCCGAACGGCGCCGCGCGCCTCAAGGGCGGCGATGGCGGGCGCATCGTCGACATCGTCAACAACTACCTCCACCTCAGCTTCAACTTCGGGCCGACGCTGCTCGCCTGGATGGAGCGCGAGGCGACGGAAGCCTACCAGGCGATCCTGGCCGCGGATGCCGAGAGCGTGCGCGAACGCGGCCACGGCAATGCCATCGCCCAGGGCTACAACCACGCCATCCTGCCGCTCTGCACGCCTCGCGATCTGCGCCTGCAGGTCAGCTGGGGCCTAGCCGATTTCCGCCATCGCTTCCACCGCGAGCCCGAGGGCTTCTGGCTGCCGGAGTGCGCCGCCGATCTGGCCACGCTCTCGGCGCTCGCCGACGAGGGGGTGCGCTTCACCGTGCTCTCGCCCTTCCAATGCGCGGCCGTGCGCGCTCCGGGCGGCGCGCCGTGGCAGGACGCAACCGGCGCGCACTTCGACCCCAGCCGGCCCTATCGGGTCGCGCTGCCCGGCGGCCGCTCCATCGCCGTCTTTTTCTACGACGGGCCCATCGCGCGCTCGCTCGCGTTCGGCGAGGGGCTCTCGAGCGGCGAGGAGCTGGTGCGCCGGCTGGAGTCGGGCTTCGACGCCGCGCGGCCGCACGACCAGGTGCTGACCGTGGCGGTCGATGGCGAGACCTTCGGCCACCACAAGAAGGGCGGCGACGAGGTGCTGGCCCGTGCCCTGCGCCGCCTCCCCTCCGCAGGGATCCAGATCGTCAACCTCGGCCAGGCGCTGGAGCTCTGCCCGCCGACGTTCGAAGCAAAGATCCTCGAGCGCTCGAGCTGGAGCTGCGCCCACGGCGTCGAGCGCTGGCGCAGCGACTGCGGCTGCGAAGCAGGCGGCAGGCCCGGCTGGAGGCAGCATTGGCGCGCGCCGCTCAGAGCCGCGCTCGACGAGCTGCGCGGGCGGCTCGAGGCCCTCTTCACGCGCGAGGCGGGCAAGCTCTTCAAGGAGCCGTTCGCGGCGCGCGAGGCCTTCGTCGAGCTGGTGCTGGACCCGGCGCGCACGCAGGCCCGGGACTGGCTCGCGCGGCACGCGGGCCGGGCTCTCGAGCCGGACGAGGCGCGCACCGCGCTGCTGCTCCTCGAGATGGAGCGGCAGGCGCAGCTGATGTTCACCAGCTGCGGCTGGTTCTTCAGCGAGCTGTCGGGCCTGGAGACCGTGCAGGTGCTGAAGTACGCGGCCAGGGCCATCCAGCTCGCGCTCGAGGCCACCGGCGAGGACCTCGAGCCGCGCTTTCGCGAGCTGCTCTTGCTGGCGCCTTCGAACCTGCCCGAGCTCTCGGACGGGGCGCGCATCTACCGCACGCTGGCCGCGCCGAGCGTGGTCACCATCGAAGGCGTCGCAGCGCACGCCGCCATCGCCGGCCTCGCCGATCGGAGCCCGCGCGGCGAGCCCGGCGAAGAGGCGCGCGTCTTCTGCTATCGCGTCGAGGCCCGGCAGCGGCGCCGCGAGTCCACCGGGCCCATCGCTCTCGAGGTGATCCACGCCGAGCTGACCAGCCTCTTGACCTGGCAGAAGCTAAACGCCTCGATCGCGGTGCTGCACCTCTCGGGCTCTGATTTCCGCTGCGGCCTGTCGCCCTGGCGCGGTCCGGCCGAGCACCTCGAGCTCGAGCGTGCGCTCTTCTCGCGCCTCGACAAGCTCTCGCTGGCGCAGGTCCTGCGCGAGGTGGACCGGCTCTTTCCCGGCCGCGACTTCACCCTGCGCGACCTCTTCATCGACGAGCGCCGCCGCCTGGCCGCGCTGCTCCTCGGCGAGACGCTGCGCAAGCACGAGCGCGACTATTTCCAGATCTACGAGAGCAACCGGCGGCTGATGGAGTTCTTGCGCGAGATTGACTCGCCGGTGCCCGGACCTCTGCGCATCGCCGCCGCCCTGGCGCTCAGCCATCAAGTGGACGAGGCGCTGGCGCAGGTCGAAGAGGGGACGCGGCAAACCGCGGAGGCGCGCGAACCCGTGCTGCGCGCGGTCCAGAGCGCGCAGCGGCTGCAGGCCAGGCTCGAGCTCGAGCCCGCGCGGCTGCGGCTCCACCGGCTGGTGGAGTCGCGCGTGGCAGAGCTGTGCGCGAGCGGCGGGCCAGAGCTTGCCGGCGAGGTGATCGAGCTGGTCGAGCTGGCCGAGGTCCTCGGGCTGCACCTGCACCTCTGGCCGGCGCAGAACCGCATCTGGGCCGAGGCGCAGAGGGCCTGCTCCGCACTCGACCCGGCGCTGCTCGGGCGGCTCGCGGACAAGCTCTGGTTCGACGCGGAGACGCTGGCGGTGCGGGCGGGCAAAGCGGGCGGACCGCGCGCCGCCATCGCCAGACAGCGCGCCTCCTAGTAAGTGTTGCGGCTCTCGCCTTTCTCCAGTGAACGGAGCTCCGCATGAAACCCGAGCTGTTCTGGCTTGCCCTGACCGCGACGATGACCGGCCTCTTCTGGATCCCCTACATCCTGAGCCGCGCCGTGAACGCCGGCTTTCCCGGCGCCTTCCTGACGCCGAAGATGGGGGCCGCGCCCGTCGAGGCCGAGTGGGCCTTGCGGGCCAAGCGCGCCCACGCCAACGGGGTCGAGAACCTGGTGGTGTTCACCGCGCTGGTCGTGGTCGCCCACCTCGCCGGCGTCAGCAACCATCTCACCGCGGGCGCCGCGGCGGTCTACTTCTGGGCGCGGCTCGGGCACTACCTCGTCCTGGCGCTCGGCGTCCCCTATCTGCGGACGCTGGTCTGGACGGTCTCCTTCGTGGCCGAGATGGTCATCGCCTGGCAGGTGCTCGCGCGCTGATCGGCGCTATTCGGCCCGCAGCGCCGTCATCGGATCGACGCGAGCCGCCCTGAGCGCGGGCAGGCCGCTCGCGGCGAGGGCCACCAGCGCCAGCAGCGTGGCGATGGCCGCATAGGTGAGCGGGTCGTGCGCGCTGACGCCGTAGAGCTGCGACGCGAGCAGGTGCCCGAGCGCCAGCGCCGCCGCCAGGCCCACCGCGAGCCCGAGCGCGACCAGCCGCAGCGTCGAGACCAGCACCATCCGCACCACCGACGAGGCCGAGGCGCCGATGGCCATGCGCACGCCGATCTCGCGCGTGCGCATGGCCACTGCATAGGAGGTGACGCCGTAGATGCCGAGGGCGGAGAGCACCAGGGCGAGCGCGGCGAAGGCGGCGAGCAGCTGCAGCGGGAAGCGGCGCGGAGCCAGCCAGGCCGAGGCGAGCTCCTCGAGCAGGGCGAGCCGGCCCACCGGCTGCGAGGCATCGATGCGGGAGAAGGCGTCGCGGGCGGAGGCGAGCAGCGCCTCGGGCCGGCTGGCGCGCAGCGTGAGCTCGAGCTGATCGGGCGGGAGCTGGGCCACGGGCAGGTCGTAGACGGGGACGGGCTGCTGATCGAGCCCCCGCTCGTGCGCGTCCGCCACCACGCCGACGATGGTGCGGTGCTTCCCGTCTTTGGTGCTGTCGAGCCGCAGGCGCTGGCCGAGGACGTCGCGGCCCGGGAAGTAGCGCCGGACCCAGGCCTCGTTGACCAGGGCGACCAGCGGCGCACGGGCGTCGTCGGCGGCGCTGAACTCGCGGCCCGAGGTGACGCGCTGACGCACGGTCTTGAAGTAGCCGGGGGCGACGCGCCGCACATCGTTGCTCGGCTGCGGCTCGCCGGGCGCGGGCAGATAGCCCTCGATGAAGTAGCTGAGCTGGTAGCGGCCCTCGACAGGGAGGCGATCGATGCCGCCGACGCTCTGCACGCCCGGCAGCGCCGCGGCCGCCTGCAGCGCGCGCTCGAAGTAGCGTCCGCGAGCCGCGTCATCGTCGTCATAGGCGGCGCCCGTCGGCTCGAGGCGCGCGACCAGGACGCCTTCGGGATCGAAGCCCGGCGACACCTGCAGGAGCGTGACGAAGCTGCGCAAGACCAGCCCCGCGCCCGCGAGCACGAGCAAAGAGAGCGCCACCTGGGCGACGACCAGGGCAGAGCGCAGCTTGCCCGCCGAAGGTCCTCCAGTTGCGTGCGCGCCGTCCTTGAGCGCGCCGGCGAGATCGGGCCGGCTCTGCCGCAGCGCGGGCGTGAAGCCAAAGAGCAGCGTGGTCGCGACCGTGGTCCCGGCGGCGAAGGCGAGCACCGTCTGATCGACGCCGAGGCCGGTGAGCTCGCGGATGCGCACGGGCGCCGCGGCGAGCAGCAAGTCGAGACCCCAGCTGGCGACGAGCACGCCGAGCACCGCGCCCACCGCCGCGAGCAGCGCGCTCTCGGTCAGGAGCTGGCGCACCAGGCGGCCGCGGCCCGCGCCCAGCGCAGCCCGGAGCGCCAGCTCGCGCTCGCGGTGGGCGGCGCGCGCCAGCAGGAGGTTCGCGACGTTGCCGCAGGCGATGAGCAGCACCAGCACCACCGCGGCGAGCAGCAAGAGGAGCGGCTGGCGCGAGGCGGCGACGAAGCGGTCGCGCAGGGGCTGGACGCTGAAGCGGAAGCGCGACTCGACGCTGTACTCGTTGGGATACGCGAGCCGGACGCGCTCGCTGAGAGCCCCGAGCTGGGCGAGCGCGCGCTGCGCGGGCACCCCGGCGGCGAGCTGACCCACGCCCTCGAGGTAGTGGGCCCCGCGCTGCTGGAGGAGCTGCTCCTGGGTGAAGGCGAACGGCAGGAAGAACTCGTTGGGGCCGTCGTAGCTGAAGCCCGCGGGCAGGATGCCGACGATCTGGTGGCCGTTGCCGTCGAGGGTGACGGTCTTGCCGATGGCGGAGAGGTCGCCGCCGTAGCGCTTCTTCCAGGTGGCGTAGCTGAGCAGAGCAACCCGCGGCTGGCCGCTGCGATCCTCGGCGGCGGTGAGGCCCCGGCCGGCGAAGGGCGGGACCGAGAGCGCCTCGAAGAAGCCGGCGGTCACCTGGGCGACGCGGACCCGCTCGGGCCGCTCGCCCAGCAGCGCCGCCGAGCCACGCGTGTAGCCGCCGACGTGCGCGAAGATCTGCGAGGTGCGCAGGTCCTCGAGCTCGGCGACCGAGAGGGTGAAGCCGACGACGCCGTTGCCGGGAAAGTCGGCGCGCAGGGCGAGCAGCCGGCTCTCGTCGCCCCAGCCAAAGGAGCGCAGCAGCACCGCGTGCACGACGGTGAAGATGGCGGTGGTGGCGCCGATCCCGAGCGCGAGGGCCAGCACGGCGGCGGCGGTGAAGCCCGGCGCGCGGACGAGGCCGCGGACGGCGAAGCGCAGGTCGCGCAGGAGGGAGTCCATGGGCTGGTCGGTAGCATGCCGCATACCAGCGGACGCCAGAGCAGCGCGCGGCGCGCGAGCGTCCCGTTCCTGGGACGGGCGCTCCCAGGAACGGGTCAGGGCGGGCTACCCGCGCTGCGCCGCTGGTCCGCGTGCGATCCGCTCGCGCCGGTCAACGAAGAAGAAGCCGAGGGCGCCTCCGTAGAGGAGGTGCGCCGTCCAGTCCCAAAGCCTGGGCACGCTCTCCGTCCAGCCGTTGTCGCCGCCGAGCGCGCGGGCGACCAGCGGCAGGAGCAGGTAGACATCGACCACCATCGCCAGCGCGCCGAGCACGAGGCCGACAGAGAGCGCCAGGGCGCTCCGCCGGCGCAGGTCGAGCGGCCCGGCGATCAACCCGAACACCAGCGACCAGAACAGCGCGGGCCCAAGCTGGTGGGCGACGGCGCCGAGAAAGAGCGGCCCCGGGGACGCCTCGTCGAGGGCGCGGTCGCCGAGGAACACCGCTGCCGCCGCCTGCAGCGCGTAGCCGTAGGGGAGCCCGCGCAAGAGCGCGAACGAGAGCGAGAGCGCGCCCATCATCACGAGGCCCGCCAGTTGACCCGAGATCATCGAGGCGATGAGGTTGTTGTGCGCGCGCCTCGGATGCTCGCTCGCCCGCCCGCCCGGCGGAAAGACCATCGACTGCGCTGCCATTCTCCCTCCGCTCTGCCGTCCCTCCCTTGAGCATGCGCTCTCGGCCCAGCGCCGGCCAGGGCAAGGCGGGCGAGGTGCCCTCCTGCACTGAACTCGACACTCTGGCGTCCGCTTGCCTGCGCGGAGGGCAGTGGCCAGCTTGAGTGGTGCGGAGGCATCCCCCCATGCCCGGTTGCCAGCTCTCCTTGGTGCAGCGACGCGGTCGCAGCCAGATCTCGCTCAGCGGGACGTTTGACGGCGCATCGGCGTGGGAGCTCAACCAGCGGCTGCAGAGCGAGCGGGGCGAGCTGATCGTCGACTTCAGCCAGGTCTCGAGCTTCAACGACTACGCGCTGGCGGTGCTCTCCAACTCGCTGCACGAGCTGCGCGATCGGGGCCTCGTGCTGCAGGGGCTGCGCCACCACCAGCTGCGGATGCTGCGCTACCTCGGCGTCGATGTCACCGACGCCGGCGTCGTGCAGCCGGCGGCCGAGCTGACCCTGCGGCCGTTCGGTGCGCTCCCGCAGGTCGCCTGAGCCGCGCGCCATCGGTCGGGTGGACGCGCGTCCAGTCGGTCGATCGTCCGGCAGGCAGCTCCAGGGTGCGGGCGTAGCGTCGGAGGTGCAAGAGCCCTGCACTCCCCGACGGAGGCGCCGATGCCTCGTTCGACGCAGCTGGTCGCACTCGCACTCGCACTCGCCGCTTGCCAGAAATCCCGGGACGCCGCTCCGTCCTCGTCCGGACTGCAGGGCAAGCTCGAGCAGGCCGCCTCCGACTACGGCGTCCCCGCGCCGCTCTTGATCGCTTCCGCCTGGGTGCAGACGCGCCTCTCGATGAACGCGGGCGTCCGCTCTGCCGACGGCGGCGTCGGCCTCTTCCACCTCATCGACAGGCCCGACGCGCCAGAGGTGCTCTCGCTCTCCCGCGCGGCCCGCCTCATCGGCGTCACGGAAGCGGCGCTGCGCACCGACGAGCTGGCCCACGCCCGCGGCGCGGCAGCGCTCTTGCGCGAGGTGGGCGACCGCGTCTTTGCGCAATATCGCGACCTCGACGAGCGCCGACTGGGCGACTGGTTCGAGGTGCTGATGCTCGCCTCGGGCCTGCAGAGCGCGCGCGCCGCCGATGACTACGCAAGCCAGGTCTATGCAACCCTCCGCACGGGCCTCGTGGCCGCGGCCGACGACGGCTCGGCTGTGCGCCTCTCCCCGCAGTCGTTCGCATTGACCGGCCAGGCCGCGTCCGGCGAGCTCGAGCAAGGCTTGTCGGGAGAGTATTGCCCGAATGGCTGCGTCAACTATGTCCCGGCCTCTACCTCGAACTACACGGCGGGCCGCGGGGGCAACTCCATCACCACCATCGTCATCCACGACATGGAAGGCAGCTACGCGTCCGCCATCGCCTGGTTCCAGAACCCCGCGGCGGGGGCGTGCGCGCACTATGACGTCCGCTCGTCCGACGGCGAGATCACCCAGCAGGTCCACAACGGCGACACCGCCTGGCACGCGGGCGATTGGAACACCAACCAGCACGCCATCGGCATCGAGCACGAGGGCTTCGCCGCCGAGGGAGCGCGCTGGTACACCGAGGCGATGTACAAGTCGTCGGCCGCGCTCACCCGCTGGCTGACCGATAAGTACGGGATACCAAAAGACCGCGCCCATATCATTGGCCACTACGAAGTTCCGGACCCCAATCGCGCCGGTTGGTATGGCGGTGCCTCCAATCACCACGACCCTTGCCACACCTGGGCGGGCAGCCCCACCTGGCACAACGTCAATGGCTGCGATTGGGATTGGAACCACTACCTGGACCTGGTGACCGGCTCGGCGCCGCCGGCTGCCAACGGGACGCTGACCGGCTTTGTCGGCGATCACTGCTGCGGCACCGGCGCCACCACGCGCGTCCCCATCGCCGGCGCGACCGTCGCCCTCTCGGGCCACTCGACCAGGACCGACGCGCAAGGCATGTACAGCTTCTCGCTGCCGCCCGGCATCTATGCGCCGTCGGCCAGCGCGGCCGGCTTCCAGAGCGGCGACCACTCGTCGCTCGGCAACGGCGCGAGCGCGGACGTCGCGGTCACCGCGGGCGCGACCAGCTGGGGCTCGATCCTCTTGGCCAAAGACGCGCCCCCGAGGGCGCCGGTGGTGAAGCTGGTCGAGCCGGCCGACGGCGCGGTGGTGACCAGCGCCTCGCTCGCGGTGCGCGGCACCGTGGACGATCACGCGGCCACGCTCAAACTCAACGGCAACTCAACCACCAACTCAAGCGGCGCCTTCGCCGCGACCGTTGCGCTCACCGCGGGCAAGAACGTGATCGCGATCGCGGCGACCAATGCCGGCGGCACCAGCACCGCCTCCGCGACCGTCACCTACGCACCGCCGCCGCCGCCCAAGAGCGGCCTCGCCGGCACCATCACCGCGCGCGCCACCGGCCAGCCCATCGCCGGCGCGAGCGTCGGGCCGCACGGCGCCGCGGCCTCGATCGCCGACGGCGCGGGCAAGTTCCAGCTCGACCTGCCCGCCGGCAGCTACACCATCGACGTGAGCGCGGCCGGCTTCACCGCGGCGAAGAAGGCGTTCTCGGTGACCGCGGGCGAGGTGGTCCCGGCCGACTTCGCGCTCGACGAGTCGGCCGCGCCCGCGAACGCGCGCATCACCATCAAGACGCCGATCGAGGGCGCCGAGGTGGGCGAGGCCGCCGTCCTCGTCAGCGGCACCGTCGTGCTGCCGGACCTCGCGACCTTGTCCATCAATGGCGCCGCCTCGGCGGCAGATTCGTCTGGCAACTTCTCGGCGGTGGTCACCCTGGCCGAGGGGGCCAACACCATCGCCGTCCATGCCGCAGACTCCGCGGGGCGCCCGGTCGATGGCGCGGTGCACGTCACCTTCACGCCGAGAGCTCCCCCGCCGCTGCACCTCGCCGACACCGGCTGCTCGACCGGGAGCGCGAGCGCTGCCAGCTCTCTCGCCTCGCTCCTGGCGCTCTTGCTGGCGCGCCGGCGCCGCCGCGCGCTGCATTAGAGAAAGAGGCCAAACAGGCACCGTCGGGTACCGGCCGCCGGCAGGCAGAGGCCCGCCGCGCGGAACGGGCGCCCACCCGCGCAATGTGGCTCGCTGCGCTCGCATCGATCTGATTTCTTGCCGCGGGAGCCCTTGATCCTCGCGGCGGGCCTCTGCCTGCCG
>JBBRMA010000028.1:0-74558 GCA_038231075.1 Myxococcales bacterium | reverse complement strand
GAGTCGCTCAGTTCATGTCGGTGCATCGGAAGCTTCGATCAAACTTCCGATCGCCGCGCAACCTCTTTCTCGCTCCCAACCGCAGCGCCGCGCTGGTGGCCACCCAGCCGCAGGGCCTCGAATTTGAGGACAGGCCCTAGTGCACCGCTGGATTTCGCAGCAGCACGAAGCTCTGGTTCGGCGTCAGCTTCGAGTGCGCGATGGCGTTGACGCTGGTCCAGAACATCTCGTTCTCGGCGCCGTAGGTGACGCCGCTTCCGTCGGTGGTGCACTCGCCCGGCTGCATGATGTTGTCGCCGTTGGCGTCGTGCGAGCGGTCGCACTGCGGCGTGTCGGGCAGCGGGTCGAAGGCGGTGCCCGCGCTCTCGGTGGTGTGGAACAGGCCGAGCCAGTGGCTGCCCTCGTGCGCCCAGGTGTCGGCGATGTCGGCCAGCCCGTTGGGGAAGTCGGCCGTGGTCACCGCCATGCCGCTGCCGCTGGTGCCGCGCACGGGCGCGCCCGGGATGCCCGCGCTCTCGCCGAGGATGATGTAGCCGTCGAGCGACCCGCCCGAGATGGTGTGCACGAAGAAGACGTTGAGCGCGTTGTCGGCCGCGCCCGGGTTGTCCGAGAGCTTCATCAGGGCGCCGAGGTCAGTCTCTTTCAAGTCGGCATAGCTGCTCGCGCCGGCGCCGGTGATGTCGACATAGCGGACGGTGCCGATGCTGACGCCCACCTGGCTCCAGACGTTCTTTACCGAGGTGAGGACGCTCTGGAAGTTGGCGTCGGTCTGCGCGCTGGTCGCGTTCAGGTTGGGCAGGCCGACGAAGAACAGGTTCATGTCGACCTTGCCGGCGATCAGCGACTGCGACTTCGAGTGCTTGACCAGCGCCGTCGCGGTCACCGTGGTCTGCGCCGTCGCGAGCAGGTTGATCGCGTAGGTGCCCGGGCCGAACGGCACGTTGGGCGAGTTCGGCAGCAGCACCGAATAGACGCCCGCCTGCGTCGAAGGCAGCACCTTCATCTTCGAGGACGAGGCCTTTTGGTAATCGTAGAGCACGGTGCCATCGGGCGCGGTGATTCGATAAACAACCACGCGCGCCGTCGGGTCCGAGACGGCCTGGCCGACGAAGGTCACCGAGACCGGGTCTCCGTCGGCGGTGGCGGCGACATTGACCGTCAGCGGAGCGACGAGGTGATCGGTGAAGACGGTGACCGCGCCCGCCGCCGTCATGTTGATGCTCTCGATGGTGGTGCCAGTCCCGCTCGACGGATCGACGCAGAGGCCGCCGTTGGTGTCGCAGACCTTGCCTCCCGAGCAGTCGGCGTTGCTCTGGCACTTGGGCGTGCACACGCCGCCCGCGCCGCCGCTGAGCTGGAAGCAGTAGTAGGCGCCGCGGCAGTCCGAGGGAATGGTGCACTTGCTCAAGCAGTCCTGCACCGGGTTGCCGCTTCCGTCGGTCCCAAAGTCCACGCAGGTTGCGTTCGAGCCGCAGACCGAGGTGTTGCCCACGCAGGAGATGAAGCAGTAGCCGCCCGGGTAGCTCGGCGGCTGCGCGCACGAGCCGCTCCCGCCCGGCACGCCGGTGCAATCCCCGGCCGCCTTGCAGGCCCCGCCGATCGTGCCCGCGGCCGGGCCGCCTTCGATGCAGTTGCCGCTGGCCGTGTCGCAGACCTGGGCGCCGGCGCAGCTGGTGGGCCCGGTGCACTTGGGCAGGCACGAGCTGACGCCGCCCGAGGTGATGCAGTTGAACCCGGCGCGGCAATCGGCTTGGTTCGCGCACGCCTTCTGGCACGAGCTGGAGCCGCCGGTGGAGGTGCAGTTGGTGCCGACGGGGCACGCCGACTGCTGCTCGCCGCCGCAGGGCAGCGTGCACGAACCTGCCGGGTTGGTCGTGTCGCACGAGGCGGGCAATTGGCCGCAGTCGGTTGTCTGCGTAACTTGGGCGCAGGCGTTGCCGACGCGAGTAGCGGCGCAAACCCCATTGGCGACGTTGCAGCTGCGCGAGTTGCAGTCGGCGTCCTGCGTGCACTTGGGGCGGCAGACGCTGGTGCTGCCGTTCTTGAAGCAGAGGTGCTCGGCGCGGCAGTCGCTGTCCTGCGAGCAGCTCTTCTCGCAGTCCTTGGTGCCGTCGGACTCGAGCACGCAGACCGAGCCGGCGGGGCAGCTCGTGCCGGCCGGGGCGCAGTTGAGCGTGCAGTAGCCGCCGCCCGGCACCTGGGCCGCGCACGCGAGCGTGCTGCCGCAGTCGGCGTTCACCTTGCACTTGTCGGCCACGGCCGGAGGCGGGCCCGCGTCGTTGCCGCCGTCCGCCGGAGTAGACGAGCCGCCGCCGCAGGCCGCGAGTGAAGCTGCGAAGACGAGGCCTGCGAGCGCTGCTTTCGACATGGACTCTCCTGGTGGAAACTCATGGTAGACGAGGTTCCGGCAGCGCGGCTAGCACTCTGAGACTGTCGCCGGAGGATCGTGTCGTTCAGCCTCTATCTCGTCTCCGATGGCCGGTCGCGCGCGCGATCGCTGCCGTCGGCCGTCGGCGCCGCGCTAGACGCCCTGCCGCCCGGCGCGGCCGCCGTGCAGGTCCGCGAGCGCGAGCTGTCCGCCCGCGCGCTGGCCACGCTGGTCCGCGAGCTGCTCCCGATCTGCGCCGCGCGCGGTGCGAGGCTGCTGGTCAACGACCGCGCCGACGTCGCGCTGGCCACGCGCGCCGATGGTGTCCATCTGCCGGCGCAGGGCCTCGCCGCCTCCGACGCGCGCGCGTTGCTTGGCCAGGCGGCGCTGCTCGGGGCGAGCTGCCACACGCTCGACGAGCTGCGCCTGGCGGAGGCGAGCGGAGCCGACTTCGCCGTCTTCGGACCCCTCTTCGCCACGCCCGGCAAGGGGCCGCCGCTCGGGCTGGCCGCGTTCGCGGAGGCCGCGCGGGCGGTCAAGCTGCCGATCTTCGCCCTCGGCGGAATCGACGCAGAGAACGCCGGGGCGGCGCTCTCTGCCGGCGCGCGCGGAGTCGCTTGCATGCGCGCGGTGCTGGGCGCGCACGATCCTGGCGCCGCCGCGCGCGAGCTCTGGTCGGCCCTGCAGGCGCACGCGTGAAGCTCGCTGCCCTCTGCGCCACCTGCCTGCTCGCGGGCGCGGCCCTCGCCGACGACGGCCGCTACCAGGACTATCCGGTCGGCTCGCGCGCCACGGCGCTCGGCGGCGCCTTCGTGGCCCTCTCCGACGACCCCTCGGGCCTGTTCTACAACCCGGCCGGCATCTGCGACTCGCGCCGCCTCAACGTCAGCGTCTCGGCCAGCCTCTACGGCGTCGAGAAGCAGAGCCAGGGCCGCATCCAGCTCAACACCGGCAGCTTCTCGGTGGCCTCGCTCAACGTCATCCCGGGCGAGGCCGGCCTCATCAAGGGCTTCGGCCCGCTCGACGACCGCGGCACCCCGCTGGCCTTCGGGTTCGATCTGAGCGTGCCGAGCTTCCGCAGCTACGGCACCGACGCGACCGGCGCGGAAGGCACCTCGACGCGCGCGCAGCACAGCCGCGTCAATGACCGGACCTTCGTCTTCGCGGCGGGCGGCGGTTATCGAATCGATAGTCGCTGGAACGTCGGCGTCGCCTTGCATTACCAACTGCGACTCTTCGACCAGACCGAGGATCAGCTCCTCAGCGGCGCCGGCGCGGACCCGGCGGTCGGCGTCTATCACGCGGCCGCGTCGTTCGAGACCGGCAACCTGGTCGCGCTCCTCGGGGTCAAGTACCGGCCCGATGGTCGCTGGCTCTTCGGCGCCTCGCTCGGGCTGCCGGGGTTCCAGCTGCACTCGGCGGGCAAGGTCAACGTGCAGGACGTGGCCTCGGACCCCGCCCAGCCGCCGGGCAGCCGCACCACCGTCACCGTCATCAACGAGGCCGACAGCATCAAGAGCCAGACCAACGCGCCCTTGATGGCGCGCGTGGGTGTGGCGCGCGTCGAGCCACACCGCTGGACGCTCTCCGGCCAGATCACCGCGCACGCGGGCACGAGCTACGACCGCTTCAGCGTGGCCCCTGCGATCGCCCAGCGGCTGCGCATCCAGGACCACGTCGATCGCCGTCCGGTGGTCAACCTGAACGCCGGCGGCGAGTACCTGCTCAACGCCGACTACTCGATCGCGCTCGGCCTCTTCACCGACCGGAGCGGCGCGCAGCCTCTCCAGGCCGACGCGAGCGGCTTGATCACGCCGGGCACGAGCCACCTCACCAACGTCGATCTGTACGGCGGCACGGCGACGTTTGGCGTGCTCGGGCAGCACTCGATCTCGCGGCTCGGGATGTCGATCTCGTACGGCACCGGCGAGGACGCCGCGCTGGTCGATGGCGCGAGCTTGACCAGCGCTGCGTACCAGCGGGTCAGCGTGCGCCAGCTGTTCCTCTATTTTTTCCTGGCCAGCACCTTTCGCTATTGACGTTCACCGGGGCGCGCCCACCTCGATTGCAAAGCGCGCGCTCTTGAGGCCCCGGCCCAGGTGGTGCGCGATGGCCGCCGCGAGCGCCGGGGCAGCTTCGGCCGCGGCCAGCTCGAAGGCGCGCGGGTCCGCGGGGCGGCCAGTGCCGTCCGCAGAGACGGGCGCGTCGGCGGCGGCCAGGCCGCCCTGCTGCAGTTGCTCGAGCATGAGGCGCGCGCCGAAGGACAGCCAGAGCGCGCCGGGCGCGGCGCAGCGCTGGCAACAGAGGCCCCCTGCAGCGGGATCGAAGCGGGCGCGACCCCGCGGCACCTCTTCGCCGCAGCGGGCGCAGCGCAAGAGCTCGGGAGACAAGCCCGCCGCCGCCAGCGCCGCCAGCTCGAAGGCGCGGAGGCGGGCCGAGGTCGCGCTGGCCGCCGAGAGCCGCGAGAGGAACTGCGCCAGCAGGGCAAAGAGCGCGTCTGCCGCCTCGCCGGCCCGGGTCAGCTCGTGGACCAGCTCTGCGCCGTAGCCCGCGTGCGCGAGCCGGCCCAGGTCCTCGCGCAGGGCCGGATAGCCTTCGAGGAGCGACGACTCGTGCAGCGAGACCAGATCGCCCGACGGCCGCTCGGCCAGCATCACCTCCACCAGGCTGAACGGCTCGAGGGCGCCGCCGAACCGCTTGTTGCTCTTGCGCGCCGAGCGGGCAAAAGCGGCGAGCCGACCCTGGCCCTCGACCAGCAGGTGCACCACGAGGTCCGACTCGCCGTAGGCCACGGTGCGGAGGATGAGAGCGCGGGCGCGCTCGGCGCGGGGGAGCACGGCAGGAGTGTAACGCTCAGCGCCGCAGCAGCATCGCGAGGCAGACCAGGAGCGTCACCGCGATGGCCGCCCAGACGAACGGGTCGAGCTTGCGCCAGACGGCGCGCAGCCGCGCCCAGAGCCGCTGATCGAGCCCGAGCCCCGTCCCGGGCGGCGGCGGCAAGGTGGGCGCGAGCTGGGTTTGGCGCCACTCTTCGTAGCGGAGCGCCGTGTCCTCGGGGTCGAGGCCGATCGCCTCGGCCACGGCCCGCGCGTACTTCATCGCGTAGGCCTTGTCCGCCAGCTCCGCGCAGTCATCGCCTTCGAGCGCGGTGAGGATGCGCGGCGGCAGGCGCGTGGCCACCGCCACCTCGTCGAGCGAGAGCGCGCGCAGCTCGCGGCTCTTGCGCAGCCAGGTGCCGAAGGAGGTGCTCATCGGCTCGGGTCTGGCCCCAGCTCCTTCAAGAAGCGCGAGCACTCGGAGACCGAGACCGCGTCCTTGTCGGGGCTGGTCTTTGCGCACTTGGCGAAGACGACGCGCGCTTCCTCGGCCCGGTTGGCGCGGGTCAAGACCTTGCCGTGCTGGAGCAAGGCGTCGGCGGCCTCGGGGCAGGCGGAGGCGTAGCGCCCATAGGCCTCGACCGCGTCGTCGATCTTGCTGGTCTCCGAGTAGATGGTGCCGAGCTCGCGCCAGCCCTTGCAGTACTTGGGCGCCAGGAGCAGCGCGGCCCGCAGCCGGCGGACGCCGTTGTCCACCTGGCCCATCTTGTAATAGGCCCAGCCAAGGTTTCCCTCAGCGATGAAGCGCTCCGGGTAGAGCGGATTCGAGAGCGCCTTCTCGAAGAGCGGCACGGCCTCGGCATAGCGGTGCTGCTGCAGATAGAAGGCGCCGAAGTTGTTGTAGGCCTCGCTATAGTTGAGATCGAGATCGATGGCGCGGCGAAACTCCTCTTCGGCCTCGGCGGGCCGGCCGAACGAGAAGGCATAGAGGAACCCGAGGCCCGCGTGCGGCTGCGGCAGCTCGGGGTTGGCCTGCACGGCCGCCATGAACTCGCGCAGGGCGCCTTGGGCGTCGCCGGTGCGGATCATGTTGCTGCCGAGCTCGTAGTGAATCTCGGCGTCGCGCCCGCGCTGCTCGGAGCTCATGCCCGTCGCGCAGCCGGCCGACGCCGCCAGAAAAAGCGGCAGAGCGAAGGCGGCGAAGAGGCGGGCGACGGCGGCGAGGCTGTCCTTGGGCTTCTGCCGCTCGGCGGGCGCGCTGGCCGCGGCTTCCCTGGGCGGGTGGAAGATGTTGGTGCGCGCGAAGAGCGGCTCGCGCTGGGCCTCGCTGAGCCGCGACCAGCCCGTGTCGTCGAGGAGAAAGCCCATGCTCTCGGCGAACTGCATCGCGTGCTCGAGCGCGCCAGGGACGGACGCCGGCGCCATCGGCTCCGAGGCAAAGATCACCTGCTCGCCCGAGCCGACCAGGCGCAGCGCCACCGCCACCTCGCAGCTGCCGTCGTGCCGCTGCAGGCCGACCACGGCGGCTTGCGCGGCCTCGGCGGCGCGCCCGCGCGCCTGCACCTGCGGCTGGTTCGAGGAGAGGAGCAGCGCCACCACCAGCGAGGGCGCGGTGTCCAGGTAGTCGCGGCCAGCCTCTTCGCGCAGCTCGCTCATCGGGCGTTGACCGTGTGCTCCTCGTTGAGGTTCTCGAGCTCTGCGGCCGTGCGCTTCACCTCGAAGAGCGGATTGTCGATCATGACGTTGTTCCCGCCTGCCTCGCCCTCGCCGACGATGATCTTGAAGTACGCCGTCGGCGAGCTGCTCTTGCGCGTGCCTTCGATGCGCTTGGTGGCAGCGAAGATGATCTTGTTCGGGCCGGGCTGCAAGAATTTGGAGATGTCCATCACGATCTGGTCCTCGGCCGACTTGAGCTTGCGAAGCCACTTGGCGTTGATGAAGACGTCGACGTCGTACTGGGCGGCGCCCTTCTCGGTCTGCTCGGTGACCAGCCAGTAGTGCTTGGCCATCGAGGTGGGAACGACCGCCGCGGCGGAGACAGGGACGGTGGCCGGCGCGAGCTGCTGCGCGGGCGCGGCCTGCTGCTCCACCTGGTAGGCGGGACAGTCGAGGTGCACATCGCCCCGCTCGTCCACTTTGACCGTGCGGCACTTCTCGAACGACTGCCCGCGCAGGCCGTCGATGTTGACGCCATTCAAGAAGACCGACGCGATCAAGAGAGGAAGCATGCCCATGGTTGCCATTACTCAACTCAATCAACGGCGAGCGTCAAGGATTCCTGCGCGCCTTGGCCCGCTCGTAGGACAGCGCCGCCGTCGCGTTGTGGGCGTGGATGCTCTCGAAGCTCTCGGCCTCCACCTCGAAGCGGGTGAAGTTGCCGTCGGCGCGCAGGGCCGTCCCCACCTCGCGCACCAGGTCCTCGACGAAGCGGGGGCGCTCGTATGCCCGCTCGGTGACGAACTTCTCGTCGGGCCGCTTGAGCAAGGCGTAGAGCTCGCTCGAGGCGGACTGCTCGAGCACCTTGATCAGGTCCTCCATCCAGAAGAACTTCTTGAACCAGACCCGGGCCCGCAAGATGCTGCGCTGGTTGTGCGCGCCGTGCTTGGAGATGGCCTTGCTGCAGGGGCAGAGGCTGGTGACCGGCACCTCGACCTGCACCCAGAGCTCGGCGGTCTCCGGAGCCTTGGGCGCGGCCTTCCGCACCGTCGCCGAGAAGGTGCAGGCGTAGTCGATCATCGAGACTGCGCCGCTGACCGGGGCGGCCTTTTCGATAAAGTAGGGAAAGCGCACCTCCACCTGCGCGCCGGTGGCGTCGTGCTCCTGCCGCAGCTCGCTGCAGAGGGCGCGGAATTTGCGAATGTCGATCTCGCGCCGGTGCCGATTCAATAATTCGACAAACCGGCTCATGTGCGCGCCCTTGCGCTTGTGCGGCAGGGTGACGCTCATGTCGATGGAGGCGATGGTGTGCTGCAGGCCCTGCGCCCGATCGAGCACGCAGATCGGGTAGCGCAGCCCCTTGACGCCGGCGCGGTCGAGGTCGAGCTTGCGCGAATCCTCCTCGGCGTGGACGTCGCGCAGGCTCATCGGCGGCCCAGGTCGAGCTCGCCCCGCAAGACCACCGTGGCGCTCCCGCCGACCCAAGCGCGGAGGTGGCCCGGCAGCTCTTCGGGCCGCACCTCGACGGCCACCCGGCCCGGCCGCTGCAGCTCGGCGCCTTGCAAAAACGCAAAGGTCCGAGGCAGCTCTTTCGGTAATTGTTCCTGTAACAAAACGGCCAGCTGGGCGCAGGCGCTGCCGGTGACAGGGTCCTCTTCGACGCCCGCAGCCGGCGAAAAGAAGCGGAGCTGCGCGTCGATGCCGGGCCTGGGGTCGAGCGCGTAGAGGCAGACGGCGCCAATCTTCTCCGGCTTGCAGAGCGAGACCAGCTCGGCGAAGTCGACCCGCGCGCGTGCGAGCGCCTCGAGGTCGCGCACCGCGAGGTAGACGTTGACCAGCTCGGAGGCGGCCCGGGGCGCCGCGCGGGGGGGCAGGTTCGGGTCGAGCGCCTCGGGAATGAGCCCCAGGCTCGCGAGCAGCGCGGCAGGAACGGGCCGCTTCTCGAAGGTGGCCTTCGGCGTCTCGAAGAGGACGCGCAGCCGGCGGTGCGCGTCGCGCGAAAGCTCGACGTTGAGCCGCCCGGCCTTGCAGGTGAACGACAGGCGCGTCGTGCCGACGTCAGGCACGCGGATGAGCTTCGCCTCTTCGACCATGACTTGCAGGGCGGCAAGCGTCGCGTGGCCGCAAAAGGCCACCTCTTTGGTCGGCGACAGCCAGCGCAGGTGAAAGGCGCAGGCAGGCTCGCGCGCGGGCAGGACGAACGCGGTCTCGGAGTGGCGCAGCTCGCGCGCGAGGTGCTGCAGCGCGGGCGTCTCAAGATCGGCGCAGTCGAGCACCACGCCCGCCGGATTGCCGGCAAAGGCATGTTCGGTAAACGCGTCGACGACATAGACGGGCTTTCGCATCGCTACACGCCCTTGGCTTCCGCGCCCCAGATGAGCTTGTGCAGTTGCATTTGCAAACGGGCCGGCTTGCCGCTTTGCAAAATCCACCGCGCCAGATCTTTTGCATCCACCTGGCCGTGGACCGGCGAGAAGAGCACCGGCACCCGGCCCCACGCCTGCACCTCGTCCAGCACGGCGACCGCCCAGCGGAAGTCAGCCTCGTCGCAGACCACGACCTTGATCTCGTCGCCCGGCACCAGCGATTTGAAGATCGCAAAGTCGGTGTGGGGCTCTTTGCTGCCCGGCGTTTTCAGATCGACGATCTTCTTCACGCCGCGCGGGATGCGGTCGAGCGGCCGCTGGCCGTGGGTCTCGAGCGTCACCTCGTAGCCGCGGTCGAGCAGCTCCTGCGCCAGCTCGGGCAGCTCGCGCTGCAGCACCGGCTCGCCTCCGGTGAGGCAGACGAGCCTGGTTGGGTGCTTCGCCACCTCGTCGAGGATCTCGGCGCGGGTGCGCGAGGCGCCGCCGGTGAACGCGTACGCGGTGTCGCAATAGCCGCAGCGCAGGTCGCAGCCGGTGAAGCGCACGAACACCGAGGGCCGGCCCGCGTGGGTCGACTCGCCCTGGATGCTGAAGAAGATCTCGGTGACGCGCACGGCGCGCGTTCTAGCGGCCGGACGGCGATTGCGCAATGGCCTCGTCGGGCCGGGGCCAGGTGTCGCCGAGCCAGGCTTTGCGCAGCTCGAGCTGCTCGGGCGTGGCGCGCGGGTCGGGCAGCAGCGTCACCGTGTCGAGCGGCGCGGCGCCCAGCTGGAGCGTCAGCTCGACCAACTGGTCGAGGCGGAAGAGCTGGAGGCGCAGCCGTGTGCCCGGCGGCGACTTGTTGAGCCGCTGCTTCATCTCGCTGCGAAAGCCGTCGACCGCGACGATCTCATCTCCGCCGCCCAGGCCCGCGAGCTGCGCCGGGCTGCCTTCGGCGACCCAGGGGACGCCGAGCACGCCGCCCTGGTCGCGCAGCGCCGCGCCGTGCCACCCGCGCGCGGAGGTGAGCTTGGGCGCCTTGTCCGGGTTGCCCTCTGCGGAGCCCTTGTCGTCCGCGCCCTCGGCCGGGTGCAGGACGGCCTTCAAGCCGACGCCGGCCAGCGCTTCCTCGAGCGGCAGCTCCTCGGTGCTGCGCAGCGCGCGGTCGAACCAGGCCTGCAGCGAGGCATCGCCCGCCAGCTCGATGGCCGCTCTCTCGACGCCGTCCTCGGGCAGCCCGGGCCCCGTGCCGTAGCGCTCGAACAACAGGCGCATCAGGTCGTCGAGCGACCTCTTCCCAGCGGTCCGCCGGCGCAGCTCCAGGTCGAGCAGCAGCCCCACGACGCCGCCCTTCAAGTAGTAGGAGACGGTCGTGTTCAGGGTGCTCTCGTCGGGCCGGTAGAACTTGATCCAAGCGTCGTAGGAGGCCTGCGAGAGCGTGCTTCGGAGCCGGCCCGGCGTGCGCAGCAGGGTCGTGATCAGCTCCGCCCAGAGCTCGAGCGCGCGCTGCGGAGAGGCGATGCCCGCCCGCCGCAGCGCCGTGATCTCGTAGGCGCGGGTCAGGCCCTCCATGGCCCAGAGGAGCGAGGTGTGGTTCTCGCGCGTCCAGTCGTAGGGCGTGAAGGCGGCGGGCCGCAGCCGCTTGACGTTCCAGAGGTGGAAGAACTCATGCGCGACCAGCTGCAGGAAATCCTCATAGCCCGCGCTCGACTGGAAGGAAAAACGCGGGGCGAGCAGCGCGCACGAGCGGCGATGCTCGAGGCCGCCGCGGCCCTTGTCGTTCAGGTGGAGGATGAAGAGGTACTTCTCTCGATACGGCAATCCTCCAAAAAGCGCCGCCTCCGATTCGATAATTTTCGCAATATCGACGGCGGCCTTGTCCAGGTCGAGATCGCCCTTGCCCCAGACGACCAGCTCGTGCGGAACGCCCAGCACCGTGAAGGCGCGCGACTCGTGCGTCTCGGCGGGGCCGAGCTCGAAGGGGCTGTCGACCAGCTCGTCGTAGTCGCGCGCCACGAAGGCCTCGCCCCGCTGCTGCAGCGCCACCCACGCGAGCCAGCCTGCGGGCAGCTCGAGGCGCACCTCGCACGCTTCCGCCTCGCGGCCCACGACGAACAGGCAGGTCGCGGCCGGATTGAGGAACGCGTGGGTCGCGTCGACGTGGTTGGTGCGCACGGTGAGCTCGAAGCAGGCGAGCTGGTAGCGCACGCGCACCTCTTCGACGCCCTCGCAGCGGATGCGCCAGGTGTGCTTGTCGATCTTCTCTGCGGCGAGCGCGCGGCCGGCGCCGCCTGCGACCAGGTCGTCCACGTGTCGCTGGTGCTCGCGGACGAGGTAGCTGCCGGGGGTCCAGACGGGCATGCGCACATCGAGCTCGCGCGCGCCCCGCGTGGGAAATCGCAGCTCGACCGAGATGAGGCGCGCCTCCGGCCGCTGAAGCTGCAGCGTGTAGATGGTGGTCATGGGCGGCGAAGCCTTAGCCGACCGCTCGCGCCGCTGGCTACTCGAAAGTGGCCGGCAGGTCGAAGCGCATCGTGCTCGCGAGCAGCGTCCTGCGGGTCGCGGCCTGGGGCAGCTCGGGCAGCGGAATGGTCAGCTCGGCCATCGCCGCCAGCCGCTCGTGCTCGCGGCGGATCAAGCGCACGTAGCCGAGCAGCTTGTCGGGCGGCTCACCCGACCGCAGGTACAGCCGGGCGCGGCGCGGGCCGGCGTTGTAGGCCATGAGGGCGCCGTCGCGAGTCTTGAAGCGCTTCTCCAGCCAGCGCACGTAGCGGACGGCGAGGCGCACCTCGAGCACCGGGTCCTCGCCGAGGAGGGCGTCGCCGGACACCTCGGGCTCGCGGGCGCTGATCCAGGCGAAGGTGCTCGGCTTCATCTGGACGAGCCCGCGCGCGCCTCGCTCGCTCTGAGCGCGGACGCGGAAGTCGCTCTCGACCGCGACCAGTGACAGGACGAAGAGGGGGTCATAGCCGGCGCGCGCCGACTCCTCCATCACGGCGTCGGCGAGGCGGTCGCGCAGCTCTTCGCCAAGCCGCGGCGCGCGGCGGGCCAGCACGGCGAGCAGGTGACCCTTTCCGAAGCGCGCGCGCTCTTTCAACTTTTGTTCTGCGGCGGGCGGCGTGCGCTCGACGAGGGACAGCTCGGCGACGACACCTGCGGCCACGCAGGCGGCGCAGATCGCCAGGAGTGCGCGGCGAAACCTCATGCTCCTGGCCGGCCTCCCAGACCGGCCTTGTGTGCTTCCCGCTCGGCTTCCATCGCCGCGAGGCGGGACTCGAGCTCACCCAGGCGGGTGCGCAGCACCGTCAGCTCGGCGCTGCTCGGCAACCGCAGTCGGTCCAGCGCCGACTTCACCGCCTGTTGCACGTGCCCGTGCAGCTCCTGCCGCTGCGTCTGGATGCGGCTGGTGACCTCCGCCAGCAGCTCCTTCTGGGTCGCGCCTTCGAGCAAGCTGCCGACGCGGCCGACCAATGCCTGGGCCTGCTCCTCAGCCGATGAGGCCGCCGTGAGCGCCTTGGTCCAGGTTTCTTGAAGTGCCGTGCGGAGATCCGCCACCAATGCCCCCGGTTCCTGACGCGAGCTTGAACCTACCAGGGGCTCGCGACCTGCCACAAGCCGGCCTGTCATCCGATGTGCGCAACCGAACGCCAGTGCCGGCCTGCAACGCGCCGGAGACGGCAGACCGCTCTACGCCTCGGCCTTGATCTCCTCGGCCTTGATCTCCTCGGCCTTGATCTCCTCGGCCTTGGCCTCGACGACCTTGCCGATCTCCTGAAGGCGCTTGCCGAGCTTGATCAGCTCGCCACCCAGCATGTGCAGCGAGTCGCGGCTGCTGCTCTGGGCCTGGTCCATCCACTGCTTGAGCTCGACCTGGGCCTTCTCGCTCAGCTGCGCGAACGCCTTGCGCGCCTCGGCCTCGATCTCCTTGGCGCGGGCCGAAGCCTTCGCCTGCGCGTCCTTGATCTGCTCTTGCACCTTCGCCTGGAATCCGTTGATCTGATCGGTCACCATGAAGTTCTCCTTGCCGACGCGTTGCGTTAGGCCCCTCGAATGTAACGCAACGCGTTGTCAGGTCAAGGGCCAGTTGAACGAATCCCGTCGAGCCTACCTCCGGCGAGCCTTTTTCGCACGTCGTTGCGGCTGCTTGGGAGCCTCTACGACAACCTCCGGCTCTAGCGGGGGGCGCTGGGGCTCGGGTTCGACCTCCTCCGGGACCGTTGGAGCTGCAGCCAGCCCAGCGACCTGGCTTGCGGCGGCAAGCTCGGGAGGGCGGGCGTAGCGCTGGAGGTTCTCTCCGATGCGAACGAGATTCCCCCCAAGCAAGTGCACCCGGCCGAGGACGACCCCGCGAACTCTCTGCTGAATTTCCATTTCCTCTCCCGTGTCGATGACGCCCCTCGGCACATAACGCGTCGCGTTGCGAGAGGCAAGCAGTCGTTTCTGGTCCGCCCTCCGGCCCGCGTGTACACTTGAGGGGTATGGACGCGGCCTCTTCGACTGCGGCGCCTCTGGCGCCACCCCTCTCCGCACCCGCTGCCGCGGCTGCGGCTTCCAATGCTTCCTCGCTAGCCACTGCTCCCCTCGAGCCCGTTCCGCCGCCGCCGCCGTCGCTGACCGACTCGCGCCTCTACATCAACCGCGAGGCCTCGTGGCTCGCCTTCAACGAGCGGGTCCTGGACGAGGGCTGCGACCCCACCGTGCCGCCGCTGGAGCGGCTCAAGTTCCTCGCGATCCACAGCTCGAACCTGGACGAGTTCTTCATGATCCGGGTCGCCGGCCTCAAGCAGCAGATGTCCGGCCACGTCGAGGACACCGGCCCCGACGCGCTGACGCCGAACGAGCAGCTCGCCCTCATCTCGCAGCAGTGCCACAAGCAGACCGAGCGCAAGTACCGGTCGCTGCTCGGCGAGGTCCTGCCAGCGCTCGAGCGCGTCGGCCTGCGCGTGCTCAAGCCCGGGCAGATCACGCCCGCCATGGACCAGTTCCTGGCCGACTACTTCGCGCGCGAGGTCTTCCCGGTCCTCACGCCAATCGCGGTCGATCCGGGGCACCCCTTCCCCCACTTGCGCAACAAGTCGCTCAACCTCGCGGTGCGCTTTGGCAACCAGAGCGCAGGCTCGCGGCTGCGCTTTGGCATCGTCCCGGTGCCCGCGGTGCTGCCGCGCCTGGTCGAGGTGCCCGACGATCCGGGGCGCCGCAGCTACGTGCTCCTCGAGGACGCCATCGGGCGCAACGTCGCGCTGCTCTTCCCCGGCATGTCCGTCGAGGGCTGCTACGCCTTCAAGGTGACGCGCAACTGGGACCTCAACCTCGACGAGGAAGAGGCCGAGGACCTGCTCGTCACCATCGAGCGCGAGGTGCGGCGCCGCGACCGCGGCAGCTCGGTGCGGCTGCAGATCACCGCCACGGCCAATGAAGAGCTCACCGACTTCCTGGTCAATGAGCTGAACCTCGGCAACGACGACGTCTACCGCGTGCCCGGGCCGCTCAACCTGCCCGATCTGCTGCCGCTGTTGACGCGGCTCGAGCAGAAGGACCTGCACAACGAGCCCTACACGCCGACCACGCCCCCGGGCTTCTCCGAGGCGACGGCCGCCGACATCTTCCGGCTGCTCGGCGACCGCGACGTGCTCTTGCACCACCCGTACGAATCGTTCGATCCGGTGGTCAGCTTCATCGAGGCCGCGGCCGACGACCCGAGCGTGCTGGCCATCAAGCAGACCCTCTACCGCACCGGCCGCGACAGCCCCATCGTCCGCGCGCTGCAGAGGGCCGCCGAGAACGGCAAGCAGGTGACCGCGCTGGTCGAGCTGAAGGCGCGGATGGACGAAGAGGCCAACATCCTCGGGGCGCGCACGCTCGAGCAGGCCGGGGTCCACGTCGTCTATGGGCTGATCGGCTTCAAGACGCACTGCAAGGTGACGCTGGTGGTCCGGCGCGAGCCCGGCGGCCTGCGCCGCTACGTGCACCTCGGGACGGGCAACTACAACCCGAGCACCGCCAAGATCTACGTCGACCTCTCGCTCTTCACTGCGCGCGAGGACTTCGGCGCCGACGCCACCTCCATCTTCAATCTCCTCACCGGATACTCGAAGCCCGCCTCGTGGAAGAAGTTCAGCGTCGCGCCGCTCGGGATGCGCCAGAGGGTCATCGAGCTCATCGACCGCGAGGCGCAGCTCGCCGCCGGGACGGGCAAGGGCCGCATCATCGCCAAGATGAACGCGCTGGTCGATCCCGAGGTCATCCGCGCGCTCTATCGGGCGAGCCAGGCCGGCGCGCAGGTGGATCTGCTGGTGCGCGGCATCTGCTGCTTGCGGCCGGGCGTCCCCGGCGTCAGCGACCGCATCCGCGTGGTCAGCGTGGTCGATCGCTATCTCGAGCACTCGCGCATCTGGGCCTTCCACGCCAGCGGCAAGGACGAGGTCTTCCTCTCGTCAGCCGATTGGATGCCGCGCAACTTCGTCCGCCGCGTCGAGATCGCTTTTCCCATCGAGGACGTCGCCGTCAAGCAGCGCATCCTCGACGAGATCCTGGGGACGGCGCTGGCCGACAACGTCAAGGCGCGCGTGCTCCGGGCCGACGGCACCTACGAGCGCGCGCAGCCCGCCGCGCACGGGGCGCAAGCGGTGCGCTCGCAGGAGCGCTTCATGGCTCTGGCGAGGCGCGTGGCCGCGGCGGGCGATGCGCCGCCCGTGGCCCAGCCCGACTCGGGGATCTTCCCCGCCACGCGGGAGCGGCGCGAGCGGCGGCGCAATCGCAAGCGGAGCTGAGGCGCGCATGCAGTCGACCCTCGCGCGCTGCCTCGCTCTGTCCATCTCGCTGGCGGGTGCCGCGCGCGCGGACGGCGAGAGCGAGGCCCTCTCCGCCCCTTGGCGCACGGTCGCCCCCGGTGTCGAGGTCGCCTCGGCGGCAGACCTCGGCGGCGATCCGAGCTGGGCTGCCCGCGTCGTCCTGGTCGATCCGGCGCGCGCCCGCTTTGCCGTGCGCTTCGACCCCGAGGCGCCAACGCTGGAGCAATGGCGCGCTCGCTTTCCCGAGGCGCTGGCCATCAGCGTCGGCAGCTTCTTCTCGGCGGACAAGACCATCCGCCCCACCTGCGACCTGGTCAGCGAGGGCCGCCAGGTGAAAGGCGCCGGCTGCCGCCGCGATGACTCGCTCTGGTTTGGCGCGCAGCCAAAGGTCCCGATCAAGGGAGAGGTGCTCGCCGCCAAGGTGCCCGCCCTCGGCCGTCCCCCTGCGCCGCCTAGGCCGCAGCCCGAGCGGAAGCTGACGCCGCGCCTCCTCTCGGCCTCCGAGTTCAATCCCGATCAATGGACCGAGGCCTTGAAAAGCTTTCCGACGCTGGTGCACGCAGGATATCCGGCCTGCGTCGGCAACCGCTATTGCACCGACGTGAGCCGCAGCGCCGCCATCGCCCAGCTCCGGGACGGCCGCATCGTGCTCTTCGCCTCGCAGTGGCCCGCCGTGCGCAAGGACGTGGCCCGCTTCCTCGCCGAGACGCTCGGCGCCGAGGAGGCCGTCAACCTCGACGGCGGCCCCGAGGCGGCCCTCGCCATCCGCGGCGAGCCGCTCGAGCAAGCGGTGGGTGGCAGGGCCGTTCCCTTGCCATTCGTGCTGCTCGTCCTGCCCAACTAAAGGCGCCCCTTCACAGGGAAGCGAAGTGGCCTGTGGACCCTTGTGGGCGGTCCGGCATCAAGACGTTGCATTTCACCAGCCCTTCGGCTACTGGAGCGCCATAAATGACGCCTCCCTGCCAGCTCGGCGACGACGGCCGCGCCCTTGTCCGGCAGCTCGGTTGCCGCGGCGGCCGGGAATTTGAAGATTCAATAGGTTGCACGCAATGTTGCGTGCGCCGTGCGAGCGCAGGTTTGCAGGCAGCGGGCCATCCCGCGTCGGAGAGCTGAGTGCTGCAGGCGGTCTCCCTCGGTTCGTGCCTCGCGCTGATTGCGGCCTTCGCCATCCGCAACCGGGTGAAGGGCCCCTATCGGCACGACCGGCTCAAGAAGGAGACGGGCAGCGTCTTCCTCGGCCGCTTCTTCATGGAGTTCGGCTACTGGTGCTTCGAGCCGCTGAAGTCGGCGTCGCTCAAGCTCGGCCTGACCCCGAACCAGCTCACCGCAGCCTCGCTCATCTCCAGCATCGCCGGCGCGGCAGCGTTTGCGGCGGGCCGGTTCGCCTGGGGCGGCTGGATGGTGATCATCTGCGCCATCCTCGACGCCCTCGACGGCATGGTGGCCCGCGAGCGTGGCACGGCCAGCGAGTCGGGCGAGCTCATCGACGCGGCCGTCGATCGCTACGCCGAGATCGCCACCTTCATGGGCATCGCCGCCTACTATCGCGGCTATCCGCTCGGGTTCTGGCTCGCACTCGCCTCGCTCGGAGGCGCGCTGCTCGTCTCCTACGCGCGCGCCAAGGGCGAGATCAGCGGGATCGACGCGCGGATGGGGTCGATGAACCGCGGCGAGCGCGCCACGTACATCGGCGTTGCCGGCCTGTTTGCGCCTTCGGTCGCCGCCTGGCTCGAGCCCGGCGCCACGCACCCGACCTTCTACTTGATGATGCTCGCGCTCGGCGTGGTCGCGCTGATGGCGAACGTCACCGCCGTCCGCCGCTTCGTCTTCGTCTATCAAGAGCTGCGCGCGCGAGAGAAGAAGCAAGACCCGCAGCCGCCTGACGGCCAGATCGACGGCGGCCAGGAGCCCGCGGTCACCGGCTGGCTCGGCCGCGCCTGGCTCGCCTCGGTGCTCGCCACCGTCGTTGACTACGGGGCCTTCGTCCTGCTCGTCGAGGTGGCCGGTGTCTACACGGGGACCAGCCGCGCGCTCGGAGCGCTCCTCGGCGCGGTCACCAACTTCACCGCCAACAAGCTCTGGACCTTCAAGACCCACAAGACGCCGTTCTGGGTCGAGGCGCCCCGCTACACCGCCATCTCGCTGACCAGCCTCCTGCTCAACACCGGTGGCGTCATCCTCCTCTCCGAGGGACTGCGCTGGAATCCGCTGCTCGCCGCGGCGGTGGTCGGCGTGGCTGTCTCGGTCTGCTGGAACCTGCCGCTCCACCGCCACTGGGTCTTCCGCGAGGACCATCGGCCGCGCACCGGCCTGAGCTGGCTTGGCGCCATCGTCTCCGGCACCGGCGCGCTCGCCATCCTCTTCGTCTCTTATGGCGTGCCCTTCGCCGACGAAGGCGTGCACGGCTTCTCCTCTCGACTGCCCGACACCGCCGAGATCACCAAGGCGAGCTTCCTCCCCAAGCTGCGCCCCGAGGCCTTCTACGCGGAGACCTACTCGTTCCTCTTCGCTGCCGAGGACGGCACCTTTGCCCGCGTGCAGTACCTCTTCTCGAACGAGGGCCTGGGCCACGGCAAGGCGCTGGTGCGCGCGGTCATCGTCAGCCCCGATGGCACGACGGTGGAAGACGCCGAGGCCTTCGAGCCCGGCACCTGGCGCTCGCTGCCGGTCGGCTCCATCGAGCTCGGCTCGAGCAGCTTGAGCCTGGGTCCCGACGCCAGCCACCGCGTCCACTTCGCCGGCAAGCGGCTCCTGGTGGACGCCACCGTGCTGCCCGAGACGCGCGCGGTGCGGCCCGGCGGCGGGCGCATCGTCTTCGACAGCGGCGGCCACGCCATCTTTGACCAGACCATCTTCGCGCTCCGCAGCCGCTTCGACGGCACCATCTGGACGGCGGCCGGCGGCTCGCATCGCGTGCGCGGCTCGGCCTACGCGGACACGAGCTACAGCACGGTGCCCGCCTACAAGTCGGCGTCGCTGACGTTTCGCGCCTCGGCCTTCGACTCCGGCAAGGACGGCTCGGCGGTGCTGGCGGTGCTCTTCCCTCCTGAAGGCTCGCGCCTTCCGCCGCAGGGGTTCCTCTACACCAGCAAGTCCGGCGAGACCGAAGTGCGCGCGAGCGAGGTCCAGCTGACCTTCGAGCAGCCCAAGCACGAGACCGGCGGCCACTTCGAATACGATGTCCCGCAGCGGGTCATCGCCCGCGCTGTCGGTGCCTCGGGCGAGAAGGTCACCCTCGAGCTGCAGGCAAAGCGGCTCGTCTACCGGCAGGACGTGGTGAGCGAGCTGCCCGCGGTCTCGAGGTTCCTGGTCAGCACGGTGGCGGCGCCGATGGCGTACACCTACGAAGACAAGTACCAGCTGCGCATCGAGCGGCCCGGGCAGCCGGCGGAAGAGCGCAGCGGCCGGGCGTTCTCCGAGTTCTCGTACGTGAACAAGCCGGCCAGCCTGCCCGCGTTCTGACCTTCCTCGACATCGCGAGCGCAGTGAGGCCAAACCCGCCCCGCGGCAGGGCCGTAGGAGCAACAGTGACGTTGACTGCACCGCACCTCCAGACCGAGATCCCCGGTCCCAAGTCGCAGGAGCTCTTCGCCCGGGAGCAGCAGGCGCTCGCGCCGGGGCTGCAGGGCTTTGCGCTGATGAGCGGCATCGCGGTCGAGCGCGCGCAGGGGTCGGTGATCGAGGACGTGGACGGCAACCGCTTCGTCGACTTGATCGGCGGCATCGGCGTCAACTCGCTCGGCCACAGCCACCCCGTCTATCAAGCGGCGCTGCACGCGCAGATCGACAAGGCCACGGTCGGGTCGTTCACCTCGGCGCCGCGGGCCGAGCTGGTCAACGAGATCGCCAAGGTGGTCCCGAAGGGCTGCGACAAGGTGCAACTTTACAGCTCGGGGGCAGAGGCCGTCGAGAGCGCGCTGCGGCTCGCCAAGAACCACACCGGGCATCACGAGGTGGTCGGCTTCTGGGGCGGCTTCCACGGCAAGACGGCGGGCGCGCTCGCGGCCAACGGGGCTGGCAACGCGAAGACCTACGGACCCGTTCCGCCCGGCCACGTGCTGCCCTACGCGAGCTGCTACCGCTGCCCGCTCAAGCTGACCTACCCGAGCTGCGGGCTCGCCTGCGCCGATCTGGCCGCCGATCAGCTCAAGCACGCGAGCACCGGATCGGTCGCGGCCGTCATCGTAGAGCCGATGCAAGGGACCGCCGGAAACGTCATCCCGCCGCCCGAGTGGCTCCCGCGGATGGCGGCGCTCGCGCACGCGCACGGGGCCGTCTTCATCGCCGACGAGATGATCACGGGCTTTGGCCGCACCGGCCGCTGGTTCGCGAGCGAGCGCAGCGACGTCACACCCGACATCATGACGGTCGGCAAGTCGTTCGGCGGCGGCTTCCCCATCAGCGGCGTCATCGCCAAGGGCGAGATCGCCAAGGCCAGGCCCTGGTCCAATCCCTCGGGCAGCTCGTCGAGTTACGGCGGCAACCCGCTCGCCTCGGCTGCGGCGCTGGCCTCGCTGCGCATCTTGAAGGCCGAGGACCTGCTCGCCAACGCGCGCACGGTGGGCGCCGCCATGCTGCAGGAGCTGCGCAATTGGCCGGACAGCCTGCGCTGGGTCGGCGATGTGCGCGGCGAAGGGCTGTTCCTGGCTGTCGAGCTTGTGGCAGACCGCAAGACGAAGGAGCCGCTGCCGAAGAAAATGTGCGAGGAGATCTTCAAGGAAGGCTTGAAGAGGGGGCTTCTCGCCATGAGCTACACGCACGCCATCCGCTTGCAGCCCGCGCTCAACATCGACGCGCAGACGGCGCTCGCGGGCCTTGCGCTGCTGCACGAGGCCATCTCGTCCGTCGCGCGCCGCCACGGGGCTTCCTGAGGCGATGACGACGCTGCCGCAGAAGGACGCCGCAGGACTGCCGACGCCGGCGACGCGCTTCTGGCGCGCCCTGGCGGCGCTTTCGCTGCGGCGGCCCTGGCTCCTGGCGGCCTTGGGGCTGCTCGCATTCGCCGTCGCCCTGCCCTTCGCCGTGCGCCTCTATGGCGACTTGCGCACCGACCTGCGCGAGCTGCTCCCGCGCGGGGCGCCGTCGGCCATCGCGCTCGATGCGCTCGAGAAGCGGGTGGGCGGCCTCGGCCAGCTCACGGTCGTCGTCGAGACCCAGGACCTCAAGGCCGGCGAGCGGTTCGTCGATGCGCTCGGCCCCAGGCTGCGCCAGCTGCCCCGCTCGCTGCAGCAGGGCGTCTACTGGAAGATCGACGACGAGCGCACCTACTTCAACGCCCACGGCGCCCTCTACGCCGAGGCCGACGACCTGGCGCGCGTGCGCGATTCGCTGCGCGACAACCTCGACCGCGCGAAGAAGCAGGCCAATCCGCTGGCCGTCAACCTCCTCGACGACGACGAGACCCAGGCCGCGCCAGGTGGCGAGAAGGCCGCCGCCGAGGATCCGCTCTTGAAGAGCGCGTTCAGCCGCGTCAAGGACGCGTTCGGCCGGCTCGACCACTTCGTCGACGGCTACCTCGCGGGAGACGGCGGCCACACGCTGGTGCTCAACGTCCACCCGCCCACGGCGGGCGCCAGCCTCGAGTTCAACCAGGAGCTCTTCGGCGCCGTGGACGCCGAGGTGAAGAAGCTCGACCCCAAGAGCTTCCACCCGTCGCTCGTCATCGGCTACTCGGGCGAGGTGCGCTCGGTGATCGAGGCGCAGGAGGCGCTGGTCCGCGACCTGGTGCTCTCGAGCGTGCTGGTCCTGCTCGCGGTCGGGGCCGCGCTCTTCATCTTCTATCGCAGCCTCTGGGCCATCCCGCTCCTGGTCGGCCCGCTCGTCACCGGCACCGCGCTGACGTTCGCCATCAGCCGCGGCGTGATTCATTATCTGAATCCCAATACGGCGTTCCTCGGCAGCATCATCGTCGGCAATGGAATCAACGCCGGCATCATCCTCTTGGCGCGCTATCTCGAGGAGCGGCGCGCGGGCCACTCGATCCACGAGGCGCTGCCCACGGCGCTCCGCAGCACCTGGCTCGCGACCTTTGCCGCCAGCGCCGCGGCCGCCGCCAGCTACGGCTCGCTCGGCGCGGTGCGCTTCCGCGGCTTCAACCAGTTCGCCTTCATGGGCACGGTCGGCATGGTGCTCTGCTGGCTCGCCACCTATCTGCTCATGCCGTCGTGGATCGCCATTGTCGAGCGGCTGCGCCCGCTGGTGCCGGCCGCCATCCGCGGAGGCAACGCCCCAAGGTCCGGCGTCGCGGCCTCGTTCGCCCGCGCCATCGTCGGCTGGCCGAAGCTCGCCGTCGCGGTCTCGCTCGGCATCTCGTTGGCCTCGGCGGGCCTCATCGTCCGCTTCTCCCGCGAGCCGCTCGAGTACGACTTCTCCAAGCTCGGCAGCCGCGTCGGCGAAAAGGCCGGCGTCGGCTTCTGGGGCAAGAAGGTCGACCTCGTGATGCAGAGCTACCAGACGCCGACCGTGGTGCTGACCCAGACCGCGGAAAAGGCGGCGCAGGTAGCGGCGGCGCTCGAGGAGACCCGACGGCGCGAGGGCAAGAAGAGCACCATCGACACCATCGCCACCCTGCAGCGGCTCCTGCCCGCCGATCAGCCGCGCAAGCTTGCCCTGCTGCGCGAGATCTTCTCGCTGCTCACGCCGCGCGTGGTCGCCCACCTCCCGGCGGACGTGCGGCCTCTCATCGCCCGGCTGCGGAGCACCACGCGCCTCGAGCCGGTCACCCTCGCCGACGTGCCGACCCGCCTCACCGACGTCTTCAAGGAGAAGGACGGCAACAGCGGCCGGCTGGTCGCCGTCTATCCGACGCTCTCCACCACCTCGGTCAACGGCAAGGCGCAGATCGAGTTCGCGCGCGCCATCCGCGACACCGCGCAGGCGGCCGACCCTGGCGCACAGGTGGCCGGCCAGGTGATCCTGACGAGCGACATCATCGAGATGATCACCGAGGACGGCGCGCTCGCCGCCATGCTCAGCTTCTTCGCGGTGGCCGCGCTCACGTTCCTGGTGCTGCGCTCGTTCAAGGACGCGGGCTGGGTGATCGGCTCGCTCTGCCTGGGCACGCTCTGGATGGGCGGCGCTTTTGGCTTGCTGGACCTGCGCTTCAACTTCGTCAACTTCGCCGTGCTGCCGATTACCTTTGGTATCGGGATCGATTACGCGGTGAACCTCTATCAACGCTATCGCCAGACCTGCAGCGTCGAGGAGGCGCTCGGCGCCTCGGGCGGCGCGGTGGCGCTCTGCTCGACCACGACGATCCTCGGCTACGCGGCGCTCTTGCTCGCCGACAACATGGCCATCCATTCGTTCGGCCTGACGGCGGTGCTGGGCGAATTGACCTGCCTGTCCGCGGCGCTCTTCGCGCTGCCTGCCTTCCTCGCCTGGCGGGACCAGCGCCGCCGCATCGCCGCGCCAGAGCCGCTGCCGGCCTCCACCGGCGAGCAGCGAGCCACGGGGACCTGAGCCATGATCTCCTGGTCAGACCGGCTGCGCGCTTTCCGCGCCTCGCACTGGTTCTATCGATACTTCCCCATCCCCTTCTCCCTCGTCTATCTCTTGACGCTCAAGGCGCTCGGCGGCCTGGGGCCCGAGCACTTCATCCTCAGCGGCCTCTTGGTCGGTTTCTCGACCTGGAGCGACGCCAGCCGCCGCTGGGCCAAGGTGGTCCTGCCGGTCGTCCTCTATGGCGGCGTCTACGACTCGATGCGCTGGTATGCGGACTATCTCCGCTCGCCCGTCATCCACCTGCACGAGCCGCATGACTTCGACGCGCGCTTCTTCGGGATTCAAGCAGGCGACAAGCTGCTCACGCCCGCCGAGTGGTGGCAATTGCACACCGCGCCGATCCTCGACTTCATCACCGGCCTCGCCTATTTCGTCGCCTTCTTCGTCGGCGAATCGATCATGGTCGCGCTCTATCTCTTCTGGAAAGGCGACCAGAGGCGGGCGCTGCGCTTCATCTGGATCTTCGTACTCACCAATTTCCTTGGGTTCGCCCTCTATTATATCTATCCGGCGGCGCCCCCTTGGTATATCGCCGACCACGGCTATGTCGTGGACCTGAGCGTGCGCGCGAGCGCCGCGGGCGCGCTGCGCTTCGACAAGATCGTGGGCCTGCCGCTGATGGAGGGCTTCTATGGCAAGAGCGCCGACGTATTTGGCGCCATCCCCAGCCTGCACGTCTCCTATCCCTTCCTGGCCGCCGTCTATTCCTGGCCGCTGCGCCGCTTTCGCATCGTCGCCGTTCCCTATTTCCTCCTGGTGTGCTTCAGCGCCGTCTATTTGAATCACCATTACCTGCTCGACATCATCGCCGGCCTCGGCCTCTGCTGCTGCTCGATGGCGATCTTCCGCCTCGCAGCCGGGCCGCTCGCGGCGCCTCAGCCAATCGCGGCCGGGTCGCGCGAGCACCTGACGTCGCCCCACGCCCAGGCGTAGACTCTGCCTTCAATGGCAACTCAAGCGCTGCGGCGACGCTCCGGTTTTCTTCTGCTCGTCCTGGCCGCATGCGGAGGAAAGGGCCCGGCAGTGCCCGAGGGGCTGGTCCTGGTCTCGGCCGCCTCGCCCTACGCCGACGGCTGCAATGGCGCGCAGCAGGCCGGCACCAACTACAAGAACGCCGAGGTCGAGCCGTTCCTCGCCGCCGATCCGACCAGCAAGGACCACTTCATCGGCGTCTGGCAGCAGGACCGCTGGTCGAACGGCGGCGCCAACGGGCTCGCGACGGGGGTGACCTTCGACGGCGGAAAGACCTGGACGAGGACCGCCGTCCATTTCACCCGCTGCAGCGGCGGCACTGCCGCCAACGGCGGCGATTACGAGCGCGCCAGCGATCCCTGGGTGACCATCGCGCCCGACGGCACGGCATATCAAGTCGCGCTCGGGTTCAACAACTCAACCGCGCTCAAAGCCATCCTCGCCAGCCGCTCGACCGACGGTGGCCGCACCTGGAGCGACCCGATCGCGCTGCAGACCGACAGCAGCGTCGATTTCGTCGAGGACAAGGAATCAATCACCGCCGACCCGAAAGACGCGCACTACGTCTATACAGTCTGGGATCGCCTGACGGGCCAGAGCGTCGTCAACTCACCCACGGCCACCGGCCCGACGTGGTTCGCGCGCACGACCAACGGCGGGATGAGTTGGGAAGCGGCGCGGCCAATCTTCGACCCAGGGATGGACGCGCAGACCATCGGCAACCAGATCGGCGTGCTGCCCGACGGCACGCTTCTGGATCTTTTCGCTTATGTCACCAACGCGAGCAGCAACAACCCGCCTACCTCGGTGGCGCTGTTGCGCTCGACCGACAAAGGCGCCACCTGGTCCTCGCCCATCATCGTCAGCGAGACCAACTTCATCGGCACGCTCGACTCGAAGAACAATGCCCCCATCAGGACCGGCGGCGTCCTGCCCGGCCTCGCCATCGATGGCACCACCGGGGCGGCATATGCCGTCTGGCAAGACGCGCGCCCCTCCGCTGGCGCGCGCGACGGCGTCGTTTTCTCGAAATCAATCGACGGCGGATTGCATTGGTCGACGCCAACTCAAGTCAATCAAGCGCCCAAAGTACAAGCCTTCGTGCCGACGGTGGCGACCCTGGCCGATGGGACCATCGGCGTCAGCTACTATGATTTCCGGCGCGACAATCCGGCCGATCCAACGAGCCTGCTCGCGAGCTTGTGGCTGGCCACTTCGAGAGATGGCGGCGCGACCTGGGTAGAGTCGGCCTTGAGTGGAACCTTTGATTTGCGCCACGCGCCAATCGCGGGCGGGTTGTTCCTCGGCGACTACCAGGGCCTCTCCCGCAACGGGGCCGCCTTCCTGCCGTTCTTCGTGGCGACGACCGGCGACGGCAACAACCGCACCGAGGTCTACGCGCGCCCGGCCTCGGTGCTCCCGGCTGCGTCCGCGATCGAGCAAACGTCCTTCGAGCGCGCGCCGGAGCGCAAGGCGTTCTATCGATTCGGCACGCGCTTCTAGCGCCTGTCTCGGGGCTGCTGCTTCAGACAGGCCCGGGTTGAGTTGCGAGGAGCGCCGCGTCTTTGCCGCGCGCTTCCGCCAGGCTCAAGCCGTCGCGCTTGAGCAGCGCGGACAACCCTTGGTTGAGTTGCCTGGGTAGAGTTGGCCCCTGATAGACCAGCGCCGTATAGACCTGGACCAAAGAAGCGCCGGCGCGGATGCGGGCATAGGCGTCCTCGGCCGAGGAGATGCCGCCGACGCCAATCAAGGCTACCTTGCCGCCCGTGTGCTGATAGAGCCGCGCGCAGACGCGCAAGGCACGTTCGCGGAGCGGCGCACCGGAGAGGCCGCCCTGCTCGGCCGATCTTGGATCGCCCTCGACGCCCGCGCGAGAGAGGGTCGTGTTGCTGGCGATGAGCCCGTCGGCGCCCGCGGCCAGCGCGGCGTCGGCCAGCGCAAAGAGGCCCTCGTCAGGCTCGTCGGGCGATACCTTCACCAAGATCGGAACACGGCGGCCCAGACTCTCCTTCAACTCATCCCGGGCCTGGCCCACTGCGCGCACCAGCGCGGCGATCTGCTCGGCCCCCTGCAGCAAGCGGAGGCCTGGCGTGTTGGGGCTGGAGACATTGATGGCGACGTAATCGGCGTGCGGCGCGAGGGCCTTGAAAGCAGCGACATAGTCCTCGGCCGCGCGATCATTCTCCGTGTCCTTGTTCTTGCCGATGTTCGCGCCCACCGGCCCGGGCTGTCTCGGCCGCGCTTTGAGCCGCGCGGCCACCGCGGCCATCCCCGGATTGTTGAAGCCCATCCGGTTGATCACCGCGCGCTTGCCGATCAGGCGGAAGAGGCGCGGGAGCACGTTGCCCTGCTGGGGTCGCGGAGTGACCGTGCCCACTTCGACAAAGCCGAACCCCAGGCCGAACCAGGCGGGCAGGAGCGCCTCGCCTTTGTCCATCCCGGCGGCGAGGCCGACCGGCGAGGGAAAGTGCACCCCGAGGACGGTCTGGCCGAGGTCTGGGCTGGCCAGCAGCTTTGGCCGCGGCCAGAGGCGCGCGCGCAGGCGCAGGAAGAGGCCGACCAGCGCGTGGGCGCGCTCGGCGTCGAGGAGAAAGAGCAGCGGGCGCAAGAGGCGATAGAGGACGGCCACGGCGCGCAAGGTACCCGAGAAAAAGCGCTGGCCGAGGGGAATCGAGCGCTTGCGCAAGCGCGCTCCGGGCCGCACAATCGCCGCCCCGTGTGCCCTCCCGAAGATCTTCCCTCCCGCCTCGCCGGACCGCTCGGCGGACCCGACGCCCTCTCGGCCGAGACGCGGGCCGGACCACCCGAGGGCACGCAGGACCTGCTCTTTGGCGCCGCTCGCCGGCTGCGGCGCTGCGAGCAGTTGCTGTCAGAGGTGTTCGAGGCGCACGGCTATGCCGAGGTGATTCCGCCCTCGATCGAGCGGGCCGAGGTCTTCGCCGCGGCAACTTCAGGGGGCGACTCGGGGCTCGCTGCCTCGGGCGCTCTGCGGGCGGTGGACCGCGCGGGGCACCTCTTGGCGCTGCGGGCCGACTTCACCGCACAGGTGGCGCGGATCGCGGCCACGCGGCTCGCCGGCATCTCGCCGCTCCGCCTCTACTATCGCGGCAGCGTGGTGCGCGACGGGGCCGCCGAGGCGGGCGTCCCGCGCGAGCGGCTGCAGGCGGGCTGCGAGCTGGTGGGCGACCCCTCCGCGGCGGCCGACGCCGAGGTGCTCGCTCTCGCCGAGACCGGCTTGCAGGCGCTGGGCCTCGCTCGCCGCGCGCGGCTCTCGGTCGGCACCATGGGCTACTTCGCGGCGCTGGTGCAGGCGGCCGACGCGGGCCCCCGCTTGTCTCTCGCGCTCTCGGAAGCGGTGGACCGCAAGGACCTGCCGCGCTTGCAGGCCTTGTGCGAGCGCGAGCTTGCGCCCGGCCCTTCGCGCGAAGCGCTGCTCGCGCTGGCAGAGCCTCCTCGCCCACAGGCCGAGGCCTTGGCGTTGCTCGCTCGCGCGCGCCAGAAGGCGCCGACCGAGGCCGCCGCCGCGGCGCTGGTCCGCCTCGAGGCGGCGCTCGGGACGGCGCTGGCAAAAGGGCTTGGCGCCGAGCTCGAAGTGGACCTCGGCGAGGTGCGCGGCCTCGGCTACTACACGGGCTTCATCTTCAATCTCTATGTCGAAGGAGCGCCGCGCGCGGTGGGCGGCGGGGGCCGCTACGACACGCTGCTCGGCCGCTTCGGCGACCCGCGGCCGGCGGTGGGCTTCTCGCTCGATCTGGACGCGCTCGTCCCGCTCTGGGCAGCCGCCGAGGCGACCCGCTGATGCTGACCATCGCGCTGCCCAAAGGAAGGCTGCAGAAGCCCGCCCTCGAGCGCCTCGCAGCGGCGGGTTTCGTCCCCGAGGAAGAGCCCGGCTCCACGCGCCGCCTGATCGTCCCGGCCGCGCGGGGCGCGGACGCGCGCTTCCTGGTGCTCAAGGACGGCGACGTCCCGCTCTACGTCGAGCGAGGCGCCGCCGACCTCGGAGTGTGCGGGCTCGACCAGCTGCTCGAGTCGGGCGCCGATGTGCTGGCGCCGGTGGACCTCGGCTTTGGCCGCTGCCGCCTCTGCCTCGCCGCGCCCAAGGGCAGCCGCCTCGCCCCCGAAGGAGCCGAGCCGCACATCGACGAGCTCGGCCGCAGCTTGCGCGTGGCCACCAAGTATCCGCGCCTGGCCGCGCGCGCGTTCGCGAGGCGCGGCGTGCCCATCGACCTCGTGCGCCTCTCCGGCTCGGTCGAGCTGGCCGCGGTGGCCGGCCTCGCCGACGCCATCGTCGATCTGGTCGAGAGCGGCCGCACCCTGGCCGAGAACGGCCTCGTGGTCGTCCAGGACCTGCTCGCCGTCAGCGCGCGGCTGGTGGTCAATCGCGCCTCCTACCGCCTCAAGATCGAGCAGCTCCTGCCGCTCTTGCGCGACGTCTCCGCGAACGTGGCCGATCTCCGAGGACGCCCTTGACCCCCTTGCTTCGCGTGCTCGATCTCGCAAACCCTGCCGAGCGCGCCCTCGCCTCGGGCTTGCGCGCCGCCGCCCAGCCACCCGCGGGGGTGCGCCCGGCGGTCGCGGCCATCATCAGCGACGTGCGCACCCACGGAGACTCCATCGTCGCCGGCTTGACCCGCAAGTACGACGGCGCCGATCTGCCCGATGACGGCCTCTTCTTGCCCCCGGCAGAGTGGGACGCGCTGGCCGCGCGCTGCTCGTCCGAGGTGCGCAAGGCGCTCGAGCTGGCCGCCGAGCGGGTCCGCGTTTTTCACGCCCCCCAGATCCCCAAGTCGTACGAGCAGCACCTGCCCGCGGGCGGCACGCTGCGCTCGCTGGTGCTGCCGCTCGGGCGCGCCGCCTGCTACGTCCCGGGCGGGCGCGCGGCGTATCCCTCGACGGTGATCATGACGGCGGTGGTGGCGCGATTGGCGGGCGTACCCGAGGTCATCGTCACCACGCCGCCGCGGCTCGACGGGTCGATCCTGCCCGAGGTGGCCGCGGCCGCGCGCATCGCCGGCGCCGATCGGATCCTGCGCGCGGGCGGCGCCCAGGCCGTGGCGGCGCTCGCCATCGGGACCGAGACCATCCCGCGCGTGGACGTGATCGTCGGGCCGGGCAACGCCTACGTCACCGAGGCCAAGCGGCAGCTGATGGGCGAGGTGCGCATCGACTCGCTCGCCGGCCCCACCGAGGTGGTCATCGTCGCCGACGAGACCGCCGATTCGCGGCTGCTGGCGTCAGACCTGATCGCGCAGGCCGAGCACGACCCGCTCTCGCTCGCGCTCTTGGTCACCACCTCGCGCGCCGTCGCCGCCGCCGCGGCCGCCGCGGTGGTCGAGGAGCTGGCCGCGCGCCCCAACAAGATCGCCGAGGAGGCGCTGCGCGCGCGCGGAGCCGCGGTGGTGGCGGCCGGGCGCGATCAGGCGCTGGCCTTCGCCGACGAGCTGGCTCCAGAGCACCTGCAGCTCATGCTGGCCGACGCCGAGTCGGCGCTGGGCCAGGTCCCGCGCGCGGCGGCCGTCTTCGTCGGCGCGTACTCGCCGGTGCCGGTCGGCGACTACCTGGCCGGGCCGAACCACACGCTGCCGACCTCGGGCAGCGCGCGCTACGCCTCGCCGCTCTCCGCCAGCGACTTCGTCCGGCGGCAGAACGTCATCGCCTATGGCAAGGGCCAGCTCGAGGCCGACGCAGCGCCGCTCTGCGCCCTCGCCCGCGCCGAGGGGCTGCACGCCCACGCGCGGGCCGTGGAGCTCCGCCGTGGCAAATAGCGATCGCGCGCCGGAGTCGTTCATCCGCGCCACCATCCGGCCGCTCGCGCAGTACGGGCCGCCGCGCGACCCGGCGCGGGTGGGGCTGCACCTGAACGAGAGCGCGCACGACCTCCCTCCCGAGCTGAAGCGCGAGCTGTCCGCGCAGATCGAGGCGATGAGCTGGGCGCGCTATCCCATCACCGACGGGCTCGCCCTGGCGCAGGACCTGGCGGCCGCGGCGGGCACCTCGGCGCACGGGACGCTGGTCGGCAACGGCTCGAACGAGCTGCTCCAGCTCCTCTTGCTCGCGACCATCGAGCCCGGCGACGCGGTGGTGGTCGCGCACCCGAGCTTCTCGCTCTACGCCTTGCAGGCCGCGGCGCTCGGGGCGCGGGTGATAGAAATATCACTGCGCGCGCAGGACGGGTCGTTCCGCTTCCCCATCGACCAGCTGGCCGCGGCCGCGCGCGACGCCAACGCCAAGCTGGTGCTGCTCGGCTCGCCCAACAACCCGACCGGCACCACGCTCTCCGCCTCCGAGGTAACGGAGCTGCTCCAGAAGACGCCGGGCCTGGTCGGCATCGACGAGGCCTATCGCGAGTTCTGCGGCCAGGACTTCGCTCCCCTGCTCCGCGACCACCCGCGGCTGGTGGTCTTTCGCACCTTCTCGAAGGCGCTGGCCGGCGCCTCGCTGCGCTGCGGGTCGCTCTTCGCGGACGCCGCGCTCTGCGCCGAGCTGCGAAAGGTGCAGCTCCCGTACAACCTCAGCGCCCAGACCTGCCTGGTCGCCCGCGCGCTGGTGAAGCGGCCCGAGCTGGTGCGGGCGCGCGCGCTGGAGGTGCAGTCGGAGCGCGAGCGCGTGGCCGCCGTGCTGCGCTCGCGCGGCTGCACCGTGCACCCGAGCGGCGCCAACTTCCTCCTCTTCGAGCAGGCGCAGCGGCCGGCCGGCGAGCTGCACGGGGCGCTCTTCGGGCGCGGCGTCCTCATTAGAAATGTCTCCAGTGGCAAAGATCTCTCGCGCGCGCTGCGCGTGTCCATCGGCGCGCCGGAGGCGAACGACGCCTTCCTGGCCGCCCTGCAAGCCGAGTTCATGTGACCTACGAGAACGTCCGTGCTGTGATCTTCGACATCGACGGCGTGCTGCTCGACGCCCGCCCGAGCTACCACGCGGTGGCCGAGGAGGCGGCGCGCAGGGCCGTGGCCAGCGTCATCGGCGAGGAGGCGGCGCGCGCGGTGCCCTTCGAGCGCGAGGCCGAGGTGGCACAGTTCAAGGCCGCCGGCGGCTTCAACGACGATTGGGAGATGGCGCGCGCCATCGCCCTCTTCCTCTTGCTCCGCGCCCGGGGCAAGGCGCCGCCGCTCGCCGCCTTCCTGGCCGCAGCACAAGGCAACGGGGTCTCGGGGGTCTACGCGGCCTTTGCCGACGCGGCGCTCGGCGCGCCGTTCACGCACGAGGCCATCGCCCGCGACTGCGGCGCCCTCTACGGCGGCAAGTCGCACTGCCAGCTGCTGTTCGGCTTCCCGCCCCCCGCCTGGGCGCCCGCGCGCGGCCTCTGGGAGCGCGAGGAGCTGCTCGCTGATGCAACGCTGTTGCAATTGGTCGTGGAGCGCTTCCCGCTGGCGCTCTTCACCGGGCGAAACCCGGGCGAGGCTGAGCTGGCCCTCTTGCGCACCGGCCTCGTCGTGCCCCGCGGCCGCCGCTGGGTGGCCGATGGGCGGCCGCGCAAGCCCGACCCGGTCGGCCTCGTCGAGCTGTCCGCCGAGCTGCTCGCGGGCGTCACCTTCCCCGAGGCGGTCGCGCTCTTCATCGGCGACACGGCCGACGACGTCAGCGCCGCCAAGGGCGCCAAGGCGGGCGGCGCGCGGCTTCTGTATGCTCACATCGAGCGGGCGGGCGACACCGCGCGCGTGCTCTCCCAGCTCTTGCGCGAGGCGGGAAAAGAATGAGCCGGACCGGCAAGGTCGAGCGAAAGACCAAAGAGACGCAGATCGCCGTGCAGATCGATCTCGATGGAAATGGGAGCGGCTCGGCCAGAACCGGCATCCCTTTCTTCGACCACATGCTCGAGACGCTCTCCAAGCACTCGGCGATCGACGTCACCATCTCCTGCGACGGCGACCTGCACATCGACCAGCACCACACCGTGGAGGATTGCGGCATCGCGCTCGGGCAGGCCATCGATCAGGCGCTCGGCGACAGGAAAGGCATCGCGCGCGCCGGCTGCTTCTATTTTCCCCTCGACGAGGCGCTGGCGAGGTCCGTCGTCGACCTCTCGGGCCGCAGCTTCCTGCACTGGGAGGTGAGCCTGGAGCAGGGCCCGCGCAGCGCCATGGACCTCTCGGTGCTGGAGGGCTTCTTCAAGGCCATCGCCGACAACGCGCGCTGCAACGTGCACATCGATCTGCTCCGCGGGCGCGACTTCCACCACGGCGCCGAGGCGGTGTTCAAGTCGTTCGCGCGGGCGCTGCGGCAGGCGGTGGCCCGCGACGACCGCGTCAGCGGCGTCCCCAGCACCAAAGGCGTCTTGTGACCGTGGGCGGAGCGCCCGTCACCGTCGTCGATCTGGGCCTCGGCAACCTCGGCTCGGTCCTGCAAGCGCTGCAGCGCGCGGGAGGCGCGCCGGTGCTCGCGACCAGCGGAGGCGAGATCTCCCGCGCCGTCCGAGTGGTGCTGCCGGGCGTGGCGGCCTTCGGCCTTGGCATGGAGCGCGCCGAGGCGATGGCGCTTGGCCCCGCGCTCCACGAGGCGGCCGCGCGCAAAGTGCCTGTCTTGGGCATCTGCTTGGGGATGCAGATCCTCTTCGAGGAGGGAGAAGAAGACGGCACCCGCAAGGGCCTGGGCCTGTTGCCGGGCCGGGTGACCAGGCTGCCGCCGACGGTGAGCGTCCCGCACATCGGCTGGCAGAAGCTGGTCAAGACGCAAGAGGCGCCATTATCGAATTCCGGCTGGATGTACTTTGCGAATTCTTATCGATGCGAGGCGCCGCCCGAGGTGACCTGCGCGGTGGCCGAGCATGGCGACGAGCGCATCGCCGCGGTGGTGCAGCGCGGCAGCGTGCACGGCGTGCAGTTCCATCCCGAGAAGAGCGCGCGCGACGGACAGGATCTGCTCGCGCGCTTCCTGTCGCTCTCATGACGCCCTTGCTCTACCCGGCCATCGACCTGCTCGAGGGCCGCGCCGTCCGGCTCCAGCGCGGCGAAAGAGCCAGCGCCAAAGTGTACAGCGAGCGGCCCGAGGAGCAGGCGCGCGCCTTCGCGCAGGAGGGCGCCGAGGTCATCCACATCGTCGATCTCGACGCGGCCTTTGGCGGCGCGCGGCAGCTTGCGCTCCTCGAGCGGCTGGTGCGCGCGGCCATGCCGGCCATCGTCCAGGTGGGCGGCGGCGTGCGCGATCTGGCCGCCGCGGAGGCCACGCTGCAAGCCGGCGCGGCCCGCGTCATCCTCGGCACCGCGGCCGTCGAGCGTCCCGCGCTGGCCGGCGAGGCCGTGGCCCGCTTTGGCGTCGATCGGGTCGCCGTGGGCATCGACGTCAAGGAGGGCCGCGCGGCGACAAAGGGCTGGACCGAGGCCAAGGGCCCGGCGGCCTCGGCGCTTGCTGCAACGCTGTTGCAACAAGCCGTGCGGACCTTCGTCGTCACCGCCGTGGCCCGCGACGGGATGCTGGGCGGGTTCGACCTCGACCTGCTCCGCGAAGTGTCGGCCGCGGCGCCAGGAGTGAAGCTCGTGGCCTCGGGCGGCGCGGGTTCGCTCGACCACCTGCGCGCGCTGGCGCAGAGCGGGCTGCCGGTGTGCGGCGCCATTGCCGGCACCGCGCTCTACGAGGGAAAGTTCACCGTGCGTGAAGCCATCAACGCGCTGCGCGGAGCCCTCTGATGCTCACGAGGCGCATCATCCCTTGCCTCGACGTGAAAGACGGCCGCGTCGTCAAAGGCGTCCGCTTCGCCGAGCTACGCGACGCCGGCGACCCCGTCGAGTGCGCGCGCGCCTACGGCGAGGCGGGCGCGGACGAGCTCTGCTTCCTCGACATCTCGGCCTCGCTCGAGGGCCGCTCGACCTTGCTGGGCCTCGTCGAGCGCTGCGCGCGCGAATTGTCGATCCCCTTCGCTGTGGGCGGCGGCGTGCGCAAGGTGGCCGACGCCGAGCAGCTCCTGCGCGCCGGCGCCGACAAGGTGGCGATGAACACCGCCGCTCTCGCCGACCCGTCCTTGCTCACGCAGGTCGCGCGCCTGACCGGCAGCCAGAGCGCGGTGGTGGCCATCGACGCCAAGGCGCGGGAAGGCGGCGGCTGGGAGGTGCGCTCGCACGGAGGCCAGCGCGCGACGGGCCGCGACCTGCTCGAGTGGGTCCGCGAGGCCGTGGACCGCGGCGCCGGCGAGGTGCTCTTGACCAGCATGGACCACGACGGCGTCGGGACTGGCTTCGCGCTCCAGATGCTTCGACAAGTTTGCAAAACGGTCAGCGTCCCCGTGATTGCCTCAGGCGGCGCCGGAACGCCGGATCACTTTGCCGACGCCTTCGACGCCGGAGCAGCCGCAGCGCTGGCCGCGACGGTCTTCCATTTCGGTAGTTTGCAAATCGGACAAGTCAAAGAGGCTTGCCAGAGGCGCGGAGTCCCGATGCGCTGGCCGATCGCGTGACCGGTGTTTTTGCGGGGAGTGGTACGAGGGGCGGCAGCCCCTTGTACAGCGCAGGCCGAAGGCCGCAGCCCCAGAAGCCTTTCGATCATTCGCAAACGAGCGGCCAATGAACATCGATGAGCTCAAGTTCGACGACCGCGGCCTCCTCCCGTCCATCGTGCAAGATGCGACCACCGGCGAGGTGCTCATGCTCGCCTGGCAATCGCGCGAATCGCTCGCGCTCACGCTCAGCACCGGCCGCGCGACGTTCTTCTCGCGCTCGCGCAACGCGCTCTGGGAGAAGGGCGCCACCAGCGGCAACGTGCAGACCGTCCGCGCCGTGCGCGCCGATTGCGACGCCGACGCCATCTTGATCCGCGTGGACCCGGCGGGCCCCGCTTGCCACACCGGCGCGCGCTCATGCTTTTTCCAAACTTTCGACAACGGGCCAGATGCGCCGCCGTCCCCCGGAGAGACGCTGGGAGCGCTCGAGGCCGTCCTGCGCGCCCGCAATGCGGCCCCGCCCGAAGGCTCGTACACGGCGAAGCTCTTCGCCGACGAGGCGCTGCGCCACAAGAAGGTGGGCGAGGAGGCCACCGAGCTCGTCATCGCCTCTTTGCAAGGCAAGAAGGCCGAGATCGCCCACGAGGCCGCCGACCTGATCTACCACTCGCTCGTTCTGCTCCAGTCGCACGGGATGGGCCTCGCCGAGGTCGCCGAGGCGCTGCGCGCGCGAGAGGGAAAACGTCGATAACGAACTCGTTATCGAGGGCGCTTGAGCTCTTTGATCATCACGATCGCGTCCTCGCCCTCGTCGACATAGTAGTTGGGCCGGACGCCCACGGCGCGATAGTCGAACTGCTTGTAGAGCTCGAGCGCGGCGATGTTCGAGCGGCGGACCTCGAGCGTCAAGAGCGTCGCGCCCGACGCATGGGCCCGCTTCTCGGTCTCGGTCATCAAGAGCTGGGCAATGCCGCGCCGGCGCCGCTCGGGGTCCACGGCGACGTTGAGGACGTGGACCTCGTCGTGCACCAGCCAATAGATGAGAAAGCCGAAGATGCGCTCGCTCGCCTTGCCCGCCTGGGCGCTGGTGAGCGGCTCGACGTAGAGCAGGACGGTGCTCCAGTCGTGGTCGAGCTCGCGGCGGAAGAGCTCGGCCGACCAGGGGTGCTTGAAGGCGGCGCGCTCGATGACCATGACCTCGTCGAGATCCTCGGCGCGCATCTTGCGCAGCTCGTAGCGGGAGCGCGGGCGCACGGCCATCAGAGCGCCCCGGCTGCGTCGGCGAGGGGGTCGAGGATGCGCACGTCAACGCGCTTCTTCAGCTCGGTGAGCACCTCCTCGGTCACTCTTCGATAGCGCTCGAGCAAGAGCTTGTGGGCGCAGGCGTCGAGCTCGGCGGGCGCGGGCGGGCGGCGGAGCTCCTTGGCGCACAGCTCCTCGGCCTCGCCCTGCCGCACGGCGCCCGCGAGCTTCACCTTGCTGTCGATGTAGCGCGCGTAGCGGATCTGCCGCGCCAGCACCTGGCCCACCTCTTCGTCGGTCAAGTCCTGTTGCCGCGTGAACGCCTCGTAGACCGCGAGCGAGCCGAAGCGCCCCCGGAAGCGGCTGAGCGCCGCCTCGACCTCGACCTTGTCGAGCTCGAAGGTGCGCAGGCTGTCCATCTCCAGGAGCACGAGGCGCTGGTCGATCATCCGCTGCAGCGTCGCGGCGAGGAGGCCCCGGCTTGGCGCCAGCGCGGCGGCGCCCGGCCCGTGCGTCTCGAGGAGCTGGATGCGCGCCTCGGCCCGCACCTCCGAGAGCATGATGGTCTGCGTGGCCACCGCGGCGACGACCTCGTCGACGAGCAGGCGCTGCGCGGGCCCGACCCGCTTGGAGGCTTCTGCGCGCGCGGACGCGGTGCCGGTCAGCAGGACAACCGACAGCGAGGCGCAGAGCGCACGGCAGGGGCTCACGCCGCCGATCGTAAGCATCGGCCCTTGGCCCGGTCAATCAATCCGGCGCTTCCGCACGTTGACCACCCCCCAGTGCGTGGTTATGGTCGCGCCCCCCGGCCGGTCCGGGGAAATGCCATGGCGCCCAAAGACCTCTACGCCACCCTCGGCGTCACCAAGACCGCGACTGCCGACGAGCTGAAAAAGGCGTACCGCAAGCTCGCCAAGAAGCTGCACCCCGACGTCAATCCGAACAACAAGAAGTCCGAGGAGCGGTTCAAGGACGTCAACACCGCCTTCGAGGTGCTGGGCGACCCGAAGCGGCGCGCGCTCTACGACGAGTTCGGCGAGGACGCGCTGCGCACCGGGTTCGACGACCAGAAGGCGCGCGCGTACCGGGCCTATCGCGAGCAGGCCGCGGCCGGCGGCGCACCAGGCCAGGGCGGATTTGGCGGCGGCTTCGATCCCGAGATCTTCTCGCGCGGCGGCGGCATGGACCCGGGCGATCTCGGCTCGATGTTCGGCGACCTCTTCGGCCGGCGCCAGCAAGCGCGCGCGCGCCGGGCAAAGGCAGAGGCGCCCGCCGGCGTGCAGGACCACGAGGTCGAGCTGCAGATCGACCTGCGCGACGCCGTCCTCGGCATCGAGCGCGAGATCTCGCTCGAGCGGCAAGTGAGCTGCCCCGAGTGCCACGGCGAGGGACACAAGCCAGGCGCCAAGAGCTCGCGCTGCCCCCAGTGCGCCGGCTCCGGACAGGTGGAGATGGGCGGAATCTTCCGCGGCCCCTGCCCCCGCTGCGGCGGCGATGGCAAGATCAAGGAGCCGTGTTCGCGCTGCTCGGGCCAAGGCACCGTCGCCGAGGTCGCGCGCCTCAAGGTCAAGGTGCCCGCGGGCGTGGAGACGGGCTCGCGCGTGCGCCTCGCCGGCCAGGGTGGACAGGGCGGCGACCTCTACCTGCGCATCACCGTCCGCGCCCACCCGCTCGTGCGCGTGAACGGCAAGGATCTCTCGGTCGATCTGCCCATCTCCGCCCCCGAGGCGCTGCTCGGCGCCGAGGTGAGCGCGCCCACTTTTGAAGGGCCGGTCAAGCTGAAGATTCCGCTCGGCTCGCAGAGCGGACGCAGGCTCAGGCTGCGCGGGCGCGGGCTGCCGCCGCTCGGCCCCAAGACCGAAGGCTCCCGCGGCGACCTCTACGTTGTCTTGCAGATCGTGTTGCCGGAGCCCAGCGACGAGTCGCGCGCCGCCGTCCAGGCGCTGGCGCGGCTCTACCAGGGCGACGTGCGAAAGGACGTGACGTTGTGAGCCTCTTCGAGAAGCTTGGCCTCTCTGGCAGCAAGGAAGACAAGGCGAGGCGATCGGTCGCCAAGCTGCAGAAGAAGATCGTCGAGAAGTACGGCCCGCCCGAGAACCGCCAGGCGGCCATCGAAGAGCTGGGCGAGCTGGCGAGCGCGGGGAACGAGGACGCCATCGAGGCGCTCTTGATGCGCTACACCATCCGCATCGACCCGGGGATCACCGACGACGACGAGCGCGCGCGCGTCCACGCCATCATCTTGCAGACCGGCAAGATGGGCGTCCCGGTGCTCAAGCGCTTCCTCTTCGCCCGCGACGAGATCAGCTGGCCGCTCAGGGCGCTCGGCGAGATCCTTCCCGAGGAAGAGGTCTTCAAGCTGCTGCTCGAGGTGCTCGGCAAGGCGGCCGTCGAGTACAGCCGCGTGCCCGAGAAGAAGGTCCTCTTGCTGCACTCGCTCGGCACGCACAAGCAGGCGCCGGGGGCCACCACCGCCGCCCTGCCCTTTCTCGAGGACATGGACGACGAGGTGCAGATCGCCGCCGCCCAGGTCATCGCCGTCCAGGCCGAGGACTCCGGACGCGAGCCGCTCATCCAGCTCCTGCTCCGCGCGCACGCCGCCTCCAACGCCCGCGTCCGCGAGGCCATCAGCAGCCTGCTCGCGGAGTCGAAGTGGGACGTCAAGGGCTACGGGCCGTCGGTCGAGGCCGCGCTGCCGGCCGGGTACAAGCTCGACAAGTCCGCCAAGGTGGTCCGCAAAGAAGCAGCCCCCGCCCCCGAGAAGTCCAAGGGGTGAGGGCCGCGTTGCTTCGACTCGACTAGCTCAGCGACGGGCTCAATGCCCGCCGGGGTCGGCCGTTCCTGCGGCGCCCGTCGCGCCCGCGCCGGCAGGAGCGCCGGGGGTGGCGCCGGTGGTGCCGTTGCCGGGCGTGGTCGAGGGAGGCGCGCCGTTCGGGGCGTGATCCTCGCCGGTGGTGCCCATCGGGCTCGTGCTGCCGCTGCCCGGGTTCTTCACTGGATCGCTGCCGTTTCCCTGGCCCGCCGGGAGGCCCGGCGCATGGTTGACCGAGCCGGCCGTGCCGGTCTCGCTGTCGGTCCCGGCGGTGCCCGTCGTGCCGGTGGTCGCGCCGCCGGTCGTGGGGGCGGAGGCGGTGCCGTTTGGCGAGTTGGCAGGATCGGCCGCATTCGGGTTGTTCTTGTCAATCACGCCAGGGTTCGCCATCGAGCCCGGGGTGCCGTTCGCGGGCTCGGCCGTGGTCGCCCCGCTCGGGTTGGCGCCGGTTTGGGTGTTCGGACCGGCGGTGCCAGTCCCCGGGGAGTCGGGCGCGCCGCTGAGCCCGTTCTGCTGGGTCGTGGTGGTGGTGGCCTGGGCCTGCGCCAGCGCCGGCACTGCGAGCGCGAGAGCGAGGACGGCGAAGAAGCTCTTCATGGTGTTGCTCCTCAGATTGGGGTGTGCGCGGCAAACCGCGTTGACCGCAAGCTGGGAACGCTGGTGGAGCGCGACAATCTACGAGTGAGGCTGGGGTCGCCGGCCCTGGGCGGGCAGGCGAGCCCTTTTGCGCCTACCGGAGCCTGGCCTTGACCGCTCCGGCGACCATGTCGATGGCGATGTCGTTGTTGCCCCCGTGCGGAATGATGATGTCGGCGTAGCGCTTGGAGGGCTCGACGAAGCCGTAGTGCATGGGCCGCACGGTGCGGAAGTACTGGGCGATGACGCCGTCGAAGTCGCGGCCCCGCTCCTTGATGTCGCGCGAGAGGCGCCGGATCACGCGCACGTCGTCGTCGGCGTCGACGAACACCTTCATGTCGAGCTCTTGCCGGACGGGCTCGAGCGCCAGCACCAGGATGCCCTCGGCGATCACCACGTCGCCCGGGTTGACGCGCACCGTGTCGCTCATGCGCGAGTGCTGGGTGAAGCTGTAGACCGGCTTCTCGACCGCGCGCCCCTGCTTCAGCTCGCGCAGGTGGGCGACGAACAGGTCGGTGTCGAAGGCGTCGGGGTGGTCGAAGTTGAAGCTGGTGCGCTCGGCGAGCGAGAGGTGTCCGAGGTCGCGGTAGTAGGAGTCCTGATCGAGAAAGGCGACGGGATGGTCGGCGAGACGCTCCACCAGGCGGCGCGCGGCGGTCGTCTTGCCGCTCGCGGTGCCGCCGGCGAAACCGATGGTCAAGGTCCGCACGAGGCGCTTGGTAGCACATGTTTCCGCGCTTGCGTCGGCCGATCGCGCGATGCCAGGATGCGCGCCGCGGAGGCGAACAAACTTGGCGCAAGATTCATCCGAGCTCGCACAGGTCGCCGCCGAGGCGGCCGACATTGCAAAGCAGGTCGGCCAGCGCGCCTCCACCGCGCACCTCCTGCTCGCGCTCTTCACCGTGCCGAGCGCCGCCGACGAGCTGCTCCGCGAGCGCGGCTGCGACGAGGACGCCGTCCTGGCCGAGCTGGCGCGGCGGGGCAGCTCGCCCGAGGAGAGCGAGGACGCCTTCGAGGCCGCGCTGGTCCGCGCGCGCGAAGTCGCCGACGTCTGCGCCGCGCGCCACGCCGAGGCGCTCCACCTCCTCATCGCCCTGACCCGCCTCTCGAAGAGCGCGGCCGCGCAGCTCCTCGAGGTCGTCGCGCCGCCCGTCGCCACCCTGCGCACCGCCGCGCTCAGCTACGTCACCGGAGCGGCGCCGCGCCGCCGCCCGCCGCGCGAGGAGGTGCGCGTGCCCGCCCTGCAGAAGGCCGCGCCCATGGCGGTCGAGCGGCGTCGCGAAGAGCGGCCTGCCCCGGTGCCCCTGGTCGCGCCCGCGCCGCTCGTGCCCGCGCCGAGGAGCGCGAGCGCTCCTTTGGCCGCCCCTTCGGCCGCCCCTATGGCCGCCCCTATGGCCGCCCCTATGTTCGCGCCGGCGTCGCAGGCCGTCGCAGGCGCCCAGCTTGCCTCGGACCGCTGGGCCCTCGATCCGAACCTCTACCCCTGGCTGACCGCGCACGCGCGGAACCTCACGCAGCTGGCGGCGCAGGCGCGGCTCGATCCAGCCATCGGGCGCGCGAGCGAAGTGAACGAGCTGCTCGACATCCTCGGCAAGCGGCGGGCGAACAACCCGGTGCTGGTGGGCGAGCCCGGCGTCGGCAAGACCGCCATCGTCGAGGGGCTGGCGCTGCAGATGGTGCAGCAGGCGCGGCCGGGCGAGGCGCGCCCACGGCTCCTGGTCGAGCTCGATGTCTCGGGCCTGGTCGCCGGCACCGCCCTGCGCGGCTCGTTCAGCGAGCGGCTCAACGGCCTCAAGGACGAGGTGAGGCGGGCCGAGGGCGCCATCATCGTCTTCATCGACGAGCTGCACATGCTCATCGGCGCCGGCGCTGCAGGCGAGGGCCCGCAAGACGCCGCCAACGAGCTCAAGGCCGCGCTGGCCCGCGGAGAGTTCCCCTGTATCGGCGCAACGACCCATGACGAGTTCCGCAAGCACATCCAGGGCGACCCCGCGCTCGAGCGGCGCTTCGTGCCGGTGCTGGTGCGCGAGCCCTCCCCGCGCGACGCCGAGCGCATCCTGCAAGGCGCCGCCCCGCGCTACGCGCAGCACCACGGCGTTCAGTTCGCGCCCGAGGCGCTGACCGCCGCCGCCGAGCTCTCAGCGCGGTTCGTCCGCGATCGCTTCCTGCCAGACAAGGCGTTCGCGGCCATCGATCTGGCCGGGTCCCGCGCGCGGCGAGAGGGCCGCACCGAGGTCACGCGCGACGATGTAGCGCGAGCCGTGGCGCGCATGGCCGGCCTGCCCGAGGAGCGCGTGCTGGCACCCGACGGCGACCGCTTCCTGCAACTGGAAGAGCGGCTGCGCGCGCGCATCGTCGGCCACGGCGCGGCCATCGACGCCATCGCCAAGGCCGTGCGGCGCAACTTCGCGGGCTTTCGCGGACAGCGGCCGCTGGCGTCGTTCCTCCTGCTCGGACCGCCGGGCGTGGGCAAGACCGAGACGGCGCGCGCGCTGGCCGACGAGCTCTACCCGGCGCCCGCGGGCGCGAGCCTCGTGCGCATCGATCTCAGCGAGTACGGCGAGTCGCACAGCGTCGCCCGGCTGCTCGGCGCGCCGCCCGGCTACGTCGGCTATGGCGAAGGCGGGCAGCTGACGGAGGCGGTGCGCCGGCGGCCGGCGTGCCTCGTGCTTCTCGACGAGATCGAGAAGGCCCACCCGCAAGTGCTGCAGACGCTCTTGCCCATTTTGGAGGAGGGCTGCGCGACCGATGGCCGCGGCCGCCGCGTGGACTTCACCAGCGCCGTGCTGGTCCTGACCTCGAACCTGGGGGGGCAGGTCTTTTCGCCCGGTGGCCGCGCGGTCGGATTCGGCGCAACCGCCACCAGCGCGGACGAGCGCGATTCGTCCCGCGCGCTCGAGGCCGCGCGCGCCGCCCTGCCGGCGGAGCTCTGGGGCCGGATCGACGAGCGGTTCGTCTTCTCTCCGCTCGCGGCACCCGAGGTCGCGCGCATCGCCGAGCTCTTGCTGGCCGACTCGTCGCGGCGCCTCTTTGCCGAGCGGCACATCGCCTTCAAGAGCGGCCCCGGCCTCGTCGAGCTGCTGATCGGCGCGGGCGGCTTCCAGGCGACGCTCGGCGCGCGGCCGATGCGCCAGACCATCCAGCGGCTGGTCGAGTCGCCGCTCGCCGACGCCATCCTCGCCGGCCGGGTGAAGCCCGGCGAGCAGCTGGTGGCCTGCGGCGTCGCCGGCGCCGTCGAGTTCCGCCGCGACGCCCCGTGAGCGCGCTGCCGTCCAGCGCGGCCGTGCTGGGCGCGGGCGCGCTCGGCTCGTCGCTCGCCCCCGCGCTGCAGGCGCTCGCCATCGACGTCACCACCTGGAGCCGAAGCCAGGGTTCGCTGCCGCCGCGGCTCCGCAAGTGCGCGCTGGTCTTGCTCGCGGTCCCTGACTTCGCGGTGGCCTCGCTCTCTGCGCAGCTCGCCGGGAGCGGGCTGGTCGGCAAGGGCCAGCTGGTGGTCCACCTCGCCGGCGCGCTGCCGCTGCAATCGCTCCGGGCCGCGCTGGACGCGGGCGCGCGCACCGGCTCGCTGCACCCGCTGCGGGCGTTTGCGCGCGGCACCCCGACGTCGTTCGCCGGCGCGCACGCAGGGATCGCGGGCAGCGACGCGCGGGCGCTGGCCACCTTGCGGCAGCTGGCGAGCGCCCTCGGCATGACCCCGCTCGAGGTGTCCGACGACGCGCGCGCGCTCTACCACGCGGCGGCCGTGCTGGCGGCCGGCAGCCAGGTGGCCCTCTTCGCGGCGGCGGAGCGCGCCTTCGCGACCGCCACCGGCGCCGATGACGCAGAGGCTCGCGCGGCGCTGCTCCCCCTGGCCCTGGGCGCGCTCCAGAAGCTGCAGCAGCTCTCGCCGGCCCAGGCGCTGACGGGGCCGGTGGCGCGCGGAGACGCGGCCACGCTCGCCGCCCACCGCCGCGCGCTGCACCTGCGAGAGCCGAGGCTCTTGCCGCTCTATGACCTCTTGTCCACGCTCTCCCTCTCGCTGGCGCGCGATGCGGGTCGTCTCACCCCGGCCGCGCTGGACGCGGTCGCGCGCGCGATCAGGGCAGCGCCGGCCCCAGCGAGTGGATCATCGACTCCACGTCCTCGGAGACCTGGGCCGGCGACCCGAGCGGCCAGCTCGCCACCACCAGCACGAGGTGGTCGCCCGCCGGCACCACCGCCACGCGGCCGCGGGACTCGCCGCCGTTCGTGAAAGTGAAGGCGTAAGCGTCGCCCCCGCGCGCGGCGATCAGCTCGAGGTCGTCCACGTGGACGGCAGAGTCGAGCGACAGCCGGTCGGCGAGCAGGCGAGTCAGCGCCTTGGCCGACGCGGCCCCCTCGGCGCTCTGCACGCTGACCGTGGCGCCGGTGTCGTCGCTGTGGGCGACCAGCGGAATGCGGGTGCCCTCGGGGTCGCGCTGCGAGCTGTCGAACCGCCAGAGGTCGCTCTCGGGCCGGTGGACCGAGAAGAGGCCGGCGCGCTCGACCCAGACCCGCGGCGCCTGCAAGCGCGAGGAGAGCTTGGGCGAGCGGCCCATGGGCTGCTCGACGCGCGCCCCCGCGGCGAGCGAGGTGCAGAGGCAACCAGCTGTGATCAAGGCGAGGGGCGCGCGCATGATCTGAGGCTGTCCATCGCGGCCGCGCGGGGCAATCAGCGGACTACTTGCGGCACTCGTCGTACTGGTTCGAGATGTTGTTGGCGTCGATGTCGAGCGGCTTCATCGTCAGCCCCTCGTCGAGCTGGACGTCCCAGCTGGCGTCGTGCGGCAGGCCGCTGCCGGCGCGGATGGGAAGCGTGACGCGGACGCTGCCATCCTTGGCCCCCTCGGCGGTGAAGGTGCCGGCCTTGTAGGCCTGGCCGGTCAACTCTTGAAGACCATCGACGTAGGCGCGGCTGCCTTTCTCGACGCAGCCGCGCACGTAGCAGAGCGTGCGCTCGGTGCCCTCCAGCTTCTTGCAGCCGTGCGGGTCGAGCTTCTTTTGCCGCTCGTCGTGCTCGCGCTCGTCCTTGCGGGTGGCCCTGGCGCGCTGATCGCGATCGGCCTTCTCCAGCCGGCCCTGGGCGGCCTGGAGCTGGGGCTCGAGCTCGGCAAGCTCGGCGGCGCGGATGGGCGCATCGGGTGCCGCACGGGCCTTGGCGGCCTCGTCGCGGACGCAGGCATCGTCGTGCTGCGCGAGGCAGACCCGCAGGAGCGCCTCATGGCCCGCCTCCGAGGCAGGCTTGAGCTCGATGGCCCTGGCGGCGGCTTTGCGCGCCTCGTCCAGATCGCCGTCGGATCCGGCCAGCGCCGAGGCGAGGCTGCCCAGCGCTCGCGCGTCGTCGGGAGAGGCGAGCAGCGCCGAGCGGAGCTGCCGGATGGCGTCGTCGTAGCGGTGCACGTGCAGGAGCGCCTGGCCGCGATCGACCGGAGTTGCCCACTCCGCCAGCGCCAGCGTCTCCTGCGCCACCTTTTCGTTGAGCGGCTTGCGCGCCGCGGACTGCCCGTCCACGACTCGCGCGCCGCCGTCGCTGAACGAGACCGGGCCGAACGAGCGCAGCGAGTCGAGTCCCTCGGCGGACAGCTTCGCGCCCAGCATCAGCTCGGCGCTGCAGCGCAGCAGCTCCGGCGAGTCGATGCCCGCAGCGTCGTGGACGAAGGCCGCGGGCACCGTGCCATCGACGTCCACCAACAGCGCCAGCGTGAAAGAGCCCGTGGCCTTCGCGGTGCCTGAGCGGCGCGACTCGCGGGCGCACTTCTCGAGATCGGCGGCGACCGGCCGGCGATCCTTGGTGGGCCGCACGCCCGGCCCGCGGCAAGCCAGGCTTCCCGCCAGCAGCGCGAGCGCGACCAGCGCGGGCCGGAAGCCCATCAGCCGAGCTGCTCCAGGGCGGCCGTCAGCTCCGAGAGCGTGTGCCCGTCGCCCTTGGCCGACGCCAATCGCTGGCCCGCCGCGAGCGTCGCCTTCGCATCGGCGGCGCGGCCGGCCTCCTGCTGGAGCATGCCGAGCTGCAGATACGCGGCGAGGTAGTCGGGCACCTTCGCGACCAGATCTTCCAGTTCGCGCGCGGCCCCCGCTGCGTCGCCCTGGCCCTTCAGCTCCAGCGCCAGCGCATAGCGGGGAAAAGCCTGGTCGGGCCTGGCGGCGATGAACAGTCTGAGCTGGGCGACTCGATCCATGGCGAGCGCGCTTGTAGCCGAGCGCCAATTCACTGTCCAGACTCGGGGCCCGAAACTCCGCCCGGCGGCTGGAGAAAGCGCGCCAGCACGTGCAGCGCGCCGCCCTGGCCCTGGCGCAGATGGATCTCGCGGCGCAGCTTCTCCAGTTGGGGCAGGCCCCCGCGCAGCGAGATGTCGGTCTGGAGCATCTGCCCCCCGCGGCGCCAGCGCAGACGCAGCGTCGGCAGCTCGCGGCCGGCAAGCGCGGCGTGCGCGCGCAACAAGCTCGCGTCCTCGATCCAGGCCATCGGCAGCGCGACCAGCATGCCGCCCGCGGCCCCTGCCGCCTCGCGCCGCACCAGCACGGCCTCGGCGGTGCAGATCAGATCTCCCACGCACTCGCTGCCCAGCGCCGCGTCGAGCAGCCGCGCCCCGTCCGCGAAGCGCGTCCCGTGATAGAGCGCGCGCGGCGCGTCCACCAGCCGCTCGGCGCCCTCGTCCAAATGAGGAAGCGGCGTCCCGAGCACCGCCCGGTGACGCCGCCTCAAGCTGCGCGCGCGCAGCCCCAGCACGAGCGCAAAGACAGCCCCAGCGCAGCCGAGCAGCGCCAGGATCAGGCGCACTACTCGGCCTTGGCCTCGCCCGCGCCGACCAGCTCTTCCAGGTCCTTGAGCTTCTCGTCAACGGCCCCCTTGGCCTTGTCGAAGCTCTTCCGGCACGCGACCATCACCTCGGCCGCCGAGCGCGCCTTGATGCCGCCGTCGAGCACTGGGCAGAGCGTCTTTTGCCCGCTGCTCACCAGCTCGATGGTCTTCGCGTACTCCTGCGTGGCCGCGGCCAGCTTGCGCCAGTCGGCGATGAACGAGGTGGTCACCTTCATGCGCTCGTCGAGCGCCTCCTGCGCCTCGGCCATCTTGGTCTTGATCTCGGGCGTGGCCACGCTCTCGACGTTGCCGGCGAGCGACTGCGTGGACTGCTGCCCCTGGGTGGCGAAGGCGTTGAGCTGCGAGACCATGCGGTCGTAGGTCTTGGCGACGTCCTTGTAGACGTTGGCGAGGCGATGGCCCTCGGCCCCGCCCGGCAGGCTTTCGCACTTGGTGGACGGCAGCTGGTTCAAGAGGCGGCTCGCGTCGCCGAGCGCCACCTGCGCGGCCTGGCACGGAGGCGTCTTCTGCCCGTCGCGCGCCGAGGCGATGTACTGCTGCGCGGTGGCGACGTCGTGCTTCTTCTGGCTGCTCTTCTTGACCACCAGCACGATGGCCACCGCGGCGGCCGCCAGCGCGAGCGCGCCGATGATGATGCCGACCGCGAGCTTGCTGCTCATGCCCGAGCCGGGGCGGATCTTGCCGCCGACGATGTCGATGCGGATCGACGTCTGCCCGAGGCGCAAGATGTCGCCGTCGTAGAGCTCGGCCTCTTCGACCTTCTCGCCGTTGACGTAGATGCCGTTGGCGGAGCCGGCGTCCTTGACCTTGATCTCGCCGTTGAACTTGGAGATCTCGGCGTGCTTGCCGGACATCGAGCCGTCCTTGACGGCGATGTCGCACTGGTCGGAGCGGCCGATGCTCACGACCAGCGTGCGCATGGGGTACGCCTTCTCGACGCCGCTCGGCCCCTTCACGATGAAGTTGGCAGAGACCCCGTCGAGCAAAGCGGGGTTGATCATTTCGGTCTTCGGAGAACCTTCACCCATGGCCGTCGCGCCTCACGATGAGAATACGGGCTCTTTGCTGCGGATAACTCAGATGAATTGAATCGACAGAGAGGGCGAGGCTAGAAGCTTGCGCGCCCCCGGTCAAGCTTCTAGCACTCGTGCAGACTTCTGCGCGTGCCTCAGCGGGCCGCCTGGGTGGCCTTGTCCTGCCTCCGCTCGGACCACCACTTGATCCAGGGCTGCGCGTCATCGCCGAAGGTCTGCTTGGTGCACGCGCGCAAGCGCTCCATGGCCTCGTGGCGGATTCCCGGCGAGCGGGCCGAGCCGCCGATCTCCAGCAGCGCAGGCGCGAGGCACGAGTAGTCGCCGTCGGCGCAGTCGCTGGCGCAGGCGCTGCTGAGCGCGCGAGCCACGGCGACGCGGAAGTCCGGGTCGATGCTCGACTGCAGCTTCGCGAGCGCTGGCTTGACCGCCGCTTTCCCCAGCCGCGCCAGGGAGTCCACTTCCACCGTCAGGGCTGCGTTCTGCGCGGGATCGTTGGTGTGCGCCGCCTGCGCGGAGAGCGAGGACAGGCGGCTCAAGATCTCGTCGACCTGGGGCGCGGGGTCATTGGCCGCCGCGGACTGCTTGAGCCGCTCGGCGCACTGATCGACCGTCAGGCCCTTCCGCAGCTGGCCCGCCCTCTGCAGCCCCTCGCACGAGGCGCGGTACGACGCGAGCGGATCGGGCGCCTTGCTGCAAGCGATGGCCAGGGCCAGGAGGAGAGTCGTGGCGAAGCGGACGTCCATGCGGCGCCCTTTACCACGAAAAGAGAAGGCGGAGCACCGCACCTGGCGGGCCCCGCCTTCGTGTTCTTTCGCGACGCCCCTACTGCTTGTCGGCGGCGGGCGGGGCCTTGTCGGCGGTCTGGGGCGCGACCAGCTTGGCCTCCATCAGCGGCGCACCGGCCGGGACGACCTTGCCGTCCTCGGCGCCCAGGGTCACGAAGACCCGCTTCGCAGTGGCCATCGCGGGCAGCTCCTTGCCCATGACGAAGGCGCTCCCGGCAGGACCCGGGTCGAGCGCGCCGAGCAGGACGGGCTTCGGGTCGGCGCCCTCGAACCACGCCTGGTAGGCCTTGCCCTGCGGCGGGGTCGTCAGGCCGTACGCGCGCAGCAGCACGAAGGTCCTGCCGCCGACCTCGCCCCACGTCGCCGAGGCCCACGCGGGCTGGACGGCGGGGGTGTCAGAGTCGGCCGCGGGCTTGGCCGCGGGCTGCAGATTGACCGTGGCCACACCGGGGCTCTTGGCGATGGCGAGGTCCATCTCGTCGGTCGTGAGCCGCTTCTGCGCCGAGTCCAGGTTCTGCTGCTGGGTAGCCAGATCGTGCTGCGCAGCGCCGAGCTGCTCGGAGTAGGTGGTTGCCCGCGACGCCGAATACGCGAAGGCCGCGATCAGGACAACGATGACGATGGCGAAGGGCAGGCCGACAGCCCAGGAGGTGGGCCGGCCCTTGCTGATGATGCGGGTGAATAGCCTCGGGGTCTCGTAGACTTTCGTTGCCATGCCGAGAGTGTTGACACGGCTACGCGCGCCTGCAAGGTCGAGCTGCACGCGCAGGATCCCCCCGAGTGCAGGCGACCTTCAAAGCGCCTGGTGCTGCTGCTGGAGAGGGAGAGCTAGGCGCGGGAAACGCGCCTGCTAAGCGATGGAGCGAGGCAGAGCGCGATGCCGAAATCCTGGTCGACCACGGTGTACTTGACCGATTCGACCTTGGGGGGGGGCGGCGCCGGAGCCGTCTTGCGACGGCGCGGCGGGCGGCTACTGCTGGGGTCGTCCTTGCGCATGGAAGCGGGTCTTAACGCACCTTCCTCCCGGGGACAAGCCGACGCCCGCCGGAGGACAAAAAGCCCAGGGGTTCCGCATCGGTCGATTGACGGAAGGAGACCCTCGGTCGCTCGGTTCTGGACGTGCGACGTGCACCTACCAGTCGGCACTTTCTCGTCGCTGGAGCTCGAGCCGCAGCTCGCTCTGACGCCTCGCCTCCGCGCGCTCCAGGCCAGCGCAGGCAACGCCGTCCAGATCGCGCGGCTGGCGTTCCCTAGCGCGGCACAGCCGTGCTACAGCGCGCGCCCATGACGAACTCCGCCGACTTGAGCAAGCGAACGCCGACCGCGCCCACCAAGGAGCTGCTCACCTTCGCCAATCCGAACCCCGGGCGCGACTACGAGATCAGCTTCGACTGCCCCGAGTTCACCTGCCTCTGCCCGATGACGGGCCAGCCCGACTTCGCCACCGTGCGCATCAAGTACGTGCCGGATCAGCTCTGCGTCGAGCTGAAGAGCCTCAAGCTCTACCTCTGGAGCTTCCGCAACGAGGGCGCCTTTCACGAGGCGGTGACCAATCGCATCCTCGACGACCTCTTGGCCGCCATCCGGCCGCGGCGCGCGGAAGTGGTGGGCGATTTCCTCGTGCGCGGAGGCATCCACACAGTGGTGACCGCGCGCCACCCGGATCGCTGAGGGCCGCGACTACTGCGGTCGGGAGAGCACGGGCGGCCTGGTGCGCGCCGAGGGGGAGAGGCCGACGCCGTGGCGATAGACCAGGGTCGAGCCGAGGCCCGCTTGCACCAGCACCATCGCGGCGCCGACGAACGAGGCGGTCAAGTAGAGGGTGCGCAGCCGAATCGGCAGCGAGACGCGGGAGACCGCGCCGCGCCAGACCGCCAGCGGAACCCAGACTGCCGCGAGGAGCAGCCCGAGCGCGCGGTGCAGCTGCAAGAGGGGGACGCCCGCGCCGCCGTGCTCGGCTCCGCTCTGCGCAGCGAGGCCCGTCAGCACGGCGACCACGGCGGCCCCGGCGCCGAAGAGGGTGTTCCAGCGGCCGGTGAGGAGCAGGGCCTCGCGACGCAGGACCATGCCGAGCGCGTCGCAAGCCGGAGCCACGAGCAAGAGCGCCACCGCGAAGTGGACGGCGATGGGATGCAGCTGCCCGAGCACGGCGCCATCGTGGGGCGCGCGCCTTCCCGCTGCAACTGCAAAGTGCGGGCTCCTGTTACTCGCCCCAGCTGCCGAGGAAGAGGCCGAGCGCGAACGCTCCGCCGAGAAACGCGGCCGGGTGCTCGCGGACCATCCGCTTGAGGTCGAAGGTGCGCGCCACTTCGTTGCGCAGGTCGGTCACCGACAGCTCGATCTCCTGCCGCGCGCGCTCGATGCCGCTGCGGATGGCGTCGGCGTCGCGCTGGTCGGGCTCGTTCAGTACGGTCGCCATCTGGGTCCCCCTCCTGGGGGGCGAGAGCAAGCAGAAGCTACTGGTGGGTACGGCTGCTGCTATTGGGCAGCGCGACCCGGCCATCGACTGGCGGGACGCTGGCCCCGGGCAGCGGCACGGCGCGGCCATTCTGCACCTGCACAGGCGTCGTCGAAGCGAGCGGGCCCGGGATGGGCTGCGGCCGCGTGCCCTCGCGCAGCGACGCCACCCACTGCTTGTTGCGCTGCAGCTCGTCGCTGGTGCGCGGCATCTCGAGCTTGTCCTGCTTGCCGATGCGCTTGCCGAAGGCCAGGGCCAGCACCACACCGCCGCCGAGATTGGCGAGCGCCACGATGCCAAAGCCAGCCCACGTCGGCAGCACGAGGCCGAGGAGCAGCGCGAAGGTCACCATCAGCATCACGTAGCCGACCAGGAGCAGCGGCACGCCAGCCGCCGAGAGGGCGACGTCCTTGACGATGCGCTTCATGTCCTCGCGAAACTCGAGGCGCGCCAGCGCGAGGTGCTCGCGGAAGAGGGTCTGCAGCCCGTCCACCAGCCGGTGGAAGGAATCCTTCACGGGCGGCGGATGGGTCGAGGCGGCGTGAGCGGCGGTCGCCGAGCCGGTCGGAGGAAAGGGCGGAGGAGAGGCCATGGGTGCAAGCTACGTCCGCAAGCGCGCCGCGGCCAGGGGTCGCCTGACCGGTTGGTCGCGCATCCGACTATAATCTACTCAGTGTAACCAACCGCCGACCAAGGCCGGGCGGGACTCTTCCAGCACGTTCATCTCGCGCTCGAAGCCGCGCAGCAGGTAGCCGATCAGCAGCAGGCTGGAGGCGTTCTCGACCGCGCGCGCGGGCTCCCGCTCGATCAGGTCGGTCGCGTACGCCAGGAAGAACTGGGCCAGGTCCTCGCCCGCCTCGCCGAGGATGAGCGCGTGCAGGTCCTCGCGGTCCATGTCGCGGATCCGCTTGATGAACTCGACGGCCAGCTCACGCTTGCGCTGTGCCTCCGGCTCCACCCTCTTCGCCTCCGCCCCCCGACCCGTCCCCGCCATCGCGCCTCCCGGGGCGACCCTTCCGCCCATCGATAGGGTGGGGGCGGTCCGCTCGCCCGGCAAGCCGCCCCGCAAACAGGTTCATTGACAGCGCGCACACTCAATGGAACGATCTGGTTCGCGGTGCCGGGTTCTTTGGAGGGGCGATGTTCAGCGGCGTGAAGGTGTTCTCGGCGACGAAGGCCAAGGAGCGCGACGACCTCGGCGAGCAGGTGAATCGCTGGCTGCGCGCGAACGCAGATCTCGAGATCGTCGATCGCTCGGTGCTGCAGTCGAGCGACAACGAGTTCCACTGCTTGACGGTCGTGATCTTCTATCGGAACAAGCGCGCACAGGTGCAGGCGAACAAGCCTTAGAGCTACCGGTGCACGCGCGCCGGGCGAGGCTGGGCGCGGGCAAGAGGGCCCTGGTGGTGCTCGGCGACGGCGCGCTTTTCGTGGTCGCGCATCACCTGCAAGCTGGCCGTTCCGATCACCACCGCGGCGCCGGCGCCGAGGCCAACCCAGCTCCAGAAGCGCGACTTCTCGGCCTTGCGGCGCGTGCGCGGAGCGAGCTCCATCGGCTCCGACAGGCCACCGAGCCCCTCGAGCGCGTGAGCCAGCTCGAGCGCGCTGTGCGGCCGCAAGAGCGGGTCGGCGTCCAGGCAGCGCTCGGTCAACAGATCCCAGCCCTTGTCGAGCCCGGGCACTTTCTTCGAGGGCGGCAAAAAGCGGCCCACGGGCAGCTCGCCGGTGAGGAGCTCGTAGGTCATGACGCCGAACGAGTAGAGATCGGCGCGGTGGTCGGCGCGGCGGGCGTCCTTGCGCTGCTCGGGCGCCATGTAGTTCGCGGTGCCCATGGCGACGTTCGACTGGGTGAGCACTTCCGCCCCTTCGGCGTGCAGGCCGGCGAGACCGAAGTCGAGGACCTTGGTGCGCCCATCGGGCAGCACCAGCACGTTGTCGGGCTTCAAGTCGCGGTGCACCACCGCGCGCGCGTGGGCATAGGCGAGCGCGTGCGAGACCTGCGCGAGGACGCGCGCGAGCTGGCGCGGAGAGGGCCGCTGCTTGCTCGCCCAGGTGCGCAGCGACTGGCCCTCGATGAGCTCCATCGCGATCCAGCAGTGCGGACCCGAGCGGCCCCGGTCGAGCAGCTTGACGATGCCAGGGTGGCTCAGCTGCGCCATCGCGGCCGCCTCGCGATCGAAGCGGCGCACGTAGTCGGGCACCGCGGCCAGGGAGGCCGAGAGCACCTTGACCGCCAGCTGGCGCCCGTCACCCAGGCGCGTGCAACGGAACACCTCGCCCATGCCGCCCTGCCCCAGGCGCTGCTGGACGACGAAGCCGTCGATGTGCGGCAGCGGCGGCTCGCCCGGCCCGGGAACCTGGACCTCATTCTGTCCCTCCTGTGCGACGGGGACCGCGGCCAGCGCCGCATCGGGCACGGCGTTGGCGAGCGCCGCATCGAGCGCGGCGTCCAGCGACGACCCCGCGCGCACCTTCTGCGCCAGCGGCTGCGCGCGCCGGTGCACCTCGACCACCGGCGCCGCGTGCTGGCGCTCGACCGCGAAGCGCACGCCGCACCGCGAGCAGCGCACGAACGCGCCCGCGACGTAGAAGCTGACGTCGGCGCGCACCTCGCAGTTCGGGCAGCGCTGCACGGCCTTGATGGGGCGCGGCTTCTGCTCAGGGAACTGCGGCGCTTGCTCGGCCATGGCGCCCTCCTCGGGTGACCGGAGTTTCGCCGGTCCTCGAGAGAGCGCAACTTTTCGTCCAGCAACAAGCGCACGCCAGAGGCGGACACGCCCTAGCCCTGAATCCGCGCGACGGTGCGCGCGGGATCAGGACAGTTCGCGTCGGCGAATACGCCGACGCTCTCCTAGAACGCCGAACGGTTTGGTTCCCGTCGGATAACCGCGGGTTGCAAGAGCGCAACCCGCTCGACCGATTCGCGACCCAGCCCTGCGTCTCTCCTCGTCACCGTACAGAAAGTACGGTTCCTCGTCGTTCCTTGTGCTGCTTGCGACTCGGCCGTTCTCCTCGGTCCACCAAACCGATCGGCGTTCTAGCCGAGCACTTTGTAGATCTGCACCGGCTGCTCGCGGTTCTTCACCTTCGCCGGCGGGAGCGCCTCGAGCTGGAAGTGCTCCTTGCCCGCGCGCTCGGCGCACTCTTCGCTGATCACGACCATGTCCGCCGCGGCCAGGCCGCAGAGGCGCGAGGCGAGGTTCACGCCGTCGCCGATGGCCGTGTAGCTGAGCGCCTTGGACGAGCCCATGTTGCCGACCACGACGGTGCCGGTGTGGACGCCGATGCCGGCGCGGATGGCCGGCTTGCCCGCCGCGGCGCGCCCCTCGTTGAACTCGTGGATCTTGCGCTGCATGGCGACGGCCGCCTGCACGGCGCGGGTGGGGTCGTCGGGCTTGGACACGGGCGCGCCGAAGAGGGCCATGATGGCGTCGCCGATGAACTTGTCGAGGATGCCGCCGTGGTCGAAGATCACGTCGACCATCACCTCGAAGTACTCGTTGAGCATCGAGACGACTTCGGGCGGCGGCAGGTGCTCGCTCATGGCGGTGAAGCCGCGGATGTCGCTGAAGAGGATGGTCAGCTCGGTAAGCTTGCCGCCCTTCTCCAGGTCGATGGCCCCGCGCGCCGCCTGCTCGACCAGCGCCGGCGAGAGGAAGCGCGAGAGCTGCGCGCGCTGGGTGGCCTCGTGCTCGAGCGCGCGCGCGTAGTCGCTGTTCTCGAGCGCCACCGAGGCCTGCGCGGCGACCGCGGAGAGCACCTCCAGATCCTTGGTGGTGAAGGCGGCGATGCGCTCGCGCGAGTCGAGAAACATCACGCCCTTGACCGCCTCGTCGCCCGAGAGCAGCGGCACCGCCATCGCCGAGCGCACGCCGAGCGCGATGATGCTGTGGCTCGACTGGAAGCGCTCGTCGCCGATGGCGTCCGAGGTCAAGACGCCTTCCTTGGTGGCCGTCACCTGGCGGAGCAGCGTCTCGCTCACCAGCACCTTGCCCTGCCCCGGCTTGCGCTGCTTCATCGCCTGGATGACCAGCTCGTTCGAGCGCGGGTCCCTCAAGAGAATCACGCCGCTGTCGGCCGGGATCAGGTCGAAGGCGAGGTCGAGGATGCGCTGGAGCAAGGTGGTCAGATCGTGCTCGAGCCGGACGATGCGCGAGAACTCGTGGCCGATGCGCAGCCGCTCGTAGTCGCGCCGCAGCTGGGTGACGTCGGTGATGTCCTCGGCCTTGGAGAACCCCTTGGCCGCGTCCACCCGGGCGACGATGCCGGCCAGCTCCTTCTGCTCGTCGCCGGAGGTGATCTCGGCCAGCTTGGGCTCGGTAGCGGGGGGCACGACGAAGCGGAACTCGAGCTTCGAGGTGCCGATCACCACCTCGTCGCCGTCCTTGAGCCGGGCGGGGCCGAAGAGGCGCTTGCCGTTCAGGAAGGTGCCGTTCGACGAGCCCAGGTCCTTGAGGAAGTAGTCCTCGCCCTGCTTGTCGATCTGGCTGTGCTTGCGCGACACCTCGCGGTCGGCCAGGCGCACCGAGGCGCTGGTCGAGCGGCCGATGACGGCGGTGTCGCCGATGGGAAAGTCGGTGGGCTCGCCCTCGCCGCCTTTCAGGAACATCAGGGCGGCGGGAGCTTTCTCGGCGGGAGCTTTCGCCACGGCCGCTGCGCGCGGAGGCGGGACCGGCGTGGTCGCGATGGGCCGCGGCGCCGGCTTTTCGATCGGCTGGCTCGGCTGGGTCGGCGCGCTGGTGCGGTTCGCGGCGGGCCTCGGCGTCAGCTGCTGCGCGCGCGCGGCCACCGCCGAGCCCATCCGCGCGGCGGCAGAGCGCGGCTGGTTGCTGTCGCTCTCGGGGGCGCGGTTCCTGCGCGTGTCGCCATCGGAGCTCGGGGGCACCGTCAGCTCCGCCGGCGACTGCATCGGCGTCCCGCAATAATGGCAATACCCGCCGCCGGGCTCGTTCTCGCGATGGCAGTTCACGCACACGGGCATCGGTCGGGGGGTTCCTCGGTCCATCATACTTCAGTCGGCGATGCCGGACCATGCCAGCTGGCGTGACACTTCCGCGGTGCCAACGGTTCATTGCGCAAACGGCGCCGCTCTGCTACGCGCGCCCCCATGAAGATCAAGCAGCGCCCCGAAGACTTCGTCGTGCGCGAAGGCTACCGATTCGACGAGGACCCGAACGGCCCCGTCTGGGTCTATCGCATGGACAAGCAAAAGGTGAGCACGCTGCAGGCGCTGGAGCGGCTCGGCAAGGAGTTCCAGGTGCGCCGCCGCGACCTCTCCGTCTGCGGCCTCAAGGACAAGCAGGGGCGCACCGAGCAGCTGGTCGGTGTCAACGGCGGGCCGCTCGGGCAGGGCGAGGTCATCCAGGCGGGCGATCTGCGGCTCAAGCTGATCGGCCGCGTGGCCGAGCCGCTCAGCTCGGACAACATCACCGCCAACCGCTTCGAAGTGACCGTGCGCGATCTGTCGCGCGACGAGGCCGAGCGCGTCCCGGAGAGCGTCGCCGAGGTCGAAAAAGTCGGCGTCGTGAACTACTTCGACAGCCAGCGCTTCGGCTTCCTCAAGCACGGCCAGGGGCTGATCGGCAAGGATCTGCTCAAAGGCGACTTCGAGGGCGCCCTGCGCCGCTACCTCGCCATGCCCTCCGAGCTCGACAAGAGCGACGACGCGCAGGTCAAGCGCTTCTGGCAAGCACACTTTGGCCAGTGGCAGCTGCGCGCGCCGGGCGAGGCCGCCGCACGCTACGCGCCGGTGCTGCGCCAGCTGCGCAAGGACCCCAAGGACTTCAAGGGCGCGATCATGCACATCGACCGGCGCATCCGGATGATGATGCTCTTCGAGCTGCAGAGCCTGGTGTGGAACGAAGGCGTCAAGCGGTACCTGGGGCGCAAGATCGCCGCCGCCGAGCTGATCGGCCTGCGCTACCAGGCGGGCTCCTTGACCTTCCCGCGAGCGCTGACCCCTGCCCTGCGCGACGTGCTCTTGCGCCAGACCTTCCCGCTGCTCGCGCCCGACTCGAAGATCGAGGACGCCGAGATCCGCATCGCGGCGCTCGAGGCGCTCGCGACCCAGAGCCTGCGGCTGGAGAACCTGGTGGTCCCCGGAACGCCGATGTTCTTCAAGCACGAGGAGCGACCCATGTTCGTGCAGCCCGGCAAGCTGCGCGTGAATGAGCCGCGCCCCGACGAGCTCAACTCGCACCGGCTCAAGCTCAACCTCAGCTTCACGCTGCCGCCGGGCGCCTATGCGTCCCTGGTCGTGCGGCGCGTGCTCTGGTACGCGGCCGAGGGCCAGAAGGGCGTGCGCGTGCCCGGGCGCGCCGAGCCCCGCGATCGCGCGATGGCCGAGCCTTCCGCGCCGTCGCATGAGACCGCCGCGTCGCTCTTGGCGGCGCAGAAGTGGGGCCAGCCAGCGCCTGGCGCGGTCGAGAGCGATTCCGACGGCGAGCGGCCGCGCGAGGCCAAGAAGCCGCGCTGGTCAACGCGAGTCAAAGAAGGTGCAGAGCCGGTGCCGAAGGCCACGCCCAAGAAGGGCTTCCGCGAGCGTCAGAAGGAGAAAAAGGACGCCAAGGCGGTGCGGCGCGCAGCCAAGGATGCGCCCAAGCCCAGGCCGCCCAAGGTCCCGCGCCGGACCCGCTAGAGCACCGTTCGGTGCTCTAGCTCCGCATCGACGCTATCGGCGGCGGGGCGGGCCAACCTCGGTGCGCTCGTCGGCCTCGTCCTTGGGCGCGGGCGTCAGCTCCGAGATGGTGGCCTCGTCGTCGTCGTCGTCGGTGTCGATGGTGACGCGACGGAGCGACTCGAGGGTGGTGTTCTCCTCGCCTTCGACGATGACCAGGGGCGATTCGCCCTGCGAGGGATCCTCTGGAGGCGGCGGCGTGCGCGGTCGCGACATGGGGGCACAAAATCGCAGCGCGGGGCCCGCTGTCAATCGATCAACGACGGGTGCGAATAGATCGTCATCTGGCCGCCGCGCACGAACCCCGCGAGCGCGATGCCGAGCTCGCCCGCCAGATCGATGGCGAGCGAGCTGGCCGCCGAGACGCTCGCGATCACGCGCAGGCCCGCCGCGGCGGCTTTCTGCACCACTTCAAAAGACGCGCGCCCGCTGACGACCAGGAACGCCGGCGAGCCGTCTGCCGCGGGCCCGCCGATGCGGCCCGACAGCACCAGCGCGCCCACCGACTTGTCCACCGCGTTGTGCCGCCCGATGTCCTCGAAGGCGGCGAGGATCTCTCCCTCTGCGGTCAGGATCGCCGCCGCGTGCAGGCCGCCCGTGCGCTCGAAGGTGGGCTGGCGCTCGCGCAGCTTCTCCATCCCCGCCGAGATCACCCGGGCTGGGATTCTGGAGCCTTGGGGGACGCGCACGCAGCGCTCGACCACGTCCTTGATGCTGGTGCGCCCGCAGACGCCGCAGGCCGCGGTGGTCAGCGTCCCGCGCCGCGTGGCCGAGACGCGATCGAGGTCGAGCGACACCCCGCCGGCGGGCGAGACGTTGATGGCGTTGCCGTACTCGGGCGTGCCCGGGCGGCCGCAGTGGGCCACGCCGCCGACGTCCTCGCGCGAGGAGATGACGCCCTCGGCGAAGAGAAAGCCCACGGCGAGCTCGCGGTCGGCGCCCGGTGTCCGCATGGTGATGGCCAGCACCTCGTCGGCGGCGCGGATTTCCAGCGGCTCCTCGCTGACCACGAAGTCTTCCACCGGCCCCTCGCGCTGGCCGCCCTTGATGCGCACGACGCTGCGCGCGGCGTACGGCTTCATCAATTCTCCCGCAGCTTGAGGTCGCCGTCGGAGGTCACGAGGACGTCAAACTGCTGGCCGCAGTAGCCGCAGACGACCTCGTCGTCGTTGCCGAAGCCGTCGCCATAGGGGTTGTGCGCGCTGCAGGTCGGGCACTCGAATTCGTCGAACTTGCGCTTGGAGCCGAGGCGCGCCGGATCCTTCTTGTGCTCGTCCTCGGCGTCTTCGGTGGTGAGGCTGTGGTCGATTGCGCTCGGCATGATTCACCTTCTTGAGTCAGCCTTGAGTTGGCCTTGAGTTGCCTTCAGTAAGCGGGTCCGTCCGCCGCGGGCATGGTGCGATAGCGCTTGTCGAGCTCGTCGAAGACCTCCAGCGTCGCGTCGCCATAGTGCGTGCCGGCCGGACCCGCGTGGTTGACGAAGAAGCTGCCGCGCTGGCACTCGCGCACAAAGCCCGGCTTTCCGCCCTGGTCCTCGGTGCAGACGCGCTGGCCGGTGGCGTCCCGAAAGCAGCAGCGGCCGTCCGGGTAGGCGATGATCAGCTCGCGCATCAGCCCGGCGTTGACGGCCACGTTGGTGAAGGCGCTGGTGGTGGCGAAGTCGTTTGGCGTCTGGCCATAGCCATGCAGCATCAGCAGCACGGGATAGCGCTGGGCCGCGTTGGCCGGGTCGGTGTAGCCGGGCGGCAGCGTGACCACGAAGTCGCGCTCGGTGCCGAGCGCCGCGCTCGCGTAGCGCACCGTCTCAACCGTTCCGCCGCCATAGAGCACGGTGGGCTTTCCGATCGGGTCCCAGCGGGCCGACACCCAGCGGAAGAAGGTCACGAAGCGATCGTAGACCTCCTCGATGGTGCCGACGTGGTCGCCGTTGCCGGCGCGCTGCTCCTCCGGCGTCGCGGTGGGCTTGCCATAGGGGACGAAGGCTGCGTGCCCGAGCGCCGCCGGGTCCATCAAGAGCGGGTCATATCTGCCGGAAGGCCAGGGCTGCCCGCCGAGCTGCGGAATGGCCGGGAAGTCGAGGAACGAGCGCGCGCCGCCCTCGCTATAGAGCGACAGCCCGCCCGCCAGCGCCTCGGCCTGCGCGCCCAGATCGAAGATGTCGCGGATGCCGCCGTCCAGATAGAAGTCGATCGCCTTGAGCTGCGCCCGGGTCATCACGGACAGGCGCGTGCGCAGGTCACCGTCGAGCCACGCCTGCATGCCCGGCGCGACGGTGTACTTGCCGTCGCCCTCGCCGAAGTCTCCGCTGCCGGCGACGCCGTCGAGTCCCGTGTCGCTGAAGGGCTCGCCCACGTCCCAGAGGTGGTTGCCCTCGGTTCCGGCCGGGTTGGTCACGGCGTCATAGTTGTCGCCGTTCGGGTCCTTGACTCCCTTTGCAAACGGGCTCAGCTCCGCCGTCGTGCAGCCGCCCTTGCCGTCCTCGAGCGCGTCGGGGCAGCGGTCCGCGCCCACGTCTTCAAAGGGCTCATGCGCGGCATAGACGACAGGCTCGTGATAGTCGCGCCGGCCATTGCCATTCAAATCGAGCGCGAGCGCGAAGGGAATCTTGCGGTGGCCGGGCCAGCACCCGGGCAATTGGCCGTGGTGGGCATAGTAGAGATCGGCGTCGGTGGTCTCATCGGCGTCGTGGGCGTTGCCCCCGTGGGCGGCGCAGAACCCGTCGGCATCACCGCGCGCGGCCAGCTTCCTCCCTTGCGCCGCGGCCGCCGCGCACCAATCGACCAGCGTCTTGTCGTCGCAGATCACGAGCGGCGGCTCGCCGTCGCAGAAGGTGATCGCCCGATACTCACCGTGCGGGCTGTACTTGGGATCGACATAGTGCTCGACCACGGCCGGACTCTCGCAAGTGGCCAGCTGCAGCTGCGCCGAGGTGAGCGGCGGGAGCGCGCCGGGGTCGCTCGCGCTGGTCGACAGCGGGTTGCCGAGCGCGGCCATCAGGTCGGAGAAGATGTCGATCGAGGCGTCGCGATCGAAGTGCCCTCCATTGGTCGTGTAATGCCATTTGTTGAATCGATTGGGATAGTCGTAATGGCCGGGGGGAGGGTTCGGCTGCTCGGCGCACCCGGCGACGCCGTCCGGGCGATCGAGCCGATTTCCGCCGTCGAGCTGATCCGCCGCCAGCGCCGCCGCGAGCGCCTGGGGCGAGCAGAAGCCCGAGAGGTAGCCGTTCTCGAGCATGCGCAGGACCAGCGCCGCGTCGAGCGGTCCGCCGAGGAAGCCCGCGGCGTCGAACTTCTCTGGATGCGCAGCGGCCAGCCGCGAGGAGCCGGCCGCGCCCATCGAGACGCCGCCGATGGCGCGAAAGGTGTAATGGCGCGTCGGGATGGAGCAGGTCTTTGCCGTGCACACCAGCGGGGCCGCGCAGGCTCCGTCCGTCGCGCATTTGTCGCCGGCCTTGCCCGGAGGCGCCTTGCCTCCCTTGCAGGCGGCGAGGAGCAACAAGGCGGCGGCCAGTCGGCGAGTACAGGACATACGCCCCGCAGCTTACCTTGCGTCCGCCCGCTCCGCTGCCCACTTTGGCGCCCGTGGCCACTTCTGCGCTCAAGGAGCGGGCGACCCTCGCGTTCGCGCTGGCAGCGATGCTCGGCGGCCTCGCCAGCTTGGGGCTCGCCGAGCGGGCAACCGCGCGGACCCGCCCGGGCGACGTCGCCGTCTGGGTCGCGCACGAGTCCGAAAAAGTGCTGCCGTCCGACCCTGCGCCCAAGGGGACGCTCGCGCCGGCCATCGCGCTCGACGCCGCCGGGCAGGACTGCGCGGGCGCCCAGATCGCCGTGCGGCCCCACCGCCACCTGACGCACCTGCGCGCCTTCGCCGAGCCGCTGCACGGCCCCGGCGCGCCCCTGCCCGTCTCGCTCTCGCGCGTCGCCACCATCACGCTGACCCTGCCGAGCGGGCCCGATGGCCGCGCCGGCGAGTGGCCCGATGCGCTGATTCCCGACCGTGACGCCCTCTTCCACGAGCCTCGCCACGCCTTCCCGACCGCGGTGGGCGCGGGCCGGACGCAAGCCATCTTCGTCGAGGTCTGCGCGCAGGCGGGCGCCGCGGCCGGCGTCTACCTCGGCGCGGTGCGGCTCTCATGGAGCCTGGAGGGCAAGAAGGGCGGGCTCAGCGTGCCCCTGCAAGCGCGCGTGCGCGGGTTCGATCTGCCCGCCACGCCGCCCTTGGCCACCGCGTTCGGCTTCTCCGGCTACTCGGCGCTCAAAGGGCACGGCAAGCCCGCGACAGAAAATCTCCCGCTCACCCGTCTCTACGATCGGATGGCGCTCGCCCGCGGCATCACGCTCTTTGGCGGCACGCAGGACGCGCCCTCACACCACAAGGAGGGCGAGAGGCTGGTCATCGACTGGACCTCCTACGACGCCGAGGTGGCGCCCTTCCTCGACGGCACCGCCCTGCCCTCGGGCGCGCACTTCAGCTCGGTCGAGCTGCGCGAGCCCGGCAAGCTCACGCGCGACGAGCGGCGGCAGTGGCGGCAGGAGTGGGGTCGCCATTTCCAGCAGCGCGGCTGGCTCGACCGCCTCTTCATCTACGTGCAGGACGAGCCCGCCGAGGCGCAGTTCGACGAGGTGCAGGGAAAGGCCGCCGAGTACCAGGAGGACCTCCCGCAGGTGCGCAGGCTCTTGACCACCGCGCTCAGCGAGCGGCTGCCCGCGATCGACCTGTGGACGCCGGTGCTGAACTGCTTCGACGACCAGGGCCCGAACGCCAGCTGCGCGAGGCCGGTCGCGCGCGGCCAATACCAAGACGCCGAGAAGCATGGCGCCAAGGTGTGGTGGTACCAGAGCTGCGCCTCGCACGGCTGCGGCAAGGTGCCTGCGACCGACGGCGCCTTCCGCGGCTGGCCGAGCTACGCCATCGATGCGCCCTCGACCGGCGCGCGCGCGATGGGCGCCCTGGCCTTCGCCAACGGCCTCGCGGGCGAGCTCTACTACGACGTCGTCTTCGCCTACGGCGACAAGGACCCGTGGGTTGACCAGTGGGAGTTCGGCGGCAACGGCGACGGCACGCTCTACTATCCGGGCACGCCCGCGCGCATCGGCGGCGAGCACGACGTGCCGGTGGAGTCGCTGCGCATCGTCCAGATCGCGCGCTCGCTCGCCGACCACTCGGCGCTCACGCTCTGCGGAAGGCTCGGGGACCCGGCGCTTGCGAACAAGCTGGCCCACGAGCTGGCGCCAGGCCTGCGCTCGTTCTCGCGCGATCCCCGGGCGTACTCGAAGGCGCGCTCGCAGCTCTACGATCGCATCGAGCAGCTGGGCCCGCAGCGCAAGCCGCGCGCCGGCACTCCGTAGTCCTGGACCTCGGCGGCGCCGGCCTGGCCACCGGCGCGAAGCGAGGCGGGCGAAGGCGCTCGCGCGCGTTAAGCTGCTTTCACGCCTCGAAGGAAGACCATGACACCGCGACCGCTCTGCCTCGCCCTGTTCCTCGCGCTGACCGCGCTGTCGGCCTCTGCCCAGGCGCCACCGGCGCTGCAGAGCTGCGCCGCGCATGCGCTCAAGCCGGCGGCGCTCGCGCCCAAGGAGCACCTGGTCTTCAAGCTCGACGTGGTCGGCGTCGAGCTCGGCACCTTCGAGATGAGCATCGGTCCTGCGCCCGCGTCCGAGCGCGTGCCCTCCGAGCTGCTGATCCAGGCGCGCGGCAAGACCAGCGATCTGGTCGCGACCAACGCCAGGCGCGTCGATGGCTGGTCGTCGGTGCTGGTGACCGGCGATGGCCGGCCGGTGCGCTACCGCGAAGAGCTCGACGAGGACACGACGCACCGCTCACAGACCGTGGAGTTCCCGCCGCGCGCCGGAGCCCTCTTGGTGCAGGCGACCACCGACGGCGAGCCTGAGCCCGTCTCGCTCGCGGCCACGCCCGCAGCGCAGGATCTGCTCTCGGGGCTCTTCCTGGTGCGCCGGCAAGAGCTGTCCCCGGGCACGCAGCTCTGCGCCGATATCTACGGCGCGCGCCGGATGTGGCGGGTCCAGGGCAAGGTGGCCGACAAGCCAGAGCAAGTGGAGACGCCGCTCGGCAAGCTGGAGGCAATCCGCGTCGATACGGTAGCGACCCGCACCGACGATCCGCGCGTGGTGCGCGAGGGGCACGTCTGGATCACCACCGACGAGCGGCGCCTGCCCCTGGTGATCCTGGCAAATGTGCGCGGGCGATTCCTGCGCGCCCAGCTCACCGAGGCGACCGCGGGCCGCCCCCTTCACAAAAAGCTGCGGCGCGCGGAGCGCTAGATCAGGCCCTTGTTGCGGCGGATCTGTTCGACGGTCTTCTGGTACTCAATCTCCCAGGCCTGCGTCCCTTCGGCCAGGTGCTTGAGCCGGGCGCGCGCCTCGCGGTCCACGTCCTCGTCCACGTCGAGGTGCTTCTTGAAGACCTGGTAGACCTTGCGCCGCAGGGTGTGGTCCTCGGCAAAGACCTCTTCCACGTTGCGCGACATGAGCAGGAACTCGATCATCTGATCGATGATGTAATCGACTCCCTCGTCGCCCATCTTGAAGCCGCGCACGTCGGCCATCTCGCGCTTGACCTGGGCGAACCGCGAGTGGTCGTAGCCGCGGCGCTCGAGCGCCTCGCGGGTGGCCTGGTTCACACGCTCTTCCGACGCGAGGTATTCCTTGAGGATGGCCGCCATGTCCATCTCGGCGTCCGCCACCCGCATCGTCTCCACCTCGATGTCGCCCTCAGCCATGAGGCTGCCGATGACGTCGCGGGCGATGGCGGGGATGATCTTCGGGTAGAGCTTCATTACAGCAGTCCTTTCGCCTCTCGGTCACAAGAGGCAGGGCCAGCCTTGTAGAGCAGGGTGGGAGGACGGGCAAGCAAAAACGGTGGGTTTTCGACCATCTTGTTGATTGGTCCTGACACTCACCGCCGAGTGTATTTTACCGACACCAGGACACGTCCTAGCTCGCGGGTGATTCCGCCGGCGGCACTTCGGTGGAAGCCTCTGCCTCCGTGTCTTCGAGCGCCTGCAGCTCCGCGCCGGCGGCGTCGAAGGCGATATCGTCGCGCTCGCCCTGCGCTTCGACCTGAAGCTGCGCCGCCAGGGCCGGGTCCTCGCCCTGCACTTCCTGCGGTCCTCCGTCGGCCGCCGCGGACTGCGCCTCGGCTGCGAAGAAGTCGCGCACGCGCACGGCGAGCGCCTCGTTGAAGCCCTCGGCCAGCGCGATCTCGCCGGCGCTGGCAGCGCGGATCCGCTTCAGGGACCCGAAGTGCAAAAGGAGCGTGCGCTTGCGCTTGTCGCCGATGCCCGGGATCTCCTCGAGCACCGACTTGAAGTTGCGCTCGCGCCGCAGCTTGCGGTGAAAAGTGATGGCAAAGCGGTGCGCCTCGTCGCGCAGCCGCGCGAGCAGGAAGAGCTCGCCGGTGTTCTGCCGCAGCACCACCGGGTTCTTCTGCCCTGGGAGAAAGACGCGCTCGGGGCTGCGCTCGATGTCCTCTTTGACGAAGCGACCTTTCTTGCGCGAGCGGCCCGAGCGCGCCTTCGGGTCTTGGGCCTGCGGCTCTGCTGCCGCCCCGCTGGTCGCCGATTCCATTGGAGCGACCTCCGGTGCTTCCGCGGAAGCCGAAAGCTCGAGGCGGGAAGCGTCTTCTTCTCCGCCCCCCCACGCGTCCTCCGGCGCATATCCGGCCCGGGCCGCAAAGCGCTCTTCGTCCTCGAGGACCTTGCTCTTGGCGAGGCCGCAGAGCGGGACATCATTCAAATCGAGACCCAATTCGCGCAGCGCCGCGCGCGCCACGTTGAGCTGTCCCTTGCCGCCGTCCACGACCAGTAGATCCGGCAGATCGGCGTGCTCCTTGCCGCGGATGAGCCGGCGCGTCAGTACCTGGAACATCGATGCAAAGTCGTCGCCGGCGGCCTCGCCGCGCACCTTGAAGAGCCGATATTTCGACTTGTCCGCCTCGCCGTCGATGAAGACCACCTGGCTGCCCACGGTGAGCTGTCCCTGGAAGGTCGAGATGTCGAAGCACTCGATGCGCCTGGGCAGCCGCGGCAGGCGGAGCCTGGTCTGCAAGCGCGTCAGCGTCTCGACCGCGTTCTTCTCGCTCCGCTGCCGCTCTTGAAAATTGTGGACCGCGTTCTCGTTGGCCATCTCCAGCAGGCGCACTTTTTCGCCGCGCTCGGGGAGCAGCACGCGCACGCGCTCGCCCTTGCGCTCGCTGAGGAAGACCTCGAGCGACTCGGCGCCCTCGAGCTGCAGCGGCAGGAGCAGCTCCTTGGGGATGAACCCGCCCTCGCCGTAGTACTGGTCGAGGAAGCTCGAGATCAGCTCCTCGGTGGGAAACTCCTGCCGCGTGAAGCTGAAGCTGCGCCCGCCCGAGAGCCTGCCGCCGCGGAAGAAGAGCAGCTGCAATTCGAGCTGGCCACCCTCGCGGTGCAGGCCGAGGACGTCCTGGTCGAGCTGCTCGGCGAACACCGTGCGCTGCTTCTGCAGCGAGCGATCGATTGCGTGCAATTGATCGCGGAGCTGCGCCGCCCGCTCGAACTCGAGCTTGCCGGCGGCGCCCTTCATCCGGTCCTTGAGCTCGTTGGTCAGCTCGTCGGCCTTGCCCTCGAGGAAGAGCGCCACTTCGCGCACGCTGCGCTGGTACTCATCGGCCGGGACGTCATAGACGCAGGGCGCCGGGCAGCGCTTGATTTGATATTGCAGGCAAGGCCTTCGCCGATTGCCCATCACCTGATCGGTGCAGGTGCGCAATTGGAAATGGCGGTTGATGACGGTGAGCGTCTCGCGGATCGAGCTGGCGCTTGAGTAGGGACCAAAGTAGCGCGCGCCGTCCTTGCGCATGCGCCGCACCACCTCCAATCGCGGATAAGGGATATCGGTGCGCAGCCGGAGCGAGATGAAGTTCTTGTCGTCGCGCAGCTTGACGTTGAACTTGGGACGATACTGCTTGATGAGCTCGTTCTCGAGGAGCAGCGCGTCCTTTTCCGAGGGCGTGATGATGACGTCGAGATCGCCGAGCAGGTCCTCGAGAAAAGGAATGAAGGCGCGGGTGTCGCTCGACCGCTCCTGGAAATATTGCCCCACGCGCGCCCGCAGATTGCGCGCTTTGCCGACGTAGACCACCGCCCCTTCGCGGTCCTTCATGATGTAGCAGCCGGGTTGAGTTGGGAGCCCGGCGAGCTTTTGTTGCAGCGCCTCGGAGAGCATAGGAATCAGCGCTTGCCGCTGCCCGCGCGCCCCGTCTTCTTCCCCTTGAAGCCCGGCCGCGACCCCGCCCTGCCCGCCTTGGCCGCGTTCTCCGGCGCGCCCGCGCGCAGCGCCGCCGAGCTCTTCGGCATGATCCCGAGCTCGAGGTCCTTGATGGCCTGGATCTTGTCGCGCACCACCGCCGCGCCCTCGAAGTCCATCTCCTCCGCCTTGGCGGTCATCTCCTCGGTGAGCTGCTTGATCAGCGCGGGCACCTTGGCGCGATCCTCGGGCAGGTAGCCCGCCAGCTCTTCCTTGCCTGCGAGCGCGTCGTCGCCGCCGCTGGCCACGCCTTGAATCGCCATGTCGAGGATGGCGCGCTTGACGCTGGCCGGCGTGATGCCGTGGTCTTTGTTGTATTGCCGCTGGATCTCGCGGCGGCGCTCGGTCTCGCCCATGGCCAGCTTCATCGAGTTGGTGATCCGGTCGGCATAGAGAATGACTCTACCTTCGACGTTCCTCGCCGCGCGGCCGATGGTCTGAATCAAGGACACCGAGCTGCGAAGAAAGCCCTCCTTGTCGGCGTCGAGCACGCCAATCAATGAGACCTCGGGGATATCGAGTCCCTCTCTCAGCAGATTGATACCGACCAGGACGTCGAACATCCCGCGGCGCAGGTCGCGGATCAGGGCCAATCTCTCCAGGGTATCGATATCCGAGTGCAGATACCGCACGCGCACGCCCAGCTCGGTATAGTACTCGGTCAGGTCCTCGGCCATGCGCTTGGTCAGCGTGGTGACGAGGACGCGATCGCCCTTCTCCGTCCGTTTGCGGATCTCCTCGAGGAGGTCATCGACCTGGCTGGCCACGGGCCGCACTTCGACCTCCGGGTCGAGCAGGCCGGTGGGGCGGATGATCTGCTCGACGACGACGCCTTCGGACTTCTGCAGCTCGTATTCAGACGGCGTGGCGCTGACGAAGATGGCCTGGTTGAGCAGCTTCTCCCACTCTTCGAACTTGAGGGGCCGGTTGTCGAGCGCGCTGGGCAGGCGGAACCCATACTCAACCAGAGTCTCTTTGCGCGAGCGGTCGCCGCGATACATGGCGCCGATCTGCGGCACGCTCTGGTGCGACTCATCGATGACCAACAGGTAGTCTTTGGGGAAGTAATCGAGCAGGCAGGGCGGCGCCTCGCCAGGCTGGCGCCCACTCAAGTGGCGCGAATAGTTCTCGATACCTTGGCAATATCCCATCTGCTCGATCATCTCGAGGTCGAACATGGTGCGCTGCTCGAGCCGCTGCGCCTCGAGGAGCTTGTTCTGCGACTTCAGATCCCGCAGCCGGACGCCGAGCTCGTCGCGGATCGAGCCCATCGCGGACTTGCGCCGGTCGCCGCTGGTGACGTAGTGGCTCGAGGGAAACACCGCCATCTTTTCAATCGAGGAGAGCACCTTGCCGCGCAGCGGGTCGATCTCCTTGATTGACTCGACGACGTCGCCAAAGAGCTCGACGCGCAGGGCCCGCTCTTCTTCATAGGCGGGAAAGATCTCGATGGTGTCGCCCTTGACCCGGAAGGTCCCGCGCGAGAAGTCGGCGTCGTTGCGCTCGTATTGAATCTCGACCAGGTCTTTCAATAACTTGTGGCGCGGATACTCATCGCCAACCCGCATCGAGACCTTGAGCTCATAGTACGACTCGCGCGTGCCCAGACCATAGATGCAGCTGACCGAGGCGACGATGAGCACGTCGCTGCGCGTGAGCAAGGAGCGCGTGGCCGAGTGGCGCAGCCGGTCGATCTCGTCATTGACGAGGCTGTCCTTCTCGATGAACGTGTCCGTCGTCGGGACGTAGGCTTCAGGTTGGTAATAGTCGTAATAGCTGACGAAGAACTCGACCGCGTTGGTGGGAAACAGGTCCTTGAACTCGCCGAAGAGCTGGCCCGCCAGGACCTTGTTGTGGGCGATGACCAGCGTCGGCCGCTGCACCGCCTGCACCACGTTGGCGATGGTGAAGGTCTTGCCGGAGCCGGTGACGCCGAGCAGCGTCTGGTTGCGGTCGCCGCGGCGCAGGGCGGCGGTCAGCTCCTCGATGGCGCGGGGTTGATCGCCCTTGGGGACGAGGTCTGTGCGCAGCTGGAAGGGCATGGGGGAGCGAGTCTAACGTCGCCGCACCGGCGGGTCACGCGCCCCTTCGCCTGCCTGTCCGGCGAATGAACCCATTCCGGACACGCAATCGCAGGCTGCTAGGGAGCCTCGCCGGCTTCGCCGACCTCGTGCCGGAAGAGGACGAAGTCGTCGTCGCCCGCACCGAGGAAGCCCTCGCCGTGGAACACGCTGGTCAAGATGGCCTTGCCTTCCGGCGTCTCGGCGATAGTGCCGAGCAGGAGGCGCAGCGGCTCGACGTCGGCGGGGGCGAGCCCGGGGCGCGCGGCGATGACGTCATTTGGAATCGGGTGGCTCACGGCCAGCACCTTCAGCTCCGCGGCCCTCGCGCCGAACGACTGCGAGCAGCCCTCGATGCCCGTCTTGCCGTCCTTGTCGTTGCCAAAAGTCGCGCCCGCGTCGGCCTTGCCGTCGAGCACGGCCTTGCACACCGCCGCGTGGTCGCCGAGCAGCAGCGGCTCCGCCAGCCGCGCGGCCCGCAGCATGACGATGGGCAGGATGTACCCCGCCGCCGAGGTCTTGGACACGAGCGCGATCTTCTTGCCCTTGAGCTCGGCAAGCGCCGTCGCCGGCGAGTCTTTGCGCGCGAAGATCACCGAGCGGTAGAACGGCAGCCCGTTGCGCACCACGCGCGCGAGCGGCTGCAGGGGGCCGATGCGGACGGCCTGCACGTACTCGGAGGCAGAGAGCCACGCCAGGTCCACCTTGCCGGTGGCGATGGCGCGGGGCAGGTCGCTCGCGGCCATCGCCTCGCCCTCGACGCGCCGGTGCAGCTTGTCGGACAAGAAGGTCGCGAGCGCGGCGGCATCTTTTTTCGCCTGCTCCAGGCCAAGCGGATCCGGCACGGCCAGGCGCAGCGCGGGAGGCGCTGCGGTCTCTGCTGCGGCGATCAGGGCGAAAGCGGCGAGCGTAAAAAGGGGCATGCGCAGAGGTTACAGCAGCACGCGCCAATCCGTGCCTTGCGGCGTGTCGCGCAGCTCGACGCCCTTGCCGGACACCTCGACGCGGATGGCGTCGGCGGCGGCGAAGTCCTTGGCCTTGCGCGCCGCGATCCGGGCCGCGATGCGCTCCTCGACCCACTCCGGCGCAATGGCCTTCCGGCAAGCGGCCAGCGTCCGGCGCGTGCGCACGGCCTCGGTCGCCTCGCGTCCGCAGAATCCCAGGGCAGAGGCCAGATGCAGCGCCGTGGCCAGGAGCGAGGCCACCTCCGCCGGCTGCGCCTTGGCGTCGATGCGCGCGTTGATCTGCGAAAAGAGGTGCCCGATGGTGGCCAGCGCCTCTGCAGTGTTGAAGTCGTCCTCCATCGTGGCGCGGAACGCAGCGACGGGCTCCGGGAGCAATGTCCCCTCGACAGCGTGCTTCTTCTGGAAGAGCCAGCCCTGCGCCTTGAGCAGCGTTTCGTAAAAATATTCCAAGCGCTTGTCGGCGTCGGCCAGCGCCGATTCGGTAAAGTTGATCGGGTGCCGATACTGCGTCCCCAGCAGGAACAGGCGCAGCGCCTCACCGTCCCAGCGGGCGGTGATGTCGCGGATGGTGAAGAAGTTGCCGAGCGACTTCGACATCTTCTCCTGGTCGAGAGTGACGAACCCGTTGTGCAGCCAGTAGCGCGCCAGCGGCTGCCCGCTCGCGGCCTCGCTCTGCGCCATCTCGTTTTCGTGGTGCGGAAAGATCAGATCCTTGCCGCCGCCGTGCAGGTCGAAGGTCGTGCCGAGGTGCTTCTGGCACATGGCCGAGCACTCGATGTGCCAACCCGGCCGGCCCGGCCCCCACGGGCTGTCCCAGGTGACGGAGGCGGGCTCGCCAGGCTTGGCGGCCTTCCACAGAGCAAAATCGAGCGGGTCGCGCTTGCGATCGCCCACGTCCACTCGCGCGCCCGACATCAGGTCGTCGAGGTTGCGTTTCGATAATCTTCCGTAATTTGGAAAGCTGCGGACTGCAAAATAGACATCGCCCTCGGACGCGTAGGCGTGCCCCTTTTCGACCAGCTTGCCGATGATGGCGAGCATCTCCGGGATGTGGTCGGTGGCCTTGGGCTCGACGTCGGCGGGCAGGACGCCGAGGGTGGCGAAGTCTTTTCTGCACTCCTCGATGAAGCGCCGAGACAGCGCCAGCGGATCCTCGCCGCGCTCGACCGCGCGCTTGATGATCTTGTCGTCGACGTCGGTCCAGTTGCGCACGTACTTGACGCGGTAGCCGTCCCAGCGGAGGAAGCGCACCACCGCGTCGAAGGCGACCAGGAAGCGCGCGTGGCCGAGGTGCGCGTGGTCGTAGACGGTGATGCCGCAGACGTAGAGCCCGAGCTCGTCGCCCTTCGGGCGGTCGACGGTGTCCTTGTTGTCGGTCAGCGAGTTCCAGACGCGGAGGGTCATGACCCGGCTCTCGTGGTTCGGCGTGCTGTCTGGTGGGGAGCGCAAAAAACGAACGGGCGCCGGCGTGGTCGCCAGCGCCCGGAGTCTTTATCGAAAACGGATCAACAGTTGAAGATGGACTTGAGGTCCGTCTCGATGTCGTCCTCGTTGACGCCCTTGGCCAAGGACAGCTCCTTGATGAGGAGGTTTCGCGCCGTGTCGAGCATCTTGCGCTCGCCGAACGAGAGGTCCTTGTCGAACTTGAGCAGGTACAGGTCGCGCAGGACCTCTGCGATCTCGAAGACCGAGCCCGTCTTGATCTTCTCCATGTACTCGCGGTAGCGGCGGTTCCAGGTCGCGGAATCGACCGAAATGTCCTTCTGCCGCAAGATGATGTAGACCTTGGTCACTGCCTTTTCGTCGATCAGCGAGCGCAGGCCGACAGAGCCGACCTTGTTGATGGGGATGAGAATTTTCATCCCATTTTCCATGATCTTGAGAACGTAGAAGCTCTGGCGTTGCCCGGCGATGTCTTTGTGCTCGATCCCCATCACCTCGCCGACACCCTGACCCGGATAGACGGCCTTGTCACCGACCTTGAACGTCTGCATGACGGGGCTTTTAGCACGGAAAGGCTGGGCGCGTCAAGGCAAGCGCTTGACGCTTGATCTGCAGGGGTGTAGCGTCATCGACTTGTTTGCGGTTGGTGGGTGATACGCGCACATCTGCAAGGGTTTTTCGTTTTCCTGCGCGCCGAAGCAGCTCGGGTCCAGCCCTCGCCCAGGCGAGGTGAATCGGTCGGGTGACGGATCGCCGGGGCGGGCGCAGCAGGCCGGCCGGCGAGATCGGACCCGAAGGCGGCTCCAAAGCAGTGACAGTCTCGTTGGGCGGGCGTCCGCTCGCAGTGGGCGCGGCGGCGCTGGCTGCAGGCGCGTGCGCAGGGGTCTCCCTCTCTCTCTTTCACTCACCGATCGCCTTCGCGCTCGGTGCCCTGGCCGCGCTCGCGAGCGGCCTCGCCTTCTGGCGTGAGTCCAGCAGGTCGCTCGCCTGGCCGCTCGTTGCGCTGGCGCTCGGCCTCGCGCGCGGGGCAGCGGTCGGGCCACCTGTGCGCGACGCGCCGCTCGACGAAGCCCTCTCGGTCGAGTCGTTCGATGCACTCGCCCCGCGCGACAAGGCGAGGGCGCGCGAGCCGCTCTTGATCGAGGGCCTGGTCCTCGAGTCCGAGCGCTCGGCGCCGGGCTTGCGCCGCGTCTTGCTCGAGCTCTCCGCGCGCGAGCTGCTCTCGGGCTCGGCGCTGCAGCCCGCGGCGTCCGCGCGCGCTCTCCTGGCCTTCGCTGAGAGCGACGACCCGGCGGTGCTGCGCCTGAAAGACCGCGAGGTGCCCCGGCGCGGCGACCGCATCCGGCTGCTCGCGCGGCTCCACCTGCCGTCGCCGGCGCTGAACCCCGGCGCACCCGATCGGCGGAGACAGCTCTGGCTGCGCGGGATCGCCTACGAAGGAAGCGCCGCCGAGGACGGGCTGCGCATCCTCGCGCGCGGGCCGCGGTGGCAGCGGCGGATGGCCGAGCTGCGCGAGCGCTTTGCAGACCGCTGCGCCGAGGTCTGCGCGTCGCGAGAGCGGGGAGCGCTGGTGGCCGCGCTGGCGGTGGGCCTGCGCGCCGATCTGCCGCGAGAGACGGATGACGAGCTTGCGGCGAGCGGACTCATCCACCTGCTCGCCAGCGCCGGGCTGCACCTGGCCGCGGTCTGCCTGCTCGTGCAGTGGGTCGTCGCGCGGCTCTGGCTTCGGACACGCTGGGCATCGGGCGTGCGCGCGTCCGCCGTCGGGGCGCTCTTCGCCCTGCCCTTCGCGGCCGCCGAGGTCGCGCTGCTCGGCGCCAGCTGGCCCGCGGTGCGCGCCGGCCTCTCGGCAGCGCTCTGGCTCCTGGCCGGCGCGAGCGACCGCAGATCGGACTCGATCACCGCCCTGACCCTCTCTGCAGCGCTCTGCGCGCTCGTCGATCCGGCCTCGCTGCACGATCTGCCGCTCCTCCTCTCGCTCCTCGGCGTGGCCGGCCTCATCTTCCTCACCGGCCCTCTGCGCGACCTGATCCCCATCCCGCGCCCGGCGCCCCTGCCCCCGGCCTCGAGGATGGGCGCCCGACTTCGCCAGCGAGCGCGCCGGCTGCTCGAGCACGCGCTCCTGGCCGGCTGCGCCACGCTCGCGGCGACGCTCTGCACCGCGCCGCTCCAGGCGGAGGCCTTTCACCGCCTGTCGCTCGTGGGAGTGATCGCCAACGCGCTCGCGCTCTGGCCGGGCCTCGTCGCAATTCCGCTCGCCACCGCGGCCGTGCCGCTCGACGCCGCTGCGCCGCCGCTGGCGCTCGCGCCGCTCTGGCTGTCCGATCTCTGCGCGGGGGCCACGCTTCGGGCAGCCGAGCTCTTCTCCCGGCTCCCGGCGGCGCAGATCGCGCTGCCAGCGCCTGGGCTCGTCACCATCGCCCTCTGGCTCCTGGTGCTGCTCGCGCTCTCTGGATTTCCGGCGCCCATCGGGCCTGGCACTTCCCAGCACCGGCCGCCCGCCCGCGTCCGCCTGCTGCGCGCAGCGGTGCCCTTGTTGCTCTTGACCGCGCTGGGAGCGGGCCGCGCGCTCTGGCCGAGGATGTCATCGACAATGACCCTGACCTTCCTCTCCGTCGGCCAGGGCGACGCCGCGCTCATCCGTTTCCCAGGCGGCCGCACCATGCTCGTGGACGGCGGAGGCGATCTGTTCGCGACGCCTGGTCGCCCTCGCGGCCGGGGTCCCGGCGAGCGCGATCTACTGCCCGCGCTCGCCGAGCTTGGCATCTCGCGGCTCGACTGGGCGGTCTTGACCCATCCGCACCCGGACCACGCTGGCGGGCTCCTTGCGGTGCTGCGGAAAGTGCCGGTCGCCGAGCTTTGGACCACCGGCGAGCCTGGGCCGGCGTCGATCGGGGACCAGGTGCGCTCGGCGGCAGCGGCGCAAGGATCGAGGCTGGTCGAACCGGGCGCCGGACAATCTCTCGGGGTGGGCGGCGTCCGGCTCGAGGTGCTCTACCCGACGCGCTGGGACAGCGAGCGGGACGCCAACGACAACTCGCTCGTGCTGCGGCTCGTGCACGGCAAGGTCTCGATCCTGCTCGCTGGCGACCTGGAAGCGCTGGCCGAGGCCGACCTCGCACAATCCGGAGCGCCTCTCGAGGCGACCCTGCTTAAAGCCCCGCATCACGGGAGCCGCACCAGCAGCACCGACGCGTTCTTGCGCCGGGTCCGGCCGCGCCACGTCGTCTTCTGCGTCGGCGCGCGCAACCCGTTCGGCTTCCCTCATCCCGAGGTCGTGGAGCACTACCGCGCGGAGCGCTGCGAAACGTGGAGAACCGATCGCGGCGCCATCACGGCCGAGAGCGACGGCGAGCGCCTGCGGCTGCGCCAGGACACTGGCTAGAGCACCGAACGGGTTGAATCCCGTCGGAGAACCGCGGGTTCTAGGGCAACCCGCTCGGCCGATTCGCTGCGCATCGCCGCGTCTCTCCTCGTCGCCGTACAGAAAGTACGGCTCCTCGTCGTTCCTTGCGCTGCT
>JBBRMA010000027.1:0-75380 GCA_038231075.1 Myxococcales bacterium | reverse complement strand
GGGAGCCCTAAAGCCGCGCGACAGGCCTCTGCCTGCCGGCGGCCTATCTGCTGATCTGACTGACATTGGGAGGGGATAAAAGAGACGTCAAGCAGTCGCGTTTGAAGACTCAAGCTGACTCACTGGATTTCTTTTTCCAATTCTTCCCATGTCAGGCAGATAGGCCGCGGGCAGGCGGGAACCCGTCGGGAGGATTAAGGGCTCCCGACGCAAACTCTTAAAATGCGAGCGCAGCGAGCCACCTAAGTCGGGTGGGCGCCCGTTCCGAGCGGCGGGTTCCCGCCTGCCCGCGGCCGGTACTCACCGGCGCCCATTTGCCTGACCTTGCTCCCCTACCGCACTGCCGGGAGGACGCCGTTGACGATGACGCCCATTGTCGCCGCCGCCTCGTCCTCCGCGTTCAGGCTGGCGTTGTCGAGCGCGGAGGTGGCGACGATCACGAGGTGCAGATCGGGCACCAGGAAGATGAACTGCCCGCGATATCCCCAGGCGAAGGCGACGGAGTGGCCGCGCGCCGAGGCGAGCCAGAAGAGATATCCATATTGCAGATGATTCAATGGGCCGAGGCTTCCATTCGGTGTCCAATGCACCGCCAACTCATTGGCAACCCAAGCGGACGGCACCACTTGGGTTGACCCGCTCACTCCCTTTTGCAGGACCAGCTGGCCGATCCGCGCCAGATCGCGCGCGCACAGAGCGAGCCCCGCGCCGCCATTCTCGTGGCCCTGCGCGTCCTGCTCCCACTCGCGCCGGGTGATGCCGAGCGGCGCGAACAAGTTGGCGTCGGCATAGGACAGCGTTGAGTTGCCGCTCGCCTCGCCCAAGCCCACCGAGAGCAGGTGGACCGCGGCTGAGTTGTATTGGAACCAGGTGCCTGGCGCATCGCTCAACGGCTTCGCCAGCACATAGTCAACCTGGTTGGGAGAGAGTATCCAATCGTTATATCCAGCCGCCGTCGACTCATCCCATTGGAAGCCACCGGTCATGGTGAGCAGGTGGTCGATCTTGATGGCCGCTTTGTCAGCGCCCACTTGCGCCACCGGCGGGTGGATCAGCGCGGGCAAGGTCTCGTCGGCGCCGGGCAGCGTGCCCTTGGCGATGGCGATGCCGACCAGGAGCGACATCACGCTCTTGGTCACCGAGCGGACGTCGTGCAGCGTGGCGACGTTGGTGCCGCCGAAGTATTGCTCCCGCAGGAGGAGCCCGTTGCGAACGACGACCAGGCTCTGCAGTCCGGGCGAGGCGGAGAGCGCGCCGGAGTAGGCGCCGGCCAGCGCGGCCTCGTCCACGCCTTGCGACTGCGGCGTGGCCGAAACCCACTCGCGCGCGATGTCGATGTTCGCCGGCGCCGCCGCGGGCGACGAGCCGCCGCAGGCCAGCGCCAGCAGGGTGAGGCAAGCCGCCAGCGATCGGATCAGGTGCTGTCTGTTCGGGCGTCGCATCGCTCGCTCCTGCACAGGGGATTCACCGGTCCGCAAGAGTGACGGCGGACGCGGGTGCGCGATTCAGCGGTAGACACTACAATCGAGCCCTGCAGGAGGCGCCATGCCATTTCGCACCATCGAGCTCGAGCTGCACGCCGATCAGGGCCTCGCCTACGTCACGCTCAACCGCCCCGAGCGCCGCAACGCACTCTCGCACGAGGTCCTGGGTGAGCTGATCGACTGCTTCTCGGACCTCGGCAAGAGCAAGACCGCGCGGGTCCTGATCTTGCGCGCCAAGGGGCCGGCGTTCTCCGCCGGGCACGACCTCTCGGAGATGAAGGGCCGCGAGGCCGGCTTCTACCAGGAGCTGTTCACCACCTGCTCCAAGCTGATGATGCTCTTGCAGTCGATTCCGCAGCCGGTGATCGCGGAGGTGCGCGGCATGGCCACGGCTGCGGGCTGCCAGCTAGTGGCCTCGTGCGACCTGGTGGTGGCCGCCGAGGAGGCGCGCTTCGCCACGCCGGGCGTGAAGATCGGCCTCTTCTGCTCGACGCCGATGGTCGCGCTCAGCCGCGCGGTCGGCCAGAAGAAGGCGATGGAGATGCTGCTCACCGGCGAGCCTCTCTCGGCGCTGCAGGCGCAGGCGGCGGGGCTGGTCAACCGCGTCGTCCCCGCGGCGCAGCTCGAGGAGGAGACCCGCGCGCTGGCGCTCCGCATCGCCTCGTCCAGCGCGGCTGTCGTCGGGCTCGGCAAGCGCGCCTTCTATCGCCAGGCCGAGCTGCCGCTGCCAGAGGCCTATGCCTACGCGGGCGAGGTCATGTCCGGCAACGCCCAGAATGCCGACGCGCAGGAAGGCATGAGCGCCTTCTTGGAAAAGCGCGCGCCCGTCTGGAAGGACCATTAGGAAGCGCCCTATAGTGGCGCGATGTTCGACTGGTTCAGGCAGCTGACCTCGCAGGAGCGCCGGACCTTCGCGGCCTGCTTTGGCGGCTGGGCCCTGGACTCGATGGACGTCAACATCTATGGGCTCGTCATCACCTCGCTCAAGCAGCAGTGGGGGATCACGAACGCAGAGGCCGGGCTGCTCGGCACCGCGGCGCTGGTGGTGTCGGCGTTCGGCGGCTGGATCGTGGGCCTGCTCGCCGACCGCGTCGGCCGGGTGCGGATGCTGCAGCTCACGATCTTGTGGTTCGCCGTCTTCACCGCGCTCAGCGGCCTGACGCAAAACTTCTCGCAGCTCCTGGTCGTGCGCGGGCTCCAGGGCCTCGGCTTTGGCGGCGAGTGGGCCGCGGGGGCCGTCCTGATGGGCGAGATCATCCGGCCCGAGCACCGCGGCAAGGCCGTGGGCGGCGTCCAGAGCGGCTGGGCGATCGGCTGGGCCGCGGCCGTCCTGCTCCAGGCGCTGCTCTTCTCCCTCTTGCCGGCGGAGCTCGCCTGGCGCGCGCTCTTCTTTGTCGGCATCACGCCGGCGCTCCTGGTCTTCTTCGTGCGCAACGCGGTCGCCGAGCCGGAGGTCTTCAATCGAGCGCGCGCCAAGAACGCGGGCGTCGGCTTTCTCGAGATCTTCTCTCCGCGCCATTTGAAGACGACAGCCCTTTGCTCGATGCTCGCGATCGGAGCGCAAGGCGGTTACTACGCCATCAATACCTGGCTGCCGACCTTCCTGCGCACCGAGCGGAAATTGTCCGTACTCAACAGCGGCGGATATCTCGCGGTCGTGATCGCCGGCGCCTTCAGCGGATACCTGACCGGCGCCTGGCTCTCGGATCGGCTGGGCCGCAAGGCGCAGTTCTACCTCTTCGCCATCGGCTCCGGCCTGATCGTCTTGCTCTATACCCAACTCAAGATCGACAATGGGACCATGCTGCTGCTGGGGTTTCCGCTCGGCTTCTTTGCCTCGGGGATCTTCAGCGGCATGGGCGCCTTCTTCACCGAATTGTTCCCCACCAATGTGCGCGGGTCGGGCCAGGGGTTTTCCTATAACTTCGGCCGCGGCGTTGGCGCGCTCTCGCCCTGGCTGATCGGGCGGCTGAGCGAGCGCGTGGGACTCGGCGTCGCCATCGGGCTCTTCGCCGCCGGCTCCTATGCCATTGGCTTTGCCGCCTGCACCTTCCTGCCCGAGACCAAAGGGCGCGCGCTGCAGGAGTCCTGATTGGCCGTCTTTCTCAACATCGACGCAGGCGAATTGCCTGGAGAGCCCGACGAGCTTTATCAAGTGGCGCAGGCGGTGAGCATCGCCTGCGGCGGCCACGCCGGCGACGCGGCCTCGATGGCGCGCGCCCTCGCCGCCTGCCGCGCGCACGGGACGCGGGCGGGCGCGCACCCTTCCTATCCGGACCCCGAGAACTTTGGCCGCGAGCCGATGGACCTGCCGGCCCACGTCCTGCGCGGCGAGGTGGAGGCGCAGTGCCGCGCGCTCTTGCTCGCCGCCGTCGAACAGGGCGTGGCACTGGCGCACGTCAAGCCGCACGGCGCGCTCTATCACGCCGCCAACCGCGACCCCGAGCTGGCGCGCGCGGTGGTCGAGGGGGCGCGGGCGGCGCTCGGCCCGAACGTCGCCATCGTCGGGCCGCAACGGGGCCAGCTCGCAGAGGCGGCGCGCGCCGCAGGGCTGCTCTTCTTGCGCGAGGGGTTTGCCGATCGCGGCCTCTTGCCCGACGGCTCGCTGGTGCCGCGGGGCCAGCCGGGGGCGCTCATCCTGGACCCGGCGCTGGCGGCGGCGCAGGCGGCGCGGCTGGCCGCGGCGGGGCAGGTGGACACACTCTGCGTGCACGGCGACTCGCCCGGCGCCATCGCCATCGCCCGGGCCGTCCGCGCCGCGCTCGGGCGCGACCATGCTTGAACCGGTGCCGCTCGGCGACGCTGCCTTGCGCTGCGCCTTGCCCGCCCAGATCGATCGGCGCGCGGCGTTGCAGCTCTTGAAGTCGTGGCCCGGCGTCATCGACGCGCTGGTCACCGAGGCGCACGCCTGCATCACCTTTGATCCCGCGCGGCCGCCCGCGCCGCCCTGGGACGCGCTCGCCGCCGTGCAGCCTGCCGCCGCCTCGCGCCCGCGCCGCCACCTCGTGCGCGTGCGCTACGACGGACCCGATCTCGCCGAGGTGGCCGAGGCGGCAAAGCTCACGGTCGCGGAGGTGATCGCGCTGCACATGGGCCGCGTCTATGAAGTGCGCGTGATTGGCTTTCTGCCCGGCTTTGCCTATTGCGGCGAGCTCGACGAGCGGCTGCGGCTGCCGCGCCGCCAGACCCCGCGGCCGCGCGTCCCGGCGCACGCGGTCGGCATCGCGGCCGGATATACCGGCGTCTATCCGCTAGCCTCGCCCGGCGGCTGGCACCTGCTCGGCACGGCGGTTGAGTTCGCGCCCTTCTCGGCGGCCACCGGCTCGATCTGGAGCGTCTCTGACCGCGTCCAGTTCGCGGCGGTTGAGTAATGGGTAGAGTTGCCCTCGCCTCCGTGGCGGGCCTCGTCACCGTGCAGGACCTCGGCCGCCCGGGCCGCCTGCACGAGGGCATCCCCCGCGGCGGGGCGCTCTTTCCCGAGCTGCTGGCGCGCGCCAATCGGGCCGTGGGCAATCCACCGAACACTGCCGCGCTCGAGATCTTTGGCCGCGCCTCGGTCCGCGCGCTCGAGGGCGAGGCGCTCTTCTCGCTCGACGGCGAGGGGCCGGTGCCGTGCGCCGCGGATGCGGAGCTGGCCGTCACTGCCTCGCCGCTCTTGCGCGTGCGCTACCTCGCGGTGCGCGGGGGATTCGACGTCCCCGAGGTGCTCGGAGGCCGCGGGACGCTGCTGGTGGCCGCGCTCGGAGGGCACCAGGGGCGCCCCCTGCGGCGAGGCGATGTGCTGCCCCTCGGCGCGCCGAAAGCGTTCGAGCCGGGCGTGCAGCCGCCGCTCGACCTCGACCTGCAGGCTCCGGTGCGCGTGCGGCCCGGGCCGGATCTGGCCTCCTTCGCAGAGGGCGCGCTCGAGACCTTGTTCAACTCAACCTGGCAACTCATGCCGGAGAGCGACCGCACCGGCACCAGGCTCGCCGGGCCGCTGCTGGCGCGGTCGGGCGGCGACGCGGCCCTCTCAGCGCCGATGGTCCCGGGCGCCATTCAAGTTCCGCGCGCGGGCGCGCCCATCGTCCTTGGCCCCGACCATCCGACCACGGGCGGCTACCCGCTCCTCGGCGTGGTGCTGCAGCAGGACCTGGGCCGCTTCGCCGCCCGCCGCGTCGGCCAGCCGGTGCGCTTCGCCGCCGGCTGAGCGGGCTGGCTACCTACTCTTTCGGGAACTTCGGGTCAGCCTTCACTTCCTCGAGCTGGGCGGTGTGGCGCGCCGAGTGGGCGGCGATGAGCAGGAGGCCCTGGTAGGCGTCGATCATGCCCATCGGGCTCTTGCCGACGTGGTCGCGCAGGTCCGAGGCGGGGTCCTTGAGGGTGGCGATGTTCTTGGCGCGGGCCTCCTCGAAGGCCTTGACCAGGTCGGCGCGCGTGGCGAAGCGGTGGGTCGGCCTGAACGGCTCGGGGGCCTGGATCTTGTGGCTGCGATCGGAGAGGCCCTTGACGACCTCCTCGTCCTTCACCTTGATCTCGGCGCGCTTCTCGGGCGCGGCGGGAGCGGCGAGCATGCCGTCGATCATGCCCCTGATCCCGCTCTCGGTGACGGCGATGTGCTCGGCGACCTCGCCGATCGACCAGCGCTCCTTGGAAGGCTTGAAGCTCCACTGCGCCTCCGAGACGCCTTTGATGGACTCAAGGAACTTCGCTTGGGTGGTCTCGAAGTAGTGGACGGCGAAGTCGCGGTCCTTCTGGCTCAGCTCGACCTTTGCAGCGGGGGCGGCGGCAGGCGCGTCGGCGCGCGCGGCGAGCGGAGAGGCGAGGACGAGGCAGGCAAGCAGCTGGGGCTTCATTTGCGCTCCGGGGTGGTGATGGGGGCCGATACCCTACCGTCTTCGAGGGCGATGCGCGCGAGGTGTTTGCGGAAGGCGATCATTACCCATTGGTGGAAGCGCGCTTGAGTTGCCCGATAGAGAACCCAGGGCAGCCTCGGGGCGAAGTCGTGGATGGCCGTGAGCATCGTGTCGCCCTCGAGCACCTGGCGCAGCTCGAAGCGGCCGTGCTGGTCGCTGCGCGAGAGCAGGCCGCCGGTGACGAAGAAGAGCTGCCGGTCGGGCTGGTTGTGGGTCGCATAGGTCAACTCAAGCAGCGGCCTGCGCAGGAGCGGCACATAGAAGCGCACGGTGACCTTCTCGAGCACCTCGGCGCGGACCAGGCTGCGCAGCGCGCGCGGCAGCCAGCGCACGTACTCGGCGGCGGCGAAGGCGGCGTCGCGCCCCGCGGGGAGGCGCATGCGCTGGACCGAGCGCACCAGGGGCGGCGGCCGCGCTCGCTTGCTCGCGGGCGGCTTCTGCGCGCCACCCTTTTCGGCCAACGCCTGGGCGAGCGCGGCGCGCACCGGCGTCGGCTCGAGGCCCGCCATCTTCGCGAGCCGCAGATCGCGCGCCACCATCTCGTGCCGCAGGCTCTCGATGAGCGGGTCGATGAGCTCGCGCGGGGCGCCGGTGACGAGGCTCACCCAGAGCCGCGACAGGCGCGGGGTGAAGAAGCGCACCGGCACCATCGGCCGCTTGAGCCCGAGCATCTCGGCGGCGAGCGAGAGCAGCTCGCGATAGGTCATGGCCTCGGGCGCGCCGACGTCAAAGGTCTGGCCGAAGCAGTCGCGATTGCCGACCGCGAAGGCGAGCTCTGCGATGACGTCGGCCACCGCCACCGGCTGCATCCGGGTCAAGGTCCAGCGCGGGCAGACCATGGCCGGCAGGCGCCGCACCAGCTTGACCAGGATGTCGAAGGAGGAGCCGCCGCCGCCGAGGATGAGCCCCGCGCGCAAGGTGGTGAGCGGCACCCCGTAGCGGCCGAGCGTGCGCTCGACCTCGAGCCGCGAGGCGAGGTGCTGCGAGAGGTCCTTGCCCTCGGGAATGAGGCCGCCGAGATAGACGATCTGTTCGACGCCCGCCTGCTCGGCCGCGCGCGCGAAGTTGTCGGCGCAGATCAGGTCGAGGTCGCTGAACGAGCCCTGCGTCAGCCGCGCCGAGGGCATCATGCTGTGCACGAGGTAGACGGCGACCCGCGCCCCCGCGAGCGCGGCGGTGGCCTCGCGCAGGTTGAAGAGGTCGGCGCGCCGCCACTCGGAGAAGGGCGGCCCGGGCGGGTGGCTCCCGCGCGAGATGCCGGCGACGCGGAAGCGCCCGGCGAGCGCCGCGCCCAGCTTCCGCCCGATGAACCCGCTGCCGCCGCCCACCACCACCAGATCCCTGCCGTCCGCTTCCATCGCCTGGGTGTCACGCGCCCGCGTCCGTTGCGCAAGCCTGCCTTAGGCCGGCGCAGGCGTTGCGCGCTTCCCGCCGCCTGCGGAACGTGACAAGAGCTGGCGTGCAACGGGCCGGCTCTGGCGCTGTCTTTTCTGCCCGCCCGCGAGGAACCATGACCATCCACAAGCTCGCCGCCCCGCTCTGCGCGCTGCTGCTCTGCGCCTGCGCCACCGCCCAGAAGTCCACGCCGGGGCCCTCCTTTGCATCGCCGGCCGCCGCGGAGGGCAGGGGCATCCAGCAGGGCGATCTCGACCGCGGCGCCGACCCCTGCGTCGATTTCTCGCAGTTCGCCAACGGCAAGTGGCGGGCACAGAACCCGATCCCCGCGTTCATGGATCGCTGGAGCCGCCGCTGGGCCGCGGGCGAGGCCAACAAGTCGCAGCTGCACGACATCCTCGAGGAGGTGGCGAAGAAGCAGGACGCGTCGCCAGGCAGCGTCGAGCAGCTCATCGGCGACCACTACGCCTCGTGCATGGACGAGACCCGCGTCAACGAGGCGGGCGTCACTCCGATCAAGACGATGCTGGTCGAGTTCGACGGGCTGAACACGGCCGAGGGAGTGCAGCGGATGATTCGCCGGATGCAGGAGCTTGGCATCGCGGCGCCCTTCGGCGTCTCCGGAGCGCCCGACAACCACGAGCCGGCCCGCAGCATCGGGAACGTCTACGCGGCGGGCCTGGGCCTGCCCGATCGCGACTATTACTTGAAGACCGAGCCGCGCTTCGTCGAGACGCGGCAGAAGTATCTCCAGCACATCGCCGCCATCTTCGCGCTCGCCTCCGCCTCGCCCGAGGAGGCCAAGGCTGCCGCCGAGGCGGTCTTTGCCTTCGAGAAGCGGCTCGCCGAGGCCACGCTCGACAACGTCGCCCGCAGGGATCCCGCGCAGACCGACCACAAGGCTACCTTCGACCAGCTCAAGGCGCGCATGCCGAGCTTCAACTGGGACCTCTATTTCGACGAGGCCGACCTGCCGCGCAAGGACCTGAACATCACCGAGCCGGCCTTCCTCGAGGCGGTCGAGCGCGAGCTGAAGGCAACCACGGTCGCCACCTGGGCGACCTATTTGAAATGGCACCTGCTCGCCGCCGCCGCGCCCTGGCTGTCGGCGCCGTTCGTCCAGGAGGCCTTTGCCTTCAACGAGAGCTACCTGGGCGGCGTCAAGGAGATGAAGCCGCGCTGGAAGCGCTGCGCCGAGCTGACCGACACGCTGCTCGGCGAGGCACTCGGGCGCAAGTACGTCGAGAAGCACTTCCCGCCCGCGGCCAAGGCCCGGGTGCAGGAGATGGTAAAGAACCTGCTCGCGGGAATGCAGGTCGCGATCGGCGAATTGACCTGGATGGGCCCCGAGACCAAGGCCCGAGCGCTGGCGAAGCTTGCCACGTTCAATCCCAAGATTGGATATCCCGACAAATGGCTCGATTACTCAAAGGTGCAGATCCGTCGCGACGCCTTCTGGGCCAACGTGGTCGCGGGCCGCCGCTTCAACGTCGAGGACAACCGCGGCACCATCGGCAAGAGCACCGACCGCGCCCGCTGGGGAATGACGCCGCCGACCTCGAACGCCTATTACAACCCATTGCTCAACGAGATCGTCTTTCCCGCCGGCATCCTCCAGCCGCCGGCCTTCAGCGTGGACGCCGCCGACGCGGTCAACTATGGCGCCATCGGCGTGGTCATCGGCCACGAGATCAGCCACGGCTTCGACGACCAGGGCGCCAAGTTCGACGCCGACGGCCGGCTCCACGACTGGTGGACCGGGGCTGACCTGAAGGAGTTCCAGAGCCGCGCGGCCTGCGTGGCCGACCAGTTCGACGGCTACTTCATCGAGCCCGGCCTCCACCACAACGGCAGGCTGGTGCTGGGCGAATCGATCGGCGATCTGGCGGGCGCGCGCATCGCGCTCCTGGCCCTGCGCAAGGCGCTGGAAGGCAAGCCGCAGACGCTCATCGACGGCTTCACGCCCGAGCAGCAGTTCTTCATCTCCTGGGGACAGTTCCGCACCGACGAGACCCGGCCCGAGACGCAGCGGCTGATGGTGCAGGGCGACCCGCACCCCATCTCCAAGTTCCGCGTCATCGGGCCGCTCTCGAACCTGCCGGCGTTCCAGCAGGCGTTCGCCTGCAAGGAGGGCTCGCCGATGGTGCGGCCCGCGGCCAAACGCTGCGAGGTCTGGTAGCCGCTCGCCGGGCGCGCGGCTCTTGCGGTAGCGTCGGCCCATGCCCTCCTTGCGAATCGCCCTCCCGGCCGCGCTCGTCCTCGCGGCCGCTTGCGTCCTTGCGCCCAGGGTCCCAGATCGCGCGGCGACGGGCCGGAGCGACGCCGAGCGCGTGCTGGCCATCGCCGACCGGATCCTGCTCGACGATCTAGCCGACCAGCCCGGCCGGGCCGCTTCGCTGCGCCTGCCCGAGTCGCGCTACGACACCATGCCGGACATGACCGCGGCCGGGCGGCAGGTGATCGACGACCAGCGCGCGCGGTCGCTGCGCGAGCTGCAAGAGGTGGACGGCAAGAAGCTGGAAGGAACGGTCGCCGGCGTGACGCGCGAGGCGGCCATCACCGCGCTGGTGGGGCGCCAGCGCGCCCGGGTCTGCAAGGACGAGCTCTGGTCGCTCTCGGCGCAGAATGGCTTTCAAGTCGGCGTCGCTCGGCTCGGCGAGGTGCAGCCGGTGGGCACGGACGAGCTGCGCGCGCAGGCGCTGGCCCGCTGGAGCAAGATCGGCGCGTACCTCGATCAGATCACGGCGCGGCTGCGCGAGGGGCTGGCGAGCGGATATGTCGCCTCGGCGCCGGCGGCGAACGCGGTGGTCGATCAGCTCGACAAGCTGCTCGCGCCTGCGCCCAAGGATTCGCCCTTCGCCTTGCCGGGCAAGCGCGACCAGACGCCGGGCTTCGACACGGCCCTGGAGAAGATCGTCGCCGAGCAGATCTTCCCGGCGCTGCGCCGCCTGCGCGAGATGATCGCCGCCGAGATCGTGCCCAAGGCGCGGGAGGCGGTGGGCGTGTCGAACATCCCGCACGGCGACGAGTGCTATCGGGCGAAATTGCGCGCGGCCTTGAGCCTGGACCGAGACCCGAGCGAGCTGCACGCGCTCGGCGAGAAGCAGCTGGCGTCGATCGAAGCCGAGATGGAGGCGCTCGCGAAGAAGAGCTTTGGCGGCCGGCCGGTGTCCGAGCTGCACGCCTGGTTCCGCGACGACCCGCAGTGGCATTACAAAGATCGCGAGGAGATGCTCCAGCAGGCGCGGGCCGCGCTCGGCCGGGCGCGCGCCGTCCTGCCCAAGGTCTTCGTCCTCTTGCCCAGGTCCGACGTGACGATCGACCCGATTCCTGAGTATCAAGAGAAGACCACCGCGCCCCACTATCAAGCGCCGGCGCAGGACGGCTCGCGGCCCGCGCAATATCGCATCCGCTTGTATCAAGCCGAGCAGCAGAGCCGCATCAAGGGCGAGGACACGGCCTTTCACGAGACGATTCCGGGGCACCACCTCGAGATCGGCCTCGCCTCCGAGAACGCTTCGCTGCCGCGCTTGTTGCGCTACGAAGGGAGCGGCTCGTTCAGCGAAGGCTGGGGCCTGTACGCCGAGCGGCTCGCGGATGAACTCAACCTGTACTCAAGCGACGCGGATAGGTTCGGCATGCTCGATGGCCTCGCCTGGCGCGCGGTGCGGCTGATCGTGGACACCGGCCTGCACTCGCTCGGCTGGAGCCGCCAGCAGGCGATCGACACCATGCTCGCGCACAGCTCGCTCTCGCCGGACTTCGCCAGCTCCGAGGTGGACCGCTACATCGGCATGCCGGGCCAGGCGACGAGCTACATGGTCGGCTACCTCGAGATCCGCGCCCAGCGCGAGCGCGCCCAAGCAGAGCTCGGCCCGCGCTTCGACCTGCGCACCTTCCACGCCCGCGTCCTCGAGAACGGCTCGGTGCCGCTCGACCTCTTGAAGGCGCAGATCGGGCGCTGGCTCCTGGCCGAAAAGAGCCAGGGCAGGTGAAGCTCCCGAGCACCGTCTCGGCCGCGACCGCCCTGCTCGCGCTCTACCTCGCGATCAGCAACGCCAACTCCTTCGCGGTCGAGCGCTTCAAGCAGCACCGCTGGTTCGTCCTGCTCGCGCTCTCGGCGTGCTTCTACAGCCTCCCGAACGTGGTCCTCGCGCTCGAGGTCTCCGATGCGACCATCCTCGCCGCCTCGCGCATCTCGGTGGCCGCGGCGGCAGTGCACGTCTTTGCCTGGATGCAATATGCCGAGGCCGACCTCGAGCCCCTGCCGCGCCGCTGGCGCCTCTGGCTCTCGGCGGGTCTGCTCGCGCAGGGCGCGCTCTATACTCTACCCGGGGTAGGGTTGACCGGGCGGGTCTTGAGCCATCCCTCGGAGCTCTTGGGCGCGGTCTATCACGCCGCCGAGCCGAGCCCGATCGGCGGCGCCATCTTTCTGTTGCTCATGCTCGGCCTCGTCCTCACGCTGCTCCGCTACGCCCGCGGCGCCCGTCGAGGCGTCCCGCACGCGCGCGCGCACACGGCGGCGCTGGTGGTGCTGCTGTGCGGGGCCGCGAGCGACTCGGCGGTGACGCTCGGCTTCTCGCGCGCGCCCTATGTGCTCGACCTGGCCTTCTTCATCTCGGTGGCCATCGTCGGCCTCGTCATGAGCCGCCGCTGGGCCGAGGACGTAGAGACGCTCGGCAGCGCCCTGCGCGCCCGCGATGAGTTCGTCTCCATCGCCTCGCACGAGCTGAAGACGCCGCTCAGCCCGCTGATCTTGCAAGTGCAGATGCTGCAGCGCTGGGCCGATGCCCAGTCCGACGAGCGCGCGAGGCTGCTCCGGCCGCGGCTGGCGCTGATGGAGCGGCAGGTGCTGCGCTTCTCCCGCCTGGTGAACGAGCTGCTCGACGTCTCGCGCATCGAGGCTGGCCGGCTGCGCCTCGAGCTCGAGACGGTGGACCTCTCGGCCGTCGTTCGCGAAGCGGCGGCCCGGCTCGCGCGACCCGAGCTGGCGGTGGAGGCCGACGGCGCCGTGACGGGGCAGTGGGACCAGCTCCGGCTCGAGCAGGTGGCCATCAACCTGCTCGACAACGCGCTCAAGTATGGCGGCGGCAAGCCGGTGACCGTGCGCGTGACGGCGGAAGGCGACGAGGCCGTCCTGGCGGTGCAAGACCTCGGCATCGGCATCGCCGCCGCGGACCAGCCGCGCCTCTTTGGCCGCTTCGAGCGCGGAGTGGGCGCCCAGAAGATCGGCGGCCTCGGGCTCGGTCTCTACATCACGCGGCAGATCGTGACCGCGCACGGCGGCACCATCGCCTTTACTTCGCTGCCGGGCGAAGGCACCACCTTTACCGTCCGGCTGCCCACGGGTGGTGGCGCGCGTTCGTCGGGCTGACGGCTTTAGCGCACGTGCCATTGCCCGACTTCAACGGACGAGAGCGCGCTCGGCCTGCTCAAGGTATCGTCCGCGGGTGAAGCTCTCATTCTTCCACCCGCGCCACGCCCTCGGCCGCATCGCCATCGGCCTCGCCTGCGGTGCGGCGCTCGGTCTGCTGCTGTCCTTGCGCTTCTCGCCCGCCATCGCCGCGCTCGGCGGCTGGGACGGCGCGGGGCTCGCGGTGCTCCTGCTCGCCTGGATCCACATCGCAAGCGCCGACGCCGCGCGCACCCAGGAGCAGGCAGGCGCCGACGACCCGGGCCGCACCACCGTCTATGCGCTGGTGCTCTTGACCTCGACCTTCAGCCTGCTGGCAGCCACCGTGCTCGTGCGCTCGGCCAAAGGCATCGCGGCGGCCCAGGCGCGCGAGCTGGTCGCGCTCTGCCTCACCACCGTGGCGGCCTCGTGGGCGCTGACGCACACTGCCTTCGCGCTCCGCTACGCGCACCTCTACTATCGCGAGGACGACGAGGGCATTGGCGGCGTCGAGTTTCCTGGCGGCGCGCGCCCAACCTACTTCGACTTCGCCTACCTCGCCTTCACGGTCGGCATGTGCTTCCAGGTCTCGGACACGAGCATCACGAGCCCACAGATCCGCCGCGCCATCCTGCTCCAGGCCCTGCTCTCCTTCGTCTACAACACGGCGATCCTGGCGTTCGTCCTCAACCTCGTCTTCGGCCTCGCCAATTGAACGGCTGAATCGAATCGGCGGCGCGCGCGTTGATGACGCGGTCCAGATCGGGTTCAATGCCGGACCGAGGCGCCCATGGCTGATGCCGTCATCGAGTCGCAGGAAGTAGCGGAAGCCCCGCTCGCTGGAGCCCGACTGGACCTGGCGGCCCCTGTCGCCGAGCCTCCCTGGCGCATCTCCTCCCGGCGCGCGTTGACCATGTTCGGCGCCGGCTTCGCGGGGCTCGCGCTCTTGCTGGTGGCCGCCTGGCTCTTCAGGAACCTGCACCAGCGGGTCGTCGCCTCGGCGCTGGGCGGCTGCACCGTGATCTTCGCCATCGCGCTGGTGCGCGGAGTCATCGCCGTGCGCCGCATGCACCGCTCCGACTCCAAGGTGCCCGCCGGCTGGATGGCCGCCGTGATGGCGCTGCCGGTGGTGGGAGGCCTCGTCATGACCTTCTTCGGCACCATCGTCACAGCTCTCACCACCGTCGGCTTCGCGCGCGGGCGGCAATTGCGGCGGCGGGGCAAGGTGCTCCTGCCCGAGGTGGCGGAGGGCGGCGCGTGGGCCCACCTGCCGCTCGTGGTCGAGGCTTCCGGCGAGCTGCGGTCGGCGCTGGCGGCGCAGTGGCGCGAGAACGGCCGCACCGAGCACGCCTCGGTGGCCGCCTTCGCGCGGCTGACGCTGGAGCTGATCTCGCTCGGCGCCCCGCCCGAGCTCTTGGAGGCCGCCAACCGCGACGCCAAGGACGAGATCCGCCACGCCGAGCTCTGCTTCTCGCTGGCCCGCGCGCTCGACGGCCAGCAGCAAGGCCCGGGGCCATTTCCCGAAGCGCGCCGCGCCGGTGGCTCGCCGGGCTCGCGCTCGCTTTCGCTGGCGCGGCTCGCGGTCGAGTCGCTGATCGACGGCGCCCTGCACGAGGGCGTCTCGGCGCGGGTGATCGCGCGGCTCGCCAGGCGCTGCGAGGTGCCGGCCATCGCCGGGCTCTTGCGCGAGCTGGCCGCGGACGAAGGTCGCCACGCGGCCCACGGCTGGGATGTCGTGCAGTGGTGCCTCGAGCAGGGTGGCGCGCCGGTCGGGCAGGCGCTGCTCGGCGCCATCGAGGCGCTCCCGCGGCAGATCGACAGCGCCCTGCCCGCCGCCGCCCGCGACGGCTCGTGGGAGCGCTACGGCATCCACGGCGCCGCGCTGGAACACGACGAGCACGCGCGCGCCCGGGCCGACCTGGTCCGCCGGATAGAGGACATGGTGCAGAGCGCTCGCCTGGCTGCTTGAGGAGCAGGCGCTGGGCAGAGCATCCGGCAAGGGGTCCGGCCGCCAGGCTGGTCGATGCCTATGTTCAGCGACGCACTGCCCTGTTGGCAGCTCACAGCCCCGAGGAACTGCATGCGCGAATTCGGAGTGCGACGCTACGGCGACGCCCAGTATCACCACTGCCTTGCCGAGACGGAGGCCGACGCCGCGAACTGGTACGCGCACTCGCAGGCGGGCATGAACGGCAAGGACTTCCAGGCGCTGGTCAAGGACGTCAGCAAGCCCGTGACCGACGAGAGCGGCATCGGCGGCAATCCTTTGGTGGTGGTGGTCAGGAAGGGCGCCGCGACCGAGGGTGGCAACAAGGCCCAGGACCTCAAGCGCACGAGCGCCCTCGCCGGCTAGTACATCGACCCGGAACTTCGTACCGGGTCGACGTACGTCGCCCATTAGAAGGGGCTGCGCCCCTCCCCGCCGAACAAGTTCGTCGGGGCACCGCCCTGCTGCGGCCGGACTCCCGGCCGGGCCGCCGCTGGCGGCTGAAGCCGGTACGAACTAGAGCACCGAACGGGTTGACTCCCGTCGGATGACCGCGGGTTGCCGGGCAACCCGCTCGGCCGATCTGCTGCGCACTGCTGCGTCGCTCCTCGTCGCCGTACAGAAAGTACGGCTCCTCGTCGTTCCTTGCATTGCTTGCATTTCGGCCGTCCTCCTCGGTCCTTCAACCCGATCGGTGCTCTAGCTACCAGCAGCGAGAGCAAGCGAGCGGTCACTCATGCGATGATCGGCGGCCTGCGAAAGGCCGTCGATGCGCGCCGCCGTCGTCTACCTGCTTCTCTATGCAGCGTCCTTCGCCCTCTGCCGTCGCGCGGGCGCGCTCGACGCCTCCGACCTCGTCGGCATCGTGGCCGTGCTCGGCGTCGGCTTCTCGGCGCTCGCGTACCTGGTCACGCGCAAGCTGCGGCCGCCCGTGCTGCCCGTGCGCGACCCGCGGGGCGAGCTCGTGGCGGCGCTCTGCCTGCTCGCTTTCATCGCCCTCTGGCTGGTCTTTGGCGCAGCCCTCCTCGAGAAGCTCTCGCTGCGCCCCGGGTCCGCCCAGGGCAAGGCGGTGCTGGTGCTGGTGCGCAAGCTCGCGGTCTTCGCGGCGCTGCCGTACCTGATCTTTCGTTATCGATTCGGTTATCGACTGGCCGACTTCGGCCTCTCGCGCAGCTCGCTGCGGGCGCTCGCCGGACGTGAAGGCGCGGCGACGCTGGCGATGATCCTCGCCATCTGCGTGTTTCAATATTTCAGCGGCCAGGCGGCGGCCCCCATCCACAAAGGCGAGATCGCGGGCGCGAGCCTCTGGCTTGGCCTGCCGCTCTGCTTCGCCTGGCTGGCGGTCGAGGCAGGCCTCGTCGAGGAGCTCTTCTTTCGCGCCATCCTCATGACCCGCCTCGCGGCCTTCTTCCGCTCCGAGCTGGCGGGCCTCGTGCTCATGTCGCTGCTCTTTGGCCTCGCCCACGCGCCCGGCTTCATCTTCCGCGGCGCCGGCGGCGTCGAGGGGCTGGGCGAACACCCGAGCGCGCCGCTCGCGCTCGCCTACTCCGTCGCGGTCGTCTCGGTGGCGGGCTTCTATCTCGGCATCTTCTATGGCCGGACGCGCAATCTTCTAGCGGTCATTTTCGTGCACGCGGGCACCGACCTCTTGCCGAACCTGGCCGAGTTCGTGCGAACGTGGCGCCTCTAGAGGAGGCTCCCCATGGCCGAAGTGAAGACGCCCCGGCGCGCATTTCTCGTCGGCGCCGGGATCGGTGCGCTCGCCGTCGCCAACGCGGCGCGCGCGGAGGAGAGCGAAGGCAAGGCACCGCACGGCGCCCGCAGCGCGCCCGGAATGACGCTCCTCAACTTCCGCCGCGACGGCCGCGTCCACCTGGGCGTGCGCGTGGCGGGGGGCATCCTCGACGTGGCCGCCGCGGGGCTGGCCCTGGGACAGAGAGTTCCCACCTCGACCGACGAGGTGATCCGCCGCGTCGAGCGCGCGGGCCTGCACGCGGTGGTCGCGGCCGCAAAGGGCGCCAGCCACGCGCTGCCCCTGCTCGCCGAGGAGAAGCTCGACTTCGCGCCCGCGGTGACCAATCCCGAGAAGATCCTCATGATGGGCTTCAACTACCGGCGCCACGCGCTGGAGACGCACACGCAAATCCCCACCTCGCCGGTGCTCTTCAACAAGTTCAACAACGCGCTCGCGGGCCACGGCGCCACCGTCAAGCTGCCGGTAAAAGTCGCCAAGAAGTTCGACCACGAGGTCGAGCTGGTCATCGTCATGGGCAAGGAGGCGCGCGAGGTCTCCGAGGCCGACGCGCTCTCGCACGTGTTCGGCTATTGCACCGGCAATGATTTCTCCGCGCGCGATCTGCAGTTCAAGACCTCGCAGTTCATGCTCGGCAAGACCACCGACCACTTCGCGCCGCTCGGCCCCTACCTCGTCACCGCCGACCAGGTGCCGGACCCGCAGGATCTCAAAGTGCAATGCAGCGTCAATGGCGAGCTGCGCCAGTCGTCGAACACCAGCGACATGATCTTTTCCTGCAGGCAGATCATCTCTTATATCTCGCAATATATGACGCTCAAGCCAGGCGATCTCATCTTCACCGGCACGCCCGAGGGAGTGATCTTCGGCAAGCCGCCCGACAAGCAGGTGTGGCTCAAGGCCGGCGATCAAATCACCACCGTCGTCGAGAAGCTGGGCGAGCTGAAGTTCAAGCTCGGCTGAGGTGCAAGGTCAGTCGCTGCAGCGCCGGTGAGACTTTGGCCGGCGCCAGGGAGGGGGACGCCCTCGCCGGTGCAGCGGGAACCCGCCCCTACTCGGCGATCCAAATCGAACTCAATGAGGGGCACCCACGAGCGCCGACGAGGGCGTCCCCCTCCCTGGCGCCTGCTGCAGCGGCAGATCTTGGAGAGGTGGGTAGAAGCGACGTCAATAAATCATATCGCTCTACGCTCCTCCTCAAATTCAAGAATCGATGTCTAGCAGTTGCAAATAGGCCGCCGGCAGGCAGAGACCCCCGGCGCGGCTCTAGGGCTCCCGACACAAATCCGATCGCCGTGAGCGCAGCGAACCACATCAGTCGGGTGGCGCCCGCGCCGCGCCGGGGGTCTCTGCCTGCCGGCGGCCGATCGCGCTCTGCCTGGCAATTGTCGCCGCGCCGGGGGTCTCTGCCTGCCGGCGGCCGATCGCGCTCTGCCTGGCAATTGTCGCCGCGCCGGGGGTCTCTGCCTGCCGGCGGCCGATCGCCTCAAGCCAGGCTCTCGCCGGCCGATAGTCGCAGCGGATGGACCCGATTCCCCACTCGCTCTCCGAGCTGGACCAGCTGCGCAGCGCGCTCCACGCGAGTGAGGCGCGCTACCTCGCGCTGCAAGAGAGCGTCGCCCGCGAGGTCTCCGAGTCGCGCCGCATCGAGGCGCTGCTGCGGGAAAATGAAGAGCGCTTCCGCCTCGCGTTCCAGACCAGCCCCGACGCGATGAGCATCGCCCGGCTGGACGACGGCACCTTCATCGCCATCAACGCCGGCTTCTCGAGCTTCAGCGGCTGGGCCGAGGACGAGGTCATCGGCCGCACCTCGACCGCCATCGGGCTCTGGGCCGACGCGGGCGAGCGCTCGCGCATGGTCGAGGCCGTGCGCCAGCAGGGCTCGGTGCGCGACCTGGAAGTGCGCCTGTGCAGGCGGGACGGCCAGGAGCGCATCGTCCTGCTCTCGTCGCAGGTGCTGACGCGCGGGCAGGAGCCGCAGATGCTCTGCGTCTGCCGCGACATCACCGAGCGGCGGCTCGCCGACCAGGAGCACCAGCTCTTGCAGGTCCAGCTGCGCCAGTCGCAGAAGATGGAGGCGGTGGGGCTGCTCGCCGGCGGCGTCGCGCACGACTTCAACAACTTGATGACGGTGATCGGCAACTACGCCGACTTCCTCGCCGAGCAGCTGCCCGAGGGAGGCCAGCAGCGCGACGACGTCGAGCAGATCCGGCGCGCGGCGGAGCGGGCCACGTCCCTCACCCGGCAGCTGCTCGCTTTCAGCCGCCGGCAGGTGATGAAGCCGCGCCGCATCGAGGTGAACCAACTCGTCGCCGACATGGACAAGATGCTGCGGCGGCTGATCGGCGAGCACATCGAATTGACCTCGTCGCTGGTCTCGGGCCGCTCCACCGTCGAGGTCGATCCGCACCAGCTCGAGCAGGTGCTCTTGAACCTGGCCGTCAACGCCCGCGACGCCATGGGCGCGGGCGGGCGGCTCACCATCGAGACTTTGCGCGTCACCCTGGCGGGCCTTCAGACCGCGCGCGCCGCCGAGATTCCGCCCGGCAGCTACGTGCTCTTGCGCGTCGCCGACACCGGCAGCGGAATGGACAAGGAGACGCAGCGGCGGGCCTTCGAGCCCTTCTTCACCACCAAGGGGGGCCTGGGCACCGGGCTTGGCCTCTCGACGGTGTACGGCATCATCAAGCAGAGCGGCGGCCACATCGCAGTGCAGAGCAGGCCAGGCGCTGGCGCGAGCTTTCGCATCTATCTCCCCGCGGTCGAGGGGGGCGCGAGCCCAGAGGAGGAAGACCTCCCGGCCGCCCGGCCCGCCCGCGGCGACGAGACCATCCTGCTCGTCGAGGACGACGCGCTGGTGCGCGAGACCGTGCGCCAGCTCCTCTGCCGCAGCGGCTTTCGCGTCCTGGCGGCGGAGGGCGGCGCCGAGGCCCTGCGCCACGTGCGCGACGAGCCGGCGGCCATCGATCTGCTGCTCAGCGACATGGTGATGCCGCAGATGGACGGCCGCGCCGTGGCCCGCGAGGTGCTCGCGCTGCGCCCCGCGATCTCGGTGCTCTTCATGACCGGCTATGCGAGCAGCGCCATCGCCGAGAATGGGCAGCCCTGGCCGGGCGCCGAGCTGATCGAGAAGCCCTTCACCGCCCAGGCGCTGATCGAGAAGATCCGCGCCGTGCTCGAGCGGCGTCGCCCCGCGCGCGGCCCACCGCGGGCCGGGCTGCCTCAGGCCGCGGCGGGCGAGGGATAGACCGCGCGCTGGCCGGTGGCGATCTCGATCACGCCGGCTCTCTCGAGGACCTTCATCACCTGCCAGGTGGGATCGATCTCGAACCAACGGGCGGCGAAGTTCGGGCTCATGCCGTACTTGTGGTGGTTGTTCTGGAAGAGCTCGCCCATGGTGAGGAAGTCGATTGCCAGCGTGTTGCGCGAGGCGTCGGCATTATCGAAATTCTGGTACCCGTATTTGTGGCCGCCCCAGTTGACGATGGCGCCGTGGAGCGGGCCCAGCACCCACTGCACCGGCAAGAGCAGCCATTGATACCAATGGGTGGCGAGGAAGCAATAAGGCACCGCATAGAGCGCGGCCCAGGCCACGCGCATGAACCACGACTGGCCGAGGGTCTCGTCGAGCAATTTCCACTCGGGAAAGCCGCCGAGGAAGCGCGCCTCGGGCTCCTCGCGCCGATAGGCGTAGGCGTCGTAGCGGTGCTTGGTGTGCAGCATCATCGCCAGCGCGTTCTTGAAGAAGAGCGGCGAGTGCGGATCCTGCTCGGTGTCGGAGAACGCGTGGTGCTGGCGGTGCAGGATGGCGTACCCGCGCGGCGACAGGTAGGACGCGCCCTGCACGAGGTAGGTGAGCAGGTGCATGGTGCGCTCGGCGCGCGGCTTCATCGTGTACATGCGGTGCGCCGCGTAGCGGTGCTGGAAGAAGCTTTGGAAGAACACGCTCGCGATCCAGTGAGCGGCAAAGTACGCGTACAGCATGAGGCGTCCCGGGGCGAGAGGGTGGACGATAGGACGCCGCGCGGGTCACGCGGAGGTCATGGCGCTTCAGGCTGCGGCAACCTGACCTAGGCGAGCGGGCGAGGCCTCGGCGCCCAGCCGCAGCGTGAACGAGGCACCCCAGCCGGGCTCGTCCTCGAGCTGCGCTTCGCCGCCGTGGGCGCGGGCCACCAGGCGGCAGAAGTAGAGGCCGAGGCCGGCGTTGCCGCGGCTCTTGCCGCTCGAGTTGTGGCGCTCGAAGAGCCGGGCCTTGACGTCGGCGCCGACGGGCGGGCCGCTGTTGCGCACGATCAAGGTGACTTCGCCTGTGCGGATGTCCGCGGCCAACTCGATGCGGTCGCCCGCCCGCACGACGGCCAGGGCGTTGGTGACGAAGTTCTCGAGCGCGCGCTGGAGCAGCTCGCGGTCGAGGGATGCGCTGACGTCGGCAACATCGGCCACCCCGATGCTGGCGCCGCGCTCGGCGGCCGCGGCGGCGTACGCGGTGGCCACGTCTTGCAGCAGCTCCCGCAGCCGCGTCGCGCTTGGCTGGGCCTTGAGCGCGCCCTTCTCCAGCCGCGAGATGGCGACGAGATCCTGCACCATGGCCACGAGCCTGTGACCCTGGCCGAGCGCGATCCGCAGATCCTCGCCGAGCTCGGCCGCGTCGGAGCGGGAGCTGAGCTCGTCGCGCACCAGGTCCACCAGCGTGAGCACGCTCGTGAGCGGGCCCTTCAGGTCGTGCACCACCAGCGAGGTGAGCATCTCGGCCTCGCGCTGGGCGGTGAGCAGCCGCTGGTGCTGCTCTTCGAGCGCCTGGGCGGCGCGCTCGCTGGCCTCGCTGCGCTCGAGCAGCACGCGGCGCTCGACGTCTTCCTGGAGCAGCCGCGCCGAGAGCTCGACCACCCGGGCCTGCGCCCAGTGGCAGACCGCGGCCGCGAGCAAGAGGACGAAGCCCGAGACCATCACCGCGCCGTAGCCGACCGAGGCGAGCCGCTGCAGCGCTGCCTCGGCGACGAAGCCGGCGAGCGCGGTCGGATAGAGCAACGCGGGCCGCATCGCCACCGAGGCGAAGAGCACGAGGAGGACGAAGGGGCCAAGCGACCAGCCCGCGACGCCTGCCGGGTGCGGCGAGGAGGAGAGCGTGGCGCGCTGGATGAGGAAGACCACGGCGACATCAACCAGCGGAGCCAGGGCGCCGACGGGCACGCGCAGCCGCTCGCTGCGCAGCGCCAAGAGGAGCAGGAGCGCGACCACGGCGTAGGCGAGGTACCCGGGCAGCGAGGCGCGCCAGTCGGGCAGCTCGTAGACGAGGCCCAGCACCGCCCCGATCAGCGCCACGCCCACCGCGGCGGCAAAGCGCAGCAAGCCGAGCAGGAGCGCGCTGCGCAGCCGGAGCGCGTTCAGCCCCACCTCCAGCGATTGCGAAGATGTGTCGCCCGGGAGGGCGCTCGCGGGCTGCGTGACCAGCACTTTTCGTGTCTCCTTTTGCGCCGGCCCGTGAATCGGCGCGCCCGGCTCGAACTTGACGACACCATGCGATCCGGGCGACGCGAGCGCCGCTGGTGCATCTGTACTCATCTCTGGAGGCGCCTTGGCCGAGTCGCAGGTCCCGTCCGCGCGCAACGCGAGCAAAGCCGAGCTGATCGCAGGCGGCGCGGCCTTGCTCTACGTCTTCCTCTGGGCCACGGCCTTCGTGCCGAGCCGCATCCTCGCGCGGGGCGCACCGCCGCTCACGATTCTCTACCTGCGCTTCTTCCTCGCCGGCGGCGTCCTGCTTGGCCTCGCCCTGGCGGCGCGGCTGCCTTTCCCGCGCGATCGCGCCACATGGTTGCGCCTGGCCGCGCTGGGCCTTTGCGGCAACGCGCTCTACCTGGGCCTCAACTACGAGGCGCTGCGCCACATGTCGGCAGGCATGGGGTCGATCATCGCCAGCATGAATCCCCTCTTGCTCGCGCTGGCCGCGCCCTTCTTGCTGGCCGAGCCGCTCACCCCGCGCAAAGGGATCGGCCTGCTCCTCGGCTTCCTCGGCGTGGTGCTCGCCATGCACACGCGCGCCGGCTCGCAATCGGCGAGGCCCATCGATGTCCTGATGGCGCTCGGCGGGGTGCTCGCGTTCGTGGCCTCGAACATCGTCTACAAGCGGATGAAGAGCCGCCCGCACGCGCTGGTCCTCAACGGCGCGCAGCTCTTCTTCGCGGCGCTCATCCTCCTGCCCGCCGGGCTCGTCCTCGAAGGGCCGCCGCACATCGTCTGGACCGCGCCCATCGTCCTCAGTCTGGCGTTCCTCATCATCGTCCTCAGCGTCTTCGCCTCGATGCTCTGGTTCTGGATCCTCCAGCACGGCGAGGCGAGCCGCGTCAGCGCCTGGTTCTTCCTGACGCCGGTCTTCGGCCTCTTGCTCGGCGCCCTCCTGCTCGGCGAGAAGCTCGCCCCGATGGACGGCCTCGCGCTGCTCGTCATCACCGCGGGCTTGTGGCTCGCGGCGCGCAAGTAAGGGATGATCTGCCGATGGGCAAGGAAGCCAAGGACGAGCGCCGGGCCGACTATCCGCACCTGCTCGACCTCGCGACCCGCTGGCGCGACAACGACGCCTACGCGCACGTCAACAACGCCGTCTATTACGAATACTTCGATACCATCATCAATCGATACTTGATCGGCGAGGGCGGGCTCGACCTGGGCAAGAGCGAGGCGATCGGCCTCTGCGTTGAGTCGCACTGCAACTACCTCGAGTCCATCGCCTTCCCCGACGCGCTGCAAGCGGGCCTGCGCGTGGGCAAGCTCGGCAGCTCCAGCGTGCGCTACGAGGTGGCCATCTTCCACGCGGACCGGCAGGCGCCGAGCGCGCTCGGCCACTTCGTGCACGTCTTCGTCGATCGGCAGACCCAGCGGCCGACGCCGATCGCGGGCCGCATGCGCGACGCGCTGGCCCGCTTGCTGGTCGCGCGCTGAAGACAAACGAGCCGCCGGCTCCGGTCGTTTGCGTTTGTCCTACGCGGGCAAGGTGACCGTCACCTCGACGCCGCTGAAGCTGGCGTTGCCCGAGAGGGCGTCCAGGCGCGTCTCGTCGGTCAGGTCGTTCACGCTCACGCCGCTGTGCGCGCGCGCCACCGAGAGCTCGACGCCTTCCTGCGCGTGCCCATAGCCGTGCGGCAGGCAGACCACGCCGCGGGGGACATCGGTGGTCAAGGCCAGCGGCGCGCGGACGCTGCCGACCCGCGAGCGCACCTCCACCTCGGCGCCTTGGGGCAGGTGGCGCGCGGCGGCGTCGTCGGGGTGCATCTGCAGCGTGCACGCAGCGGGGCCCTTCACGAGCCGCAGGCTGTTGTGCATCCACGAGTTGTTGCTGCGCAGGAGCCGCCGGCCGATCAGCTCGAGCGTGTCGCCGGCCGGCACCTCCAGAAGGCGCGCCTCGAGCCGCGGCAGATCGGCGAGCAGCGCGGCCGGCGCAAGCTGCAGGCGCTTGTCCTTGGTCTGCAGCCGCGCCGGAAGCCGCGGCTCGAGCGCGCCGAGGTCGATGCCGTGCGGGCTCTCGCGCAGCCGCCGCAGCGACATGCCGCCGGGCCGCTTGCCGTGCGGTCCAAAGCGCAGCAGGAGGTCGAGCGCCCTCTTGGCGCCGAGCAAGCGCGCCGCGCGCAGGCCAAAGCGCAGCCGCTTCTTGCGCCGCCCTCCGCCGTGCTCCTGCACCGCGATGGCCAGGTCGAGCAGCACCGCGAAGTCCTCGCGCACTCCCTTGGGAGCCGCGATCAGCGCCGGCACATAGCGCGCAAAGTTGCGCACCGCGAAGACATAGAAGACCAGGTCGTAATGGTCGCGCTCGAAGCCGAAGCTGGTGGGCAGGATGAGGTTTGCGTGGCGCGTGGTCTCGTTGCGATAGAGATCGACGGAGACCATGTACTCAAGGCCGCCGAGCGCGCGCGTGAGCCGCTTTCCGTTGGGCGTCGAGAGCGCCGGATTGCCCGCGACGGTGATGAGTCCCTTGAGTTGACCTTCACCTTGAGTATCGATCTCCTCGGCGAGCGCCGCCGCGGGCAGCTCACCGCCGAACTCAGGCAGCCCGCGCACGCGCGACTTCCAGACGCCAAAGTGGCCGCGGTCGTTGACCTTGCCGGTCAGGCCGACGAGGTCCGCGGCGGGCGTGGTGAACATCGCGCCGCCGGCCCGGTCGAGGTTGCCGGTGACCGCGTTCAGCGCCGTGACCAGCCAGGAGGCGAGCGCGCCGAACTCCTGCGTGCAAGTGCCGACGCGGCCATAGGCCACCGCGGAGGGAGCGTCGGCGAAGGCGTGCGCCAGGGCTCGCATCGTGCCGGCCGCGATCCCGGTGCGCGCGGCCACCCGCTCGGGCGGGTACTTGCTGGCCGCCTCGCGCAGCGCGGGCAGGCCGTCGGTGAACGACTCCAGGTGTTGCAGCCGCACCTTGCCGCTCTCGAAGAGCACGTGGAGCAGCGCGAGCAAGAAGTACGCGTCGGCGCCGGGCCGGATGGGCAGGTGCTGATCGGCGATGGCCGCGGTCTCGGTGCGCCGCGGGTCCACCACCACCAGCTTTCCGCCGCGCGCCTGCAGCGCCTGCAAGCGCCCCTTGATGCCGGGGGCCGTCATCAGGCTGCCATTGGACGCGAGCGGATTGGCGCCGAGCACGAGGAAGAGCTGCGTCCGATCGACGTCGGGGATGGGCAAGAGCAGCTGGTGGCCGAACATCTGCAGCGCGGCCAGCATCTGCGGGAGCTGATCGACCGAGGTGGCCGAGAAGCGCGCGCGCGTCCCGAGCGCCCGCCCGAAGAGCGGCATGGCCAGCATGGCGGCGTAGCTGTGCACGCTCGGGTTGCCGAGGTAGATCCCGACGGCGCTGCGGCCGTGCCTCTTCTGCAGCTCGGCGATTCTCGAGCCGGCCTCTTCCAGCGCGTCCTTCCACGAGACCGGCTGCCAGGTCGTGCCGACGCGGCGCAGCGGCTCGCGCACCCGATCAGGATCCCCCTGCACGTCGGGAATGGCCGCCGCTTTCGGACAGAGGTGACCCTTGCTGAAGGGGTCGTTGAGGTCACCCCTGACCGATTTGACTTCGGATCCCTCGAGCTCGACCGCGAGGCCGCAGACGGCCTCGCACAGCATGCAGGTGTGAAGAGCCGTCATGCGGCTTTGCTATCAGATCGGCGCTTTAAAGCGAGCGGAGGAAGTTGAGGATGTCCTGCTGCTGCGAGGTGGTCAGCGCCGCCGCCTTCGCGATCACGCCGTTGGCCTCGGAGGCGCACGCGACGCCCGCGGCATTGAACTGCTGCCCCGGCGCGCACGAGGGGTCCTTGCTGTAGTGCTGCCGGACGGCGTCGATGAGGCCGCCGTTGGCCGGGCCCGAGCGGCCGTCGTGGAGGAAGAAGATGCGCTGTCCGACGCCCCAGAGCGGCGCGGTGCGGAACTCGTCGGGGCCGGCCGCGCCCTGCGAGACGAAGTCGGCGAGGCCCGGGCCCATGTGGTGGATGGCGATGTCGCTGTAGGGTTTGTAGGTGAGGTTGGACCGGCCGGGGAAGGGCGACTCTTCGGCCACCTGCGAGACGGTGTGGCAGAGGTTGCAGCCGACCGAGTTGAAGAGCGCGGCGCCGTTCTTCTCCGAGGTCGTCGAGGTGGTCGGCGTGGGCGGCGCCGAGAGGCGCATGAACATGGCGAAGTTGGTCACGTCCGAGGAGAGGTCGGTGACCGTGCCGGTGAGCCCGCCGTTCGGTCCGTAGAGGTTGGTCCTGTCCTCGGGAGTGGCGTTGAGCTCGCAGCCGTCGGCCATGCCGCGCTCGTTCGGGAATGCCTCGTTGGTGACGCCTTGCTCGACGTTGTAGGCCTCGCCCGCGAAGATGAGCAGCGACTTGTTCTGCGCCTTCCAGCCGAAGCGGGTGATCGTTCCGTCGTTGCCGCTCGAGTTGAAGCGCCCGGCGATGCCGACGGCGGCCCGCGCGCTCGCCGTCGCACTGAAGGCCGCGCGCAGCTGGTTGTCGGAGGTGTTCTCGATCAGGCCGGCGCCGAAGATGGGCGTCGGGATGCGGAAGATGACGTTGTTGTTGTTCAGCGCGGTGACGAAGTCGGGCTGGGCCGCGGTGCAGTTCGGCGCATCGACGCGGCCGGCGATGGTGTAGAGCGCGTGCACGCCGCCGTCGTTGCTGCCGTCGGCGTTGTGGATGAAGCGGGCCTCGCGCACCGGCCCGTCGGCGCGGATGAACGAAGGCACCACCTGGTTCCTGCCGGCGAGGCGATCGAGGCTCGCGAAGCTGACTTGGGGATTGGGCACGCGCGCGGCGCCGATGCCGAGCGTCGGGTGCGGGCTCGAGCCGCCAACGTCTGGCTGGGCGTGGCACGCGGCGCAGCTATTGGCATTGAAGGTCGGGCCCAGGCCCTTTCCATTCTCGCCCGCGATGCCGCCGGACACCGAGTCGATCTCGCCGAAGACGCCGCGCGCGGCGAAGAACAGGTTCGAGTAATCAGCTCCGAGGCCGGCGGCGGGTCCGCCGGCGCCGGCAGCCCCCTGGCGCGGCCCGGGATCGATCGGTCCCCCCGCGCCTGGCGTTTGCGCGAAGGCGCCCGCCGATAGGATGAGAATAGAGAGCGATATGAGTTCAAAATGCCGTCCGTGCGAAGGCATGGGTTCTCCCCTCAGAGAAGCTGCGCTGCTGGTCGATTTGAGGGGGCGCTGATAATCCTGCCCCTTATATCAACCCTAGGACTGGATTGAATTGGAGTCAATGCGCGGTCTACCTACATCGATCGCGCTTTGACCCAAGGACGCGCGCCCGGCGATTCACTGCCCGCGCGGAGCGACCTGCCGCATGAGGCCTTCTTGCGCGACGCTCGCGACCAGTGCTCCGGCGCGGTCGAAGATCATCCCGCGGGCGAGGCCGCGCGCGCCCTGGGCCGAAGGCGACTCCATCGCGTAGAGAAGCCACTCGTCGGCGCGCGCAGGCCGGTGGAACCAGAGCGCATGGTCGATGCTGGCGACCACCAGCCGGTCGCTGTACCAGGTCACGCCGTGGGGCCTGAGCGCGCTGCCGATGAGGTTGAAATCGGAGGCGTACGCGAGCAGGCAGCGATGCAGGAGCGGGTCGTCGGGCACCCGATCGATGGTGCGGAACCAGACCTCCTGTCGCGGCTCGGAGGCGACCGGCTTGAGCGGATTGCGCGGCTGCACCGGGCGGAACTCGATGGCGATGGGCTGGAGCAGCGCCTCGCGCACGCGGGGGTTCACCTCTCCTGCCTCGGCAAACCAGCGCTCGCGGAGCGCGCTCAGCGGCAGCAGCGACTCGGGCGGCGGCACGGCGGGCATGGCCGCCTGGTGCTCGAGGCCGGGCTCCGCGACCTGGAACGAGGCGATCATCGAGAGGATGGGCCGCCCGTGCTGGATGGCCTGGACCCTTCTGGCGCTGAAGCTCTTGCCGTCGCGGATGCGGTCCACTTCGTAGACGATGGGCGCGGCCATGTCGCCCGGCAAAAGGAAATACGCGTGCAGCGAGTGGGCGGCGCGGTCCTCGACGGTGCGGCTCGCGGCCTGCAGCGCCTGGCCCACCACCTGGCCGCCGAAGACGCTCTTGCCGCCCAGATCCTTCGACTGGCCGCGAAAGAGGTTCAGCTCGAGCTGCTCGAGCTGGAGCTGGTGCAAGAGGCTCTGCAGCGTCTCGTCCATCAGCGATCCTTACTACAGGGAGGCCAGCGCATCGATCGGGGCGGTCCGAAGGGATTCAACCAGTTCGGTGCTCAGCTCGGGTAATTGTCCGAGCCGTTGTAACCCCGGCCTATGCTGGTCGCTTCCAATCAAGAGGAGTCACTCATGAGCGACGAAGCAAAGGCCCTGGCAGCGCGGATCCTCGCCGACTACGGCGGGCGCGTGTTCGAGTATTGCAAGTTCTACGGGCTCAACCAGATGGCTCCGAACGACGCGAGCTTTCGCATCGTCTCGGCCCAGGCAGAGGGCGACCAGCTCTCCCTCGGCACCATGCACTCGAGCGGCGAAGGCCGCGTCGCTTCCATCGTCGTGCAGAGCCCGCGCGGCTTGAAGCCTGCGAGCACTGGCAAGGGCTTTGAGATCGAGTCGGCCGAGAGCCTCGCCTACGGCGACGGGCGCGTCGAGCTCAAGGGCACCGCCGAGATCATCCAGCACACCGGCGGCCGGGCCGAGTCGTGGCCCCGCCGCGGCCCGGCGCTCCTCATCACCACTTCGTAGCCAATCTTCAAATCTCTCACGCATTGCCTGGAGGTCCGCTTGCGCTCCCTTTGTCTGCTCGCCATTGCCTTGCTCTCTCTGCCAGCCCTCGCCCGCGGCGGGGCTCTGCAGCTGCCGCCCAGGCTCAAAGGCAAGGCGGTGGTTCTGGCGCCTTCGGATCCGGACTACGCCCGGGCCGCTCTCGACAAAGGCGTCAAGGTCCGCGGAGGGGGAGGGCTCTCCGCCGGCATCGTCGTCAAGCTCAACGCCGATCTGGTCGTCTATCGCCTCTACAACGGGCCGAAGTGGACCGACAGCCAGGGTCGCAACAATCGCTTTGGTCAATGGTGGACCTATGACCGCCCCCACGGCACCCAGACTGATTTCCGCCGCGACTATGCCGTCTGCCAGGGCTGGAACGAGGTCAGCTGGGTGACGACTTGCAAGCTGAAGAAAGGATCGGTCGTGGCCATCGGTCCCGGCCAGTCCGTCGACCAGGACACGTGCGCCAAGAAGGGTGAGAGCTATCCCGCCAACCAGCGTGACTGGCAGATCTGGATCTCCGAGGCCTGGAGCCGGAACAATCAGGAGATCGTCTGCCCCAGCACCACCAAGGACTATCTCGCCGACCGCCGCGAGGTCAGCCGTCCCGACAACGCGGGCAAGAAGAAGCCGGCGAGCAAAGCGCACAAACCCCAACTCAATTGAGTAGAGAAGCGTTACTCAAGGCCGTACTTGACCGGATCGTGCCCGACGATGGCCGCGGCCAGCACCTTGGGCACGTATTCGCGCGTCTCCTCGGGCAGCTTCTTCATTCGATAGAGGTGCCAGAAGTCGCGCTTCTCCTTGCGGAAGCCGCCTTTCTCCTGCGCGATCTGGTGGAGCACGCGCCGCACGCCCGACTCACCCTTGTTATAGCTGGCCATCGCCAGCATGAAGGCGTCGCTGCCGAACTCGGCCAATAGGTTGGCCAGGTAATGCGCGGCCGCATGAGTTGCTTTGTCGGGGTCGAGCCGCTCGTCCACCGTCTTGTCCACGCGCAGCTTGTAGGCTCGCGCGGTCGAGGCGCCGAGCTGCCAGAGGCCGACCGCGCCCGCGCCGCTGGCGGCCTCCGGATCGAAGCGCGACTCAGCCCAGGCGATGTAGGCCATCTCTTCCGGCAGCCCGAGCGCGCCGAACTCCTTGAGGATCATCGGCCAGTATTGTTGCTTGCGCCGATAGACGCGCTTGCGCTCCGGCGCCTTGGCCAGCGCGTCGAGGTGGAACTTGAGCCGCTCCTTGAAGACGTGCGGGACGGCATAGGTGGTGGCGTCGAACGACTTCAAGATGCGCCGGATCTCGTGGTCGAGGTCGTCGCCCGCGTCCTCGACCTCCTGCGCGCGCGTCTTGTTCTTCTTGCCGATGTCCGCGATGGTGCTCTGGGCCTTGCCCGAGAGCTGGTCGAGCCTCTGCTGCAGCTCGTCGAGCTTGTCGGGGTCGGTCTCGTCCTCCATCTGCCTCTCGACCTTGGCGATCTCGCCGTCGATCTTGCTCTTCTCGGCCACCATGCCGTCGAGATGCTTCTTCTGCTGCCAGACGGTGATCCCGAGGGCCAGCACCACCACGCCCGCGCAGGCACCGGCGATGGCGAGGATCTTCACCCAGCGCTTCTTGGTCTTGCTCTGCGTGCCCTGCTGCACCTGCTTGATGGTGTCGGCCATGATCATCATCGTCTGGCCCGACGACACGCCGCCTGACTTCTCGCGGGCGAGCGCGACCTTCTTCGCCGCCAGCTCCGCCAGGCTCGCGGTCTGCGTGTCCGCGCTGAGCTTGAGATCGGCGGCGATCGACGACATCTCCACGGTGTCGTCGAAGCGGTGCGGCTCTGGCCCCTTCAGGTCCGAGATGTTCACGGCCTGGGTGCGCACCGGCTGGATCTGGTTGGCCGACGCCGCCGCGGCGGCGAGCTTGATGGGGACGAAATCGACCGCCACCAGCGGGCCGTCCTTGCCGAGCTGCACCTGGTCGCCCGGCTTGAGCCGCTGCTTGGAGATCTTGCGCCCGTTGACCAGCGTGCCGTTGGTGGAGCCGGTGTCGATGACCACCCACTCGCCCTCCTCGAGGAGCAGCTCGGCGTGGTGGCTCGAGACCTTGGGGTCCTTGGCGTGGTCGAACTTGACGTCGCAGTCGGGGGCCCGCCCCATGCGCAGCGCCGACTTCGAGATGTTCGTCGTCCGTCCTTGCAGACTCCCGGAGAGGTGGCGAAGACGGATCATGGATGCTCCTTGTGCGGCGGACCGATCAGCCTAGGCCTCAAGTGGCAGGTCCGATCAAGTGCGGTCGTCGGTCGGGGTAGGCCCGCGGCGGGGTCCTGGCTCAGCGGCAAAAGCGCAGCCACGCCTCGGGAAGCTTCGCGCCCAGCATCTTCTCCGCGCCGCCCTGGTCCACCATCACGAAGGTGAACGTCCCCTCGAAGGCGGGCTCGCCCATCTGGCTCAGGCGTGCCGAGACCTCGGCGGTGCGGGTCGTCGAGCGCACGATGCGTGCGCGGCCTTCGAGCTCGACGCCGGGCCGCACCGGCTTCTGCAGCCTGCCGTTGAAGCGCGCGGTGAAGCCGAACTTGCCCAGGCGCGTGATCACGACCCACGCGGCCAGCTCGTCGGCGAGCGTGAAGACGAGGCCGCCGTGCATCATCCCGGGCGCGCTCTGGTGCTGCGCGGTGGGCAAAAAGCTGGTGACGACCTCGTCTCCCTCCTCGCGAAAGCGCAGGCGGAACCCGAAGGGGTGGTCGGGCCCGCAGCCAAAGCAGGGCTGGTCAGCGCCGAAGAGCGAGCCATCGAGCTGGGGCATCGGCTCAGCCCTCCCTGGCCGGCGCGGGCTCGCCGGAGGCGTCGCGCATCTCGCCCGAGACGTAGCGCCAGCCGGCGCCGTCGTGGAGGAAGCTGGAGCGCTCGATGAACGAGCGATCGCGGCCGCGGTCTACCAGCCCGGCGCGAAACTCGACGTGGGCGCGGCCGGCCTCGTCGGGGCCGCTGGCCGCGAGGATGTCGAGGGACCGGTAGTCGAAGGCGCGGCACGCCCGCTTCAGATCGCGCAGCACTTCGGCCTCGGGCCGCAGCCGATCGGGGTGGGACTCGTGCAGGGTCTTTCTCAGGTAGGCCGCGTTCTCGAGCGCGAAGGCCGAGAAACGCGAGCGCATCAGGGCCGCGGCGTCGGGCGCCTCGCGCTCGCCGCGCAGATACGGGCGGCAGCACTCGGAGAAGGTCTTTTGCGAGGTGCAGGCGCAGGGGCGACCGGGGTCCAGATGGCGGGGCATGGCGCCACCCTCGCACGAAAGGCGCGAGCCTGGAGAGCCTGTCGGCCACCCGAAGTTTGTCTGCAGCCAGGCTGTATTTTTCCCAGAGCACACAGGGAAAGTCCCCTCTGGCGGCGCGCTCGGCAAGCGCGCGAGGCTCGATGGGAACTCGGCACCGCCAGAGCGGGCCTGGAGGCCGCATGCAAAGCCGATCGCTCCCGCTGGCCGCCGCCCTGCTCGGACTCTCCCTCACCGGCGCGGCCTCGGCGCAGATCTCCACGCTGCAGCCCTTCAACCTCAACGCCACCTTCGGGGTCGGCGGCAATGGCCTGCAGCGGCCCCTGGTGGACAACACCGGCTACCAGACCCTGTCGCTGAGCGGACTCAACGCGAACCTCAACTACTCGTCCAATACCCGCTCCTATTCGCCCGACTTCACCAGCGGCACCTTCACCATCCTGGCCCAGCGGGGCACGCCCGACGGCCAGCCCATCACCTATCAAGAGGAATGGACCACCTGGTATCAGGACACCACCCGCTACTATCAGACCGTCCTGCCGAACCTGGTCTCGCCCGCTTCGGGCGACGTGGCCCAGGACCTGACGCGCACCGACCTGTGCAGCGTGCGCGTCCGCGTCTCGCAGCGCTGCGGAGCGACGGCGGCGCTCTACTTCCTGCTCGACCGCGCGCAGGCCGGATATGGGCGGGGATATTTCTATTCGGCAACTCAAGACACCACCACCGATCCAACTCAACCCGAGCTCTCGACCGGCTACCAGCTCGCGGCCGACCCGGCGCGCGAAGGCTACGTCGTCGTCAGCGGCGAGACGCTCTGGGAGCGGGGCATGCAAGGCCAGATCACCGAGGGCTACCTCGACATCACCGGCAAGCAGCGCATCCCCTTGCACGCCGGCACCGCCTTCACCACGCCGAGCCCAGACGGCGCGACCGCCTGCACGGTCGAGATTCCGCTCTTGATCGACGATTCGCTCTGCGTCGACCCCGTCGTGCGCGACACCGCCGAGGTGCACGGGCAGATGACCGTCGCCGACCCCACCAGCGGCTGCGACTGGGAGACCACCTCGGGCTGCCCGGTGGTCACCTCCGGGTATCCGCGCGTGCTCGGCTCCCTCTTTCCCGACAACGCCGGGTACGACAACGGCGGCAGCCTGGATCGCGCGCCCAATGGGCTGGTGATTGACTACACCGCGCCCAATGACTTCCAGGTGCCCGCGGGCTACTTCGCGATGCAATACTCAAGGCTGAACTATAGCTGGCCCGACGGCCACCCTTCCTATCTGAACCTCCCGCAGACCCCGGGCGCGAATCTCTGGTCGCCGCCGGCCGACCTGACCGGCGTCAACGGATCGGGCCAGCCGCCCAAGGCGGGCTTCTATCCGGACGGGTCCCTCTGGATGCCGTCGGGCTCGACCAATGCGGCCAACTTCAATGGCAAGGGCGCCGTGGTCACCGCCTCGCTCACGCCGCGCGCCTGCGTCGCGCTGCCGGACCTCGCCACCTCTTCCTACTACCAGGTGGACGGCGCCTATCAGAGCGACACCGCCCATCCCTTCATCGCCCCCGACGGCTCCACGCGCTATCCGCTCAGCGGCAACTACCTGGCCGAGGCCTGGGCCTATATGACCACCGACCGGCCCGGCAAGTTCGAGGCGCTGGCCCTGCCTGGTGCGTGGACCGAGACCCTCTTCAGCCTCGATTGGAGCCGCGCGCTCGATGGCGGCCCCTCGGTCGATTACCTGAACGAACATTTCTATTACTTCCTGCGCAACAACCCGCTGACCTTGGCCACCGCCACCGAGACCCACACCCCCGACCGGGCGCTGCTGCTCGGCAAGCTCAATATCCGCATGTACGTGCAGAACGCGCCCGGCAGCGGCCCGCGGCTGCGCCCGTTCCAGTCCCCTTCCAGCATCTATGGCTCGGTGGTCGATTCGACGAACTATCAGATCGCCACCGGCATCCACACCTATGGTCCGGCGGTCTCGCAGACCGAGCACATCCTGCACCTGGTGGCGCCGGCCGGCGTCTATCACACCTATCAATTGGCGGCCGACGTGCCGCTCAACCCCGACGGCACCGGCACGCTCGCGTCCACCCAGTTCCCCACCATCCCCGACGTGACGCTCTTGCCTCCGACCGAGAGCGGCCAGTGCCAGGCGATCTGCATCGACGCCACCACCCAGCTCTCCTACTCCGACGACGAGACGCCCCCGCTCTTTACCGCGCAGCTCGACACGCCGCTCGATGACATGGGCGCGACCCACACCAATCCGGTGCACTTCAGCGGCACGGCGCGCGACCTGACGCCGATTGATTTGACCGTCAATGACCAGGTGAAGCAGACGCTGCCGGGCAACAACACCGCCAACACCTGGGCGGTGACCACGGTGCTGCAGCGCGGGCCCAACACCGTCACCGTGGCCGCGGTGGACAAGTGCGGCGAGCGCTCGGACCTGGTGTTTCAAATCACCATCGTCAATCAACCGCCAACTCTAGATCCAATCCCGCCGCAGACCATCTACGAGACCGACACCGCCACCATCCAGCTGGTCGGCCACGACGCCGACTTGCCGCCCGATACCCTGACCTATTCCTATGACGCCGCGGATCTGCCGGCGGGCGCCAATATCACCTTCAATCCGGCCACCGGCGCCTTCACCTGGGTGACGGACTACAGCTCCGAAGGCGTCTACAACGTCCATTTCCACGTCACCGACGGGACCGACACGGCGACCCAGGTCGGGATGATCACCGTGCTGCACAAGAACGCGCCGCCCATCTTCAACGCGGTCGCGGACCTGACCATCCCCGAGAAGAGCCTGCTCACCTTTACCGTCCACGCGACCGACTTCGACAACGATCCGCTGACCTATTCGGCCACCAACCTGCCGGCCGGCGCGACCTTCGACGTGGCGACGCAGCAATTCAATTGGGTCCCTGACTATGGGACAGCGCCCGGACCCTACCTGGTTCACTTCGTCGTCATCGACGGCAACGGCGGGACCGGCACGCTCGATGTCACCATCCACGTGCTGCACACCAATCGTCCGCCGGTGCCCGTGGACGTCGAGCAGACGATCTATGAGCAGGACGACCTCACCGTGACGCTGCAAGCGAGCGATCCCGATGTGCCGGCCTTCGACACGCTGACCTATGCGATCGGCGCGCGCGCGCCCGCGTTCGTGACCTTCGACTCAGGCACTCCAAGCGTCCGCTTGCAGCCCGTCTTTGGCCAGGCCGGAGACTATTCCTTCATCGTCCTGGTCTCCGACGGCCATGTCGCCGTGCCGCTCCACGTGCTCATTCACGTCCTGCACAAGAATCGCCCGCCGGTGCTCGACCCGATCCCAGACCGCATCGTCGCCGTCGACACCAGCCTCAGCTTCGTCATCACCGGACACGACCCCGACAAAGGCGACACCCTCACCTTCTCGCAGCAGACGCCGGGGGCGAATAGCTCGTTCAATCCCGACACGCAGACGTTTACCTTCGTGCCGGATCATACTCAGTGCGGACTCAACACTTTTACCTTCCGCGTCACCGACGCTGCCGGCCTCTTCGACACCGGCAGCGGCCGCGTGGCCGTGGTCTGCATCGACCGCGCGCCAGTGGTGGCCGCGGTGCCCGACGTTACCGTCTATGAGAAAGACCACGTCAACGTCAGTGTCAGCGCCACCGATCCCGACGGCGACGCCTTGCGCTATTCGATTGGCTCGTCGCTCCCCGCCGGCGCAAACCTCGATGGCAACACCCTCTCCTGGACCCCTGACTATGGGCAGGCCGGGGTCTATCTAATCACCTATCTGGTGAGCGACGGGACGCTCACAGTCGCGGCCATCGGCAAGATCACGGTGCTGCACCGGAATCGGCCGCCCGTCTTCGACCCGCCGCTGATCCAGGCCTTGCAGCTGCGCCGCATCCAGGAAGGGTCGCCGCTCAGCTTCACGCTGCTCGCGACCGATCCGGACGTGGGCGATGTCGTCACCTACGGGCTGGTGAGCGGATTGCCCGCGGGAGCAACCTTCGACGCGGCGACCGGCTTCTTCAATTGGACGCCCGCCTTTGGGACCGCGCGGGCGCAGACCTATGACCTCACCTTCAGCGCCAGCGACGGCACCGCGACGACCCTTGGGTTGGCCCATATCCTGGTACTCAAGACCAATCGGCCGCCGGTCTGGGTCGCCGCAACCGTCGTCGATCGCCAGGCCGCAGAGGGCGCCCCGCTCGCCTTCGCCGTGCAGGCCACCGACGCCGACAATGACTCACTGACCTACTCATCCACATCGCTCCCCGCCGGTGCCACGCTCGATGGGACCACGGGCGCCTTCTCCTGGACGCCGGGCCCAGGCAAGGCCGGCGCGGTGCAGGTGACCTTCGTCGTCAGCGACGGGCAGAGCGCGGTCCCTGCCACCATCACCATTGGTGTCGCTCACACCAATCACCCGCCGGCGATTGACCCGATTCCTTCGCGCACCATCGCCGAGGGCCAGTTGCTCACCTTCATTGTCAACGCCAGCGATCCCGACGGCGACCCCGTCAGCGTCTCGGCGGCGCTGCCCTCGACCGCGCAGTTCGACCCCGCCGGCCGCGTCTTCTCCTTCGTTCCTCCCTACGGCATCGCGCCGGCCACCGTCTCGGTCACCTTCACCGCCAGCGACGGGCGCCTGACCGCGACGCGCACGGTCTCTATCGTCGTCACTCATACCAACCGCCCGCCCTCGCTCAACGTGGTCGGCGAGCTGCGCGTGCGCGAGGAGCAGCAGCTGGTGCTGACGCTGCAGGGCAGCGACCCGGACGGCGATGCGCTCACCTACTCAGCGACCAATCTACCCGACGGCGCGAGCTTCGACCCTACCGCCCGCACGGTCACTTGGACTCCGCGCGACGGCCAGGCGGGCAGCTACAAGCCGACCTTCACCGTCAGCGACGGTCAGCTGCAAGACTCGACCAGCCCGCAGATCACCGTCGATCACCTCAATCACCCGCCGGTCATCGACCCGATCGCGGACCGGACCATCACCGAAGGCAGCCCGCTCTCGTTCATCGTCACCGCGCATGACCCGGATGGCGACACGCTGGCCTATGGCTCCTCGGCGCTGCCGGACAACGCGGTCTTTGATACCAACTCACGCACCTATCAATGGACGCCGGCGCGCGGCCAGGCCGGGCAATACACCATGACCTTCAGCGCCAGCGATGGGCAATACACCGTCTCGACCACCACGCACATCACCGTCGTCGCCGGACCGCTGCCGCCGAGCATCGACCCGCAGGGCCCCTTCACGGTCAAGGAAGGCGGCAACGTAGACTTCACCATCACCACCCACGACCCCGCCGGAAGGCCCGTCACCTGCACGGCGGCGCCGCTTCCCTCGGACAGCACCTGGAACGCAAGCTCGGTCCAATTCCATTGGACAACTCAACAAGGCTCCGCGGGGACCTATCGAGTCCCGGTGAGCTGCAGCGACGGCGCCATGTCGGTCGCGACCAGCGTCACCATCGTCGTCCTGCCGAACAAGCTGCGCATCGAAGGCGCGGGCGTGCTCGGGTGCTCCTCGGCCTCGAGCGCAGGTTGGCTCCTCTTGCTGCCGCTCGGCTTCTTCCTGCGGCGCAAGCGGCGCTCGTCCGCGCTGGTCGCGGCCGCGCTCGCCTGCACCGGCTTTTTGGCCTGCGCCAAGGGAGCCACCTCCGGCGGCACGACCGCCCAGAGCGGTGGCACCGGAGCGCTGGTCGGGCGGGTGATCATCGGCGCTGAGTCCGACATGAGCGGCGTCGCCGTCTCCGCAGAGGGCCCGACCTCGGCCACGGTCCTGACCGCGCCCGACGGGAGCTATAGCTTTACCGGTCTCTCTGCCGGCTCCTATGCCGTCTTGATCTCGGCGCCGCGAACGCTGGAAGCAACCGCGGCGCTCCAGGCCGCCGTGGGCGCGGACCAGACGGCGCAGTTGGCGGACCAGCGCTTCACGCCGGTGGGTGATATCTCGGGCCAGGTCTCCTATCAGGAGAGCCGCGATGGCAGCGCCGGCATCACCGTGATCGCCGCCGGGACGGCCAGCGCCACCTCGACCGATCAAGGCGGGCGGTTCGTGCTGCGGGACGTTCCGGCCGGCGTCCGCCAGATCGTCGCCACCAGCCAAGGCTATGGGTCGCTGAGCGCCACCGTCACGGTCCACTGGGGCACGATGGCAGAGACCGCCGCCCTGGTCTTGACCCCGGCGATCGCGCGCGGCCGCATCCATGGCCGCGCGGCGCTCGCGGGGCTGGCCAACAGCCGCGGCGTCACCGTCACGCTGCAGGGCTCGCAGGCGCAAGGCACGGTCACCGACGACACCGGCGCCTACTCCTTCGAGAATGTCGCCGACGGGACCTGGTTCGTCTCCGCCAGCGCGGCCTCGACGGCCGAAGGCACGCTGCAGGCGAGCGCGGTGGTGGTCGCCGGAGCGTCCGTCCAGGTGCGGGATCTGATGCTCACCCCGCTCGGCGATCTCTACGGAACCGCAACTCTAGGCCAAACTCATGGCAACTCAGGCATCGCCGTGGTCGTCGCGGGCTCGGCCGCCTCGGGCGTCGCGCTCGACGACGGGAGCTGGTTCATCCGCGGCGCGCCCATCGGGCCCGCGCGCGTGATCGCGAGCTTTCCCGGATATGTCCCGGCCAGCGCCGACGCCATCGCGGTCCACTATGCGCAGGCGGTGCAGGTGCAGGCGCTGACGCTCCCGCGCGCGGTGCCAGGCGGCGCCATCTCGGGGCGCGTGGTGCTCGGCGGCGAGAGCAGTCACGCGGGCGTCGCGGTGCGCGTCACCGGCCCGCAGAGCAACGCGGCCACCACCGGCGACGACGGCGCCTATCAATTCGCCGGGCTCCCGGACGGCTATTACACGATCTTCGCGCAGGCCAACTCAACCGCGGAGGGCACGCTCATCGCCAACGCCACCGTGCAGGGCGGCACCACCGTGGCGCCGCTGCTCGTCTTCACGCCGCTCGGCTCGGTCTCGGGCCACGCGCTGCTCGGCGCCGGGAGCACGAACAACCAGGGCATCTCCATCGCGGCTGCGGGCTCGCCTTCGCTGGCCGCGACCGCCGACTCGACCGGCAGCTTCGTCCTGGATCGCGTTCCCACCGGCCCGCGCACCATCGTCGCGAGCGCGCCGGGCTTCACCTCGGCCAGCGCGCAGGTCAACGTGCGCTATGCCGCGGTGGCCGCGCTGCCGGCGCCGCTGACCCTGGTCAAGCCGCTGCCCGCGGGAGCGGTCTTTGGCCGCGCGCTGCTGGCTGGTCAATCAGACCAGAGCGGAATCATCCTCACCCTCGCCGGCGCGGCCAGCGGGCAATTCACCACCGGCGCGAGCGGCGACTATCTGTTCGCCAATCTCGCCGACGGGACCTATGCGGTCACGGCGACCGCGCGTTCAACTCGAGAGACGAGCGTCACCGGAACGACCGCGGTGATCGCGGGCGGCGCCGCCCACCTGGTCCTGCCCGATCTGACGCCGCTTGGCGCCGTCTCGGGGAGCATCGCCTTCGCGCCCCAGGCCGGCCAGCGCAAAGACGGCATCCTCATCTCGGTGCCCGGCACCAACGCCGCCACCACCACCGACGAGAACGGTCGCTTCCTCTTGCAGGACGTGCCGTCGGGCCAGCGCATCGTGCACGCGAGCCTCTCTGGCTGGCTCGACGCCACCGTTCCGCTCGCCATCCCGTATGCCCAGACTTTGATCCTCTCCGACCCGCTCCAATTGCAGCAATCGAGCGGCGGCGGCGCGCTCTCCGGCCTCGTGACCTTCTTCCCGCCCGCGGATGCGAGCGGGCTGGTCGTGACCCTGACGGGCCCGCAGGGCGGCGCCGCCAGGACCGACGCCGCCGGCGCCTTCAGCTTTGCGAACCTGCCCGACGGCACCTATGCGGTCGAGGCCACAGACCCCTGCTCGCTGGAAGGCGAGGCGACCCAGGCGGCGCAGCTGGTCGCAGGCGCGCAGCAATCGGCGCTGGTGTTGTCGCTGACTGCGTTCGGCAGCGTGACCGGCACGGTCAAGAACGCCGATGACGGCAGCGCCGCGCGGGCGGTCGAGGTGTCGCTCTCGACGGGCGCAAGCGCGACCACCGACGCGAGCGGCCAATATCGATTCGATCGCGTCCCGGCCGGCGACCTCTCGGTGCAGGCCGCGGGCGTGGTCTCGCCGGTCACCGTGCAGCGCTGCCAGCAGGCGGAGGCCGACCTCGCAATCGACCCGAGCGCGCTCGGCGCCATCGGCACCACGGTGCACGTGGTGGGCGCGCTGCCCGGGGCCGGCGTGAGCGCGGTCATCACTCGCGGGAATCTGGCGCTGGGCGCCGTCACCGCCGCCGATGGCAGCTTCGCCTTTCGCGACCTGACGGCGGGCTCCTATTCCCTGGCGCTCACCGCAGCCGACGGCCCCCACGAGTTCCTGCCCGCCGTGCTCGCGCAGGCGGGAAGCAACGGCACGGTGCTCGCGGCTGAGGTCTTCCCGCTGGGCCCGATCGAGCTGCAGCGCGGGACCCGCGTGGCACAGGCCCGGACGCCGGCGCTGGCCGCGGTGGCGCCCGACGGCTCGAGCGCCGCCGTTCTCTTCGACGCCTTTGGAGTGACCCAGTACTACGCGCAGCTCGGCGCCCCCTGCGACGCCCTGCTCGAGTTCTTCCAGGAGCCGCTCTGCAAAGGCGCGCTCAACCTCGTCCGCGCCGACGGCACGGTGCAGTTGGTCGCGCGCGACGCGATCCGCCCCGCGATCCGCTATTCGCCGAGCGGGCGCTTCCTCTTGTACGTGACCGGCGACCCGCAGGGGGGCGCGACCAGCCTCTCGGTGCAGCCGCTCTTCGACGCGCCCGGATACTCATTCCAGCCGCGGTCAACTCAATATAGCTATCTCAGCCAGGCGCAGTTCTCCGGCGCGCCCGGCGCCGAGCGCGCGCTCCTTGGAGCTTATGATCGCAACCAAGGGAGCTCGCAGATCTACCAGGCCGACCTCGAGACCGGCGCGCAGAGGCTGATCGGAAACAACGTCAGCCCGACGAGCGGGCGCTATCTCGGCGGCGGCGCGCGGGTGCTCTATCAGGACTACTACGGCCGGGTCTATTCCACCGCGCTCGAAGGGCGCACCCTGCCTTTGCAGCTCACCACCAGCGCGCCGGACAACTTCTATTGGCTGCCGTGCCCGGACCCCCGCAACGGTTGCTACAACTATGCGCTCTCCTCGCCCGACGGCAGCGCGGTGGCCTTCACCATCAGTGGCGTGGTCACCATCGTCTCGGCCACAGACGCGACGATGAGGACCGCGCTCGGCTCTTCCAACCAGCTCTTTGCGTCGCCCGACTCCTCGTCGCTGCTCTGGCAGGACGCGCAATCGCACGCCGTGCTGGCCGCGCCGCTGCAGATCGGCAGCACCGCCACCGTGCTCGACGCCGCTGCCGATCAATACACGCTCGCGCTCTCGCCCGATCGCTTGCACGTGGCCTGGCTGAGCGGGAGCGGGAAGACGCTCTGCGTCGCCCTGCTCGACGGCACCGCGCCTGCCTGCGTTTCCACCGGCGCGCAGACGGGATATGCGGCGTGGCTCTCGCCGCGGTCATTGCAGCTGCAAGGGAGCTCGCCCCGCGCCTATGTCCTCGGGGCGGCAAAGGTCACCCAGCTCCCAGGAGCCGGCGGATATTCGACCTATGCGACCTCGCCTGACGGACTCATGCAGTTGGCCGTGCTGGGCGGCGCGACGCAGCAGCTGAGCCTCGTGCGCCTGGACACCGGCGCCAGCGCGATGGTCGGGGACGCCAGCCGCGGCATCGTCGATTGCCAGTTCTCCACCGACTCGACGGGCTTTGCCTGCCGCACGCCGTCCAAGGGCGAGAACATCGGACCCGCCTCCTATCCAATGGGCGCGTTCTCGGTCGCGCAGTGCTTCTCGGGTGGCTGCGGTGCTTTTGAGGTCGCGCAGCACGTCTATGACTTTACCTATCTGCCCGGGCCTGCAGGTTCGTCCACGCTCCTCTGGCTGCAGGACCCGACCGTGCCGCAGGGATACTTCAGCTCGAGCGGCCCGCGGGGCGCGCTCTACGCCGCAGGTCCCGATGGCTCGGGCGCGGCCCTGCTCGGGGCGGACGCGCCGACGCCGATCGGCCTGCGCAACCGCTATCCGGCCGGATATGAGCGCTATCTGCCCTATCTGCCCCGGATATCGCCCGACGGGAATCGATTGTTCTTCTATAGCGGATACTCGATGGGGATCTGGGGGCAGGCGCCCACGGCCTCGAGCGCCCAGCTCAACGTGGTGGACGTGCGGACCTTTGAGTCGCTGCGCGCGCCGCAAGGGCTGAACGGGTCGGCCGCGCTCGGCGCCTGGATGAACGCCGGCACGCTGGTGGGCCTCAAGCAGCGCAGCTTCCCCTATGCACAGCAGGACGGCGTCTACCTTCATTCCTTTGACTTGGGAGGTGCGCGATGAGCCGCGCGATGAGCCGCGCGATGGCCCTGGCCGCGGCCTTGCTGCTCTCGACCGCCGCGGGCGCGCAGCAGCAGGGCTTTGCGCTCGACCGCTTCGAGCCCGGCAAGCCAGGCTCCGAGTGGTTCATGCTCGACTCGCTCGACATCGAAGGGCATTGGCGGCCGCACTTTCAATTGGCCTTTGATTGGGCCAACAAGCCGCTCGTCATCTACAACGAGGACGGCAGCGAGAACCGCGCCCTGGTGCGCAACCAGATCATGGCGCACCTGGGCCTCGCGGTGAACCTGTTCGATCGGGCGCGGCTCTCGTTCTCCATCCCCCTCGGCGCCTATCAGGACGGCTCCGCGGGCGTGGTCGGCGGCGTCCTCTACACCGCGCCGGGCGCGGGTGCGTTCGGCGACCCGCGCATCGGCGCCGACGTGCGCCTGTACGGCTCCTATGCCAGCTCGTTCGTCCTGGTGGCCGGCGCGGATCTGCACGTGCCGCTCGGGAGCAAGGCGCAGTTCACCGGCGATGGGCGCGTGCGCATCGAGCCGCACCTCGACGCCGCCGGCAATGCTTCGATCTTCGCCTATGCGGTGCGGCTTGGGTATCAATACCACCGGCGCCAGGACTCCTATGGCGAGGTGCAGTTGGCCAACCAGCTGACGATGGGCGCGGCGGCGGGCGTGCGGGTGCTCGACGGCCGCCTCTTGATTGGACCTGAGCTGACGGGCGCGACCGCCGTCGGCAAGCAGGGATATTCGCAAACCCTGACTTCACCCTTCGAGCTGATCGCGGGCGCGCACTATCGCTGGAACCTGCTCGACATCGGGGCCGGAACGGGGCCTGGGTTGACGCACGGCTATGGCTCGCCCGCGTGGCGCACCATCTTCTCGCTCAACTGGGGCTTCAATGACCCCGCGCAGGCGTCCTCCGAAGAGATCGTCGTCGCTCCGCTGCGCGCCGAGGCGCCGCCGGCCAAGGTTGCGCTCGCGCCGCCGCCAGTGGTGGAAGCGCCGGTCGTGGAAGCGCCGGTGGTGGAGGCGCCGGTCGTCATCGCCAAGGTCGAGGCTGCGCCGGAGCCCGAGGACGACGAGGTCGAGGTGGAAGACGAGGAGATCAAGATCAAGGAGCAGGTGCAGTTCGCGACCGACAGCGCCGAGATCCTCCACGAGAGCGACACGGTCCTGACCCAGCTTGCGAACGCGATCCAGAAGCACCGCGAGATCGCCTCGCTCCGCGTCGAGGGCCACACCGACAGCCAGTGCGCGCGCCGCTTCAGCCACGAGCAGTGCGTGGTCTGGAACAGCCGCCTCTCGCGCGATCGCGCCAAGGCGGTGATGGACTGGCTGGTCGCGCACGGCATCGCGGCCTCGCGCCTGTCGAGCGAAGGCTTTGGCCTGGCCGTGCCCATCGCCGACAACAAGACCGAGGCGGGGCGGCGCAAGAACCGGCGCGTCGAATTGCACATCCTCGCGCGCGGCCACAAGGAGGCGCCGGTCGAGGAGGGGCAATAAATGACCGGTAGGGTATCGGCCGCCGGCAGGCAGAGGCCCGCCGCGCGGAACGGGCGCCCACCCGCGTAATGTGGCTCGCTGCGCTCGCATCGATCGGATTTCTTGCCGCGGGAGCCCTTAATCCTCGCGACGGGCCTCTGCCTGCCGGCGGCCCATTTGCCTGCTTGCCTTCATTGAGAGTGGGGTGGAAAGAGACGTCGAGTGGTCGCGTTTGCAAGCTGACTCACTGGGTTCATTTTCAAATTCTCCCCAATGTCTGGCAGATAGGCAGCGGGCAGGCGGGAACCCGTCGGGAGGATTAAGGGCTCCCGACGCAAACTCTTAAAATGCGAGCGCAGCGAGCTTCCTAAGTCGGGTGGGTGCCCGTTCCGAGCGGCGGGTTCCCGCCTGCCCGCGGCCGGTACCCTGCCGGTGCTGATTTGCCTGGCATGACTGCCAGCCTAAGGCGTGAAAGAGATGACGTAGCGTTTGCCGGCCACCAATGAGTAAGCGTGGGCCTTGAAGGCGCCGCCCGGGGTGCGCGTGCGGATGGTGGCGACGCCGGTCTTGACCGCCTGGAAGTCGAGCTTGACCTTGTTGGCGGCGGCGTCGAACGAGGAGGCGGCGAGGCGCACCGCGGCCACCGGCAGCTCGACCAAGGGGGCCTTTCCGCGCTCGATGGAGAGGAGCGTTGGGCCGGACAGGCCGTGGAAGTAGGGCGAATACCATTGGCTGGCGACCAGGGTTCCCTTGGCTGCGCCCCAGAGCGTAAACAGGGCGCCCGGATCGTCGTGGAAGAGCAGCGCGCGGGCGACCAGGTGGGCGGAGGTATAGTTGGACCCATAGTAGCGTTGGTCCACCGGGTCCATAGCGTTGCCGTCGGTCCACGACGGGTGCAGCGCGGGCATGAGGTCGTACTCAAGCGTGCGCACGCGGGTCTCCAGACCATAGTCGCGATAGAACGAGAGCTGCGCGGGCACGTCGAAGTAGAGATAGTTGGCGGTCTGCCAGAATGAGCTGAACTCAAGGGTCGAGCTGCCGAAGTCCTCGACATAGCCGTCGATTGCGCCGCGGGTCTCGACCAGGTCTCTGGGCAGCTTGACGTCGCTGATGTGGCCGACCGCATAGTCGATGTCCTGCACCCAGAGCGCGTGGAACCAGGCGTTGTAGAGCGCGGCCTGCTGGCGCGCGGTGCGGTAGGCCGCGTCGCGCCAGGTGGCCTCGTCGCCCAGCTTGCGCGCCAGGCGGCCGGCGCCGAGCATGCCGTCCCAGTCGAAGTGCATGCCGTCGGCGAGCTCGGTGTAGCCTTGAGTCGAGGAGAGGACCGAGCCTGTGGCCCAATCAAAGAAGATGCGGTGATAGCGATACATCGCGAGGATCTTGGGCCAGAGGCCGCGGGCCACGTCGAGGTCGATCGCCTCGCTGCAGCGGGCCAGCGTCGCCAGTTGGCGGCCGGTGTTCCACTCCTTGTCGAAGGGCTCGACCGAGGCCGGATAGGAAGTAGGCGCCAGATAGCTCTGGCCGGTGACCGGCTCGACGAAGGTCGCGACCGAGCGGCTCAAGTAAGTATTCTCGGCGAGCGTCGGCCCGACGGTGCGCGCCTTCTCCCGCTCGGCGCTCGTCGGGGCGAGGGTCGGCCAGGCGTCGCAGAGGAAGTCGGCGTCGGACTGGTCGTTGCCCAGCCAATAGGTGCCAGGCGTGTTCGGTACCTCCTGCGCGAGCACGCGCAAGAGCTCGGCGCGGACCGGCGCGCTCGCGGGGCTGTTGTCGACGCGCAGCGCCACCGGCTGCCGCGTGAGCGCCGCGGCCAGGGGCAGCGTGTACTTCGCCGAGGTGCCAGCTTGATAGGCAAAGGGCCCGAACCAGGTGGCGATCTGCGTCTGCACCGGCGTGCCCGAAGGATATTGCACCGGATATCCATTCAAGCCCGCGTGATAGACGGCCGGAGGCAGCGGCGCGACCGGAGTGGCCACCGTGCCCCACTCATCCTGGATGAGTTGATGAGTATAGGTATCAGTGATGGTGACCGTGCCGGCGGCCTCGTTGACGGCGCTGGTCTCCGACAAGGAGTCGGGAAATGCCGCCAGGATCGACACCAGCGCCCGGCTCTGTACGACGGCATCGCCGGGCAGGCCTGCGTCCCAGCCCGAGGTCTCCGCGGTGGAGCGGCGGCGCAGGCCGGTGAGCGGGACCACGTTCACGCTTCCCACCGCGGAGGCGAAGTCGAAGCGCACGCCTTGCGAATCCGGCGTGGCGCTCCGCGGGCGCCGCTGGAAGGTGAGGAGCAGCGGCGCGTCGAAGGGCCAGCCCGAGGCCGGTCCGGCATAGAGGAGCATCCAGGGCTCGCTCATGCCCGCGAGGTCGATCTGGCCCTCGGTGTCGAGCGCGTGGACGACGAGGGCGCCGTTCTCCACCACTGCGAGCCGGGCCATGGGCGCGCGGCCCGACGCGGCCGAGACCCACTCGAAGGAGCTGGCGGGCGAGGTGTAGCGCACGGCGGGAAAGGCGCGCGACGCGAAGGCGCTGGTGAGGCCGGCGCCGGGGATGTCCTGGACGGCCTCGAGCAGGCTCCAGTCGTGGAAGGCGAGCCAGGGGCCGTTGCCCGAGGGAACAAGGCTTCCGAACCAGGCCGCGCCGACGACGAAGTCGCCGTTGCTTGGACCGAGCTTGGGCCAGAGGAGCGCGTGGCCTTGCACGGTGCGGTCGGCCGAGAAGGTGAGAAAGCCGTTGCGCGTGGGGATGTCGGCGCCGGCGGCGCGCACGAAGCCGCCGAAGGTGCCGACTGAATGGGCATTCAGATCGTCGGCCGAGGGAGGCGCGAGCCCCTCCGCGCGCAGGTTGTCGAGGCCGAGCGTGCCCGACCAGGTGACGTCGGCGCCATCGATCTTGAAGCCGACGCCGCGCAAGAGCTTGTAGAGGTCGCGCGCCGGCACGGGCTCGATGCCGCCGGCCAGGGGCAGCCGGACGGTGGTGGTGGCGCCGGGGGTCAGCGTGACGGGATCGACCTGGCCGTTCCAGGCGGAGGCCGCGCCGAGCAGCAGGATCAAGGCGCCGCGGAGGTTGGCCGGCGCGCCGGCCGGCAAGGTGACGTCGACGGCGAGCGAGGCGCAGCCGGCCAGCGAGAGCTGCGCGGAGCGGCCCACATACCCCTGGTGGTATCCGGCGCCGGGGAAGCGCACCGGCACGCCCAGCGCGGACTTGCCGTTGGTGGCGCCGAACGACCCCTTGGTCAGGACCGCCGGAGCGCCGGCAGCGTCGAGCGTCACGTCGGCCCAGTTGGCAGCGCTCCAGGCAGCGGCGCCGGCGGCGGTCTCGAACGAATCGACCAGCGCGACGCCGCACTTTGCCGGATAGGCGTCGAGCGGAAAGGGGGCGACGTCGTCGGCGACAGCTCCGTCGTTGGCCGCGGGCGGGCTGCCGCAGGCGGCGACGAGGAGCAGGGCGGAGAGAGGCGCGGAGGCGAGACGGCTGAGAGGAATCACCAGCCTACGCTGACAGGCCTTGGGCGCAGGCGGCATCCTCCCGGCGCCCGAGGGCCTTAGGACCTAGTGCACCGCCCGCGAGATAGCGTCACCTGCGAGCGCCGATGGCCGGCGCTGCACTAGGATCTAGGCTGCGGGGCGGGGCAGCCCGCTCGCGCGGTCCGGCGGCGGGCGCGGCGGGCCGAGGCCTTGGGCGCTGAGGCGGGAGCCGCCGGCTGCAGCGCGCGCAGGAGCAGGAGCTGCTGCTCGCCGGCGAGGAGTTGCAGGGTCTGCAAGGTCTGGCCGAGCTGCGTGTCGCGCGGCTCCGGGTGCTTCTGCACGGCGCTCTTCAACTCATCGACGGCGGCGCGAAGCGAGCGGAGCGGCTCGACCTCCGCGCGCAGGCCCGAGAGCTCGGCGCGCAGGCCTGTCAGCTCGGCGTCGCGGGTCGCAGCCGCGGCTTCATGGTCCTTGCGCGCGTCCATCGACGAGAGCGCGATGAGCACGAAGGCGACGAGCACCAGCGCCGTGTTGAGGCCGAGGAGCCCCAGGACCCATTTCTGCCGGACGACCTGCGTCATTTGCATCCCCCGCGGCGAAACGTGCGCATCGCAGAGGGAGAAGCAATCGCCTGCGGGGATTTCAACGCATTTAGATTGATCAATAGTGATCAGTTACTTCGCCGGCGCGGAAGCCTCCGCGCGCAGCGCTCGCCAGCGCTCGACCAGCGAGGTCGCCTCCCGCAGCGAGGCCTCGGCGGCCGCGGCCAGCGGAGGCCTCGGCGCGACGTCGCTCTCTTGCAAGAGCCCCAGCACCTGGGTCAGCCGCGCGCTCATCGCGGGCAGCGTCAGCGCCTCGGGCTTTGGGCCGCGGCGGCGGGGCGGCTCTTCCGCGGGGGCGTCGAGCGCCGCCAGCCGCTGCGCGAAGTCGGGCGAGGAGTGCGGGCTCTTGCCCTCCTTTGCCCGCAGCTCGCGCAACTCAAGCAGCGCGGCCTGCACCTCGGCCATCGCCGCGACGACTTGCGAAGAGACCTCGAGCTGCAGCGCCAGGTCTGCAACGGGCGTCTTCAGCCGCGGGTCGAGCCGGACCTCGAGGGGCTGTTGATAGGTCGTGCCCGCAGCAATCAATCGCACTTGATACTTCCCTGGCACGGCCCAGGGCCCGCGGGGCTCTCGCGGCGTGTTCCCTTTGACCGCTGCGATCGGATACCCGAACTCAGCCGCGGCAGGCGCCGGATAGTGAAGGTCCCACACCAGCCGGTGCAGGCCAGGCGCTGCCGAGACGCGCTGCGCGGGCCGAATCCAATAGCGCGGGACATTGCCCTCGTCGCGCAGCGGCTCGAGCTTGTCGGCGCTCGAATAGCGGCGCACCAGCTTGCCCTGGTCGTCAAGTATCTCAATCACCACCGGTTCATTAGAAGCCGCGCGCAAATGATAGTTGATGAGCGCGCCTTCGGGCGGGTTCTCGCCCGCCGGCTCGTCGGGCGGCGGCGGCGTATCGGTGTTGGTGTTCCAGCGCACGCGCAGCGCGACCTGGGGCGCGAAGAGGTGGGCGTCGGCGGCGAGGACCTTGTCCTGCCATTGCCGGAGCGGGGTGATGTCGTCGAGGATGAAGAAGCCGCGGCCATGAGTCGCGACGACGAGGTCGTCATTCTTGACGATCAAGTCACGGATGGAAGTGGCCGGCATGTTGAGCCGCAGCGGCTGCCAATGGTCGCCGTCGTCCAACGAGAAATGCACCGCGAGCTCGCTGCCGGCAAAGAGCAGCCCCTTCTGCACCGGGTCCTCGCGGACGACGTTGGTGGGCGCGCCCCCGGGGAGGCCTTGAGTGATCTCGACCCAGCTCTTGCCGCCGTCGCGGGTGCGGAGCAGGTGCGGATTCAAATCATCCAACCGGAGCGTATTGATGGCGGCGTAGGCCGTCTCTGCCTCGGTGTGGCTCGCCTCGATCACCGATACTTTGGCCCAGGCGGAGAGCTGCGGCGGGGTGACGTCGGTCCAATGGGCGCCGCCGTCGCGCGTGAGGTGAATCAAGCCGTCGTCGGTGCCCGCCCAGAGCACGCCCTTGGCGACCGGCGAGGGGGCGAGCGCATAGACGACGCCGCGCCGGGTCGCCTTTGCTTCCTCGCTGCCGCGATACTTGCCGACATTGGCCGGCGCGGCCCATTCCTTTCGCGTCAGATCTCCGCTCAAGATCGTCCAATGGTCGCCGCCGTCGCGCGTCGAATAGACGCGATTGGAGGCGAAATAGAGCAGGTGCGGGTCGAGCGGCGAGAAGACCACGGGTTGAGTGCGGATGATTCGATAGTCAGGCCCTTTGATCGGCTCGGGGCTGATGTCCTGCACCTGGCCGGTGCGGCGGTCGCCGCGGCTGATGCGGCCTCCATAGATGATATCGGGGTCCAATGGGTCCGGGGCCGCGTAGCCGTACTCTTCGAACCAGGCCGGGTGCCAGTCGCGCGCGGTGATCTGCCCCTCGGGCCCCCGGCTCGAGACGCAGGCCGAGCCGCTGTCTTGTTGTCCGCCGCAGACGCGATACGGGAACGAATTGTCGGCGGTGACGTGGAACATCTGGCCGGTGTTTTGATTGAACCAACTGCTGAACGTACGGCCGCCGTTGACGGTGATGATGGCGCCTTGATCGGAGCCGATGATCATCACCTCTGGATCCGCGGGATTGATCCAAACATGCAGGTAGTCATCGCCGCCCGGGGCGCCGCGCAAGGCGGTGAAGGTCTTGCCAGAGTCGATCGACTTCCAGACGACCTCACTGTTGGTGAAGACGATGTCCGGGTTGGTCGGGTGGACGCGAACCTCGCCCAGGTCTTCGCGGTCGGTGCCGCGCTCGTCGGCGCTCGCCTTGTGCCAGCTCTCGCCGGCGTCGTCGGAGCGATAGAGGCCGCCGTTCTTCTTCGCCGTCACCGCGGCAAAGAGCCTGCTCGGCAGCGAGGGGGCGAGCGCAAAAGCGATGCGCGAGAGCCCCTCGGCCTCGAAGGTCGGCAGCCCCTTGCCCAGCCTCTTCCAGGTGCTGCCGCCGTCCTGCGACTTGAAGAAGCCGCTGCCGGGGCCGCGGAACTCGCCGTTCTCCCAGGGGCCCTCGCGCGCCTCCCAGAGCGAGGCATAGACGATGGCCGGATTGGACGGGTCGATGGCCACGTCGGCGCCGCCGGCGTCCGGCCCCTGGTGCAGGACGCGCTCGAAGTGCTCGCCGCCATCGAGCGAGCGGAAGATGCCGCGCTCATCGCTCGGGCCGTAGGGGTGGCCAAGGGCGGCGACGAAGAGGCGGCTCGCGTCGTGCGGATCGACCGCGATCTGCGAGATCTGCTGGGCGCCTCTGAGGCCCAGGTGCTGCCAGTGGGCGCCGGCGTCGAGCGAGCGATAGAAGCCATCGCCGGTGCTCAGGTCTGGCCGGTGCAGCCCTTCGCCGCTGCCGACGTAGACGACGTCGGGGTCGGAGGGCGCGACGGCGATGGCGCCGATGGAGCCGGTTGGCTGGTCGTCGAAGATCGGCGTCCAGGTGCGACCGAAGTCGTCGGTGCGGAAGACGCCGCCGTTGACCGCGCCCAGATAGAAGACGCCCCGCCGCTGGGGCACGCCGGCCACTGCCTTGGTGCGCCCGCCGCGCAAGGGGCCGATGGCGCGCCAGTGCAGCTCGCGCAGGAGGTCCGGCGCGGGAGGCTCGCCGCGTGCGCGAGGAGACAGGGAGCAGAGGGAAGCGAGCGCGAGGAGCCAGCGAAGACAGAGGCGCATGGGCTGCGGAGCGTACTCGAAAGCGCGTGCGGGCCGCTTGCTGCCACAAGCTCAAGGGAGCGCTTGCCGCTCTCGCCGGGCAGAAGCGGCAGCGCGCGCTGCGCAAGCTTGGGGCCGATCAGCAGCAGGCCGAACAGGCGAGGCCCCTCTCTGCGGTCGAGGGCGCGAGCCGCCTTCCGAACGTTCTGCACCGGCAGTGATTGGTGCGCAGAGTTGGCTTGTGTTGTACTGAGAACTGCGGTGGGCCCGCGCGGTCGACGTCTGCAGCCTGGGACCCCATCGTGAACGCAGGACGACGGCGGCCTCCTGTCGCCGAGGAGAGATCGATGGCAAGCGGAACGGTGAAGTGGTTCAACGACGCGAAGGGTTTTGGCTTCATCACGCCGGAGGGTGGCGGCAAGGACGTGTTCGTCCATCACACCGCCATTCAATCGGAGGGTTTCCGCAGCCTCGCCGAGGGTGAAAAGGTCGAGTTCGAGGTCCAGGAAGGACCCAAGGGACCGCAGGCGGCAAACGTCCGCAAATCCGGCTGAGGCGCGCGCGGCCAGCAGGCCGCAACGGCTGGCAGCGGCGGGGCATGAGTCCAGGGCCCCGCCTTTCACGCGCGATCCAACTTGCAGCGAGCGTGCAAGCGCACGCTGGCGGCCGGCTGCGCGAGTGATTATGCTTCGCCGATGAAACTCACGAGCGCGCTCGCGGTGCTGCTGTTGTCCGGCTCGGCGTTCGCGGCCGACCACTCGGTGACGTTCAAGGTCTCCGGGTGGCACAGCAAGGGCGACGCCTTCAAGGCCGAGGCGGCCGTCAAGGGCGTCAAAGGCGTGAAGAGCGCCTCTGCCGATTCGGGCGCCAAGCAGCTCGCGGTGGTGTTCGACGACGCGCAGGCCAGCCAGGCGCAGGTCGAGAAGGCCATCGCCGAAGCGGGCTACACGGTCGAGCACTGACCGCTGAGGCCCGCGGCGTGAGATCCTGGCGCCATGGCCCAGGCACAGGTCCTCCATGACTTCGATCTGGCGCTCTCGCACGTGGACCGCGGGATCGACCAGCGGCTCTCGGTGCGCACCGCGCGCCACCCGTCCGAGACGCTCGATCGCGTCTGGGCGCGGGTGCTCACCTACTGCCTCTTCTGGGAAGAGCGGCTGGTCTTTGGCCCCGGTCTCTCGGACCCTGACCAGCCCGACCTCGAGGCGACCGATCTGACCTCGGTGCGCACGCTCTGGATCCGCGTCGGCAAGCCCGACCCGGCGCGGGTGCAGAAGGCCGCCGACCAGAACGGGCGCGCGCGCATCGCGGTGGTCTTCGAGTCTCCGCAGCGGCTGGATGCGTTCGTGGCCGCCGCGCGCGAGGCGAAGCTGACCAGGCTTGGCCGGGTCGAGTTGATCGCGCTCGACCCGGAGCTCACCTCGGCCCTGGCGCGGGTCGAGGACCGCCGCGCGAAGGCACAAGTGACCTTCGTCGGCGATCACTTCTACCTCGAGCGCGCCGGCAAATCGCTCGACGGCCCGATCACGCGCGCGTCGATCTAGTCGGCCACCGCAGCGCCGGCCGTCTCTGCCTGCCCGCGGCGCATCGCTCTCAGCCTGACCTCGGCTTCACCGCGTCCAGTGCCGATGCTGGGCGATGGCCGCGATGAAGGCTTCCGCGGCGGCCCCCGCTTTGGGCGCGGTGACGATGCCGGGCGCCTCGAGGTCCGGGATGTCCGCGGCCTCGAGCAGTTCGCGTCCCTCGCCCGCGGCGCCGATGGTCTTGCAGTGGCGGAACGCCTCGTCGAGGAACTGGATGGCGTCGCCCGCCTTCATCAGCGCTGCCACGCTGGCCGCGCCGCCCGGGACGAAGACGGCGTCGAAGAACACCGAGGCCGCCGTGAGGAACGACTGCTCGACCTCGACCGCCTTGCCCTCGAGGCTGCCGACCGCGCCCAGCTTGGACGAGACGATCTTCACGCGCCCGCCGGCAGAGGTGATGGCCGACTTCATCTTGTCGAGGTCCGACTTCTGGAACCCCTCCTCGACGAGGAACGCCACCATCCGGCCCTTGAGGTTGGCGGAGGGAGGCTTGACGAGGGAGAGCGAGGGCGACGACTTCACGCTCTTGCCCGGCTTCACCTCGCCGCGAACGGCGCCGGCCTTCACGGTGACGCCGATGCCGGCCGCCACCTGCTCGGCCAGGTTCGCGTCCACCAGGGCGAAGTTCGAGACCACGCGCTCGCGGATGGCCTTGAGTTCCACCTTGCCAAGCTCGAAGCGCGCGGCGTCGATCAGGTGCTGCTGCTCGGGCGGCGTCAAGCTCTTGTAGAAGAGCGTCGCCTGGCTGTAGTGGTCGCCGAAGCTCGGGCTGCGCACGCGGGCCTTCACGCCCTGCACCTCCTCGGGGAAGTGGACGTAGCCGCCTTCGCGCACCGTCGAGAGGAAGGGACAGCCTGAGCCGATCGAGTTCGGGTGATAGTTGGCGCGACCTTGCTGCACGACTTGATTGTGGAAGCCGTCCTGCTGGTGATTGTGCACCGGCGCGACCGGCTGGTTGATGGGGATTTGATTGAAGTTGGGCCCACCCAGGCGAGTCAGTTGAGTATCGACATAGGAGAAGAGCCGCGCCTGCATCAGCGCGTCGTTCGTGACATCGATGCCCGGCACCACGTTGCCGACGTGGAAGGCCACCTGCTCCGTCTCGGCGAAGAAGTTGTCGGGGTTGCGGTCGAGCGTCATCTTGCCGATGCGCTGCACCGGCACCAACTCTTCGGGCACGAGCTTGGTTGGATCGAAGAGATCAAAGGAATACTTATCGGCGTCGCGCTCTTCAATCACCTGCACGCCGAGCTCATATTCGGGGAAGTCCCCATTGGTGATTGATTCCCACAGGTCGCGCCGGTGGAAGTCCGGGTCCTTGCCGGCCAGCTTCTGCGCCTCGTCCCAGACCAGCGAGTGGGCGCCGAGCAGCGGCTTCCAGTGGAACTTGACGAAGCGCGATTTGCCCCGCGCGTTCACCAGCCGGAAGGTGTGGACGCCAAAGCCCTCCATCATCGCGTAGCTGCGCGGGATGGCCCGGTCCGAGAGGACCCACATCAGCATGTGCGTGCTCTCGGGCACCAGCGAGGCGAAGTCCCAGAAGGTGTCGTGCGCGCTGGCGCCGCCGGGCATCTCGTGGTGCGCCTCCGGCTTCACCGCGTGCACGAGGTCCGGGAACTTGATGCCGTCCTGGATGAAGAAGACCGGCATGTTGTTGCCGACCAGGTCGAAGTTGCCCTCGTTGGTATAGAAGCGCGTGGCGAAGCCGCGCACGTCGCGGGCGGTGTCGGCGGCGCCGCGCGAGCCCACCACGGTGGAGAAGCGCACGAAGACGCGGGTGCGCGCTGCCGGGTCTTGCAAAAAGCCCGCGCGGGTCCACTTCGCCTGCGACTCGTAGACCTGGAAGAACCCGTGGGCGCCCGAGCCGCGCGCGTGCACGACGCGCTCGGGGATGCGCTCGTGATCGAAGCGGGTGATCTTCTCGCGGAGGTGGAAGTCCTCGAGCAGCGTGGGGCCGCGCGGGCCGGCCTTGAGCGAGTCGTCGGTGTCCTGGATGCGGACGCCGGTGTCGCTGGTCATGCGCTGGTCGGCGTTGTCGCGCTTGAACCGCGCGAGCTGGTCTTGCCCCTGCGCCGGCTGCTTGTCTCGCTTCGCCATCCTGGCTCTCCTTGCATTGGGGGCGACCAGTCAGCCGCCGGCAGGGCGATGCGTCAATGCGAGACGGCCCGCGATGGTCCACTCGGGAACCAGCGCGGGCCGCCTGTCGCACGAGCGAGTGAGCGCTCTAGATCGGTGCTCTAGAACTGCGACCAGAGGAGTTGGTTGGTCACCTCGTGGTGGAACTGCACCTCGCTCTTCTTGATCAGCGTGCCGAGCGCCTTGGGGCACCGGTCGGCGGCGGCCTGCTTGAGCTCGGCGTAGCGCTGCTGCACGTCTTCGCCCAGGATCTGCGCCATCAGCGGGCTCTGCTTGAAGTTGCGGATGGCGTCCTGGATGTTGTCGGGGAGGAAGCGGGTCCGCTCGCGCTTGCTGGCCTTCTCCTTGGCGTCAGTCGCGGGGCCTTCCATGCCGACCTTCAAGATGGTGAAGAGCGTCATGTACGGGTTCGCGTCGGGGGCCACCGAGCGCACCTCGATGCGGGTCGAGCGCTCGTTGCCGAGCGGGATGCGCACCATCGCGCCGCGGTTGATCGCGGACGCCTTGATCTGGTTTGGCGCCTCGAAGGCCGGGTCCAGGCGGCGGTACGCGTTCACCGACGAGTTGAGCACGAGGCACATGTCGTTGGCGCCGTTGAGCACCCGGTCGATCACGTCCCAGCCCGCGGCCGACAGGCCGTCCTCGCCCTTGGGGTCGTGGAACATGTTCTTGCCCCCTCGGTTGACCGAGAGGTTCGTGTGCATGCCCGAGCCGTTGACGCCGGTGACGGGCTTCGGCAAGAAGCTCGCCGACAGATCGAGGTTGTTGGCGACCTGGCGGCAGATGAGCTTGTAGAGCTGGATCTGGTCGGCCGCGGCCACGATCTCGGTGTACGAGTAGTTCATCTCGAACTGGCTCGGCGCCACCTCGGGGTGGTCCTTCTCGTTGACGAAGCCCATGGCGCGCTGGGCCTCGGCGGCGCGGTCGATGAACTGGCGGAGCGGGTCGTTCGGCAGCGAGTGGTAGTAGCCGCCGGTGGAGATGAACTCGAACTTGCCGGTGTCGTTGTAGTGGCGCTCGGCGTCGCGGCCCTTGAAGAGGAAGCCCTCGATCTCGTTGGCCGCGTGGAGGATCGTCTTGTCCTTGTTCCACAGCTCGTCGGCGAACTGCTGCAGGCGGCCGCGGAAGTCCGCCGCGTAGGGCGTGCCGTCGCGGTTCAGCACTTTGCCGAACACCAGCACCTTGCCCGGCCCGAAGACGTCGCTGGGCAGGTAGTAGAACGAGGTCCAGTCGATCGCGAGCCGCAGGTCGCTCTCGTGCTGGTGCGAGAAGCCGCGGATCGAGCTGCCGTCAAAGGTCAGGTTGTCTTCGGACTTGAGCAAGAACTTCTTGTCGTAGTCGAGCATGTGCAGCCGGCCTTCGAGGTCGGTGAAGCACACCGTGACGGCCTTGATGCGCTTCTCGCCGGTGAGGTCGCGGCGGCGCTCGCCGGCGATCTCCTCGGGGGACACGCGGTCGAGCCGCTTCTGCTTGGCTGCGAGGTTTCTCTCCTCGAGCTCGTCGTAAGGGATTTGGAAGAAGGACCTGAGCTCGTCTGCCTGCGACATGGTGGCCTCTCGGAAGGCGTTTCGCGCCGACCTTAACAACGGAAGCCACTGCGTCAACGAGAATTAGTCTAGTCCGGGGAACGACTATCCTAATTCTTGCAAATCAACGGGCTACTTGGCGCTGTCGATGGTCACGCTGAAGACGAGGATTGCGTTGGGCGGCACCGCGCCCTGGCCGCGCGAGCCATAGCCGAGCTCCGGCGGGACGATGAACTGCCGCGTGCTGCCGACGTTGGCGCCGATGATGCCTTCGTTCCAGCCCTTGATGTAGCCGCTGTTGCCGAGCTGGAAGACGAAGTCCGGCGCTGCCGGGTCCGTCTGATCGAAGGTGGTGCCGTCCACCAAGGACCCGAGGTAGCGCACGTTCAAGGTCTGCCCGGCGGCGACCGCTGGACCAGTGCCGGCGACCGTGTCGCGGATGTAGATCCCGTCGGCAGTCTTGGTCGAGAGCGCGAGGTTGACGCCCAGGGCCGGGTCGAAGTGCACCTTGTCGATGGACACCGCGCCCCCACCTCCGCAAGCGAGGGAGAGAGCGAGGCAGAGGGCGGGCGGCAAGAGGCGGCGAAGGGTGTTCATGGCTTCTCGGAGAGATGTTGGCGGGCGGCGCAAGATAGCGGAAAAGCCGCCCAAGCAGGAGCCGCTGTTCGACTCAGACCGCGCGCGCTGAATGCCCATTCATTCGCGGCGCCGCCGCAGCACGAGCGCGCCGGCGGCGAAGAGCAGGGCCAGCGCGCCGCCGCTCGAGGCCGTCGCGCAGCCGCCGGATGAGTTGGCGACAGTGACTTTGGTCGAGTCGGTCGTGGCGCTGGTGCCGTCTGCGTCGGTCACCATGGCGCTGAGCTGGTGCGGTCCGTTTGCAGTCTTGGTGCTGTCCCAGGTGATGGTCGCTGCGGCCGGCGGCGCGCTGACGGTCGCTACCACCACGCCGTCGGAGAGGAGCTGCAGCGTCGAGAGCGTGGTCCCGAGCGGCGCGGTCAGGGCCGCGGTGAGCGTGAGGTTGCCCTTGACCGAGGTGTTGGCCGCCGGCGGCGAGAAAGAGATGGTGGGCGGGTTCTTCACGGCCACGGTGTTGGTCGCGGTGGTGGTGCCCGAGTCGGAGTCGAGGGCCACCGCCGTGATCTGGTGGTTGCCGTTCGGGACCACGGTCGTGTCCCAGGTGTTGCTCACGGTGGTGGTGCCCGCGTCCACCTGGGCGCCGTCGATGCTCAAGGTGAGGCTCGTGATCCGCGCGCCGGCACCCGCCGTGGCGCTGGCCGCGACGTTGACGCTGCCGAGCACGAAGCCGTTGTTGGCGGGGGTCGAGATGGTGACCGCCGGCGCGCCGTCCACTTGCAAGAGCGCGCTCGCCGAGTGGCCCGACGGCACCGCGGCGCTGGTGCCGGTGATGGTGATGTTCGAGGACCCCGCGGCGGCGGCGCTGGTCGCGGTGAGCGTCAGCGTCGAGGGGCTTCCCGCGGTCACGGCCGGCGGCGCGAAGGCCGCGGTGACCCCGGTCGGCAGGCCGGTCGCGGCGAGCGTGATGCTCTGCGCGGTGCCGTTGAGCGAGGTGGTGGTGACGGTCAGCGCTGCCGAGCGGCCCGGGGGAAGGCTCACGTTGCTCGAGGAGACCGCCAGGTCGAAGTCATTGGGGACGACCACGCCGGCCTTCACCTGCACGAGGAGCGACGCGGTGTGCACCACAGGGCCGCCCACGGCCTTGACCACGACGACGACGTCCTTGGCGAGCGGCGCGTTCGAGGCCGCGGTGAGGGTCAAGTTGACCGCGTCGCCGGCCGCGGGCGAGGCGTGGTCGAGGGTGCCGGTGACGTTGGTCGGCAAGCCCGAGACGGTGAGCGCCAGCGCCGCCGGCGCGCCGTTGGTGATGGCGGTGGTGATCGGCACCACCAGGGCATTTCCGCCGGCCTGCACGACCGCCGTGTTCGGGTTCATGTAGAGCAAGAAGTCGTTGGCCTCGTAGCGAGTGGTGACGCAGCCCGTGGCCGGGTCGGCGGCGTAGTCCTTTTGCGAGAAGATCTGCTGCACCGAATAGGACGTGGTTCCGTCGAACGAAGTGAGGATGTCCTGCTGCTGGTTGCACATATCGCCGACCTCGCCTGAGTTGACGTCGTACCAGGCGAGCGGGGGGCCGAAGGTGCTGCCCGACAGACTCACCTGCGCGTCGGTCACCCCCTCGATCAGCTCGTGCGACGAGGCCGTGGTCAGGTTGTCGAAGGCTTGCGGAGCGTTGCCGCAGCCCATGTCGCAGCCGCTGCCGGTGCCGAAGTCGGGCATGACTCCGTAATAGAAGATCGACTTCGGCCCGTTGTTCCGCGTGCTGGTCGCGGTGCCGTGGTAGGCGCACAGATCGACGCAGGAGTTGCCGGTGCTGTCGGGGTTGCTGGCCGTGCCGTCGTTGATCGAGCAGCCGGGCGGAAAGTAGGTCATGTAGATCGTGTTCGCGTCGGGCGGCGGCAGGTGGCCGGCGCTGATCTGCGCGTCGAGCTCGTTGACGATCTCGTCGTCGTAGAGCGTGCTGTTGCCGCTGACGCAGTGGGTGGTCGTGGCCGGCGCGATGGTGATGCTGCCGGCGAACGTGCCGCGGCCGATGAGCTGCTGGGTGCCCGGCTGGCCCGACCCGCTGCCCTTGGTGACGTTGACGTCGGTGCGGTACTCGGTGAGCCAGTCCATCCACTCGCTGTTGGTGGCCGTCTGGAAGAAGCCGCCGATCTGCGACTTGGTGGTCGCGTCCACCTTGCTGGTCCAGAAGACGGCATAGACCTTGGGGTTCGAGATCACCGCGCCGCCGAAGTAGTCCACCTCGCAGGTGCCGCCGCCGCCGCCGTCCGGGAGGTTGCAGCCGGTCGGCGCGGTGGGGTCGCCCGGCTTGTGCGCCCTGGCTGCAAACGTCCGGGTGCCAGGCGCGCCGCCTTTGGTGCGGGCCACATGGAGGGCGCTGGCGCGCGGGCTGCTCAGGGCGAAGGCCGCTGACCCGGCGGCGACGAGGGCGGCGAGAAACGGCGCGAGCTGGCGAGCGGACATGAAGCCTCCAGGGGACACTGACTCTAAGCGGAACCTCGAGGCCACGCGCAGCCCAACCGGGGAAAAAATGGCCGGATCCGTCCGCTCCGCGTCTCGTCCGGGTGTCGCGGAGGGCAGGGCTGTTCAGTAAGCTCCCTGTCCGATGCCACTCCATGACAGAGACGAGCCGCCGCCGGCAAAGGTTCCCGGCCCGAAGCGCGTGCTGGTGCTCCTCTTGCCGGAGGTGCACCTGCAAGACCTGGCCGGACCTGTCCAGGTGCTGGACGAGGCCAGCCGGCTCGGCGGCGCCTACCGGCTCACCTACTGCGCCACCACCTCGCGCGTCCGGACCGCGCAGGGCCTGCACCTCTGCGATCTGGAGCCCCTTCCCGAGCCGCGCGCGGAAGACCTGGTGCTGGTGCCGGGGTTCCTCTCGGACGGGCTAGATGGCCAGGACCACACTCCCCGCCGCTGGCTGCAGAAGTGCCACCGGGCGGGGGCCAGGCTGGTGTCGATCTGCACCGGGGCCTTCGCGCTGGCGCGGGCGGGGCTGCTCGACGGCCGCCGCTGCACCACCCACTGGAAGCTGACCGACCGGCTGGCCAGGGAGCACCCGGCGGCGCGGGTGGTGGACAATCGCCTCTTCGTCGAGGACGCGGGCGTCATCACCAGCGCCGGCGTGACGGCGGGCATCGACCTCGCCCTCTCTCTGGTCGAGGCCGACTTCGGCCCGCTCCTGGTCTGCCGCGTGGCCCGCGAGATGGTCGTCTACCTGCGCCGCAACGGCGAGGCCGCGCAGGAGAGCATCTACCTCGACCACCGGGCGCACCTGCACCCGGGCGTCCACCGCGTGCAGGACTACCTGGTCGCGCGGCCCGACCAGAAGCCCACGCTCTCGGAGCTGGCGCGGCTGGCGGCGATGAGCCCGAGGAACCTCGCCCGCGTCTTTCGCCGCGCCACCGGGACCACCCCAAAGCAGTTCGCCGCCAAGGTGAAGGTGCAGGTGGCGCGCGATCTGCTGGACGACCCGCAGCGCAGCGTCGAGGCCATCGCCGCCAGCTGCGGCTTCGACGACGCGCGCCAGCTGCGGCGCATCTGGAAGCAGGCGTTCGGCGTCTCCATCGCGGCCTTCCGCGCCACACGGCAGGAAAGAGGAATCCAATGAAGCAACTCATCCCACTGATCTTGAGTTCAATGCTCGCGACCGCCTCCAGCGCGGCCCGGGCGAGCGAGCCAACCGTGAAATTGAAGGCTCCCGCAAAAGGTCCGATCCTGGTGGCCTTCGTCCTCACCGAGGGCGCGACGATGATCGACTTCGCGGGGCCCTGGGAGGTCTTCCAAGACGTCCACATCGAGAGCCGCGGGCCCACGATGGACGAGATGATGCCCTTCCGGCTCTTCACGGTGTCCGACAGCAAGGCGCCGATCCACACCTCGGGCGGCATGGTCGTCACGCCGAGCTTCACCTTTGACGACGCCCCGCAAGCGAACATCGTCGTCATCGGCGCGCAGGGCGGAAAATCGCCGCGGATGATGGAGTGGCTGCGCGCCGCGGCCAAGAGCAGCGAGGTGGTGATGTCGGTCTGCACCGGCGCGTTCAAGCTGGGCGCGGCCGGGCTGCTCGACGGCAAGAAGGCCACCACGCACCACGACTTCTTCGACGCCTTTCACGAGCGCTTCCCGAGCGCCCAGCTCCAGCGCGGCAAGCGCTTCGTGCAGGCGGACCCGGTGATCTTCTCCGCCGGCGGCCTCACCTCGGGGATCGATCTGGCGCTCCACATCGTCCAGCTCTACTTCGGCAAGGACGTCGCCGAGCGCACGGCTGGATACATGGAATACGAAGGCCGGGGCTGGCGCGACGGCGTCTGACGCTTCTTCAGGTCGCAGGCGTCGGTCGAGTCGTCACAGCTCGGCGGCGGGGGTAGCGGCTCGACGCACGACCCGTCCACGCATTGCTGATCGCCGGAGCAATCGCTGTCGAGCTCGCAGGTGTCGGGCGGCGGCGGCGGCGGCGGCGGCGGAGGCGGCGGAGGCGGCGGCGGCGGAGGGTCGGGTGGAATGAGCTGGCAGGAGCCGCCGACGCACGACTCGCCGCCGCTGCAGTCGAGATCGACGCTGCAGGAGTTGCCGGGCGCCGGCGGCAGGCCCGCGCCAGGGGCGCAGAAGCCGCTCGTGCAGACATCGCCGGCCAGGCAATCGAAGGTGCTGTTGCACGCGCCCGGCGGGAGCGGCGTCGGCGTCGGCACGGGAACCGGCGGGGGCGCCGCGGCTTCTTGCACGGCGACGTCGTCGAAGAGGGTGAAGGTAGTGCCGCGGCCCAGGCTGCCCTGATCGTTCGCGAGCGTCAGCGTCACCAGCTCGCCTCCGCGGCCGGCGAGGTCGAAGGCCAGCTTGTGCCAGCTTCCAGCGCTCTCGCAGCCAGCGGCCGCCGAGTCGATCACCTGCCCGGAAAAAGCCGAGAGCGTGGCCGAGGCCTGCCCCGTCCCCTGCAGCGCCGGGCAGATGAGTTGATACTCAAGGGTCAACTCAAGCGGGTCTTGCGGCAAATAGAACGTCTGCGAGAGCGAGCTAGACATCGGAGGCCCGGGCCTTCCCACGCGGGCCGCGAAGGCGCCGCTGAAGGCGACGCCGGACTGCACCAGGACGTCGCCTTTGGCGGTCCAGCCGAGCAGGGTGCCCGCCTCGAAGTCGCCATTCTCGAGCGGGCCGTAGCTGACGCCAGGTGTCTCTGGCAGGGGCGCGCCGAGCGGCCCGGGTCCTGGGTCAAGCGCTGGCCCGCAGGCGGCGAGGGAGATCGCAGCAAGAAAGCCAATCAGGCGCGTCTGCATTCCGTCCATGCAGACAGGCTAGCGGCGCTTGTTTGCGGCCAGATGACGGCAGCAATTCTAATCTTCTTTAATCTTCGCCAGGATCGCGCCGGTGAACGCCGCCCGCAAATAGAACGCGCGCGGCGCCATGCGCGTGGTGGCGCCTTCCTCGTCGAGCGCCCAGCGCAGCGCGGCCCCAGACTTGCCCTTGGGGCGCAGCTGCAAGACGGCGCCGCGGTGGCCGGTGACCTTTGCGCCGAACCCCTCCTCATAGAGCTCGACGATCTCTTCATAGTCATTCTGCAGCGCGGTCGCCTCGAGCGGGGTCGGGCTCCAGATCAGCGCCGCCTGGCAGCGCCGCGCGGCCAGCGGGAGGCCTCGTTCCCCGTCGATGGCCACCCAGGCGACGCGCGCCAGCTTCTTCTTGACGCCCGAGGTCTCCCACCGCCTATCGAAGGAGCCGAGCTCGAGCGAGGCGACAAAGCACGACTCGAGCGGGCGCCGGCGCGCGTCGACTGGCACCGTCTTCAGCTCGATGCCGAGCGCGGGAAAGTCAGGCTCGCTGCGGCTGGCCGCGGTCGCGCCGAGCGCGCGCTCGAGGAGCTGGCCGACGAGGCCCTTGTTGCGCCGCAGATCGACGGGCAGCTGAACGCCCTGCTCGGCGGCGATGGCCGAGAGCGGCCGGCCCACCAAGAGCGCCAGCCGCGAGGAGAGCTCGGCCTCGTCGCGCGGGGGGCGGATCGTCGGCATTGGAACCATTGATAGCGGAAATCAGCGCCGCCTGTTCACGGCGCGTCCCGGCGGAGGAAAACTCGGCTAGCATCGCCGGCATGCCAACCAATCAGGGAAACGTTCACGACCTGCAGCGGGTCGCCAGGCGGGCGATGGTCGAGCGCGGGCTGGAGCCCGATTTTCCCGCGCCGGCGCTGGCCGAGCTGCAAGCCCTGCGCGCGCCGGCCGAGGGCGGAGGCGAGGGCGTGCGCGACCTGCGGCAGCTCGCCTTCTGCTCCATCGACAATGACGACTCGCGCGACCTGGACCAGCTCTCGGTGAGCGAGGACCTGGGCGACGGCCGCGTCAAGATCCTGGTGGCCGTGGCCGACGTCGATGCGCTGGTCAAGAAGGGCTCGGCGCTCGACGCGCACGCCGAGCGGAACACCACCTCGGTCTACACCGCGGCGCTGATCTTTCCCATGCTGCCCGAGAAGCTCTCGACCGACTTGACGTCATTGAATGGCGGCAAAGACCGGCTCGCCTTGGTGATTGAGTACACCGTCGACCAGGCGGGCGTGGTGAGCGGCGGGGCCGTCTATCGCGCCTTCGTCCACAACTACGCCAAGCTCGCTTACGACAGCATCGCCGCCTGGATCGAAGGAAAGGCAAAGCTGCCCGAGGCGGCCGCGCGCGCCAAAGGAATGGAGCAGCAACTCAAGACTCAAGACGAGGTGGCGCAGCGGCTGCGCAAGCGGCGCCTTTCGCAGGGCGCGCTCGAGCTACAGTCGATCGAGCCACGGCCCGTCTTCGAAGGCGAGAAGATCGTCAACTTGACCACCCAGGAGCAGAACCGCGCGCGGCAGTTGATCGAAGAAGTGATGGTCGCGGCCAATGGGGTCGCGGCGGTCTTCTTGCAAACCAAGGGCAGCCCCAGCCTGCGCCGCGTGGTGCGCTCGCCCGAGCGCTGGGCCAAGATCGTCGCCGTCGCGGCTGAGTATGGCGAGACCCTGCCGGCGCAGCCTGAATCAAAGGCGCTGGAAGAGTTCCTCAAGAAGCGGCGGGCCGCGGATGCAGCGCGCTTTCCCGATCTCTCGCTCGTGATCGTCAAGCTGATGGGCCGCGGAGAATATGTCGCCGAGGCTCCCGGGCAGACTGGGCCTGGCCATTTCGGCCTGGCGGTGCAGGACTATTCGCACACCACGGCGCCCAATCGCCGGTTTCCTGATTTGATCACCCATCGCCTCGTCAAGGCGGCGCTGGCGGGGCAGAAGCCGGCCTACTCAAGCGCCGAGCTCTCAACTCTAGCCACTCACTGCAACGACATGGAGGCGGCCGCCACCAAGGTCGAGCGGCAGGTGCGCAAGTCGGCCGCGGCGCTCCTGCTCCACGACAAGGTGGGCCAGGTCTTCGAGGGCTTCGTCACCGGCGCCTCTGAAAAGGGAACCTTCGTGCGCGTGCTGGCCCCGCCCGTCGAGGGGCGGGTCATCACCGGCAGCAGCGGCCTGAAGGTCGGCGACAAGATCAAGGTGAAGCTGCAGGCCACCGACTTCGAGCGCGGCTTCATCGACTTCGCCAAGGCTTGATTCAAATCGCATGGGCTCTTGCGGACTTGATTTCGGCACCTCGAACAGCGCGCTGGCGCTGCCGTCTGGCGAAGTGCTGGCCATCGACGCGGCGGCCAGCGAGCCGCGCCTGTTCCGCTCGGTGCTCTTCTTTCCCGAGGGCGAGCGCGAGACCTATGCCGGCGCCGAGGCCATCGCCCGCTACCTCGACGACGGCGAGGGAAGGTTCCTCCAGTCAATCAAGTCGCACCTGCGCAGCGCCTCGTTCACGGCAACTCAAGTGCGCGGCCGGACCATGAAGCTCGAGGACCTGGTCGCGCTGCTCTTGCGCAAGCTGCGCGAGCGCGGCGAGGCGCTCTCCGGCGGGGCGCTGCACGAGGTCGTGCTCGGCCGGCCCGCCGTCTTCTCGACCGACCCCAAGCTCGACGCACTCGCCGAGGGGCGCCTGCTCCGCGCCGCCGAGCAGGCGGGCTTTGCGAAAGTCCGCTTCCTCATCGAGCCCATCGCCGCCGCGCTTGCCTATGAAGCGCAACTCAAGCGGGATGAGTTGGTCCTGGTGGCGGACTTCGGCGCCGGCACCAGCGACCTGACCTTGATGCGCCTCGGCCCCTCGCGGCGCGACCGCGCCGATCGGCGCCCTGATGTCGTTGCCTCGAGCGGCGTCTATGTCGGCGGCGACAAGTTCGACGCGGCCATCATGAAGCACAAGCTGCTCAAGCACTTTGGCGCCGGCACGACCTATCGCGAGACCGGCCAGCGGATCCGCATCCCAACTCACGTGGTCAACAAGCTCCTCTCCTGGCACGAGATGTCCTTCATCCGCGAGCGGATGACCCAAGAGCTGATCCAGCAGATGCTGAAGACCAGCGACAACATCCCCGCCATCGAAGCGCTGCACGATCTGGTGATGCACAACCTTGGGTATCACTTGTTTCGCGCGATCGAAGCGGCCAAGGTCAAGCTCTCGACCGCGAGCGAGGCGCGGGTGCAGTTCGACGACGCCCGCATCCACCTCGACGTCAAGGTGACGCGGGCCGAGTTCGAGCGCTTCTCGGCGCCGCTGCTCGACGAGCTCTCCGGCTGCGTGGACGAGCTGCTCGCGGGTCCGGCCAAGGCGGCGGGCCACATCGACGCGGTCTTCCTCACCGGCGGATCCTCGTTGATTCCCTCGGTCCGCCAGATCTTCGCCGAGCGCTTCGGCGAGGGGCGGCTGCGCTCCGCCGACGCCTTCACCAGCGTGGCCGAAGGAATGGGCCGGGCGGCCCGTGCGCTGGCATGAGCGAGCCGTCGCGCCTCGTTCATTGCACCGATGCCCTGCAATGGCTCGCCGAGCAGCCCGTCCTCCGTGGCTGCTCGATGATTACCTCGCTTCCTGATTGGTCCGAATTGCCCGGCGTCAGCTATGAGGCGTGGCGCGACTGGTTTTCGCGCGCGGCCGCGCTGGTGCTGGCCAGGACTCCGCCCGACGGCGCCGCGCTCTTCTATCAGACCGATATCAAGCGCGCCGGCGGCTGGGTGGACAAGGGATATCTCGTCCAGCGCGCCGCCGACGAGGCGGGCCACACCCAACTGTTCCACAAGATCGTCTGCCGCCGCACCGCGGGCACCGTCACCTACGGCCGCGCGGCCTATGGCCATCTCTTGGGGTTCTCCAAGCAACTCAAGGTAGACCTCGGCCGCTCGACCGCCGACGTCCTGCCCGACGCGGGCCACATGACCTGGGTCCGCGCCATCGGCCTGCACGCCTGCCGCGCCGCCTGCGCCTTCGTGCGCGACCAGACAGAGACACGCACCATCGTCGATCCATTCTGCGGCGTGGGCACCATCCTCGCGGTGGCCAACTCAATGGGCCTGGATGCTATCGGGGTTGAGTTGAACAAGAAGCGGGCGCAGAAAGCGCGCGGCCTGAGTCTCTCATTAACACCAGGCACATAGGCGCCGGTGAGGTACCGGCCGCGGGCAGGCGGGAACCCGCCGCTCGGAACGGGCGCCCACCCGACAGAGGTGGCTCGCTGCGCTCGCATCTTAAGAGTTTGCGTCGGGAGCCCTTAATCCTCGCGACGGGTTCCCGCCTGCCCGCTGCCTATCTGCCAGACATTGGGGGATGGGGTAAACAACACCAAATGAGTCAGCTTGAGTACTCAAGCGCGACCACCTGACGTCTCCTTCACTCTCCCAATGTCAGGCAATTAGGCAAATAGGCCGCCGGCAGGCAGAGGCCCGTCGCGAGGATTAAGGGCTCCCGCGGCAAGAAATCCGATCGCTGCGAGCGCAGCGAGCCACCTAACGCGGGTGGGCGCCCGTTCCGAGTGGCGGGCCTCTGCCTGCCGGCGGCCGGTCCCGCGCCTATTTGCCTGGCGTTCCGCCCCCAAATTGCGGCAGAGCGCGCAGGCGGTCCAAGGTATCGCGCGGCGCCCCCTCGGGCAGCGGCGCGCTCGAGCGAGTGATGCGCTCGAGGAAGCGCGCGCCCAGCGGGTTCTTGAGATCACCCAGCTCGACCGCCGCGCAGGTGGTCTGCCGTTGCGTTCCGGTTGCGTCGCCCGCTCCCACGGCGAAGCCCGCGAGCAGGAGCGCGACGCGCGTGGTGGTTGAAGAGCTATAGGTAAAGAGCGTGGCGCGCGGGCCGCAGCGGCGGCGGAGCAATTCGAAGGCGCGCGTGGTCCAGAGCTCGGGGTTCGATTTGGGCGAGTAGGGGTCCCAGAAGACGATCTCTGCTTTGTCGCCAATCGAGCCGAGGAGCGCGAGCGCGTCGCCTTTGACGAGGCGCCAGCGGGTGCGCTCGGTCTCGTGGATGCCCGTCTCCAGCAGCGCGCGGGCCGCGTCGCCCGGCTCGCCCGAGAGGCCAAGCTTGTCAGCCTGGGGGTCGGCGAGCGCGACGCGCAGCGCCCCGAGATCGTTCTCGAACGAGATCAACTCAAGGCGGCGCCGATTGGGTTGAATCAATTCCTCGGAGATGCGCCGGGCGGCCAGGGCATTGGACGCCGCGCCCAGGCCGACGTCGAAGAGCACCAGGGGCCCTGTGCCCTCGAGCAGCCGCTCCTTGAGTTGGGATTGGCGCGCATAGAGCGCCTCGGACTCAGCCACGGCGCCAATCACCGGGTGCATGACCTCGCCGGTGAGCACGTCGCGGACGGCGACCGCGCCGCTGCGGGTGGCCACCACCTCGTGGCGCGCCTTGCGGCCAGGGACGCCAACCGCGTGCTCGTGCCGGTCGATGGCCGCGAGCGTCTCCTTGGCGAAGGCGGCATAGCGGCCCTCGTCGATTGCCTGCCGCGCCGCGCGGGTCAACTCAAGGTAATAGTGTAGATTGTGATAGGACAATAACCGCGGGCCAAGGGGCTCCTTGCACTTCATCAAGTGGTGCAGGTAGGAGCGGGTAAAGGTTGTGCAGGTCGAGCAGGTGCAGCGCGGGTCGAGCGTCACGTCGGCGTCGCGATAGTCGGTGCGGTCGAGCCGGACGCGGCCGGTCGAGGTGAACGCCGTGCTCTGCCAGGCCAGCGTGGTCGGGATCACGCAATCGAAGAGATCAACGCCCCGGGCGATGCCCTCGAGGATATCGGGCGGCGTGCCCACTCCCATCAAGTAGCGCGGCTTGTCCGCCGGCAGCGCCTGCGCGGCCAGCTCGATGACGTCGCTCCGCTCGGCGCGCGTGTCGCCCACCGCCAGGCCGCCGATGGCGAAGCCGTCGAATGGGTGGTCGGTGAGAAAGGCAGCCGATTCCCTGCGCAGCGCGGGGTCGAGGCCACCCTGGACAATGGCAAAGACTCCGCTCTCGGGCCTCGTGCGCGCGGCCAGGCTGCGCAAGGCCCAGCGGTGCGTCCGGTCCATGGCGGAGCGGATCTCGTCTGGGGGCGAGGTGGACGGCAGGCAGACGTCGAGCACCATCATCACGTCCGAGCCGATCGCCTCCTGCACTTCGATCGACCGCTCGGGCGAGAGCAGCTCGACGTGCTGGTCGATATAGCTGCGAAAGTGCGCGCCCTCTTCGGTGATCACCCGGGACTTGGGCAAGGAGAAGATTTGAAAGCCGCCCGAGTCGGTCAGCACCGGCCCGTCGTATTGCATGAACTTGTGGATGCCGCCGACGCGCCGGAACAGATCGGGCCCCGGCCGCAAGAGCAAATGAAAGGTATTGGCGAGGATCATCTGCGCCTGCAATTCGCGCAGGTCGAGCGGCGACATTCCCGTCACGGTGGCGCGGGTGCCGACGGGCATGAAGGCGGGCGTCTGCACGACTCCGTGCGCGGTGGTCAAGGTCCCGCGGCGCGCATTGCTCAGCGGATCGCGCGCGCCGGCGCGGAAGGTGGGCGGCATGCGCTCTCTTACAACGGCTTGGCGCTGCGCTTGCGTTGAATCAGCAGCGCGCCCCCGAAGAGCGTGGCGCAGACCGAGAGATATTGGCCCGGCGTCCAGCCCAGGTAGCGGGTGTCACCCTCGCGGAGCATATCCAGCGCAAACCGGACTGGACCGTAGAGGAGGAAAAAGGCGCCGAGATAGAAGCCCGTCGGGCGTCGCCTGCGGTCGAGCACGAAGAAGAGGGCGGCAATCAACAGCGTATAGAAGAATTCCAAGAGACCCAGATCAAAGCGCGGGCCGTCCGGAAAGGCGACGGCGAGCGCGCTGGTGGAAGCGACCCCCAGGTGATCGTGGGCCAGCGCGCAGCCGGCGCGGCCGAAGCTCCAGGAAAAAGGAAAGGCATAGGCGACGATATCGAGGAATTCGAGCACCTGCGCGCGCGACAGGCCTCGCCGGCGCACCAGCCAGGAGCCGCCCGCGATGCCTCCGAGCAGTCCGCCGAACGACGACATGCGGCCCCACGGCTGCACCAGGACGAGCGGGTGCTCCCAGGCGTCGCGCGGGTGATAGGCGAGGATCTCGAAGACGTGCGAGCCGACGAACCCCGAGGCGATGGTGAAGAGCACGAGCGAGGTGGCCTTTTGCTTGTCCCAGCCCAGGCGGGCGGCGCGCTTTACGAACACCTCCAGCCCGACCAGGACAGAAGCGAAGACCAGGGCGTCGAAGGCGGTGATCTGCAGCGGCCCAAGCTGCAAGACGGGCGGCGCGAGATAGGGAAGCACGCGGCGCTTATTGCTTCTTCTTGGGAACGCGGCCCATCAAATAGAACTCATCATTGGGGCGCAGGCTCAGCACATTCGCCAGCCGATTGCTCATGCCAAAGAAGGCGGCGATGGCGCCGATGTCCCAGATGTCCTCGTCGCCGAACCCATGCTCGCGGAGCGCCGCGAAGTGGACGTCGGTGATCTCGGCCGAGCGCAGCGCCACCAGGAGCGCGTACTCGAGCATCGCCTGCTGGCGCGGCGTGAGGTCGGCTTTCCGATAGTTGACCGCGACCTGATCGGCGAGCAGCGGGTTCTTTTCATAGATGCGCAAGATGGCGCCGTGGGCCACCACGCAATAGAGGCATTCATTGGCGCCGCTCGAGGCGACGACGATCATCTCCTTCTCGCCCTTGCTCAGGCCGCCTTCGCGCAGCATCAGCGCGTCGTGATAGGCGAAGAAGGCGCGAAACTCGGCAGGCCGGTGGGCGAGCGCGAGGAAGACGTTGGGAACGAAGCCGGCCTTCTCCTGCACCTCGAGGATGCGCGCCTTGAGGTCCTCGGGCAGCGCGTCGAGCGTAGGCACGGGGAACCGCGAGATTGGCTGGCTCATGCGGCGACGATAGCACCCCGACTTGGAAGCAAACGAGGCCATCGCCGGCTACAACATGGTGTCGCGCTTCCTGGTGGCCACCGGCGTCGGCGCCGAGGGCGAGTAGGGCGGAACGAGGCGCAGGACCTCGCGCGGCGTCTCCAGCTCGGCCATCGGCAGCAGCACCCTGAAGGTCGTCCCGCGGCCCTGCTGGCTCTCGACCAGGAGTTCGCCGCCAAAGCCCGCCACCAGGCTCTGGCTGATGGAGAGCCCGAGCCCCGTGCCGCTGCCGACCGGCTTGGTGGTGAAGAACGGGTCGAAGATGCGGCTGAGCACCTCGGGTGACATGCCGCTGCCGGTGTCCTTCACCTCGATGAGCGCGCGGCCCGAAGGATCGACGCCGGTGGTGATGGTGATCTCGTTGCGGTCGGCGGCGCCTTCCTCGATGGCCTGGGCCGCGTTGACGAGCAGGTTGACCAGCACCTGGCCGAGCCGCGACTCGTGGGCAAAGACCAGCGGCACCTCGCCCTTGGCGCCGTAGGCTTTGACGAGGCGCGCCCGGTGGCGGATCTCGTTCCAGCTCATGTTGACCGCCAGCTCGAGCACGCGGTGCACGTCCACCGGGCCCACGCGCGCTTCGTCGCCGCGCGAGAAGGTCTTCAAGTCGCGGACGATGACGCGCACGCGCTGGGCGCCCTCCAGCGCCTCGTCCACGGCCTCCTTCAGCTCGGTGACGGCGGCCTCGCCGCGCGCGTCCAGGTTCTCGGAGGCGTACTGGAGGTTCGAGACCACGTAGCTGAGCGGGTTGTTGATCTCGTGGGCGACGCCTGCGGCCAGCGTGCCGAGCGAGGCCATGCGATCGGCCACCATCAGGCGGGCCTGGGTCTGGCGGCGCTCGGTCAGGTCGCGGCCAAAGAGCAGGCAGGCGCGCATCTCCTCGAACTCGGAGGCCACCGCGACCACCTCCAACGAGACGTCGCGGCCGGCGCCGCGGAAGCGGATCTCGCGCTGCGCGGGACCCTCCTGGCCCGCTGCCAGCGCGGTCAGGAGCGCGAGGTCGTCGGGGTTCACCAGCTCGGCGGCGGTCTTGCCGAAGAGCGCCTCGCGCGTGCAGCCAAGGCTTCCGGCCAGCGCTGCGTTGGCGTAGAGGACCCCGCTCTCGCCGAGCACCAGGACTGACTCCGGCGCGGCGTCGATCAGGTTCCTGAAGCGCGACTCCTTCTTCTCTACCTCGGCGCGGTGGCTCGAGAGGCGGGCGACCATCTCGTTGAGCGCGACGCCAAGGTCTCTCAGCTCGCTCGCGCCGGAGGGCTGCACCCGGGCGGTCAGGTCGCCGTGGCCGACCTGCTCGGCCAGCTGCACCAGCGCGCGCACCGGGCGCGAGAGTGCGCGCGCGAGCAGCCACGCGGCGCCGGCGCCGGCGATCAGGCCAAGGAGCCCGAGCGCGGCGAGCGCCTGGCGCAGCCGGCGATAGGGGCCGAGCACGGCGTCCTCGCTGCGCAGCGCCACCGCGGAGGCACCGGCGCCGAGCGGCAGGGCGCGGGAGAGGTAGCGCTGGCCGCCCAGGACCACCTCGCGCCCGACGACGCCATGGAGCGCCGAGAGCTCGCCGCGCGCGGCGCCCTCGGGCAGCGAGGTCGCGACCAGCCTCCCCTCGGCGAACACGGCCAGCTCGGCGCGCGCGGTGCGCTGCGCCTCGATCAGCCTGGCGTCGGCGATGGCGGCGCCGGCGATGAGCGAGCCGATGACGGCCCCTCCGTACTGCAGGCGCACCACCGCGACTTGATAGACGTCGCTGCCGTCGAGCCAGAGGCCCGAGCGCAGCGGCAGCTCCGAGCGCTGGATGGTGGCGCGCCGGCCGCCCGAGATCGAGCGCAGGTGGCCGTCCGCGTCGGCGAGGGCGAGCAGGTCCCAGCGGACCGCGCGGCGCAGCTCCTCGGCGACGTCGTCGAGCGTGGCCCGGTCCACCGCGGGCGAGTTGAGCGCGGCCTTCAGGCGCGGCTCCTCGGAGACCACGTTTGCCTCGGCGTCGAGCCGGTCGGCGGCGGCGCGCATCCCCGCGGTCACGGCGTCCGCGGTCGCGGCCAGATCTCCCTCGAGGGTGTTGCGCACCTCGGCCGAGGTGAGCAGCTCCATGCCGCCGAGCGAGGCGACGGCGGAGAGCAAGAGGAGCCCGCCCATCGCCAGCAGCAAGGTCTTCTGGAAGCTCACGGCGGGCTTGCCGCGTAGGGCTCGTAGCGATGGCCCTTCTTGTCGTCGTGGCGCTCGCGATCGCCCCGCTCGCGCAGCACGAGCTTGACCTGCGCCTCGCCCGACGCGGGGATGCGCACGCGCGTCCGCTCGGGCTTGGAGAGCGGCGACCAGAGCAAGAGCGTGTACTCGCCCGGCGGGATGCCCTCGAGGAGGAAGCTGCCATCCTCGGCCGGCCTGGCGAAGAACGGGTTCTGCACCACGGCGACGTAGGCGATCATCTGCGGATGGAGGTTGCAGTAGACCGGCACCACGCCGGGCACCAGAAAGGCCGCCTCGCGCGACTGGCCGAGCGGGTAGATGCCGAGGTCGAAGGTGTTGCCGGGGGCGAGCGAGAAGACGTTGTGCGAGAGGCCGTCGCCGTTCTCGAAGGCGACGCGGCCGCCCTTGGGGACGACGGCGAACGACGGGCTGAACGACTTCCGCTTTTGCAGGATTCGCGCGGGAGCGCGCTGCGGGCGGGCGGGGCCCGGCGCGTCCTCGAGGTAGACGAAGGCCTCGGCGGGCGAGGTGAGCTGGCCGCCGAGCGTGCGCCCCGCGAGCTCGACGCGGCCTCGAAGCGCGCCCGCCGCCGGCGACGCGGTCGGAGTCCCCGCGAGGGCGAGCAGCAGCGCAGCCGGCAGCGCGTGGAGGCGGTCAGAAGGCCATGCCAACGATGATCCTTCCGCGCCGGCTCGGCGCCTCCTCACCGTAGGACGGCCCGACCGACACCGAGGCCCAGAGCCTGCTGTTGGCCCAGGCCAGCGCCAGGGCGGGCGAGAGTGCGCTCGGCCCCGAGAGCTCGGCCAGGAGCTCCGCCTCGACCCCCGCGCGCAGGCCAAACCCGAGCAGCACCGAGGCGCCGAGCTCGCCGGTGACGTACTTGTCGTGCGAGCTGCCGAAGCTGTTCGAGTAACTGAGATTCGCCGTCACATTGACGCGGCCGAAGTCGCGCGCGGCGATGGCGGTGATCCAGGCCGTGGTCGGCCCCCCGCCGCCGGTCGGCAAGGCCACCTCGCCACGCAGGCGCAGGTCGACGGGCAAGGCGCCCTTGTCGGCGAGCTGGACCGAGACGAACGGGCGCAGCGCGGAGAGCGCGAGCGCGGTGCCGGCCGCGCCCTGCGGCGTCTGGACGAGCACGGCGAAGAACCCCGCTTCCACCCGGTCGTTGAGGCCGACGGTGGGGCCGATCCACCAGTCCCAGGTGGTCGCGCCAGCCTGCGGCTTGCTGGCGCCGAACCAGCTCTCGAGGTCGAGCCCGCCTTCGGGCAGGCCGTCGTAGCCCTGCGCGAACACGTAGGGCCTGGGGGCGGCGCGCGCAGGCCCGGCAAGGGAAAGCGCGGCCAGCGCGGCGGGCAGCCAGGACGATCGGGAGGCGTGGCGTAGGGCGAGCATCGCCTCCGCAGAGTCGGCAACGCCGGTCTCGACTTGAGGCTCTTGCAGCGCTGCTGGAATTCAAGGCGCTGAGCGACGAGCGCTCGCCTCTCGCCTCACGCGCGTGTGTGCCCCCGTTCGGGTCGGACGGCCGCGCGGACGGAATCGTGCGCAACTCCGCGGGCCGCCGCGACGTTGGAGTAGGCTGGGCCGATGAACAGGCTCGAGCTGGTCGCGCTCCGCTGCAGGAAGCTTGGCTGGGACACCCTGATCGCGACGCTGCCCAAGGCACTCGAGACGCTGGGCCTCGTCCACGACGACGGCGCCAAGGACGGCACCATCACGCTGCGCGATCACGGCGCGGACGGCTGCGTCGTCTTGGTGGACCGGGCGGCGCTGGCCAGGCGCGCGGCGCTGCAGCTCGCGACCCGGACGCAGAATGGCATCGAGCTGTACGAGGTGGTCGCGACCAGCGGCGGCAAGCGGAACCGCTTTCGCACCGCGGCCTCGAAGGCGACCGCAACCGGCGAGCTCTTGCCGCACGAGGGCGCCGAGCTCGACCTCGAAGACGAGACGCAGCGCTGGGGCGGCGGCGACCTGGAGGACCAGGCGCACCGGGTGCTCGAGGCCTTCGCCCTGCTCGAGGGCGGCGCCGAGCGGACCGTGCCGCTCGGGTACAAGAAGAAGCCCGCCGGCAGGCCCTCGACGCCGCGGGTGGCGACGCTGCTCGCCTCGCTGCAGAAAGCCAAGAGCCACACCGCCGTGCCGCAGCCGGGGGCCCGGGTGGAGCTGCGCATCGAGCTGGCCGCGGGCGGCAAGCAGACCAGCTACTGCAGCGCGGCAGAGCTCGAGGAGCTCGAGCGGCTGATCGGCGGCTAGGCGCAATGTCGGTCAGATAGGCGCCGGAGGTACCGGCCGCGGGCAGGCAGAGACCTGCCGCGCGGCACGGGCCGCCCACCCGCACGCGGTGGCTCGCTGCGCTCGCATTTTTGGATTTCTGCTGCGGGAGCCCTAAAGCCGCGCGACAGGTCTCTGCCTGCCCGCTGCCTATCTGCCAGACCTTGAGTATGGGGGGGAAATAGACATAGAGTGAGTCAGTTCTGGGCTCGAGTCTCAATCGTCATCAATTGGTTCTCTTTCCCCCCCCCTCTCAATGTCAGGCAGATAGGCAAATAGGCCGCCGGCAGGCAGAGGCCTGTCGCGCGGCTTAAGGGCTCGCGCGGCAAGAAATCCGATCGATGCGAGCGCAGCGAGCCACCAGACGCGCGTGGGCGCCCGTGCCGCGCGGCGGGCCTCTGCCTGCCGGCGG
>JBBRMA010000026.1:0-77509 GCA_038231075.1 Myxococcales bacterium | reverse complement strand
ACTCAATGTCTGGCAGATAGGCAGCGGGCAGGCAGAGACCTGTCGCGCGGCTTCAGGGCTCACGACGCAAACTCTCAAGATGCGAGCGCAGCGAGCCACCTCTGTCGGGTGGGCGCCCGTGCCGCGCGGCAGGTCTCTGCCTGCCCGCGGCCGGTACCTCCGGCGCCTCTCTGACTGACATCGAGCTCTACGGATTGCGCGCGCAGCTGTCGGTGAGCGCGATCTCGGGGCCGAGCGCCACCACCTCGAAGTCGGTGACGGCGATCGAGGCGAAGGCGAGCGGGCCGATCCCGAGCGAGGCCCACTTGGCGGCGCTGGTCCGATCGTCGGCGAAGGTGAAGGCGATGGTGCCGCCATCCGCGAGGAGCATTCCGTACTTCTTCAGCGCGTGCAGGATGACCTTCTGTCCGGCATTGAAGGGCGCTTCATTGAAGGCCTGCTTGAGTCGGAGGCGCACGCCATAAGGAGGCGCGTTGGCGTCGAGGCTGCTGGGCGCGCCGGCGTGCGTGGCTGGGTGGACATAGGCGCGGTGCTTCATTCGCGCGTTGGGCAGGATGAAGCGGAGCGCGTGCTTGACCTCGCCCGCCGCGACCTCATCGGAGGTGGGCAGGAGCGCCGCGATGGGAAACCCGGCCGCGTCCGCCGAGGTGCATTGGTCCCCGCGCAGGTTGGCCGGATAGGCCTTGGTCAAGTCCCAGACAAAGGCGCCGAGCGCGGTAAAGCCGGCGCCGGCTTGAGTTGAGTTATAGAGTTCGTAGAGTTTCTTTTGCGTCTTCTCGACCACCAGCACATGGCAATCATTGTGCGCGGTGTCGCAAGCGTAGGTATTGCTGCCCTCGGTATTGCCATTCGCGGGCAAGGGCATCTGCAGGGGGACCGCGTCGCAATCCAGCCCGCCATAGCAATAGGTCATGCCAGGCGCGGCGGTGATGGTCTGCCGCGGCGTGCTCGCGTCGGCAAAGAAGAGCGCAATGGAGAAGTCGATCTGCAGCCGATTGCCGCCAAAGCCGCCGAGCCTTCCCAGCGCGGCGAGGATGGCGTCCGAGCGGCCGTCCTTGGCGAGCGCGGAGACATCGAGCGTCCAGGGCTCGGGCTGCTCGAAGAGTCCGCCGATGGTGGGCAGAGGGCCCGCGTCGCTGCCTCCGTCAGGCTGCGCGCTGCCCGCATCGCCGCCGTCGCTCGCGCCGCCGGCATCAGGGCCCGCGTCTGGCCCCGCGTCCGCGCCGCCGTCGGCGACTCCCGCGTCGGAGGCAGGCGCGGAGTTGCTTGTGCCGCATCCCCAAGCGACCACGGCGGCCGCGACAGCGCAGGCGAGCAAGGGCTTCACCCGCCAAGAATACCGCGAATGGAAGCCTCGGGCAGTCCTCTCGCTCGGGCGCTGAGTCGGGCTAATTGGCGAGCGCCTGCGCCATCTCGTCCACCGCGGACGGATCCTCGATCATGTTGGCGTGGTCGTGCGGCTTCTTCAAGAGCAGGAACTTCTTCCCGAACCGCGCCCACGCCACCTTGACGATGCCGTCGTCCTCGTTGTTGCCCTTGGTCGCGAGCATCTTCAAGAGCTCGCCCGACCAGGCCTTCCACGGCTTGGAGAGCGCATCGAAGGTGGCCTCGCCGACCGCGGCAAAGCGCATCCCCGGGCGGATGTCGTTCATGCCTTCGATGTGCAGACCCTGCAGGCGGATGGGCGGCCCGATGACGCCGGCCACGCCCAGGTCCACGAGGCGCTCCTTGCCCGCGAACGACCCGATGATGCGCTCGTACGAATGCACGACGCCAGCGAGGTTCGAGGGCTGGCCGAGCTTTTCGACGACCTTCTGGTAGGCCTGCATGGCCAGCATCGGCGCCCACTTGTTCATCTGCGTGGCGCCGAGGCCGCCGGCCATGATCACGACCTTGCCGATGGTGTCGGGAAAGCCCGCCTGCTCGAGCCGCTCACGGGTGATCACGTTGATGAAGCTGCCTTCGCTGTGGCCAAAGAGCGTCGACTTCGAGGTCAGCGGATCAAAGCCCAGCAGCGCCTGCTTCTGCCGCATCAATTCATAATAGGTAATCAACAAGTCAGAGGCCTGGTCCGGGCTGAGGATGGCGCGATTGGCGGGCTCGCCCATCATTAGAATTTTTCCCACCAGGCTCTTGGGCACCGGGACGCCGTCGATGTGCGCCGCGATGCGGAGCGTGTTGCGGCTCGCTTGCGTCGTGCCTTGGTAGGTGACGACGACCTTGTCGGCATAGCGCGCCAGCCGGTAGACGAAGGCCGCCGAGGGGCCAAAGCCGCCCAGGCCCGGCATGAACACGGCCAGCTTGCCGAACGGCTTGCCGCTGACCGGGGTGGGCTCGGTCGCGGCGCGCAGGGCCTGGCCCTTCTCGCGATAGTTGGTGAGGCCAAGTCCCGGCGGCAGCGCCAGGCTGGCGGCGAAGAATTGGTTGACGATGGTCTGGCCCTGCGGAGACATCGGCAGTGGCCGTGCCGCCAGGCGCGGGATCCGCTTGCCGCCGATGAGCAGCTCGCCAAAGCCGTTGGCGCCGGCGCGCGCGGGGGCGAGCGGCGCGGTGCGGGGCTTGACGGCCTGGGCGCCGCCGGCGAGCAGCAGCGCCGCGGCGGCAGCGAGGAGACGAGCGGGGAAGGCCATCGAAGCTCCAAGAGGAAGGTGGGTGCCCAGCTTCAACGAGCCCGGGCGCGAAAGTTCCCGGGCGGCGCAGTTGCCTGTGAACACTGGCAGGCGCGGCTGCGCCCGTGGCGGCGCCGGTCTGAGCTGCGCTTCGTCGCCGCCAACCGGGCGTATCTGGCCGTGACCTCCTCGCGGCTCGAGGATCTCCTCGGGCGCCACCTCTTCGAGGCCTTTCCCGACGATCCCGCGAGCCCGAACAGCCCCAGCGTCCAGCAGGTCCAGGGCTCGATCGCGCGGGCGATGCAGACGCGGGCTATCGGGTGCCGGGACCCGGCGGCGTGCAGCAAGACCGCTACTGGAGCGCCACGCACACGCCCATCCTCGACGAGCGGGGCGAGGTGGCGTTCATCCTCCAGCACACCGAGGACGTCACCGAGCTGCAGGCGCTCAAGTCCGCCGAGGCGCACGGCGGCACCATCACCCTGCAGAGCGACGCCGGAACCGGCACGCGCTTCATCGTCACGCTGCCGCGGGAAGCTGGCGCTGGGCCCCGCGAGCAACCTAAGCCAGAGGCATAGAGTTGGCTTGAGTTGAGCCCGCGCTCTTCAGCACCTTGATCTGCAGCCAGGTGCCGACCGCGCAGGCCCCCAGCAGCAGCAGATAGACGACCTTGAGGATGGGCGCGTCACCCGAGGTCAGGAGCGGCGCGCCGGCGGGCAGGCGCGTGGATGTCTCGGTGACCGCGGGGATCAGGTGGAAGAGAAAGGTCGATGAGTAGCTGATGGTCTCTACATAGGCCGCGCGCGCGCCAAAGAGCGCCGAGCGGGCGGCTAGCGTTCCGATCGCCAGCGCGGCGATGGTCAACAGGCCGAGCGCGTGGGGCACGCCAAACCCGCCGTGCTGGTAGATGCCGAGCGAGGTGGCGGCGGTGATGAGCGTCGCCATCAGGTAGAAGACGCCGAAGCGGCTCCGGGTCGAGATGCGCTTGTCCTTTGCGAGCGCGATGGCCCCGGCGACGAGGGCGGCGACGCCGATGGCGGTGTGCACGGTGCCGAGCGTCGTCAGACCAGTCATGGCAGATCCCCTCCCTGCAGGCGGAGCGGCGACTATAGCCGCTCCGCGCTCCGCTCAAGGGAAGGGCGCGGGGGCCGATCCTCGTGCCACATGGAGCCTCCGCGCTGATGTCACGCCTGGATCCTTTGATCGAGCTGCTCCTGCGGGAGCCCGGCGCCGTGCTGCTGCTGGAGTCGGGAGCGCCTGCGTCTCTCCGCACGGGCGCTGGCTCGCGGCCAGTCATCCGCCAGCCGCTGCGGACCGAGCACATCCTCGGCGCCTGCTCCGAGATCGCGCCCGCCGAGCTGCGCGACAAGCTCTCGGCCGGCGTCCACGAGTTCCGCTACTTCGCCTCGGGCGGGCAGGTGCTGGTCCGCTGCGAGCAGGAGGGCGATCGGCTCAGGGCCACGCTGCGCGCGGACCTGCCGGCGCTGCCGCCCCCTTCGCTCCTGGCGCCGGTGGCGCGGCGGACCATCGCTGCGCGCTCGCCCTCGGCCGACCCGGCGACGGCGATGAACGAGCTCTTCGCGCTGGTGATCGCGCACGGCGCGAGCGATCTGCACCTGCAGTCGGACGGCATCCCCTGGCTGCGCGTGGACGGCGAGATCGTGCGCATCGACGGCACGGGCGCGCTGCCCCGGCAGGAAGTGGAGGAGATGCTCTTTGCCATCGCCCCGCCCGCCCAGCGCGAGACCTGGGCGGTCGAGCACTCCGCCGAGTTCGCGCTGGAGGCGAGCGGCGCGCGCTTTCGCGTCAACTTGCTCACCGACCGCTTCGGCATCGGCGCCGCGATCCGCCTCATCCCCGCCGCGCTGGCCACCGCCGAGGAGCTACAGCTTCCCCCCGAGGTGCTCGCCCTGTGCGAGCGCCCGCAGGGCCTCCTGCTCGTCTGCGGACCGTCCGGCTCGGGCAAGTCCGCCACCCTCGCGGCGCTCACCGATCACGTCAACCGCAGCGTGGACGGGCACATCGTGACGGTCGAGGCGCCCATCGAGCAGGTGCACAGAAACCAGCGCTGCCTCGTCAACCAGCGCGAGGTGGGCGAGCTGGCCCGATCGTTCCCGGCCGCTCTGGAAGCGGCCCTGCGCGAAGATCCCGATGTCCTCGTCATCGGCGAGCTGCGCGACGAGGCCACCATCGCGCTCGCGCTCCAGGCGGCGACCGGCGGTCAGCTCGTGATCGCGGCCATGCGCGCCAGCACCGCGGCCGACGCGCTCGACCAGCTCGTCTCGGCCTTCAGCGCCGACAAGCAGCCCCAGGCGCGGACGCTCCTGGCGCGCTCGCTGCTCGGCGTGCTGGCGCAGGCCCTCTGCCGCCGCGTGGACCAGGGCCGCGTCGCCGCGCGCGAGGTGCTGATCGCCACCGGCGCAGTCGCGAACGCCATCCGCGAAGGCAAGACCTTCGTCATCTCTTCCATCATCGAGGGCGGCCACGCCGCCGGCATGGTCACGCTCAACGACGCGCTCGTCAGGCTGGTGCAGAGCGGCGAAGTGACCCCGTCCGACGCGCTCGCGCGCTCGCAATCCCGCAGCGAGCTGCAGGCAGCCCTGGCGCGGCTCGAGAACCTGCCCGAGCTCTTGCCCGCCATTGGCTAGACCTTTTACCGCCGCTGATACTCAATCAACATCAGCGCCTCCCAGGTGGCGCCGCCGTCGGTGGTCCGCTCCCAGCTCCAGCGCAGGCTCTTTGGAGTCAGGTCGTAGAACACCATGCGCATCTGCGTCCGCTTGCCCTCCTTCTCGACGGGCTCGCCGAAGAGGACCAGCCGGCCGTCTTGCCAATCGCCTTGAAACGCCAGATACGAGCCGCTGTCGTCCACCCAGGTCTGCCGCCAGTGGCCGCCGGTGAAGAGCGAGACGCTGTGACCCGCCCAGGGCGCGCCCGGCCCACCGGCCTCGAACTGCTCCTCGATCACGCAGCCGGCGAAGGTGCTGCGCACGCGATTGGTGCCGCGCGCCTCGGCCCACTGTTCGACCCCGGGCGCCTTGCGGGCGCGAATCACCACGCTCCAATCGCCCAGCCAGAAATCAAATTGCCGATGCTCGGGGAGAGCGCACGCAGGCGACGCCGCCCTGCGCCGATAGAGTCCCTTCCAAGCGGTCCAGTGCGCGCCGCCGTCAATCGACTGCTCGATGAGCTGCTCGACGCCGCCGTCCGCCGTCCGCGCCAGGGTCGTGCGGTCGAGCACCGTGCCGCCCGACGGGCGCCGCAGCTCTCCCTGGAAGCGGAGCGCCTCCCCCTCGCCGCCCGGCTGCTCGAGCTTCTCCTTCCAGCCGCCGCCGCTGGTCGCCCAGACCTGCTTCCAGCGGCCGAGCGCGCGGTCGAAGAAGAACAAGCTCTCGCCGCGGCTGCCGTCCTGGTCCGACCACTCCTCGCGCACCGCGCAGCCGTCGAGGGTGGCCGAGATGCGATTGCGCCCCTCGCGCTTTCCTTCGGGGCTCTGCACGTCCCATTCGCCGAGCCAGAAATCGAGGCGGCGATACTCAGCCCCCTTGCAGCCGCCTTCCGCCGACCAGGTGGGCAGCGGCTTTCCCGCGGGCGAGGCGCAAGCAATCAAGCAGCAACCGGCGGCGGCGGCGAGGCAGTCGAGTCTCATGCGGCTTGTTTTCGCACGGGGCCGAGGCCAGCCCGCTGTCACGAACTTGCTCACGGCTTGCGCAGGCGGCGCCGCACGGCCGACGGTGTCGCTCCGAAGGCGGTGCGGAACGCGAGCGTGAAGTGGCTGTGGCTCGAGTACCCGAGCGAGAGCCCGAGCGCGGTGAGCTCGCCCGGCCCTTCGAGCAGCGGCTCGAGGCCGTGGTGCAAGCGGAGCGCGCCCAGGTGCTGGTGGATGGTGCGGCCCGCGCGCTGCTTGAAGACGCGGCAGAGGTGGAACGGAGAGACGCCGAGCGACGACGCCAGGGCCGCGAGCGAGACCCGGTCCGCGAAGCGCCGGCCGAGCAGCGAGAGCGCCGCCTCGGCCAGCTCGTCCTGGCGCCGGCGCGCCGCGGCGTCCGGGCGGAGGCTCACTCTTCCAAGCGCCCGGTATCCAGCTCCGACGGCGCGCCCGAGCAGTCGCAGCGCGGCCTCCTCGACGAAGAGCGGATCCGCGCCGCCGGCCGCCTCGGCTTGCGCGAAGAGCAGGCGCTGCTCGAGATAGGTCCCGCCGGCCGAGGGAAGCTGGGCGCGCACGAAGGGGCGGCCTGGCCGATCGGCGGCGCTCTCGTCGAAGGGCAGCATCGCCTGCACCAGCGCCTCCTCGCTGAAGGCGAACCAATCGGAGCGATCGCCCTGCGGAGCGATGGCCTCGCGCTGGTACTGTTGCCCTTCGTTATAGAAGACGATCTGCGTCGGATCGGCCACCAGCGTCTGCGCGCCGGCCCGCTTGATGCGCACCGCCGTGCGCGGAAAGACCACCAGGAAGGCGCGCGCCGGCCCGCTGTCGATGAAGTGCGGCTCCTGCGGGCGAGCGCGAAACTTGCCCATCCGCACCTGCTCGCCGCGAAAGATCAGCCCGCGCGGCTGCAGCGGGCTCACTTCGACAGCCGCCTGAGCAGCGCCGCCGGGCCCAGGGTCTGCAGCTTCTCGAGGGCGAGCTTGGTTTCAAAGGAGCAGGCGGCCAAGGCGTGGGGAAAGAGCGGCGAGACGACGAGCCCCCCCGGCTCGAGGTGATACTGCAATGTCCAGCCGGAGATCTCGCTGAAAGGCCACTTGTCCGGGCACTGGTCGCCTCCGGCTGCAGCGGCGGACTCGTCGATGCGCGCGGCGAAGATCGCTCTCAGGATCGCCTCCGAACGCTTGTCGTAGTCTTCGAACAGCCGCTCGAACTGCACCGCTCTTCCCGTCTTCAAATCATAGGTCGTGGAGTCATCGCTCTGGTCGGGATGGGCGCCGCCGCAGTCGAAGCTGGAGAGGATGACGACGCTGAGCACGTCGCGCCCCGCATAGCCGACGCTGGCCTTGGTCTCCCATTCGCCTTGCCCGTCCTCGCAGCCGAGGCCTTGGAGCTTCTTCGCCAGGTCTTCATTCACCGCCGCCAGGACCGCCGCGTCGGGGTAGGCAGCGAGGAGCGGCAGCTTGAGCTTCGGGTTCGTCTTCGAGCGCTCCCAGCGAAACTTGTACTCGCCGATCTGTTCCAGGCGGCTGGCAGGCGTCTTTGGCGCCTTGTCGGCCAGCGCGGCGAGCCCGGCCAGCAGCGCGATGAGCAGGAGCTTCATGGACAGAGCCTACCGCGTTTCCGCCGCTCGCCCATCGAGCGGCCGGGCAGGCCCGCCTGGGTCGGCGCCAGACTGCTGGTAGCGGCGCTTCTTGCTGACGGACGCGGAGCGGCGGAGGTATGTTCCGCGTCCTTCAGCGAGGCGAAACCGCATGGCCGACAGAGAGTCCCGCCCTTCCGACTTCATCCGCGACCTGGTCAAGGGCGACGTCGCGCAAGGCAAGCACGGCGGCAAGGTCACCACCCGCTTTCCGCCCGAGCCGAACGGCTACCTGCACATCGGCCACGCCAAGTCGATCTGCCTGAACTTCGGCCTGGCCAATGAGTTCCAGGGCGCCTGCCATCTGCGCATGGATGACACCAACCCGACCACCGAGGACCTCGAATATGTCGAGGCCATCCAGCGCGACGTGCGCTGGCTCGGGTTTGATTGGGCAGACAAGATGTTCTATGCGTCCGATTACTTCGAGCAGCTCTTCCAGCTCGGCGAAAAGTTGATTGGCCTCCACCGGGCCTATGTCTGCGATTGCAGCGAAGAGAAGATGGGGATCGATCGCGGCACAGTGACCCAGCCGGGCGCGAACTGCGCGCACCGCGATCGCCCGGCCGCGGAGAGCCTCGACCTGTTCCGCCGCATGAAGCAGGGAGAGTTCGACGAGGGCGCAAAGACCCTGCGCGGCAAGATCGACATGGCCTCGCCCAACATGAAGCTGCGCGACCCGCCGCTCTATCGAATCAAGCGCGCGCACCACTACCGGACCGGCGACCAATGGTGCCTCTATCCGCTCTATGATTATGCCCATTGCCTCTCTGATTCCATCGAGGGCATCACCCACTCGCTCTGCACCACCGAGTTCGAGAGCGCGCGCGAGCTCTATGATTGGGTGGTCGCCGCCGCGGAGATGCCTTGGGTACCAAAGCAGACCGAGTTCGCGCGACTCAACCTGACCTACACAGTGATGAGCAAGCGGAAGCTGCTCGAGCTGGTCGAGAACAAGGACGTGAGCGGCTGGGACGACCCGCGCCTGCCGACCATCGCCGGGCTGCGGCGGCGCGGATGCACCCCCGAGGCCATCCGTGAGTTTTGCGCGCGCATCGGGGTCTCGAAGAACCTGAGCGTCGTTGACCTGGCGCTCTTCGAGCACACCTTGCGCGAGGACCTGGACGGGCGCTCGCCCCGCGTCATGGCCGTGCTGCGACCGCTCAAGCTCACCATCGAGAACCTGCCGGCGGGCGCGGTGGAAGAGCTCGACGCGCCCTATTGGCCCGCTGACTCCGGCCAATCGGGGTCGCGCAAGCTGGCCTTTACGCGCGACCTCTATATCGAGCGCGAGGACTTCGCCGAAGAGCCGCCCAAGGACTTCCACCGCCTCTCGCCCGGGAGCACGGTGCGCCTCCGGCACGGCTATCTGGTCACCTGCACGGGCTTCGTCAAGGACGCGAAGGGCGCGATCTCGGAGGTGCGCTGCGCCCACGACCCCGCCACCCGCGGCGGCAACGCGGCCCCGGGCCAGAAGGTCCAAGGGACGATTCATTGGGTCAGCGCGACCCACTCCATCGAGGCCGAGGTGCGCCTCTCTGATCGGCTCTTCCTCAAGGAGCAGCCAGGCGAAGGCGGCGATTTCCGCGCCGATCTGAATCCGGCCTCTTTGGAGATACTCAAGGCGCGGGCTGAGTCGAGCTTGGGTACGGCCTTGGCCGGCGACCACTTCCAGCTCGAGCGCCAGGGATATTTCGTCGTCGATAGTGACTCGAAGCCCGGCGCGCTGGTGCTCGGCCGCACCGTGACGCTCAAGGACTCGTGGGGCAAGGCCGCCAAGGCCCCGGCCGAGCCGCGGGTCAAAGCCCACAAGCAGCCCCAGGCCGCGCCCGTCGCGCACGAGCTGTCGCCCTCGGCCGCGGCCCTGCAAGCGCGGCTCTCGCTCGGCGCCGACGAGGCCCGCACGCTCGATGGCGACCCCGCCCTGCGCGCGCTGCTGGAAGACGCGATCAAGGCCGGCGCGCCGGCGAAAGAGGCGGCGGCGCTGATCTGCAATGACTTGCTCGGCGAGCTGCGCGCGCGCAAGCAGGACAAGGCGCCGTTTGGCGGCGCGCACCTGGCCGAATTGGTGTCGTTGATCGGCGCGGGCACGCTCTCGTCGCGGCTCGCCAAGGACGTTCTCGGCGAGATGCTCGCGGGCGGCGGCTCGCCCCGCGCCATCGTCGAGCAGCGGGGCTTGTCGGTGATCTCGGACTCCTCGGCGCTCGAGGCCGTGATTCAAAAAGTGGTGGCCGCAAACCCAGAGCTCGTCGGCCGGGTGAAGGCAGGAAACGCCAACGTCATCGGCGCGCTGCTCGGCATCGCCATGCGCGAGAGCGGCGGCCGCGCCAACCCGAAGGCGCTGCGCGAGCTGCTAGTCGAGGCGCTGCGCTAGCGGCAATGCCAGTCAAACAGGCACCGGTAGGGTACCGGCCGCGGGCAGGCGGGAACCCGCCGCTCGGAACGGGCGCCCACCGGCACATCTGCACCAATTTCAATGCAGGGTTGCCGGAGCCCTCAATCCTCCCGACGGGTTCCCGCCTGCCCGCTGCCTATGTGCCAGACATTGGGAGGGATGGGAAAATGAAATCCAGTAAGTCAGCTTGAGTACTCAAGCGCGACCACCTGACGTCTCTTTCCCCCCTCCCAATGTCAGGCAGATAGGCAGATAGGCCGCCGGCAGGCAGAGGCCCGTCGCGAGGATTAAGGGCTCCCGCGGCAAGAAATCCGATCGATGCGAGCGCAGCGAGCCCCATTGCGCGGGTGGGCGCCCGTTCCGCGCGGCGGGCCTCTGCCTGACGGCGGCCGGTCCCGGTGCCTATTTGCCTGGCATTGGCGCCAACGGCGAGTGCCTATCGCGGTAGAGTCATGTTGATTTTGAAGGTGTAATCAACCGCGATCGGCCGGCCCCGGAAGAGCGCCGGCGAGTAGCGGCGCGCCAGGAGGTTCTGGACGACGAGCGAGTCCATGAAGGCGAGGCCCTTGAGGACGCGGCAGGCGCGGACGATCCCTTCGGTCGTGACCACGCACTTGACGATCATCTGGCCCTCGACCTCGCGCTCGAGCGCCTTCTCCGAATAGGCGAGCGGCGGGCCGGAGAGCATCCGGGGCCGGGTCATCTCGTCGGTGAACTCGACGGGCGCGGGAGCAGACGCGACGGCGACCGGCGCGGGTGCCGCGACGCCGATGCCTCGTCCTCCGGGAACGCCCTCGGCGGTGCCGTGAGCCACGCCGCCAGGTCGGCCGTCGGCCGTGCCCTCGTCGCTGCCGCCCTCGTCGAACGCGTCGTCGAGCTCGGCGGGCGCGAGCGCAGGCGCGAGCTCGATCGCGGGCGCCGGGACGGCGGTTGGCTGGACCAGATCGGGCTTGCCGGCCGGCTTCTGCGGCACGCGCGCGGCCGAGGTGTGTCCCCTCGGGAGCGGCGGCGCCGCCGGCCGGGGCTCCGCGAAGATCACCGGATGCCCGACGTGGACCGTGGGCAAGAGCGGCGGCGCCTCGGGCGTGGTGGCGAGGCGCAGGAGGACGGCGACGAGGCCGACGTGCAGCAAGACCGAGAGCAAGGTGCCCGCATTGGAGCGGCCCGTGAGCTCGCCTTTGCGCAGAACGGAGTCGAACATGGGCCCCTCCCAGGGCGAAGGTGCTGGCAGGCGCAATTGACGCTGCGCCTCCGGTTGCGACGTTGTCAATGTGCGTCAAATTCATCCGGTCGCCTCTGGGAGCGGTCGAGCGGCGACGGCGGCGGTCTGGTAGCGTCGCCCGCGTGCAGCGCTTCCCCGCGGAATTCGAGGCCATTCTCTCCCCCCGGGGACGCCGCGTGCTGGCCGGAAAGGACCCGCTCTGCGGCTCGCTCGCCGCGGGTCTCCGCTACGTCTCGGCGCCCGATCTGCTGGACGGAGAGCGCGCGCGGGCCGCTCTGGGCCTGCTCGAGCGCACCTTGCTGGAGTGCCTGACGCCGATGGACCAGCCGATTCCACCGCGGACCATCTCGGCGATGAAGAAGAACTACTCGGAGCGGCTGCCCAAGGCCGTGCGCTCGAGCACGCTCTTGATGGCCTCGACGCGATCCAAGGGCTCGCTGCGCGCGGCCGAGATCGGCCTGACGGCGATGCTCAACTCAACCAGCTTCCACGCCTTCGCGGAGTCGCTCAGCGGATATCGGCTGCGACTCAAGCGCGGAACTCAAGTGCTCTGCTATCGCGCCAATGATTACGCGGGCCCGCACAACGACCACCACCCGGAAGACCGCGAGGCCAGGGGCGGCTATCTCGACCTGCACCTCACCTTCAGCAATGGCTCGGTGGCGCACCAGTGGCTGGTCTACGAGCACGGCGGCCACCTCGAGCAGATTCAATCAATCAATACCCTGGGAGGTATCGGCTGCTATCGCCTGCCGCTCTGGCACTACACCACGCCGCTGGTCGCCAAAGCGGGCGAGCTCGACCGCGCCCGCCGCTGGGTGCTCTTGGGCACTTTCCTGGACGCAACCAATCGGCGCCGGTTGCCGGCAATCCGCCCTGCGGCAAGACCGCGCCGGTAGAACGCGCGCAGAGGGCCGTGGCTCCGGCACCCTGCGCTCACTCGAGAAATCACGCCGATGCGGCGACGGTCCTTTGCGCGCGCACCGGCCGGTTCGCTCAACCTTGCGAGCTAGAAGCCGTAGCCTGCGCCCACCGTGAAGGTGAAGAGCGAATAGCCGCTGCTGAGGATGTTGTAGGACATCTGCGCTTCGGCAGAAAAACGCGGCGCGACCATCGGCAGCGGGTAGAGGCCCATCACCATGATGTCGAGGCCGAGCGGAGTGTCGTTGCCGCCGTTCGGCATGATGGTGAAGCCGAGGCCGCCGAGCAGCTGCACGGGCAGCTTGTCGTAGCGGACGGCGAGGCCGGCGGTGAGCGGGTAGACGTTGATGCTGGGGAAGGCGATGGCCGCGTTGGCCCAGCCGGCCAGCTGCAGGTCGGGCGTGATCGGCACGAGGTTGATCGCGCCGCCGACGTTGAAGCCAAACCCGGTGCTGCTGCCGGAGACGCTGCCGCCGCCGAAGTCCACGGTGATGCCCACCCGGTACAGGCCGATGCCGCCCCAGACGAAGTTCCCGGTGGCCTTGGTGCCGGCTTTGTTGTTGACGTCGTCGGTGACGACCACCGGCGGACCGCCTGTGGTCTCTGCCAGGGCGGGCGCGGCGGCCAGAGCGACGACGAGGGCGCCTCCGAGCGCCATGAGGGAAGCTGCCTTCGAGTGTGAGCTCTGCATCCGATCTCCTTGCATTGCCCCGGAGGTGCTCCGGAGGCGTAAGTACTTCTACCAGCACAAAAGCGACTGCGGCGCGCCAGCGTTACATTCGCTGGCGCGCCGTCAGACTGTGGACTCAAATGACCGCCCGGACGGGCAAGAACTACTCGTTGTTGTCGCCCTGCTGACCGATTCCGAGCAAGCGGGCCTGGCCGCCGTTGAAGTTCTCCATGCCGACGACCATCACGCCGAGCGCCGGGGTCAGCTTCCACTCGTCAGCCGAGATGGAGAGCGCCACCGAGGCGTGCTTGCCCGGCGCCAGCGTCGCGTAGCTGCCGGTGGTGACCGAGTTGTTGAACGGGTTGAACGAGGCGCTGGTCGTCGTGTCAGACTCGCCGGTATAGGCGAAGCTGTTGACGCTGTAGGAGAAGCGCGGGTTCGCCGAGGTGACGCCGAGGTCGCTCGCCAGCACCGGGAGGAGGAGCGTGGTGCCGTCGGTCGGGGTGTTGACCGGGTACTGGATGCCCGGGCTCTTGGTCGAGTCGTTCAGGTTGAAGAGCGCGGTGACCATCTGGCCCGTCGTCGTGCCGGTGGTGAGCGCGCCGAGGTCGGCGGCCACGAGGGCGAAGTCGGGCTTCCCGTCGCCGTTGGTGTCGATGAGGATGTCGAACTCGTTGGGGGCGTTGTTCGACCAGGGCTTGAAGGTGTTGATGGCGAAGAAGAGCAGCTGGTCGGCGCCCACCGTGTTCGACTGCACGCCCACCGCGCGCAGGCCGACCACGCCCGCCTTGGTGTTGGTGCCGGCGAGGCCCCACGAGTAGAAGTCGGCGGTGCCGGTGACCGAGGGCGACTCGTTGCGAACCTTGACCACGGCCTTCGGCTTCTTCGGGCCGAAGTCGCCGGGCAGCGCGGGCACGCGGACCTTGGAGCGGGCGCGCGGGACCAGGTAGTACGGCACGGTCAGGCCGACGCCGTCATTGGCGGTGGCGCTCGCGGGCGTGAAGTGGACGAGGCCGGCCACTTCGCGGAAGTCGGTCGAGTCGCCGGCCGTCGCTGCCGGGACGGTGAGGGTGACTTCGACAGTGGCGCTCTTGCCCGGGCTGACCGACACGCTCTTGGTCGAGAGCTTGACCGCGCTCGGCGAGCCCGAGAGCTGGGTGGCCGAGACGGTGAACTTGACCGAGGTGTCGCCCGAGTTGTGCAGCTTGATGGTCTTGGTGCCGAGGAAGAGGCTGGTGAACTCGGCGACGCCGAAGCTGAGGTTGGCCGCGCCGCTGCTCTGCTCGGTCGCGGTGACCGAGGTGCGCGAGGCGAGGTACGGCTGCACCAGGCCCGAGCCGCCCATGCGCACCGAGAAGCCGACGATCTGCGCGGCATCGGCGGTGTTGAGCATGGCCGTGCGGACGTCGGCAGGGTTCCAGCCGGCGTGCGCCTCGAGGGCCAGGGCGGCGACGCCCGCGACGTGCGGAGTGGCCATCGAGGTGCCCGAGAAGGCGACGCCGCCAGTGCCCGTGCCCATCGCGGTCGAGACGATGTTGACGCCGGGGGCGCTGACGTCAGGCTTCAAGCGGCCGTCGCCGGTGCGGGGGCCGCCCGAGCTGAAGTCGGCGAAGGCGCGATAGGCAGGGTTCGGGATCAGGGTCGGCGAGGCCATCGAGGCGGCGGTGGCGGCGACCAGCGCGGCCCCGTCGCTCGTGAGCACGCCGAGGAAGGGGATGGCGACGACGGTGCTGCTGCCGGCGGCGGCGGGAATGGGGCCGTCGAAGAGCGGGTAGCCAGGACCGTTGTTGATCAGCGCGACCGCGGCGGCGCCGTGCTTGTAGCCGAACTGGGCGCGGAGGGCGCGGGCGCAGGTGCCGCGCTTGGTGACGACGAGCTTGCCGGCGATCTGGGCGTCAACGTACTCGGACTCGTTGCAGCCGAGCGAGACGCCGCCGTTGCCATCGGGCAGGACGTAGACGCCCATGGCCGTGGCGCTGAAGTTGGTGCTGTTGTTCGAGTCCTGGGTGACGATGGTCGAGGTGCTGCCCAGGGCGAGCTTGACGCCGGGGTAGTTTGCCGGGTCGTTCGAGTCCATGGCGGCGACGCTGATGCCCTCGTCGCCGGAGGCGGGCGAGCCCGTGATGTAGACGCCGCCGCCCTCATTGCCGGCGGCCGAGACGACGATGATGCCGGCCTTGGAGGCGTTGGTGGAGGCTTCCGCGTCGGCGTCGCCGCTGCCGCCGAAGGGCGAGCCGAGCGACATGTTGACGACCTGCATGTCGTTCTTCACGGCCCAGTCGAGGGCCTCGACGACGACGTTGGTCGAGCCGCGGCAGCCGAACACGCGCACTGCGTAGAGCTCGGCGAGGGGAGCGACGCCCGGCCCGATGGCGAAGGTGTTCTTGGGCGTGTTCAGGTCGTACGGGCCCTGGAAGGTGGAGCCGTCGGCGTTGACGCCGAAGCCCGCGACCGTGCCGGCCACGTGGCTGCCGTGCGCGCCGCAGTCGAGGGGGTTCGCGTCCGGGACGGGCGGGTGCGCGGGCGAGGCGTCGTAGTCATCGCCGACGAGATCGATGCCGCCCTTGACCTTGGGGGCGTTCGGCCCGAAGAGCGCCGGGTCGGCGGGGAGCGTGCCGGCCTTGAAGGCGGCGTCGTACGCGGCCGGGGTGCCCGGGCCGCCGAAGTTGGCGTGCGTGTAGTCGATGCCGGTGTCGATGATGGCGACCTTGATGTGCTCGCCGCGGAAGCCGCCGCGGCCGTCCCACACCGAGGGGGCGCCGATGAAGGGCACGCTGATCGAGTTCAGGCGGTTGTGGACGCCGACGCTCATGACCTCGACCACGCCGGGCAGGCGGGCCATCTGCGCGATCTGGTCGGCGGTGCCGCTGACCTTGATGCCGTTGATGGCGTTCTGGAACTTGGCGTGCACCGTGCCGCCGAGGGCCTCGATGCTGGAGACGAGCTGGTTCTGCTTGTGGAGCAGCGCGCTCTCGATGCTCATGCGCTCGGCGGCGTGGAGCTTGTTGTTCGGCATGTGGCTGCGCGCGACCGCGACCGGCTCGCCTTCAAGCTTGAGGACGACCGTCAGGGGCTGCTCGAAGCGGGGCGTGCGCGAGACGACCAGGCTGTGATCGCCGCTGGCGGTGATCCGCTTGGGCGACAGCTTGGCAGCGGGAACCTGGAGCTGGATGTCGTCGGCGTTGCCGCTCACATCCTCCGGGCTGACGTTGCAGGCGGCGCAGGCCGCCAGGATTGCTGACGCGAAGAGCAGAGTACGCGGTTGAACAGCCATGTCGACCCCGGGGAAATGAAGCAAAAGGAACGCGGTCCCGTTGCTTGCGATGCGCGCTTAAAAGCATTGCGGGGTGCGACACGTCAATCAGCCACCCACATCGGCGCCGACCCCTTTCCTCGAGGGAAACAGCCGCAGGTCGGTCAACCGTCGTATGCGATTTCGACGTCCGGAGCCGGCCCTTTGCCGATCGCGGATCGCGGATCGCGCGGGTGCCGAAGACGCGCCCGTTTCTCACATTGAGCCAACTCGACGAGCGCCGATAAGGTGGCTCTACAACCAGCGCGGCGCTCCCGTAGAGCGGGAGCGCGCGCGGCCGGGAAGGGGCGGCGCTCCTGCTCTACGAGGGGCGCCGGAGTTGGAGTCCGTGCAGACGCGCCCGCACTCGGGAGCGAAGAAGAATGCGAGCGAACACGTTCATGCGCGGCCTCGCGATGGCCGCGGCGATCGGCGCCTGTCCGGCACCCTCTGTGGCGGCGGTGCTCTGGCGCGGCGATTTCTCCACCGGCGATCTGTCGCAGTGGAGCTCGAGGCAGGAGCAGGACGCGAGCCGCCTGACGGTGGTGGCGACGCCTTCGCGCGCGGGCGGAAGGACCTTGCGCACCGAGCTGCGCCAGGGCGATCTGGTCTCGAGCGGCTGCCGCGCCGAAGTCGTCCACCTCCCCCAATATGTCGAGGGCCAGGATCGCTACTTCGCCTGGAGCACGCTCTTTCCCAGCGACTACCCGAGCTCGCCCGACTGGCAGCTCTTCACCCAATGGCACCACAGCGGTCCGTCGGGTTCGCCGCCCATCGAGTTCGACGTCAAGGGCGACACGCTGCAGCTCACCTCGCGGGGCAGCCAGGTGCTCTTTACCGCGCCGCTGGTGCGCGGGAGCTGGCACGACTTCGTGGTCCACGTGCGGTTCTCGGCGTCGTCGAGCACCGGCTTTGTCGAGGTCTGGCTCGACGGCAAGCCGGCCCTGGCGCGCACTCCGCTTGCGACGCTCTACGCCGGCCAGACCGACTACTTGAAGCAGGGTCTCTACCGGAACGCCGCCATCGCCGGCACCGCGGTCGTCTACCACTCCGGGATGGTCGAGGGAGAGTCGCTCGCCGACGTCGCGCCGCCTCCGCCGCCTCCGCCTCCGCCTCCTCCGCCGCCTCCTCCTCCGCCTCCGCCGCCTGACTTCTCGCTCGGGGTCACGCCTGCGACCCAGTCGGTGCAGCAGGGCGGGTTGGCGATCTATGCAGTGGATGTCAGCGCTCTCCATGGCTTCACCGGCGTCCCCGAGCTCGGCCTGACTGGCCTGCCGGCCGGCGTCACCGGGTCCCTCGCGCAGGCGGGCGCTGGAGCGACGCTGACGCTCACCGCCGCCAGCAACGCCGCTGCCGGGAGCTACACCTTCGACCTCGTCGCCTCCGGCGCAGGGCTCTCACACACGGCGGCGGCCTCGCTGGTGGTCACCGCCGCGGCGCCCCCCTCGGTGCAGCCGCCTCCCGCGCCGGCCGCCGATTTCTCCCTCTCAGCCGCAGGCGCGGTCCAGACCGTCGAGGCGGGCGAGGCAGCCGGCTACGCCGTCACCGTCGCGCGCGTCGGCGGATTTGCCGCGCCGGTGGCGCTGACCGCGAGCGGCTTGCCGGCCGGCGCGACCGCCACGGCGGCAACGGCCGACCTGGTCGCGGTGCTGACCATCTCTACCTCTGCGAGCACGCCGGCGGGCAGCTACCTGGTCACGGTCGATGGCACCTCGGGAGCGCTGCTGCGGAGCGCGACCGCGACGCTCATCGTCAGCGCCGCGCCCGCCGGATCGGTCCCGACGCTGGCGAGCGCCGGCGGGGGCTGCAGCTCGGCGGCCGGCGTCGATCTACTGAGTGGTCTGGTCCTCGTTTCGCTCCTCGTGCGGCGGCGGCGCCCCGCCCGCATTGACGCCGATTGAGACTGCAGTACACATGGTCCCCTGACGGTCGATGAGGGGAACGCGCATGTCAGGTGAGGGCCAGCGATGAGCACCGCCGAGCGAGCCGGCCTCTCCGCGGGCGGCCTCGGGCAGGTGGGGCCTGCGCTCCTGCCCGCGCCCGCCGGTCGCGCCGGCGCGCTCGAGCCTTTCGGCGCCAGCAAGGTCACGCTCTCTCCGCACGCGCAGATGATGGCGCGCCTGCAGCAGATCGCGCTCTCGCACTCGCCCTCGGCCAAGGGTCTGCTCAGCGACCTGGCCAGAAAGCTGCGCAGCGAGGCGACGGACGGCGGGCAGGTCCACCTCGGAAGGCTCGCCGCGCGCATCCAGGCCGCGGCCGACAGCGGTGACTATTCGAGCCTGGCCTCCGCCGGCGAGCCCTTGCTCGCGCCCATGGCGCTCGGCGTCCGCGCCTACGTCGAGACCATGAGGGCCGCGCAGGCCGCGACCTAGTGCAGCGGGGGACTGATCCGATGGGCCCCTTCCTCCTCCTCGCAGCGCTGGCGGCGGCCACCTCGCCCGGCACGATCGCGGCCGGCTTCATCGAGCGCTACTTCGCCCAGTACCCGACGCTGGCCACCGAGGCGGGCCGCAGCGACTTCGACGACAAGCTCGAGGACCTCGGCCCCGCGAGCCTCGCGCGCTGGCTGGCCTTCCTGGACCAGACCGAGGCGCAGCTTGGGGCGCCTGGCGATGACTCCCTCGACCTCGAGGTCCTGCGCCACCAGATAGCGAGCGAGCGCTTCACGCTCGTCACCCGCGCCGCGCCCGCGCGCAATCCGCTCTTCTGGACGGCCACGCTCTCGAACGCCGCCATCTACCTCCTGCTGCGCGAAGATCAGCCGCTCCCAGCGCGGGCCGCGGCGCTCTCGGCGCGGGCGCGCCTCTTGCCCGGGCTGGTCGCGCAGGCCAAGGCGGCGCTCGCGCAGACCTCGCCCGCGCTCATCGCCAAGGAGCACGCAGAGCCCGCCGCCCGGCAGGCCAGGGCGCTCGCGCAGCTCTACCAAACCGGTCTGCCGAAGTTTGCTCCCGAGCTGGAAGAGCCCGGCCAGCGGGCCGCCGCGGCGCTGAACGATCTGGCCGCTTTCCTCGAAAAGCTGCCGGCGACCGGCTCGCCGAGGCTCGGCAAGGACTACGCGGAGGCCTTCCGCATCGGGCTGCGCACGAGCGACTCCCCGGCCGTGCTCTTGCCGCGCTTCGAGCAGGACCTGGCGGCGCTCCGCGGCGAGGTCGCCGCCTACGGACGCAGCGTGTGGAGAGAGCTGGTCCCGGGCGAGCCGATGCCCGCGGACGACAAGGCCGTGGCGCGCCGCCTCTTCGCCGCCATCGAGGAGCAGCACGACACCGAGGTCGCCCCCTACGCGGAGTTCTGGAAGAGCCTCGTCCCCTCGCTCGAGGCGCTGGTGCGGGAGCGCGAGGTGATCACGCTGCCCGAGCCGCGCACGCTGCAGATCGCGGTGGCCCCGCCGTGGCTGCTCGGCCAGGCCTACGGCGGCGTCTTCCCCGCGGGCGCGTGGCGGCCCGAGGGACAGACCCTGCTCCTCTTGCCCGTGCCGCCGGGCGGCGCGACGCTCGCCGAGCGGGTCGAGTTCTTCCGCGCCTTCAACCGCCCCTTCAGCAAGATGATCGCCGCGCACGAGGTGCTGCCGGGCCACTACGTGCAGCTCAAGATCGCGGCGCGGGACGCCCACCGCATCCGCGCGCTCTTTCCCGACCAGGTCTACGCCGAGGGCTGGGGCACCTTCGTCGAGCGGGTGATGCTCGACCAGGGCTGGGGCGGCCCCAGGGAGCGGCTGGCGCACTTGAAGAAGCAACTGGAAAATTGCGCCCGCGCCATCGTCGACATCCGCGTGCACACCAGCGAGGTCTCCAAGGAACAGATCGCCCGCTTCGTCCGCGAGGAGGCGCTCCAAGACCCGCAGCTGGCCGCCAATCTCTGGCAGCGCACCCTCACCAGCGCGCCGCAGATCGTCACCTATCACCTCGGCTACCGCCAGATCGACGCGCTCTACCAGGCGGCGCGGTCGCGGCCCGGCTTTCGCTTGCGCCGCTTCACCGACGGCCTGATGCGGCTTGGCGCGGTGCCGCTGCGCCACTACGAATAAAGGGCGCCCTGTCCCGGTCCACCAGCGCGGAGGTCTGCCGTGAAGCTTCCCTCGATCGTGCCCGGCTTGCTGCTCCTGGCTGCGCTCCCGGCCTGCACGCCGCGGCTGACTAACTATCGCAACGGATGGAATGGCTGCCGCGTCGGCGACGGCAACGCCATCGTCTGCTCGGGCAAGGCCGTGGCCCAGGTGGAATGCTTCAAGCCGAGCGGCGAGGGCTGCACCGCGCTCGCCATCCGCTACGAGGACGGGCAGCACGTGGTCCTGGCCGGCAGCGTCTCCTTCGAGCCCGGACAGGCGCCCGAGATCGAGGCCGACGAGGAGATGGCCTTGCAGCCGGAGATCTCCACCGACGCCAGCACGCTCTGGTTCTCGCTCTCGGGCGGGGGACAGCGCGCCGGCTGGAAGGTCTACGAGCCGCAGACGGGCGAGCTGCGCTCGGTGGACCGGACCAGCATCTTGCTGATCCGGAGCCGCGTCCAGAGCTGGCTGCCGCTCTGGCACACCGCCGCGCATTAGCGCGCGTCCGCAGCCACTGCGTGATTGATTTCAATCCTGACCGGTTGGCAGGCTGCTGAAGCAACCTGCTAGACTGCGCGCAGCTTTCCGCCCGGGAGGGAACATGAACCACGCACGCATCCTTTGCACGACCGCCTCGCTTGCCCTGCTCGCCGCCTGCGGAGGCTCGAGCGGCAACGCCGCGCTCTCCAAGTCGTTCAACTACGGCGCGCCACAAGCGCCGAGCCAGGCCGAGCAGTCGGCCGCCACCTCCGCGCAGAGCAGCCTGCAAGGGACGGCGTCGTTCTCCACCGCGCCCGATTCCACCAAGGGCCTCGCCATCATCTCCATGGCCGACACGCTCGCCAACGCCTCGCTCGGCGGCGCCTCGTTCGGCGTGCGCGCGCCGGACAGCCACGAAGTGGCGAGCGCAATCCGGCAGGCCAGCACCACCGACTGCGCCGTCGTCGCCGGCACCACCATCACCTTCAACAGCTGCTCCTTGGCGGTCGACGGCTTCACCATCACGCTCAACGGCAGCATCACTTCCACCACCAGCAGCGTCACCTGGAGCATCTCGGGGACCTTCGCCGGCTCGGCCAACGGAACCACGCTGAACGTCAGCACCCACCAGGCCGGCTCCATGGCGGTCACCGCCAGCAAGATCACCGGCAGCGCCACCTCGGACGTCGGCGGCAGCGCCAACGCCCAGGGCCAGACCATCAACTTCGGGCTCGCCACCGCCGCCGTCATCGACCTCACCTACCAGACCACGCCGAGCTACTGCGTCACCGCCGGAACCGTCGAGGTGAAGCGGGTGTGGACGCAGCGGCCGAACGGCGCCACCGGCAACGCCTTCGCCGACGTGGGCGTCAAGCTGGCGTGGAGCGGGTGCAACGCGGTGCAGGTCTCGCACTCGCACTAGCAGCCCGGCTGATACTCAATATCAACTCAAGTCCAACTCAGCGACAGTCAAGCCCCTCCGGATCGATGCCTCGGCAGCATTCACCGGCCGGAGGGGCAATAGCTTGACTCAACTCAGAGCCCGTATTTGCCGGTCGCGACATAGATGAGCGGCGTCTGCAGCTCGGCCAGGATGGGCTTGTTCTGGTTGCTCGCCGGGGTGCTGCTGGTGCAGACGGCGCCGACGAAGATCAGCTGGTTGTTGTCGTGGCGCGGATTGTTCGTCCCGCTGCCATACTCATCCATGTCGTCGCGGGCATAGATGAAGCAGCTATAGCCTGAGGCGTTGGTGACGATCAGGTTCGGGTCGAAAGCGGCCACCGCGGCCATGGTGGCGGCGATGTGCGCCGAGGTGTCGAGCACCGGCGGGTGATCGACGAAGTAGCCCAGATAGGCGTCCCAGCCATTGGCGGGATATTTGGTCTGCAGATAGGACGCGCCAAACTGCAGCGCCGACTCCGCCGCGTTGACCATGGTGGCGTTGTGCACCTGCTTGCCCGACTGGCGCTGCTCCTGGCCGGCGATCACCAGCGCGAAGGTGACGATGACGGTGAGCAGCACCACCAGTCCGAGCGTAATCAAGAGCGCAAAGCCGCGCTGGGAGCGGCCCGGAACAATCCTTCTCATGGCAGATACCCCAAGGCGTTGCGCGGCGCGACGCGGGTCTGGAAGCTGCGGCGAGGATAGGGGTCGGCGATGGCCTTCAAGTCGGTCGCGGTCGGCAACAGGCCGCCGGCCAGGTCGGCGACCGCCGCCGCCGGGAGGTTGGTAATCAAGCTGACATTATCAATCGAGGGAGGGGTATAGAGGGCGCCGGCGTTTCCGGCCTTCTGCGCAGTCACGTCCGGCGTCAGGGTGCGAGCCACCACGCCGACGCGCACCTCGCGCAGGTTCTCCGCCGGGACCATGTCGCAGCTGGTGAGCGGCGCCGCCGAGACCGTCCAGCTCTTGGGATCGTCGATGCCGACGGAGGCGCCGAGCACGTAGCGGACCAGCAGCCCTTCAATGGGCGCCGAGCCGACTGTGACGGCCGCGGAGGTGCCGCCGTCGGGGCCGCCGTTGGTCTCGTCGAGGAAAGGGCTCTCGGTCGGGTCGCAGTTCGGACCGGTGGTGGTGGTGAACGCCGTGCTGCGCAGCACCGGCCGGCTGCGGACGAGCTGCGTCGTGCCGTCGCCCATCGCCTTGATGTACCAATGAGTCACGCGCGCGCGCAGCACGTGGGCGCCCTGTCCGAAGCCGTAGGGCTGCTTGGCGTCGGGCACGAAGGCGGCGCTGGCCTGCTCGATGAAGCTGAGCGCGGTGTTGTTGCTGTGGTTCGGGTCCGGCACCGTGACGGTCGTGGGCGTAATCATCACCGACCAATGGAAGTCATCGCTGATCAAGAGCTGGCCGCTGGTGCCGTCGCTCGGGATCAGTGCACTGCCTCCATAGTTGCCGCTGTTGCAAGGCACGAACGAGCCGCCGTCGCCGGCGCCGCTCGAGCAGGCGATGGAGATGGGCTGCGCGCCGGCGTCGGAGCGATCGAGCTGCGCCACCACGCCTTGCATGCCGTCGCCGGTGGCGGAGATGCCGACCGAGGCGGGCTCGGCGCTGATGATGAAGATGGACGAGCTGGTGACGGTCGCGCCGCCCGGCGTGGTGATGACTTGATCGGGCTCTGAATAAATGGTGGGCACGCGTCGGATGGGGCCTGCCGCGGGGGCGAGGCCGACGTGGCCGCGCGAGGCGCCGATGCCGGCTGCGCGCAGCTCCATCTCGAGCGCGTCGAGCGCCTGCCTGGCGCTGCCCTGCGCGTCGCCGATGCGGCGCAGCCGCTCGGAGCCCGAGTTGAAGCCCATCAGCGCGCTCATGGCGCCGGCGAGCACGACCGACATGATGGTGCCTGCCACCATGACTTCCACCAGCGTCAGGCCGCGCGCGGGCAGGCGGTGCAATCGGGGAGCGGTCATAAGGCGATGTCCTGGGTAAGCACGAGGCCGAGCGAAGGAGAGACTCCCCCGCGCACGACGCGGACCCAGACGTGCAGCACGGTCGGGCCGGTGGCGCCCTGCGGCTGCGCGGTCTCGACGTGGATCTCGCGGCAGAGCGCGAACGGGTCATTGACGATGAGCGCGTCGGCGCAGCTGGTGACCCTTGAGTTCAAATCAGCCGTGCGGCTCATCATATTGTCGGCCGAGGTCATGGTGGTGCGATCGATGAGCACGGGGCCGGCCATGGCGTCGGTGCCGATCTGGGTCTCGAGGTTGTCGAGCACCCAGCCGCCGGTGCCGATCGCCGCGTTGGGATCAAAGGCGGTGGTGCCGCCGTCCGACCCGGTCGGGGCCATCGCCGCCAGATAGGTCGGATAACCAGGCGTACCGGTCGGAATCAAATCAGAGCGCGTCGCCAGCAGGCGCTCGACGCGGCTCTGCGCCAGCACCTTCATATAGGTGCGCCGGCCCGAGAGCGCGTTGGTCTTGCTCGAGATGATCAGGCCGCCGACCAGCCCGAGCGAGGCGATCCCGAGCAGCGTCAAGGAGACCATCACCTCGATGAGCGAGGTGCCGCGGGCGCCCTGCATCAGTCTCTTAGTATTCGATGCCAAGAGTCCTCCACAGCCAGCCGAATCGGCGCAGAGTGCCGGTGCCGCCGGCCGCCTTGCCCACCACCGCGCCGAGCTGCTGCTTGGTGTTGATCACGTCGGCGGTGGCGGCCGCGCTCAGCGACATCGTGTAGACGCCGACCGTCTGGTCGGTCACCGTAATCACCTTGACGCCGTTGAGGCCGGAAGGAACATTGCCCCCATAGGTCGACCCGGCGCCGTAAAGAATGAGCGGCGCTCCGCCTGCGCCTCCAAGGCCGGTGATGACCCCCGAGGTGGATGAGTCGAGCTTGACTCCGGCGGTGAGGCTGGCGGCGCCGAGGTCGAGCTTGTAGGTGTTGCCGCCGAGCGAGCCACGCTTGTCGATGTCGGTCACCGAGCCGAGCGTGGTGGCAAAGAAGAGATATTGGCCCAGGGCGGTGATCGCCCCGTAGAGCCGCTCGCCATTGCTGAGCGCGAAGGGGCCGACTTCGAACGCGGCCCCCGACGTGGAGGCGGTGGTCGCGTTCGCCGACGTGAGGGCGCCGGTGGCGGCGCTCGGCAAGAGCCTCTGGGTCGGGCTGAGCGAGATCAGGTGCGCCACGCCCGAGATGCTGGCCGAGCTGTCGATCGAGGCGACGGTGTCGGTGCCCGCCGTGCCATAGGAGAGCATCAGCTCGCCGGCGTGGGACTTGAAATTGCCCGTGGTCAGATCGCTCGGCAGATAGAAGAGCGTTGGTACGGTGCTGATTGGTTGCGCATTATAGGTGTCAGAGCCGTAGGCATCGGAGAGCGGATAGTTGCAGGCGCCGGCCGCCGAGCAACCCTGGGTAAAGGCCGTGCGATTGACTCCATTGATGGCGTCGAGCTCCCAGAGCCTGCCCATGTCGTCGCCGACATAGATGGTATCGATGAGGCCCGTGCGGCCGAGGCTCGCCACCGCCACGCCCGCCGGCGCGGTGTTGCCGACTCCGGCCTGCCGGTCGGTCTGCCCGGTCGGCCAGGCTCCGGTGCTGCCGACGACGCCGTTGAAGGGCGGCGTATAGGGGTTCGCGAACTCCCAGATCTTCTGCCCGGTGACCACGTCGAGTGCGAAGACGAAGAGCCCCGGCCCATCGCCCTGGTTGGTGGCGACGAAGGCAGTATAGACGGGCACGTTGTGGCGCCGCATCAGCGCGGCGTTGATTGATTGGCTCGCGCCCAGGTGCTGGTAGTTATAGGGGCCCGACGAGCTGCGGCCCGCGTCAGTGGCCGGCGGCAGGTTGAAGCTGGCCGGCGTGCAGCCCGTGGTTCCATAGACGCAGGCGTTCTGCCAGAGGATGGCTTGAGTATCGACGCTGACGTCGATGCCGGTGTCGTCGTCCGAGAGCACCACCGGGGCGTAGGGTTGAGTCGGGTCCGAGCCTGAGTTGATCTCCCAGAGCATCACCGGCGCCAGCGGATTGGTGACGTCGAGCGCGAAGATCTCGCGGTTGGCGTCGCCGGCGGAGGCGACCAGCACCGTGTGCCAGCTGCGGGTGCCGCTGCCGTCGAAGTCGCCATAGACGTCGAGCACGGCGGGGGTCGAATCGACGCGGGCGCTGTTGGTCTTGACGTAGGGTAGCTGGCCCGGCGGGACGAACGCCCACAGCTCGATGAGCGGCAGCGTGCTGGAGGCGAAGCCCGACGAGCCTCCAAAGGTGCTGTGAAAAGTGCTGCTGGCGTTGGGATTGATCGGCGTCGTGGCTTGCGCGGGGCCGGTATATCCGGACACGTCGCTGCCGTCGGCGGAAGAGGGGAGATAGAAGGCGTGCAGCATTCCGTCCCAGCCGCCGACATAAGCGACGGTGGGGCGCACCTTGCCCGAGGGCGCGTCGGGGATGAGCGTGCTCGGGCCAACCACCGTGGGCTGCGAGCGGACCAGCGCCCCGAGGTGCGGGTTCTGCCAGCCGACGGGGTTGTTGCACCGGCCCGGCCAGCTCGCCGGCACGGTGCCCGAGCCATCGAGGCCCGTGCTCGTCGAATAACAGAAACCGCGCATCATCATCAGGAGCTCTTGCGCGTCGCGCACCGCGTTCGGGTCGATGAGCTTGTTCTTGATCGCCGTCTGCTCGCTGGAGCCGAAGTCGCTGCCCAGATCGGCGGGCGTGATCGTCAGCGCCAGCGCCTCTTGCAGGTCGCAGGCACCGTTCGCGCCCGGGACCATTCCGGCATAAGGAGCGCCTGTGTAGCCAGGCTTGGTCGCCGCCACGGCAGTTCCCGCGAGTGTGGTCGGCTTGCAGTTGCTGGTCCCGTCCGGGTTCTTGCCGCAGACCTGGTTGATGGAGAGCAGATCGAGGCAGGTGCTGGTGGTGGTGCCGATGCTATTGGCGTGGATGTCCACCGGCGTCCAGCCCGTCTGCAGCACTCCGTTCGGCGCCACCTTGCCGTTCCCAAGGCTTGGGTTCTTGGTGGGCACGCCGCCCAGATAGGTAAAGACGTTGCGGTTGGCGGGCAGCATGGTAGCGAGCTGCGCCGCCGCGTCGCTGACGCTGAAGCCGGCCGCCACTGACAGGCCGGAATATCCCCCGGTGGTGCTGCCGCTCGTGATGGTGGTCCCATTGAGGGCCCGCAGATGCCCGGTGTGGTAGGGAAAGAACCATTGCGAGCCGGAGATGGGTTGATAGGTATTCCAAGCGGCCGGCGCGCCGGTGGTGGTCACCCGGTCATAGGTGGGCGTCACTATCGCGACGTTGTTGTTGTAGTAGCTGTAGGGAGTGCCGCCGGAGAAGCCGGTCTCGCCGGTGACCGGCAGCAGGCCGAGCGCCAGGATCGAGTTCAGCACCACCCGCGTGCCGGCCACGTCCGACGAATAGGTGTGGCCGCCGAGATAGATGACGCGGCCCTTGCTGCTGTCGTTGTCCACCGTCATATAGGTAAAGTTGTCGTTGAACATCTGCGCGCGCGCGTTGGCGAAGGTGTCGAGCTTGGTCTTGTCCACGGCAGCGATGGTGAAGGCGAGCGGGTTCGTGCCCGGCCGATAGGTGCCGCCGGTATTGGGTTGGAATTCGGAGATGAGCCCGTTGCGCGTTTTCCAGACGTAATCGCCGATCTGCGCGAAGGGGCTGCCCGGGAAGCCGTGAAAGATGCACCCAGAGCTTGCTGCCAGGTCCGGGTCGGTGCAGTTGCGGCGCAGGTTCGGGCCGCTGTCGATGTTCCTCAGCCCCTGCACCATGCTGGCGCCCGGCGTCGAGTCGCACAGGCCCGTGGCCGGGTTGATCGACGAGCAGGTGAGCAGCGCATTGCCCGGCGTGGCGATGGCGGAGGTGAAGTTCAAGTTGCCGATGGCGCCCTCGAAGAGGCCGAGGCTGCCGCACTCGGCGAGCAGGCCGACCTGGCCCGAGCGCGTCCACTTGGACACGTTCTGGATGGCGGTCCTCACGCACGAGGCGTTGCAGGTGGCGATGACCTTCTTGGTGTGGGCCGGCGTCGGCGGCGTGTTGAGGATGATGGGGACGTTGACGTTGGTGTCCTTGGTGAAGGAGTTGCCGTCCCAGTGCGGGAGCCAGGCGACGCCGTAGGTATCGAGGGCGCTGGCGGGGTGGTTGAGCGGATCATTCGAGCTGGTCAGGTCGAGCACGTCGAGCGAGTCGTAGATCTGGCCGTGCTGGGCGCCGTTCGGGCAGAGCGAGGTGTCGGCGGCGTTGACGCTGCTGGTGGGGCAGCCGTGGGCGCCGGGGTAATCGAGGCCGGCAGACTTGAGATACTTCGGCAGCATGTCGCCGACCACGCTGCTGGTCGAGCTTGAGTTGGCATAGATGCCGCCCGCGGTCTGCAGCAAGGCGATGCGCAGCGGCGTGCTGTTGATCTGCATCGCGTCGTAGGCGCTGAAGGGCACCATGGCGCGGTGGATGTTGACGTGGTGCTCGATGCCGTACCAATCGAGGTTCGGCGAGAGGTCGCTCGTCATATGAGCGGGAGTCCCGCTGGTGTCGAGGAAGAAGGTGGCGGGCGTCACCGTCGCATCGATGTTGCAATAGATGCCGGTGGCCGCCGGCTTGACCACGTATTGGTTCATATCGACGCCGTTGCCGTTCTGATCCTTGACCCCGGTGAGTTGCCCGGAGATGAGGCGCAGCGCGACCGGCGCGTCGGCGGCCGAGATGACGAAGGCGCCGCCGAGATAACCGACCGAGGTGACGTTCTTCGGGTTGCCCGCGGTATATCCAATCGATTGCGCGGGATATTGCGGCCAGGCCAGGTTCGGCACCTGGCGGTTGGTCGTCTGGTTCGCGCCGGTGCCCCAGTTTCCATAGGAGAGCGGCGGCGCTTCCGGGTTCACGTTGCCGTTGGCGGTGATGTACGTGCTGCAGGCCGCGCTGGAGGCCTTGGCCGAGCAGGTCGAATAAGTCGAGAGGGTCGTGTCGTTGCTCGGATCGCCGCTCGAGTTGTCGATCAGCTTGACCGGCGCGCCCGCGGTATTGACGATGCGGGCATCGCAGCCGTCGTTCCAGCTCGAATCGTTCCAGGTCGGGCTGGTCAAGACGCCGGCGTACTTCGGCGGCACGTCCTGGTCCGTGGGAACGCAGCGGTTCGGCGAGTTCTTGAACGGGCTGTACGTCCAGTGGACCGTGACGCGGTGGCAGCCGCCGGCGGGGCAGCCGGCGACGCTGACATTGTTGGTCGGGTCCAGGCTCCAGTTCGCCCGCATGATGTTGTAGACGAGCCCATAGGCCGAGACCATCCCGCAGGCCGTCTGGAAGTTCGCTTGCGTGGGGATGATGATCGAGCCGGCCGGGAAGCTCACGCGCGAGGTGGCTCCGGCGGGCGAGGAGATCGCGACCGCGGCGAGCAGCGCCGGCAGAGCGTGGGTGAGGACCTTCGGCATGTCTGCGTCCCTTTCGGACCTGGGGCACCGCCGGGGCACGTCCTGCCGCCTGCGGAGACTTCGGCCACGCCGGGCAAGAGCAAGCCCGGTGCCGCCGGCGCAGTTTGCGACCGCCACCCCTGGGGGGCCTGCGCTTCCTTCGAGAGCGCCGCCGGCGCGCCGCAGGCGGACCGCCGCCGCCTCGAAAATTGCTGCGTCACGGTTCTGACGGCGCGCCTCGATACGGCCGGGTTCGCAAAACGAGCCGGACCCGCGAGCGTCAAGCCGCTGGCGTCGGCGGGCGGGCCATTTCGAGGCGGTGCGGTCAGTCTGATCCGGCGCCCGATCGGGGCGGGGCGGGGTGCAGGTGGTCCCGCGCGCCGGGAAGATGTCCGCGCCGCATCGTTCTGATCCGCGGGGGAAGCGCCACCTCGGAGACGACATGCGGATCGCCTGGCTTTCCTCGCTCGCCTCCTTCCTCGCGCTGGCGCTGGCCGCCGGCTGCTCCCAGCAGGCGAAGAAAGTCGCGCCCCCGCCGGCGCGCACCGTGGCGATCTCGCCGCCGTCGGCCACCTTGGATCAGCTCGCCGCCGCGACCTTCACCGCGCAGGTCACCGGCCTCGCCGACGCGACCGTCTCCTGGTCGGTCACGCCCGCCGGCTGCGGCGCGGTGGCCGCCGGCGTCTTCACCGCGCCCGCGCACGCGGGGATCTGCACCTTGGTCGCGACCAGCGCAGCGGACGGAACGCTCAGCGCGCGCGCCGACCTCACGGTGCGCGCGGTCGCCATTGTCATCGACCCGGTCGCGATCGAGCTCGGCGCAGGCAACAGCGCAAGCTTCTCAGCCGCCGTCACCGGCACCACCGACCGCCGCGTCAGCTGGGCCCTGGCCGAAGGCGACGCCGCCGGCACCATCAACGGCAGCGGCCGCTACACCGCGCCGGCGGCAGGCGGCATCTTCCACGTGGTCGCCTCCAGCATGGCCGACTCCCTGCAAACCGCCACCTCGGTCATCACGGTGGACGCCGCCCCCACGGCCTCTGTCTCGGTCGCGCCGGCGCAAGCGACGCTCGACCAAGGCGCGACCGTGCAGCTCTCGGCCACCGTGACCAACGCGGCCGACACCTCCGTCATCTGGTCGGTGCAGCCGCAGGGCGGCGCCGTAAGCGCAAGCGGGCTCTACTCCGCGCCAGCAGCGGCCGGGAGCTATCTGGTCGTCGCCACCAGCGCCGCCGACCTGAGCAAGAGCGCGAGCGCGGCGATCACCGTCCGCGAGATCTCGGTCGCGGTCACTCCGCCCACGGCCCACCTCGCCGCGGGCGCGGCCAGCCAGCTCTCTGCCCAGCTCACCGGCAGCACCGACCTCCGCGTCAACTGGTCGGTCGCCGAGGGCAGCGCGGGCGGGTCGATCACCAACACCGGCTTCTATACCGCTCCTTTGGCCGCGGGCACCTTCCATGCAATCGCCGCCAGCGTCAGCGACTCCACCAAGAGCGCCGCGGCGGTCATCACCGTGGACGCGCCGCTGCCAGTGTCCGTCTCGGTCGCGCCTTCCAACTCAACCATCGACCAAGGCGCAACCCTACAGCTCGCCGCCACGGTGGCAAACGCGGCCGACACCTCGGTCACCTGGTTGGTGCAGCCGCAGGGCGGCGCCGCCGTCGGCATGGTCAGCTCGGGCGGGCTCTATACCGCGCCCTCTGCGGCCGGGACGCGCACCATCACCGCCACCAGCGCCGCCGACAACACCAAGAGCGCGAGCGCGAGCGCGACCGTCACCGTGCGCGCGGTCGCCATCGGCATCGCCGCGCCAACGGCTGTCCCGCTGCCCGCCGGCGGGTCGCACGCCTTCTCCGCGACCGTGACCGGCTCGACCGATCTCGCGGTCCTGTGGTCGGTGATCCCGCAGGCCGGACTGCAGGTCGGCTCGATCGACTCTACCGGCCATTATCTTGCGCCCTCCAATCCAGGGACCTTTACCATCCAGGCCAAGGCCGACGCCGACTTCAGCAAGAAGGCCACCGCGACCGCCACCGTGGCCGCGGTGCTCCCGGCCGCGCCTGGCCTGCCCGCGCTCACCGTGCGCGGCCTGTCCACCAGCCTGACCTTTGCCTTCGCCAGCGCCGGCTCCTATCCGATCGCGAGCTATCGAATCCATTACTTGCCGCTGGTCAATGGCGTCGCCCAGGAAGGGACTGAAGCGCTGCAAGGCTCATCGCCCATCTGCCTTCTTGCCAACGGCTCGGCGGCGACCAATTGCCCGACCATCGTCTCGCAAAGCTGCGGCGCGACCAGCTGCGCCATCGAGCTCACCGGCCTCTTCTCCAGCCACGACTATCAGCTCTGGGTAAGCGCCGTGGACGACCACGGCAATGAAGGCCCCCCGGCGGCAACTCAAGCCTTTACCACCGGCGCTGGGATCACCTGGATGTTCCCCTGGCCCTCCGACGCGGTGATCAACGCCTTCACCTGCCCCACCGCGAGCCGCTGCTATCTCGCCGGGCAGCGCGGCCTGCTCGCCCGCAGCGACGACGGCGGCCTGACGTTTGCGCAGCTCGACGCCGGCAGCCAGGGCGCGCTCAACCCTGCGAGCACGCCTATCGGCCAGGGCGGCTTTATCGGGCTCTCCTTCCCTGACCCGGCTCATCCCGACATCGGCTATCTCACCGGGGACGCGCCGACCGACTTGAGCCCCACCACTCGCGGCCAGAGTCCGACCTGCGCGCCGCCCATCCAGACCTTCCCGGGCCATTACAATTGCAACCTCGTGCGCAAGACGGTCGACGGCGGCAAGACCTGGACCGACGTCAGCCCCCAGCTCGCCGCCTATGGCAGCGGACCCATCTCCTGCGCCGATCTCAACGTCTGCTGGGTGGCGATCGGGTCGTTCCTGATGCGAACGGCCAATGGCGGCCAGACCTGGTCGTTCGTGGGCGGGAGCGCCGCGCAGCCGCTGCCCGGCGAGGCGATGCGAAAGATCCTCGCGCTGCCCGACGGAAAGTCGCTCTTCGCGCTCGGCACCTATGACGTGTGGGAGACGACCGACATCGGCGTCACCTGGACCCGGCTGGTCAACTATCCCAATCAATCAATCAATGGATTCGATCTGGACGGCGACGGCCTGCACGCGCTGCTCGGCCATGGCTTCGGCGCCGACTGGACCGCCTCGCTCTTTGCCGACGGACAGAACGCAGGCGCCTTCTCGCCGGCGCTCGGCACCGCGCAGTATGCGAACGCCGTGAAGTTCACCTCGCAAGGCCACGCGCTGGCGATCGGCGGCGGCGGGATGCTCTATCGCACCACCGACGGCGGCAAGGACTGGTCCGACGTCTCCAATGGCGCTGTGCCTCAGCAATCCTTCTCGGCGCCAATCTTTACCGGCGCCCTCTTCTCCGATGACGACCACGGCTTCGTCTGGGCCACGCAGGGCGGGCTCTGGCCGCTGTTGCTCCGGACCTCCGACCTCTCCACCGGCGCGCCCCATTGGACCAATTATCAATCCCAGCCCGTCGCCTGGAACGCCTATCGCAACATGGTCGCCCCGGCCGTGCTCGACGCGAACACCGCCGTCATCGGCAACTACTCCGGCTGGCTGGTGGCGACCATCGACGGCGGAAAGACAACTCAAGTCGTCTCTACCGGAATTCAATCGTCCTATCGGCCGGGCGTGGGCGGCGGCGGCGGCAACAACGCGGTCGCCTTCCTCTCTTCCTCGCCGGGCAGCGCCACCGGCTTCTTCGTCGGCGGCAACAACAGCATCGCCGCCGTCGCCTCGTTCGCGCTCGACCGGGCCACGGGGGCCATCAGCTCGCCTGCCACGGCCGAGTTTGCCTTCTCTTCGCAGCTCTCCGGCGTGGACGTGCGGGGCCAGGCCGCGCTGGTGGTCGGCTCGCAGGGCACGCTGCTCTCGTGGACCGGCAGCGGCGCCGCGTGCACCCTGACCTGCGCCGCGCAGGGAGAGACCTGCACCGCCGGCCTGTGCGGCAACTGGACGTCGCAGGCCGGACCCACCAGTGGCGCGCCGGACTTCGCCAACGTGAAGTTCATCGACGACTCGACCGCGCTGATCGCCGGCGCAACCGCGGGCGCGTGGCAAGCGACCAAGGGCGGCAACGGCGCCTGGACGGTGGCGCCGCTCGGTGCTCCCGGCGTCAGCTCGGGAGTGGTGGGGCTCGACGTCAAGCCCTCGCCGGCGACCGGCGCGCCGCAGGCCTATTTCTTCACGGCGAAATCAATGGTCTCCTATGACACAGGGACTAATACATTTTCCCAAAAGACCTATCCGAGCAGCAAAGGCTCGTTCAATTGCAACGGGTTCCAAGAGACCCAGGCGCTGGCCGGGTGCTGCTTCTCCGCAGGCCATTGCCTCGCGCTGGTGGTGGACGCCTGCCAGGGCGCCTCGCTGCTGAGCACTCGTGACGCGGGCGCAAACTGGCACCTCGCGCGCGGCTTTGCCTCGATGCCGAACGCGAACTATTGGAGCTGGACGGCCTGCGCTGCGCCGCCGCCCACCGCGGGCGTGCCCGATCCGGCGCGCGCCTTCTTGCTCTCGGCGGGCGGACAGATTCTCCGCACCGACAGCGGCGGAGAATAACTCAAGCTTTGAAATGAGCCGCCGGCGCGCGCGTAGTGGCCCGGTCCCATTCGTGGAGGTTCATTTCGTGGCCACTCGTTGCCTTCGGGCCCTGCCCCTCGCCGCCCTCCTCCTCTGCGGCCCGCTCCTGGCCGGCGCGGCGCCCGCCGCTGCTCCCGATTCGACGGCGATGCCGACCGTCATCGCGGTCCCGCGCGCGGCGCAACCGTCGCCTGGCTTCAACGCCGACGCGGCCACCGACGCCTGGCTCTTGCAGATCCCCGCCACCGCGCGGGAGAAATCGGACGCCTATTTTGAAGGGGGATACTGGCTGATCCTCTGGGACTTCCTGGCCGGGGCTGCCATCGCTCTGGCGCTGTTGCACTTCGGCTGGTCCGCGGCGATGCGCACCCGCGCCGAGCGCTGGAGCCGCTTCAAGCCGGTGCAGACGCTCTTGTATTGGGCACAATACCTTCTGGTGACCACCGTCCTCGGGGCGCCGCTCGCGATCTACGAGGGTTACTTCCGCGAGCACCAATATGGGCTCGCGACGCAGACCTTCGGCCCTTGGATGGTCGATCAACTCAAAGGGCTCGGCATCAGCCTCGTTCTCGGCGGCGTCCTCACCGTGCTGCTCTTTGGCGTCGTGCGCCGCCTGCAGCGCACCTGGTGGCTGTGGGGCGCGCTCTTGAGCATGGCGTGCCTGACGCTCGTGATCTTCATCGTGCCGGTCATCCTCGTGCCCATCTTCAACAAGGTCGAGCGGCTCAACGACCCGGCGGTCACCGCGCCCATCATCAGCATGGCGCGCGCCAACGGCATCCCGGCCAACGACGTCTATCAAATGGACGCCTCCAAGCAGACCACGCGCATGAGCGCCAACGTCAGCGGCTTCGGGCAGTCGATGCGCATCACGCTCAACGACAACCTCTTGTCGCGCGGCTCGCCCGACGAGATCCGCTGGGTGATGGGCCACGAGATGGGCCACTACGTACTGAACCACATCTATGAGAGCCTGCTCTTCTTCCTGGTGCTGGCCGTCGCCGGGTTCGCGCTGCTGCAATGGGGGCTGTCGTCTTCGCTCCGCCGCTTTGGAGCCCACTGGAAGATCAGCGGCACCGGCGACACCGCGGTGCTGCCGCTCGCCATCCTCGTCTTCTCGCTGCTCGGGTTCGTACTCACGCCGGTACTCAACACTTTCGTGCGGACCCAGGAGGCCGAGGCCGACATCTTCGGGCTCAACGCCAGCCGGCAGCCCGACGGCTTCGCCCGCGGCGCCATCCACCTCGGCGAATACCGCAAGATGAGCCCCGGCCCTCTCGAGGAGTTTCTCTTCTACGATCACCCGAGCGGCCGCACCCGCATCCACATGGCGATGCAATGGAAGGCAGAGAACCTTCCTCCGATCGTCGCGACCAAAGAGTGATTCAGTGCCGCCCGCCTTCGCGCTCGTGGCCGCGCACGGGCGGGCGGGCCACGGGCGCGCTGCTGCCGCGCCGTCCATAGGCGCCGCGCAACGGCGCCCATTCGCTCGGATGCCCGGGCCGGCTTGAGTTGACGACGCGGTGGGTGCTCTCTCGCGGCAAGGCATGGGTGCGAATCGGATGGGCGAAGTGCGGCTCGGGGACCGCGACCCAGCCGGGCCAGGCGCCGCGCGGGTGATAGCGCGAGGGCGGGAGCGGCGACCAGCTCACATATCCCGGGCCGTGGCGCCACGAGACCCAGCCCGGCGACCAGACAAAGCCCGGCGTCCAATACCAGCCGATATCGGGCTGATATCCCCAGCGGCCATAGTGATAGACCGCCCATCCCCAGGGCGCGGTCGAGCTGAAAGACCAGCCCGCGCCGGTCGGCACCCAACGCCCCTCCAGATAGGGTCGCCAATCGGCGCCGACCCCGTCGGGCACCCAGACCCGACCTGAGTCCGGGTTGTCGGCCCAGCGCCCAAAAGGCGCGAGCCCCTGCTCGAACGACGCTTCATCGGGCGCCTGCGCGGGCGGCTCGGCGTCGTCGGGCGGCTGCGCGTCGGCGGACGCTTCATGATCATCGATGGGCGCCGGCGGCGGCGGCTCCACCTCCGGCCCGAATTGCGCCAGCGCCGGACTGGCAGACAACAAGCCCCCCGCCAGACAGCCCGAGAGCAAGGCAATCAATCCAGGTGCGCGAATCATGAAGACCTCCGCGGCGAAATCTAGTCCGGCTCGGTCCGAAATCGAAGAATCGCAACAATCCGGAATTACCCGAGCTCAACGCTCCCTTTTCGCCGCCCCTCGGGCCCCCCGCGTCACTCACTCCAATAGGCGGGGCTGCCCGCACAGGGTGGCAGCCGCTCTTGGCTCCGGCACCTGGGAGCGATCGGGAGCGCAAGAAGCCGGTGGCGCCGATGCGGCGGCCACCCTGTGCGGGCAGACCCGCCGGTCCCCGCGCGAGTGAAGCGACCGACTCACCACATGCGAACGCGCTCGCCCGGCGCCAGATACAGCGCCTGGCCCGGCTTGACGGCGAAGGCGTCATACCAGGCGTCGAGATTGCGCACGGTATCGGCGCGATATCGGGCCGGCGCGTGGCTGTCGGTGAGGATCCGCTGGCGCGCCGCCGGCTCGCGCACCTTGGAGCGCCAGCTCTGCCCATAGCTGAGGAAGAACTGCTGGTCAGAGCTGAGCCCTTGCACCACCGGCGCTTCCTTGCCGCCGAGCGACAGGCGATAGGCGTCATAGGCCGCCGCGAGGCCTGCTACATCGGCGATGTTCTCACTCACCGTGAGCTTCCCATTGACCGCCAGGTCGGCGAAAGGGCGATATCCATCATACTGCCGCACCAGCTGCTCCGAGGACGCCTTGAAGTGCGCGAAGTCGGCCTCGGTCCACCAGTTGGCGAGCCTGCCCCGCTCGTCGAAGAGCGCGCCCTGGTCATCGAAGCTGTGGCTGATCTCATGGCCGATGGTGGCACCGGTCGAGCCATAGTCCATCGCCTCGGGCCGCGCGGGGTCGAAGTTGGGCGGCTGGAGGATGGCCGCGGGAAAGTTGAGCGCGTTCATCGCCGGCAGGTTCACCGCGTTGACCAATTGGGGATTCATCACCCATTCGCCGCGATCGACCGGCTGGCCCAGCTTCTTCAAGTTGCGCTGGTACTCATGGAGCGAGGCGCGGTCCGCGTTGCCGAGCGCGTCGCCCCTGACCACCTCGAGGCCCGAGTAATCGCGCCACTTGTCCGGATACCCGACGCCGACCTTGAGCGCCGCGAGCTTCGCCTTGGCCTTTGCCTTGGTCGCGGGAGCCATCCACTCGAGCGCGTCGATGCGCCGGCCGAATGCGGCCAGCTCGTTCTTGACCATCTCCTCGGCGCGGGCCTTCTCGCTCGCGGGGAAATAGCGCTCGACATAGAGCTTGCCCACGGCCTCGCCCAGCGCCAGGTCGGTCACGGCCACCGCGCGCTTCCAGCGGGCCCGCTGCTGCTCGGTGCCGTTCAGCTCCTTGGCGAAGAAGGCAAAGTTCGCTTCATCAAAGGCCTTGGGCAGGAAGGGGGCCACGCGCGAGGCGGCGTGGTAGGCGAGATAGTCCTTCCAGACGGCGAGCGGCTCGCTCTTGACCAGCGCCGAGATGCCGGTGATTGCACCCGGCTGCCAGATCACGAACCCTTGCTGTCCGGCGAGCCCCGCCGCCTCGAAGAAGGCGTCCCAGTCGAGCCCCGGCGCGCGCGTCGCCAACTCAACCCGGCTCCAATGATTATTCCCCTTGAGTACATCTTCAGAGTCAACGAGGCTCGCGTGCGCCCCGGCGATCTTGCGCTCGAGCGCGAAGACCGCGGCCGCGCGCGCGGGGGCGTCGTTCGCGCCCTCCAGGCCGAGGATCGTCTCGATATAGCGCTGGTAGCTTTTGCGGATGGCCTCCATCCTCGGCGCGGGGTCCAGGTAGTAATCGCGGTCGGGCATGGCGAGGCCGCCCTGCAGCAGGAAGGGCGAGTACCGGCTGGTGTCGTCGAAGTCCTGCGCCACCCAGAGCCCGAAGAGGTTCTCGGTGTAGAAATTGGTCGCGTTGAGCACGTCCACGTCGGCGCGGAGGGTCCCGCCGAGCGCGCGCGCGAGCCCCTGCGCATCGGCGACGGCGGCGATCCGGTCGAGCGCGGGGCGCAGCGGCGCAAGGCCCTTGGCCTCGAGGCCCGCCTCGTCCAGGAAGGTCGCGTAGGTGTCGCCGATCTTGCGCGCGTCGGAGCCGGCCGGGGCCTCGGCCTTGGCGGTCTCGGCGATCAGGTCCGCTGTGCGCTTCGCGGTCAGCTCGGCGAGCTCGGCGCCAGTGCCGTAGCTGCTGCGATCGGCGGGGATCGGGGTGTTCTTGACCCAGGTGCCGTTGGCGTAGCTGGAGAAGTCGTCTCCGGGGGCCACCGAGCGGTCCACTCCCTCGAGATCAAGGCCCCTCTGCGCCGGCGCCGCGGCGGCGGGGCCGGGCCTCGTCTCGGAGGTAGAGCGCACGCAAGCGGCGGCGGCCAGCAGGCCCGCGAGCGCGAGGGCGGCGATGCGAGGGAAGTCATTCATGGCGATCCGTCCAGTGCGGCTCAGGCCGCGACCAGGCAAAGACATGCCGGGCGGCCTTTGGTTGCGCAAGAGTCGTCCGTTGACAATTGTTCTACGTGCAGCTAACTATTGCTTGCACAGGCAACCAATCGAAGACCAGGAGCACTTCCGATGAAGCCCACGCCCGCAGGCTGGCCGCGCATCTCCAACGCCCTGTATTACGACGAGGCCGCCAAGGCCATCGACTGGCTTTGCCGCGCCTTCGACTTCGAGGTGCGCCTGAAAGTCGAGGGTGACGGCGGGCGCATCGAGCATTCAGAGCTGACCTATGGCGACGGCCTCGTGATGGTCTCCGAATCGAGCCCCTCCGAGAAGATGCCGTACCGGCGCAGCCCCCGGCAGGTCGAGGGCATCAACACGCAGAACATGATGGTCTACGTCGATGATCTCGACGCGCACTGCGCCAAGGCCAAGGCGGCCGGCGCGCAGATCAAAACCGAGCCGAAGAACACCGACTATGGCCCGGACTATTGGGAGGACCGCAGCTACGAGTGCGTAGACCTGGGCGGCCACCATTGGTGGTTCTGCCAGCGCATCCGCAGCTCCAAGACCTAGTCCAGCGCACCGATGTCAACTCCAGGCCAGACCTTCGCGGCGCTCGCCGACCCGACCCGGCGCGGGGTCGTCGAGCTCTTGCAAAAGAAGCCGCGGCGCGCGGGTGAGCTCTCGGCCGCGCTCGCGGTGAGCCCGCCGGTGATGAGCCGCCACTTGCGGGTGCTGCGCCAGACGGGCCTCGTCGAAGAGGACCACCAGGGCGAGGACGCGCGCGTGCGGGTCTATCGGCTGCGGCCCGAGCCCTTCCTCGACCTGCGGCGCTGGCTCGACGAGGTGGAGAGCTATTGGGCGCGCGAGCTTGACGCGTTCAAGGGGTACGCCGAGAAGACGCGCGGCAAGGGGCAGAAGAAGTGACCGCCCCGGGCGACAGCGCGGCCGTCAGCGTCCGGGTGGCGGTCTGCCGCGAGGACGCGTTCGACGTCTTCACGCGCGAGATCGACCTCTGGTGGAGGCAGGGCAAGGCCTTCCGCATCGGCGGGCGGCGGCGCGGCACGCTCGCGTTCGAGGGCGGCGTCGGCGGCCGGCTCTTCGAGACCTTCGAGCTACCCTCGGGCCCGCGCACCTTCGAGATGGGCCGCATCACCGAGTGGCAGCCGCCCGCCCGCCTCTCCTTCGAGTGGCGCGGCGTCAACTTCAAGCCCGGAGAGGTGACGTTTGTGGAGGTGATCTTCGAGGAGCAGAGCGCGGGCACGCTCGTCACCGTGCGCCACAGCGGCTTTGCGGCGCTGCGCGAGGACCACCCGGTGCGCCACGGGCTGCAAGGGCCCGCGTTCTGTCGCGCCATGGGGCTCTGGTGGGGCCAGCTGATGACCTCGTTCCGCGAGCACCTTCCCGATCGGCTTTCTTAGAGGGAAGCAAGCCGATGAATAAACCCAAGGAGCGCGGGTCAAAGCAGCATTCAACGGGGGGACGCATGCCTGGAATCGTCTCGATGGTGTTGTCTGCTTCACTCGCGGGCCTGGCAGGCTGCGGAGCCGGCACGGTCGCCAAGGCCGGTTGCGACAGTACTCCCGGCAACCTGACCGGCACCTGCAACCTCATCTCCGCCCACGGCCAATGCGTCGAGTGGACCGGCCTTGGCACCTCGGACCAGAACTCGCTGAAGACCTTCTGCGCCACCAACGCCGGCACCTGGGGCGACTCGCCCTGCACCACGGCGACCCGCATCGGCAGCTGCGCAATCCCGCCCACCGACCCGGGCCTTGGCATCCACTGCTCGCCGAGCGCGGTGACGAACCTGCACTACTTCAGCAACAACTACACCCTCGACTCAGCCAAGGCCCTGTGCGACGGCGTGGCCGGCACCACCTGGACCCCAGGCTGACATTTCCGCTCCCCCCTTTCGCGCCGCGATCCTTGCGCAGTAGAATTCTGCAATGGCGCGCGACGCGGCAGTCTGGTTCGTGATGATCGACGGCGAGCAGCGCGGGCCCATGAGCCGCGTCGAGCTTGGCCTCGAGTACGCCAGCGGCGCCATCGACGGCGAAACCCACGTCTGGAAAGACGGCATGGGCGAGTGGCTGCCCGCGGCCGAGCTGCCCGATCTGGCCGCGCTCTTCTCGCCCCAGCCGCCCAAGCCGCCCGTCTCCAGGCCACCTCCGCCGCCTGCCGCGGCCGTGCAAAAATCAAAGGCGGCCACTGCGGCAAGGCCCGCGGCCAAGGGCAAGCCAGCCCCGCGCGCGGCGCCCGAGCCCAAGCCGGAGAAGCACGGCGGGGGCATGCAGGAGCTCGACACCGGCCACTTCCGGCTCGCCGAGCTGGCGGTGAAGGACCTCGGCGCCGACGGCGGCCACAAGGGCATGAACGAGTTCAACACCGGCCACTTCAAGGTGCAGGAGGTCAGCGGCAAGAGCATCGCCGACGCGCTGCAAAAGGTGAGTGAGTTCGACACCAGCCACTTCCGCCTGGCCGATCTCAAGAGCCCCGCCCTCAAGGCCGACGACGGGCCGCTCTCGCTCGATCTCGAGGGGCACGAGCACAAGCCGGGCGTGGTCGGCTACCCGAACGCGAAGAACCAGGTGGTGGCCGCTGCTGGCGCGTCGGCCCCCGCCCGTCCCGCGGCAACGCCCTCCAAAGCCGCCGTCGCTCGCCCACTCCGGGCCGCCGCAGCGGCAAAGGCTGCCCCCGCGGCCGCCAAGCCCGCTCCGGCAAAGCCGCTCTCGCGCTTCGCAGTCAAGCCGCAGCCGTTCGATCCCAATCGCACCAGCATCGAGAAGATCCCGCTCGGCGAGCAGGTGCACCAGGAGAAGCTGGCCGGCGAGCTCTTCGACGACGGCGCCGACGAACCGCCGGACGACGCGCCCCCTGCCCCGCTCCCGCCCGCGCCCCTGGCCGAGCCGCGCGCGGCGGTCAAGTTGGCGCCTGCCCGCCAAGGGCTCGTCGCGCGCGTTCCCGTCGCGCAGGCCCCGGTCGAGCCGAAGCGGCGCTCCGGCGTGCCCGTCGTCGTGCTGGGCGGCATCGCCTTCGCCGCGCTGCTGCTGCTCTGGCTGATCTTCCGCTGATCGACGGACGGTGCCCGCCGGCGTGAAGCCGCGGGCGGGGCGTGATAAACTGCCCGGGTTGCAGGTCTAGCCGCGGAGGCGCCGTGCTCTACGCCGAAGGTGGAATCCAAGTCAAAACCGGCGAGATCTTCGCCGTCGAGGTTCCCGCGAAGTCAGCGCCGCCCGCGGCCCCGAGCGGCGGCAAGCCTGCGAGCACGGGTGCGCCGGCAGAGAGCAAGCCGCCCGCCGAGCCCGCCAAGGCGGTGGGCGACTTTCCGGCCATCTTCAAGGCCATTCTCAAGAACAAGAAGGGCACCATCGATATCTTCAAGTCGCCGGCCTTGAAGGATCTGTCGGACGACGACATCTGCGGCCTCTTCACGCCCGAGCAGCAGCAACAGATCAAGGACTTCTCGGAGTCCAAGCTGATTCCGCCCCACCTCTTCCACGGCAAGGTCGGCAAGGCGACGATCCAGCAGCGGATCCTGGTGGCGGGCTCGATCCTGACGCAGGGCAAGAACGCCAACGGCCGGCCCGGTGACGAACCAAAGAATGGCCAGGGCAAGCCGCGCGCGACCTGCTGCGGCCACTTCGCCAACTGGATCTGGCACTACGCCGGCGCCAGCCCCGCGGGGAAGACCGCGCAGATCAACCAGGACTACCCCTCGGCGGTGACCGGTCCCTGCGGAGCCGTCTTCTTCGGCGGCTTGAAGTACAGCGGGATCCCCTTCGATCGCCGGGCCGGCAATCCTCCGCTCGAGCCCGGCGACTGGCTCTACGTCTGCTACGACAAGAAGGACGACCCGGAGTGGAAGTTCAAGTCCATCGGCGACCACAGCGTCGTCTTCTCCCACTGGAGCTCGCCGGGCCAGGGCATCTTCTTCAGCCAGCGGTTCAACGAGGATCAAACCAAAGGCTATCCGGAGTGGTCGGCGGGCGGCGGCGGCGACATGCATGGAGACGGCGTCTTCACCGGCAGCAACAGCCCGCACTATTACGTGTCCGTGATCATGCGCGTCCAGGACGGCGACTTCAACATCCTGCGCACCGTCAGCGAGTCAAAGGCGGTGAAGAAGAACGCCGCCTGGCTGGACAAGAACAAGATCGACCTGGACAAGCTGCACCCAGTCCTCGTGACCCAGGCGCGCGAGCGGCTGAAGATCGTCTCCGACCAGAAGCTCCTCACCGACTTCCTCAGCCAGGCGGACCTCGATCCGAAGAAGGCCGACTCGACCACCAAGTATCGGCTGCAGGCCCGGGTCTGCCTCGCAAAAGAGGAGGCGTACAAGCCGATCGACCCGGCGCAGCAAGAGCTGATCAAGAAGATCATCGACGACGCCGAGAAGGCAAAGGGCGGCAAGGACGAGACCCTCTTGTCGGTGACCAGGCTCTATGCGCTCTGCCAGCGCCTGCGGCTGCGGTGGGACAGCAACGGCGAGGGGTCCGACCAGAACGTCGATGGCTTGTTCGAGAGCGACTTCACCTGGCCTGGCGGGAAGCGCAAGACCGTGGTCTGGGAGCTGCTCGGGTTCGCAGACAAGAAGGCCGCGTCAGCCGCGCTCTGGGCTTAGGTTCGTCAAGGCTGTCGCTACAGCGCCGGAGTAGCTTCGGCCGGCGCCAGGGAGGGCGACGCCCTCGCCGGCGCAGCGGGACCCGCCTCGCAATATCGCCTATCTGAAAAGCAGGAACGAGGCACCCACGAGACGCCGTCGAGGGCGTCCCCCTCCCTGGCGCCTGCAGCAGTGGCAGACTTTGAGAGGGGGGACAAGAGCGACGTCACGCAACCCATATCGCTCCACGCTCATTCTCAAATTCAAGAATCAATGTCTGGCAGATCGATAGGCCGCCGACAGGCAGAGACCTCCGGAGCGGTTCTAGGGCTCCCGACACAAATCCGATCGCCGCGAGCGCAGCGAGCCACCTCAGTCGGGTGGCGCCCGCGCCGCGCCGGAGGTCTCTGCCTGCCGGCGGCCGGTAGCGCCCTGCCTGACATTGGCTAGGGCAGCGCCTGCTCGAGCGGAACCTGCAGCGGCGAGCCGACGGTGTTGGCCGGCGGCATCCCCGGGTTGAGCGCGGCGTTGATGGCGTTGAAGTCGAGCCAGCCGGCGAAGGTGCAGACGCCGACGTTGTTCGGCTTGAGCACGGTCTTGCAGCGGTCGGCCACGCCACCGGCGTCGAAGGTGCATTTGGTCGGCGACCAGGTAGGTCCCGGGTCGTAGCCGGCCACCTTGCTGTTGTGGATCGTCTTCAGGCCCAGCTGGAACTGGCCAGGGTCCAGGCCGACGGTATTGAGGGCATAGTTGACGACGTCTTTATGCCACTTGAGAAAGGCGTCGTCGTCGAGGTTGAACATATCGTACGCCATGGGGCGGATGATGATGTTCGGGTGCCCCTTGGCCAGCTTGAACGGCTGGGCCCGAAAGGTGCCGAGCAGCGCGGTCTCGCTGCCGCCGACGCCGATGCCGGTGGCCACGTGCAGGAACTTCTTCTTGGCCGCGAGCAGGTCGGCCAACTTCCCGTAGAAGGCGCTGAAGTTGTCGGCGTCGGCTGCCTTGAGGCCGTTCAGCTCGACGTCGAAGCCCAGGCCGTCGACGTTGGCTTTGTTCTTCTCGAAGACGAACTCCATGATGTCGGCGGCGTACTGGTCGAGCGTGGGTCCGACCGGGTTGCGCAGCCAATCGACGAACGCCTTGCCCGCGCCGCCCGAGACCGAGCCCTCGTCGGCGATGGAGAACCCGAGCGTCACCTGCACGCCGTTCTCGTGGCAGGCGTCGATCGCTTTGGGCAGGAACATCATGGTCGAGGCGGGCCTCAGCACCACCTTCTTGTCCTTCATGGTGATGCCCGAAATGATGCCGATGTCGTCGAGCACGCCCTTGGCGGCTTTGATCCTCGTCGAATCGAACTCGTGCGCGCCGGTCTTGATGTCCTTCCAGCGGCCGATGATGCTGAGCGGATCGCCGACCCACATCGAGACGCGCAGCCGCTTGTTGGCGGGGTCTTGCTTCTTCGCGGGCGGCGGGGCGGCAGCGGCGCCGCCGGTCACCGGTGGAGCGCCGCCGTCCTTGGTCGCCGGGGCCGCGCCCGCGGGAGCCGGCGCGGGAGACTTGGCGGCGATCGCCTGCGCCGCCTCGGGCACCTCGACCGCCAGCTCGTCGCCGGTCTTTCCCTGCACTCCGCCGGTCGCGTATTTCATTGGCCGTCCATTTCCAGTTGCAACGAGAACGCCGGGGCGCGGACTACTTCCCCAGCTTGGCCATCAGCTTGTCGAGATCGATCCAGCCGCCGATGCGGCGCAAGAGCGGCGAGTCGCCGGGCGTGTTGGCGGGACCCGAGAGATAGGGGTGGACGCCGTCCACCTTCTTCATCTCGCGCTTGACGTGCTTGGCCTCTTGCACCGCCTGCGAACCCTGACCGGAGTCGGCGGTGACCCACATCACCGGGTCGTCGATGTCATAGAAGATGCCGACGTGCGCGACCGAGTCCTCTTCGGGCTTGTCGGGATAGCGGAGCCAGTAGAGATCGCCGGGCGTGGGCATGGCCGTGCCATCGGAGTCAACCGCGACGCCCATGCTGTGCCCCTCGGTGCGCAGCCCTTCGGTGCCGCAGGCGCTGATGGGCGCGTGGACGCCGAGTCGCTGCAGCATCACGCCGGGCAACAAGCCGCAGGTGGTGCCGTGGTCCATGTGCTTGACGCCGTCGAAGAGGTTGGTCTTGCCGGCCGCCGCGGGCTGGCCCTCGACCGACGGCATGCGCTTGTCCACCTCGACGAAGAGCTTCTTGCGCCAGGCGCTCAGGCGCGGATCGTCGTGGCGCAGGATGCGGTCGCTCTTGGCAGGGGCCGCCTCGGGCTTGGCCGCGGCCTCGGACTTCGCCGGCGCAGCCCCCTCGGACGGGGCCGGTGCTGCCCCCGAGCTCGCTCCGCCGCTCGAGCCTCCACCGCTCGAGCCTCCACCGCTCGAGCCTCCACCACTCGAGCCTCCAGCGCTCGAGCCTCCACCGCTCGAGCCTCCACCGCTCGAGCCTCCACCGCTCGAGCCGCCGCCCGAGCCGCCGCCGCCGCCCTCGAGGTCGGGGAAGGTCAGCTTGTACTCGCCCGACGCCGGGACGATGAAGGAGATGAAGCCGCCGCGCGAGGTCACGCCCATGCGCGAGGTCGAGCCCGACGCGACCTTGTACGAGAGGCCGGCCACCGGCTTGCCCGCGGTGTCTTTCACCTGCACGCGCACTTCGTTGTCCTTGGGCGCGCCCACCGGGTCTGGCCGCGTGGCGTCGTCGTCCGAGCCGGGCCCGCCCTTCCCCTCGAGATCGGGGAAGACCATGGTGAAGTCGCCCGCCGCCGGCACGATCACCGAGACGAAACCACCGCTCGAGGTGACGCCCGTGTACGAGGTGCCGCCCGAGGTGACCGTGTAAGGCAGGCCCGCGACCGGCTTGCCGGCTGCGTCGGCGACCTTGGCGCGCACTTCGTTTTCTTTGGGCTTGCCGGTCGGGTCGGGACGCGTCTTGTCGTCGTCCGAGCCGGCGACCGGAGGCTTCTTGTCGGCCGCGCCGGCCGCGCCTGTCCCAGCTCCTGCTGCACCCGCTCCGCCGCCAGCAGCGCCTCCTGCAGCGCCCGCTCCTCCAGCGCCGCCAGCGCCTCCTGCACCACCCGCTCCGCCGGTGCCTGCACCAGCGCCGCCCGCCGCTCCCCCTGCGCCCGCCGCTCCGCCGGCCCCTCCTCCAGCTCCTCCAGCTCCACCGGCAGCGCCGGCGCCGCCAGCTCCGCCCGCCGCGCCTCCGCCTCCAGCGTCGCTGCTCAGATCTCCGCCGCCCGCGCCTCCGCCTGCGCCGCCTCCACCGCCACCTCCGGCAGCAGCGGCTCCGCCCGCGGCACCGCCTGCGCCACCAGCGCCCCCGGCGGTCGCGGCATCCATGTGCTCGCCCGCGGCCGCAGCGGCCACGGCAGCGAGCGCCGCCGCTGCGCGCTCGGCCAGCGCCATCAGCTTCTCGCCAAAGCTCGCCGGCGGATTGAGCTCGATGGTGCTGGCCGCCAAGGTCAGCTTGGGCCCGGCCTTGATGCTGGCCTTGTCCTTGACGGTCAGGTCAAAGGTGCTGCCGAGGTCCATCTTCCCCGACTTGCTGGTCTTGACCTCGAGATCCTCGCACTCGAGGATGATCTTCTTCTCCGCCTTGATGATGACGTCGCCCTCGCCCACCTCGATGAGGAACTTCTTCTCCTTCACGTCGAAGGTGACGGTGCGCTTTCCGGTCTTGTCGCCGAGGACGATCTTCTCCTCGCCGTCTTTGTCGTTCATCACCAGCTGGTGCCCAGACTTGGTCTGGATCATGATGATGGTGTTCTCGTCGCTGTAGCCCTTCTCCATCGGCTTGTCTTTGCCGTTCCAGAGGGCGCGCAAGACGAACGGCTTGTGCGACTCGCCGCGCTCGAAGGCGACCAGGACTTCGTCGTTCACGTGCGGCAGCCAGTAGAAGCCGCGGCCCGAGCCGGCGGCGGGTTGCACCACGCGCGCCCAGCTGCTCTCGGGCTTGCCGGGCAGCCGCGGGAAGCAGACCTTCACCCGTCCCTGCTTCTCGTCGTCCTTGACGTTGGTGACGATGCCGATCTCGACGCCGTACATCTTTGCGTCGCCGGTGCCGGCGGTCTCGTGGGCCTTCTTCAGCATCTCGTAGACGTTGTCGCCCATCGTGAAGAGCCCCTGCACAAAGCTGACGAGAGGCCGGACGCGATGCCTGCGTCACACAGCACCAGCCGGTGATGCAGCATACCCTGGTTTCGGGACCGGCGCCAGGGGGGCGGCCGACCGGCTGCGAGAGCACCGAACAGGTCAGGGCGTGTGCGACCCCGTCGCGCGGCCGCTCGCCGGCTGCTGGTGGTGGGCCGCGATCCAGCTCTCCACCCGCGCCTGCAAGACGTCGAGCGGCAGCGCCCCGGCGCCCAGCACCTCGTCGTGGAAGCCGCGCAGGTCGAACCCGTCGCCGAGCTGCTCCTTTGCGCGCGCGCGCAGCTCGAGCAGCTTCAATTGGCCCATCTTGTACCCGAGCGCCTGCGCCGGCCAGGCGCTGTAGCGATCGGTCTCGCTCTGCACCTCGACCTCGTCGATGCCCGAGTGCTCGTGGAAGTAGTCCACCACCTGCTGCCGCGTCCAATGCTTGGAGTGATATCCGGTATCGACCACGAGGCGGATGGCGCGAAGCAGGTCGTCCTGCAGGTGTCCATACATGCTGTAGGGGTCCTGATAGAAGCCGACGTCCTCGCCCAGGCGCTCGGCATAGAGTCCCCAGCCTTCGACATAAGCGGTATATCCGCCGTGCTGGCGGAAGGCCGGCAGCGCCTCCAGCTCCTGCGCGATGGTCAATTGCAGGTGATGGCCGGGGAACCCCTCGTGATAGGAGGTGGTCTCGATATTGATCGTCGTCCGGGCGGCGAAATCGCTGGTATTGACCATGATATGTCCGGGCCGCTTTCCGTCGGGCGTGCCGAGGACATATTGCGCGCCCGACGCGTTCTTCTCGCGGAAGGCCTCCACCGGCATGACCTCGACCTTGGCCTTGGGCAGGCGGCCGAAGAGCTGCGGAGCCTTGGCCCACATCTGGTCGTTATAGCGGCGATAGAGATCGAGCATCTCCTGCCGCGACTTCGGGTGCAGCTTGGGGTTGTCCTTGATCGAGGTCTCGAAGGCCTTCTGGTCGGCAGCGCCCATCTTCTTGGCGATGGCGAGCATCAGGGCCTGATCGCGCGCCACCTCCCGCAGACCGATCTGGTGGATCTGGTCGGGCGTCAACTCAGTGGTGGTGCTTTGCTTGACGGCAAAGGCATAGCGCGCGTCGCCGTCGGGCAGCGCCCAGAGGCCGGGCTCCTTGCGGCCGCGCGGCGCATACTCATCGGCGACGAACTTGGTAAACGCCTGATAGGCCGGCAGGACGTGGTCGCGAATGGCCGCAATCAACGCCAGCTGCAGCCGCTCCTTGTCCGCGTCCGAGAAGCTCTTCGGCAGCTTCCGCAGAGGCTCGAAGAACGGGCTGTCGGAAGGCCCTCCCTTGCTCAGAGAGCCGGACTGCTGCGCCACCTGCTCGAGCAGGAGCCTCGGCGGCATCAGCCCCTCGGCCATTCCCTTGCGCATCAGCCCTGTGATCTGCTGGAAGGCGAGCGGCAGCTTGTTCAGGCGCGCGATGTAGTCGTCGTAATCCTTGACCGTCTCGAACGAGAGGATCGACACCAGCTGCGGCGCATTGATGTGCAGGCCACCGAACTGGGTGACCGGCATCTCCCAGTCCTTGAACCGCGCCCCTTCGAGCTCCTCCTTGAGCTGGCGCACCATCAGCGCCTTGTTGAGCGCCTCCTGTTCGGGGAACCCGGCGGTGTCCACGGCCTCGAACCGCGCCAGGTACTTCCTCGACTCTGCCAGCTCGCGCTGGATGGCCTTCTCGGAGAAATCAGAGAGCTGGTCGTTGTAGCGCTTGTCGCCCAGAATCGAGGCGAACTCGGGGCTCACCTTGAGGTTGTGCTCCCACTGCTCGGCGAGCAGCTCGTTCAATTGCTTGCGGCGAGAGGCGAGGTCTTCGGGGGCCGCAGCCAGGGCGCCGGTGCACAGAGCGAGGCTGGCGGCGGCGAGCGCGAGTCTTTGCATTGCCTGCCAACGCGCGAGGGGGCCGCGCATTTCAGACGGGCTCTGGCCGCTTGCCGTAGAGCGCCGCGTTCATCTCCGCGTCGCTCACGAATCGTGGATAGGTGCCGGCCTCGAACGTCCCGCGGTCGGGCAGCGGCCGCGCGCCTGAGTGGGTCAGGACATAAGAGACGAAGCTGCGGTAGGCCTCTTTCATCGCCACGCCCGGGTAGAGTTGCTCGAGGCCAAGCTGGCCGCCCTCGAGCCTGATGGCGGCAGGCGCGGCGCGCGCGTCGCCAAAGCCCAGCACCAGATCAGTCAGGATGACGGCAGTCGGCCCGCCCGCGCCCGGCGTGGCCGGGACGATTCCGGCGCCCACGGCGAGCACCTTGCGCAGGTCGAGCGTGCGCTTCTGCCCCGGCGCCGACTCGAGCTGCAGGACGCCGTCGGCGAGGCCGGTGACGCGGCAGCGCAGGATGTTCACCTCGTTGAGCGGAGGCGGCGTGGGCTCGGTCGCCTCCAGCCGCGCTTGCAGCTCGTCCACGCGAGCGCGCACCTCGTCGGGGAGCCCCGCCACCGCGCGCGCCTTCTCGAGCAGGCCCCGCGCGGCCGCGAGCTCGCCGGCGTCGAGCGAGCGGCGCGCGCCCTGCAAGCAGGCCTTGGCGGAGACGACGCCTCCCGCGGTGCCGGCTTGCGCGTCGAGCGCGGGGAGGAAGTGGCGGAGCGCCTCGGGCGCCGCGCCGGCCGCGCCCGCGAGCAGATAGGCCGCCCTGGGTGAGAGCATCGAGGGGTCGAAGGCGCGCTGCAGCTCGGCCACCAGCGACCAGGCGCCGGCCGCGTCGCCCTTGTGCAGCCGCGCCACCAGCAGCCGCTCGAGGTGGGCCGCGGCCTCGGGCGACGGCTCGGCGCGGGCGAGGCCGACGGCAGCGGCGACGTCGCCCGGCCAGGCGGCGAGCGCCTCGCGAAAGGCGGCGGCAGCGCCCACCGGATCGCCCCGCTCGAGGGCAAGCTGCGCGCGGTCGTGGCCTTCGTGCTGCTGGAAGACGACCTTCGCCTCGATGCCGGGCGCGAGGTGGCGCGCCTCGAATCCGCTCTTGGCCAGCGCGACCGCCGTGGCGAAGCCGAAGGCGAATCCGCCGATGTGGGCCATCACCGCGACGCTGCCGCTGGCGCCGCGCCAGAAAGTGAAGACCTCGGAGGCGAACCAGAACAGGCCCCAGAACCAGGCGGGGATCTGGAAGGTCCCGGTCTTGAAGCGCAGCAGCAGGAAGACCGCGTACCAGAGGCGCACTTGCCGGCTGGCGCAGCGGTACGCGAAGGCGCCCATGCAGGCGGCGATGGCTCCCGAGGCGCCGACCATCAACGTCGTCGAGCGGGGGTGCAGCGCGAAGTGGGCGAGCGCCGCGACGGTGCCGCCGAGGAGGTAGAAGGCGAGGAAGAAGCGCCGGCCCCAGAGATCCTCGAGCAGCGGCCCGACCAGCGAGAAGAAGAGCAGGTTGCCGAGCAGGTGCAGCCAGCCGGAGTGGAGGAACTGGTGGGTCAGCCAGCCCGGCTGCAGCGCGCCCCGCGCCGGCACCAGCGCGAAGCGGCGCAGCGTGCTCTGGTCGGCGCTGGCCAGGGCGGCCTCCACCAGCTCGTCGAGCTCGCGCTGGTCCTCGCCGGGCGTCCGCGAGGGCGCGCGCAGCTCGATGGCCGCGAGCTTCTGGCGCTGCTCGTCGAGCTTGTCGAGCACGTTGCGCCGCAGGAAGGTCTCGGCAAACCGCGGCGGCATCGCGGCGCGCGGGTGCGCCTGCCAGTAGTTGACGACCTCCATGATCTGCTCCTGGCTGGCGCCCTCGGGATGCGCCGGCAACACCCAGGTGAGCGCGAACGCCAGCGCGCACGAGGCGGCGATGCCGATGGAGACCCAGGGCATCCGATCGACGGTGGCTTGCTCGACCCGCAGCGGCAGGATGAAGAACATGGCGAGGCCGCGAGCGTCGATTGTCCTTGAGTAGAAAGCAAGCCGCCCGCGCCGAGGCGCCGCAGTTCCCAGGCTAGGGCGCGTCCGCAAGTTCGTTCCCCATCCAGGACGCGCACGGCGCGGCCCGGCCGGGAGTCCGGCCGTGGCGGCGGGGCTCAGACAGCTTGCTGGCTGAGGGGAACCCCGCAGGGTTCCCTCCAACGGGACCGAGGTACATCGAGCCGGTACGAAGTCCGGGTCGATGTACTAGGTCGGGAAGATGAGGTGGAAGAACCCGGCCCGGCCGCTCACCGACAGCTTGGAGTAGACCTGCGTCAGGTGCTGCTTGACGGTCTTCTCGCTGTTGCCCATCACCTGGGCAACCTCTGCCGAGCCGATGCCCTTGAGCACCAGCCGCGCCGCCTGCTCTTCCTTGCGCGTCAGCCGCGCGCGCGCCAGCGTGCGGTTGATGAGCGACAGCAGATTCACGTCCACCGCGGTCACCTTCTCCAGCACTGCGCGCAGCGACTCGGTGGTGAAGGGCTTCTCGACGAAGTACGAGGCGCCCGCGTTGAGCGCCGCCTTGAGCCGCTGCTTGTCGCAAGGCGAGCTCATGAGCACCACGGGCGCGCCGACGCCCTCTGCGCGCAGCGCCGGGATGAGATCGATGCCGCTCAGCCGCCCTTCGCCAAAAGCGAGCTCGGTGAGCACCGCCTCGGTGAAGCGCAGCTCCCGATCCTCGAGCGCGCTCTCGACGGTGGCGTGCAGCAGGCACTCCCAGCCAAAGGGCAGCAGCCGCCGCGACAGCACCGACCGCGCCTCGCCGCTCGGCTCCACCACCAGGAGCGTCCTCTTTGCAGGCGCTGCCGGCGGGTCGACCGGGTTCACGGACATGGCACCACTCCCAGCCAAGGTTGCGGCGCAGCATGGCAGCCGCTGACCTGGAGGAAGTGTCTCGCTCGTGTCCGAACGATTACGAATTATTTCGCCTGCCTCACAGCGTCTTCAGGTGGTTCACGAGGTCGGCGCGGTCGGTCGCCGAGAGGTCGGAGGTGTTCGGCACCCGCGCGATGACCTCCTCGAGAGTGGCGGCGCTGCCGTCGTGGAAATAGGGCGCGGTGGCGAAGATGCCGCGCAGGGTCGGCGTGTCGAACGCGCAGGCGGCGCGCGGATTGCCGGCGATGTCGGCGGCGGGCTTGTCGGGAAAGGGGCCGGTGGTGGCGCAGGTGCCGATGTCGTGGAGCAGCACCGGACCGCTGGGATCGAGCGTGGGGTTGCCGCTGCCGCTGTCGGTCAGATAGTTGCCAGAGTGGCAGCTCGTGCAGCGCGCGTTGAAGAGCTTCTCGCCCCGACTCTGCGAGGCCAACGTGGCGGCGTCGGCGTTGCGATTGGGGTTCTGCGGAAATGGAATCGCATAGTTGGTGAATTTCGCCAGGGCCTGCAGATCGGGCAGCTGGCTCGGCACGTCGCGCCGGTAGTGGCCGCCCTGCTCGACGCGGATGGTCTCATCGTAATCAATCACGTCGTTCCTCACCGCCTGGCGGAAGAGGAAGCCGGTGTTGATGGGCCCGCCGGCATTGGAGGGCGTGTCGCGCGGGCCCTGGTTGAATTGCCAGGTGACCGCGTCGCTCTGGCCTTCGAGGTGGCAGCTCGAGCAGGCCACCCAGAAGTCTTGAGTCACCGGGAAGGCGGCTGAGTTGGCGCTATAGAAGAGTCGCATGCCGTGCCGCAGGTCGGCAGGCATCGGGTCGGACGACAAGGTCTCGATCCGATCTCCCTCCACGGTCACCTTTGCGCCGGCCGCTCCCTTGGCGATCTTGAGGACGGTGACGTCGTGGGAGACGCGACCGTGGAGATAGGCTTCAGTACCGGTTGAGTTGACGAGGATGCCTTCCAAGAGCGCCGAGGGCGTCGGGCGCACCAGCGCCACCTGGAAGCCGGTGGCCGCGTCGAAGACCATCACGTCCTCGCTCTGCGCCATCGCCACCAGCGCCAGCGCGCCGTCGGGCGTGAAGGCCACGTCGCGCGGACCCGAGACCGAGTCGGTGAAGGCGCCCGCGAACGACGGCACGCTGGAGGGGCGGAAGAGCAGCCGCCGATCGACCTGCGCGCCGCCTGGCTGGAAGAGTGTGATGGTGGGAAAGACGGTCGATTGGAAGTCGAGCGCGGGCTGGGGCGTGCCGGTGGCGAGCAGCAGGTGCGGCATCCACAATTGCCCGGTGATTGGGTTTGGTACGATTGAGTACGCGCCGCGCGCCTGGCCGTTTGGAACCAGCTTGTTCTTGGAGGCATCGGGCGGCTGGTCGGGCAGCGCGGTGAAGCTCGTCAAGGTCAGCTTGCTCGCGTCGATGAGGCTCAACCCGGGGTGCAAGAGCAGGTGCGAGACGAAGAGCGTCTTGCCGTCGGCGCTGAGCGAGGCGCCCCAGGGGTGCTCACCGATGGAGAGCGTGGCAATGACCGCATAGGTCGCGGTGTCGATCGCCTGCACCGTCGCCGCCTGGTGATTGACGACGTACACGCGCGCGCCGTCCGCGCTGGCCACGACGCTCACGGGCTCCGCGCCGGTGGCGATGACCTTGATCGTCGTGCCCGTCTTGAGTTGGACCGCCAGGACTGAGTTGGAAGATTGGGCGGCGACAAAGCCGATGTCCCCGACCACCGCGATCGCGCGCGGCCGCAGCGCCGGCTCGTAGCGGCCCGCGCCATCCACGGCGGGCGGCTTGAGGGCGAGCAGGACCTCGCTCTTCAGCGTCCTGCCGGCGAGGTCGATCTCGGAGATGGAGTCCGATTCGGCGTTGGTCACCCAGAGCGAGCCGCCGTCGGCGGAGAAGGCAAGGCTGCGCGAGGTCCGCGGCCCCGCGTCGGCCGGGTAGCCGGCGTCGGCCGCGCCTTTGCCGCCGCCGCCGCAGGCGAAGAGGGCGACGGTGAGCGGCAAGGCGAGCAGTCGGCGGGACGCCATCAGAAGCTCCATTGAAGCTGCGAGATGCCAAGACACGGGCGGGCGCGGTCGATGCGCTCGTCCCGGCAGAAGGTGGGGCCGGGCCAGAGGCGCCAGTGGGGCGGCAGCGGCGCGCCTTCGCCGCGACCCGACTGTACATCGACCTCGCTGGTGAGGAAGATCCGCTGGGGAAAGTCACGCTGCCGGGCCAGGGTGCCGATCAGATCGGAGAGCGCGCGGTGCTCCTGCACCAGGGCGGGCGCGGCCAGCTCGCGAAAGAAGCGCGCCGATCGGCCGGCGGCGATCAAGGTTGTCGCCGGGGCTCCCTGCGCCAGCACCCAGCGGGCAGCGCTGACCGCGGCGGGCGGATCGCGGTGCCGCGCCAGCGCCAGCGGCGCATTGACAAAGAGCAAGAGCGAAGTGGCGAGCAGAACGGCGGCGAAGCGCGGCGCCAGCGAGCAGGCGGCCAGGAGCAGGCCTCCTTCGACCAGCGGGAGCAGGTGCCGCGGCTGCTCGACGATGTTCTGGCCGAGGAACGCCCAGAGCGCATAAGGCGCGAGCAGCAGCAGCGGAACCGCGGGGAACACCCGCTCCTTCGCTCGCTGCCGCTCGAGCAGGGCGACGCCGATCAACAAGCCCCCGAGCGCCGCGAGCACGGGCAGCGAGGGGGCGATGCCGTCGTAGAAGAGTCCGCGGAGAAAGGCGGCGCCGCGCAGGAGCCAGCCGGGCCGCGTGGCGATGCTCCCGCCCCAGGCGCTGAAGTGGCCGCGCAGGTGAGTCAACCCAAGTGAGTAGAGTTCATGCGGGCCAATCAAGGCGGCGAACGGGGCTGCCCAGGCACTCAAGCCGGCTGCAAATCCCACCAATAGCCGGAGCCGATCGCGGCGCGCCTTCAGCAAATAGAACGCCAGCACGAAGTAGGAGAGCAGCAGCGGGAAATAAGAAGCGCGCGCCCCGAGCAGGAGCCCGGCCAGCAGCCCGCTTGCCACCAGCGCCGGCCGCTCGGCGAGGAGCAGCGCAAAGGAGGACGCAGCCAGCGCCAGGGCAAGGCTCTCACTGAGCGCGCCGCCGCCGAGCAGCCAGGGCTGCCACGCGGCGCCATGCAAGAGCAGCACGGCGGCCGCGGCGCGAAAGCCGGCCAGCCGCCGGGCGATGAACGCGAGCGCGAGGCCGCTGGTGGCCGACGAGAGCGAAGAGATGGCCACCGCGGCGGTGAGCGGCGCGAGCCCGAGCCGCGAAAGCGCGGCGCCGAGGCCCACGAACACCGGATATCCGGGGAATTGTGGTTGATACAAGCGCAGGTCGAATTGGCCCGCCATGCCAAGGACGAATCCATAGGAGTCGTAGTCGTCGGGAAAGCGGGCGCGCAGGAGCCAGCGGCTGAGCGCTGTCGCGCAGGCCAGGACAAAGAGCGCGGCCGGCTCGCGCGCGCGGCTACTTGAGGCGGATATCAATCTCCGCCCCGAGCGCCGCCGGCAGGTTCACCGCCGAGATCTCCTTGACGCAGTCTTTGTCCCGCTCGCCAAGATCCGCGGGCTGGCCCAGCTCGCCGGTCAGCGCCCGCTCGCCCATCTGCAGCCCCGCGCCGGTGCACTCATCGGGATATTGAACGAGATCGTCGCGGTTGCGATCGTCCCAGCCGTTGAGCACCAGCTTGTTGAGCCGCTTGAGGCGCGCGAGCAATTCGCTGGCCTCGGCCTGCCGGCTGGGAGTATTGGCCACCAGCTTGTAATATTGGCGGAGCGCGGCCTGCAGCATGCCAAAGCGGAGGGGAGTGTACTTCATCACCTCGTTGACGCCGGCCGTGGTCCGATAGATGCGCCAGTCGTCGCGCCAGAAGCGCCTGGTGAGGTCGCCATAGACGTCGAGCGCCCGCTGCCGGTAGCTCTGCACGCTGGTGGCGAGATAGGCGTCGAGCAGGCCGCGGATGGCGGCCGCCTCCGCCTCGAGGACGGTCGGCGAGCCATCTGCCGCATGGGTAGAGAGATCATATTGATTGGCCACGGCCCCATTGGCGTCGATCAGCTTGCTGGAGAGGAAGTCGGCCTGCGCGACGATGAGCGAGATCAGGTGTGCCTGCAGGGTTCCGGCGAAGGGGGCGCCGGTGAGCCTGGCGGCGTCGAGCGCACCCGGCGCGCCCAAGGTATCGGGCGTGTCATTCGAATAGAGGACCAAGGACCCGTTGAGTGCTCGATAGGCGGTGCGCAGGGAGACGATCGAGGCCGCGAGCTCGAGCGTGCTGACGATGGTGCCCTTTGTAATAGTGCTTCCAGAGACGGTGGCGCTATCGACCAGCACCTTGTTGGTCGCGTCATAGTGCAGCCGGTCGGCGTTGACGAGCGCCAGCTTGAGGACGCCGAGCGCGCGATCGTGCAGCGTGCTCTCGCCGTCGGGCAGGCCGTTGTCGAGCGGGAAGGGGTCGCCGTCAAAGGTCAGCTTGAAGGGCAGCGAGCCGCCCACGTCGGCGTTGTTGGCGTCGGTGAAGGCGAAGGCCTCGGCGAAGCCACCGATGATTCCATTGAGGCCAATCAAGCTGCTCTTGCCGTCGCTGATATTGAAGGCGGTGGGCTGCGGGAAGTACTTGGTGGCGAGCCCGGCGTCGCTGGCGGTGTCCGTCTCGGTGACCGCGATGGCGGCCGGAAGATATTGCAGCGTTGAGTCATAGGAATAGTCAATCGCGGCCTTTACGCTCGCCATTCCGCCCAGCGTGACGCCGTCATGAGTCAAGAGCTTCCCGAGGAGGAGGGCGGCCTTGTTGTCGATCTCCTCCATCATGGTCAGGCCCTGCCAGCCCTCCATCGGCGAGTCGCCCAGATAGACGCCGGCGACTCCATCGACGGAGTTGCCCGCCGGGTCGAGATATTGGCCGATGACCGTGTTGCCGAGGATGCCCACCTGCGAGCCGGCGTCCGAGCCATGCAGGCTGACGATGGAGTTGCCGGCGAAGTCCTGCATCGTGCCCCAGTAGTTGATGATCCAGAGCCCTTGCTTCCAGGTGGCATAGCCGAGCGCCTCGGGTCGCAGCGTCTTGTCGAGCTGGGCGTCGCGGTTCGGTAGATTGAGGCTGTTATAGTCGCACTCATAGTTGGCGATGGTGCCGGCGTCATTGGCGCCGGTGCCATAGCCGAGCGTGCCCGCGGAGCCGCCAAAGGTGCAGCTCGGCATCGTTCCCGGCGCTGGGTGGATGGCGGGGTCGAAGCTGGCATATTCGGCGAACACCGGCCAGAAGCCGGGCCAGCCATAGTAGTTGAGCGGGTTGTTGGGCGGCGGCGGCACGATGATGAGGTTGGGTCGGTGGAACCGGCCGCCGGCGATCGAGGCAAAGGCGAACTGCTTGAAGCGCGCGGCGAGCAGATCGAAGCCGGCGTCGCCGTTGAGCTGCTGCGGGTTCAAGACCGGGCCATACATGAGCGACAGGCCGGCGCCCGACTCGAAGCTGAGGTTGTTCATCGGCTGCTTGGAATATTCATAGGACTCGACCGCGAGCGAATAGGCCAGGGGCTCAGTGGTGGTCGCCCCGGTGCTCGGGTTCGTATATTGGTCGGTCCTGGTCAACGTTCGGTCAAAGCCCTGCACCTGGAAGCCGAGGAGCTGCGCGAAGGGCTCGCCCGAGATCTGCATCTCGATGGCGGCGCGCATGTGCTCGGCGGTGTTGAAGCGCGTGCTCACCATCGTGGCCGCGAGCGCGGGCGTGGGAGAGCCGGCGTCTGGCCCGGCGTCTGGCCCGGCGTCAGGCCCGGCGTCGGGGCCGCCATCCGCGCCGGCGTCCGGACCTGCGTCTGGCCCGGCGTCGGGCGGGCTGATCTTGCTGCTGGTCGAGCCGCACCGGGCGAAGGCCAGCGCTGCCACCAGCGCGATCGGCGCGACCAGCAGCGTCGGATAGGACCGTCTGGCGATGCTCATGCGGTCAGTGCCTTTCCTTCGTAAAGCTCTGTCGCCACCGGCGCGTCTGGCAGGTGCGCCGAGGCACGCCCCTCGACCACGGCGCGGGCCGCCGCGATCCCCATCTCCATCGCCGTGTCCATGAAGACATAGCGAAAGGAGCCCTGGCGACCGCAGGTGACGATGCCCTGATAGTTGCCCAGGTGGCCGAGCAGTGCGCGCCGGTCTGCCTGATAGTCGAGGTGATAGATTGGATATCCCTCGCGCACATAAGAAGAGAAGCGTCCTTTGGTGCGCGCGCGCAGGCCGGGCAGCCCCAGCTCGGTCAGGTCTTGCAGGCAGCGCTCGTAGAGCTCGTCATCGGAGGCGCGCCAGGTGGGGTCGCCGACGTCGCAGGGGATCTCCAGCATCAGCGAGGTCGAGCCGGCGGGCGCCATGCTGGGGCTTCTGTGCAGCGGCTCCTGGATGCGCGACATCAGATAGCGCGGCTCGGAGACGTACATCCAGGTGTGCGGGGAGACCGGCGGGCCATCGAGCATGACATTGAGCAGGCGAATGGCGCGAAAGCGCAGGCGCCGCGCGCTCGCCTCCAGCGCGGTCCCGAGCGCGCCCAGCATGCGCACCACGGTCGGCAGCGCGATGGTGGAGATGACCGCATCGCACTCGAGCTCGTGCTCGCCGGCGGCGTCCCGATAGCGCACCGCGCGCAGTCGATTGTGCTGGTGCAGAAGGCCCGTCACCTCGGCGCCGATGGCGATGCCTCCGCCCTGCTCGGTGATCCGGGCAGCGCAGCTCTCGAAGATCTGCCCGATGCCGAGCCGCGGATAGCGATAGGAGCGGGCGTGGGTGCGGGCGCGCGGCCTGGGCGCGTGCAAGAGGCGCAGGAGGACGTCGGCGAGCGACGGGGTGGAGATGCGCTCGGCGGCCCAGTCGGCCGAGATCTCCTCGGGGGCGATTCCCCAGAGCTTGGCGGTATAGGGACCAAAGAAGGCACGATAGAGATCGGCGCCGAAGCGGTGCGTCACCCAGTCGCGGAACGAGCGGTCGGCGCGCGCCGAGAGCCGGCCGCGGGCCAGCTCGGCCAGATAGCTGCCCACCGCGCGGGCACCTTTCACCGCGCCATACTGGCGGAGGACGTCGTCGAGCTCGAGCGGATAGCGATAGCGCTTGCCGCCGTTCAAGATGATGCTCGAGCGGGTGCGGTCGAGCAGCTCGCCGCCGAGCAGGTCCTTCACCAGCGCGTCGATGGCCGGGTTGCGCGTGATGAAGCGGTGGCCGCCGAAGTCGAAGCGGAACCCCTCTTGCTCGTGCGTGCCGCACAGGCCGCCCACCCGCTCTTCGCGCTCCAGCACCGTGGCCCGCGCACCGAGCCGCCCGAGCTCGAGCGCCGCGCTCATGCCGCAGGCCCCCCCGCCGAGGACGACCACGTGGGGGTGGTTGGTGATTTTGATTGTCATTCTCGTTTTCAACAACCTAGCACACGAGTCGGGGGATGCAATCGGACGCCGCTGCTACCACCCTTGCCCATGGCTCTCCGCATCGAGGACTACGCGATCATCGCCGACCTACAAAGCGTGGCGCTGGTGGGAAAGGACGGGTCGATCGACTGGCTCTGCCTGCCGCGCTTCGACTCCGACGCCTGCTTCGCCTCGCTGCTCGGCACCCGCGACAACGGCCGCTTCCTCCTCGCCCCCGAGGGAAAAGTCACCGCCGTCCGCCGCGCCTATCGCCCGGGGACGCTGGTGCTCGAGACCGACTTCGAGTGCGCGGAGGGCGCGGTCACCCTCATCGACTTCATGCCCGTCGCGGGCAAAGGCACCGATCTGGTGCGCCTCTTGGTCGGCAGGCGCGGCCGCGTCGAGATGAAGCTCGAGCTCGTCGTCCGCTTTGCCTACGGCGCAGCCGTGCCTTGGGTGCGGCGGATCGACGGCGGCCTCGAGGCGGTCGCGGGCCCCGACGCGATGCGCCTCTTCACGCCCGTCGAGACCCACGGCGAGTCGATGGCCACCGTCGCCCGCTTCACGGTCGCCGCGGGCGAGCGCGTTCCTTTCGTCCTTTGCTGGGCGCCCTCGCACCTGCCAGACCCCGGCCACGTAGACGCCGAAGAGTCCTTGCGCGAGACCGAGGCGAGCTGGCAGCGCTGGTCCGCCCGGTGCACGTTGCAGGGCCCCTATCGCGAGCTCGTGCAGCGCTCACTCATCACGCTCAAGGCGCTGACCTATGAACCGACCGGCGGCATCGTCGCCGCGGCCACCACCTCGCTGCCGGAGAAGATCGGCGGCGTGCGCAACTGGGATTATCGACTCTGCTGGCTGCGCGACGCGACCTTCACCCTCTATTCGCTCCTCAGCGCCGGATATACCGAGGAGGCGCGGTCGTGGAAGAACTGGCTGCTCCGCGCCGCCGCCGGCGACCCTTCGCAATTGCAGATCCTGTACGGGATCGGGGGCGAGCGGCGCCTGCCCGAGATGGAGCTCGACTGGCTCTCGGGATACGAGGGCTCGCGGCCGGTGCGCATCGGCAACGCGGCCTCCCGCCAGCTGCAGCTCGATGTCTATGGCGAGGTGATGGACGCGCTCCACCTCTCGCGCAAGTCGGGCATCGACGAAGGGGACGCGGCCTGGTCGCTGCAGCGCGCGCTCGTCGGATATCTGGCGAAGATCTGGGAGCAGCCCGACGAAGGCATCTGGGAGGTGCGCGGCCCCCGCCGGCACTTTACCCACTCTAAAGTCATGTCTTGGGTTGCCTTTGATCGAGCCGTCAAGGCCGTCGAGCAGTTCGGTCTCGAGGGCCCGCTCGAGGAGTGGCGCAAGACCAGGGCAGCCATCCACGCCTCGGTCTGCGCCCATGGGTATGACGCAACTCTAGGTTCGTTCGTCCAGTCCTATGGTTCCAAAGAGCTCGACGCCAGCCTGTTGCAATTGCCGCTGGTCGGGTTCTTGCCCGCCACCGATCCGCGCATCCAGGGCACGGTGGCCGCCGTCGAGCGCGAGCTCTTGCGCGATGGGTTCGTCGCCCGCTACGGCACGGGGTCTGGCGTCGATGGGCTCCCCGCGGGCGAGGGCGCCTTTTTGGCCTGCTCGTTCTGGCTGGTGGACAACTACGTTCTGCAGGGCCGCCACCAAGAAGCAAAGGAGCTCTTCGAGCGGCTCGCGGGGCTGGCCAACGACGTCGGTCTGTTGTCGGAAGAGTACGATCACCAGAGCCGCCGCCTGGTCGGCAATTTCCCGCAAGCGTTCTCGCACGTCTCCCTCGTGAACTCAGCGCTGAACCTAAGCGCGGCAGATTGCCCGGCGTCGCACCGGCCACAGTGATGGCCAGTCAAATCAGCACCTGCAGGGTACCGGCCGCCGGCAGGCAGAGGCCCGCCGCTCGGAACGGGCGCCCACCCGCGTTCTGTGGCTCGCTGCGCTCGCATCGATCTGATTTCTTGCCGCGGGAGCCCTTAGTCCTCGCGACAGGCCTCTGCCTGCCGGCGACCTGTTTGAATCTAAAAACGACTCAAGCTGGTCGCGTTTGAAGACTCAAGCTGACTCACTGGGTCTCCATTTCAAATTCTCCCGAATGCCTGGCAAACAGGCAGCGGGCAGGCGGGAACCCGTCGAGAGGATCAAGGGCTCCCGACGCAAACTCTTAAAGTGCGAGCGCAGCGAGCCACCTCAGTCGGGTGGGCGCCCGTTCCTCGCGGCGGGTTCCCGCCTGCCCGCGGCCGGTACTCACCGGCGCCCATTTGCCTGCCATTGGCGCTAGACTGCTCGCGCGGCGGGCGGCCTGATTCCACGCTTGCCGTTCCTTTCCACCAATCTATCTCCGAGGGGATACTCAATGCGTGTCTGCATCAACTCAATGCTGCGCCGGCTCTTGCCCGCCGCGGCGCTGCTCCTGGCGGCCTCCGCCGCCTCTGCCAAGAGCTTCCTGGCTCCCTTTACGCTCTCGCGGCCGACGCAGAACCAAGGCTTGTGGCTGGCCGACATCGACCACCTCGGCTCGCCGCCGGCGCAGGTCACCAACCAGGTGCTCGACGGACCGAGCGGCCAGAACGTGGCCATCCTCGACACCTGGACCACCGAGCCGATCACGCACCAGGCGATCAACGTCCAGCCGGCGCTCCTGGTCTACGGAGTGCACGGACGCCTCTACAGCATCGGCCTCAAGGCGCTGGCGGCGCCGCGCCTGTTCTCCAGCGGCACCTACGGCGAGCTGTGCAGCCTGGCGGCGCTCGACCAGCGTCCCTTCGCGCCCACGCGGGGATACGTGCAGGCCGTGATCGAGCCGCCGGGCTCGGCCAATCCCTGCTCGTCGGGCATCGGCCAGCAGACCTGGCTGATCCGCGCCGACGCCGATGCCACCGTCTCGCCCACGATCCAGCCGTCGAACTGGTCGGTGCTCGGCGCCTTTACCAACCCGACCACCGACGCCTTCGTGCGCTGGTTCGTCTGGACGGGCAACGAGGTCAACTCCTACAACGCCAACTTCACCGTGCAGACGACGCTCCTGGTCGGGCCGCCGGCGGGTCCGGCGCCGACCGTGCTCGCGCGCACCGGGCAGACGGCCTTTCTCTTGGGGAGCAGCACCAGCGGCGGCAATCAAACCGATACCATCTATCGCCTGGGCGCGACCGGCTCGAGCGTGGTGGGAAGCTTTACCTATTCCACCACCGCGCCCTGCTTTGGCGCCGCCGGCGGCGCGGTCACAGACCCTGGCACCGGCCTCTTCAGCTTCGTCGAGCCGACCAACGCCGGGTATGCCATCTATACCGTGCCCACGGGCGGCGGCGCGCTCGCGCAAATCTATGATGACAGCAGCGCCTCGGCCTGCGGCTTCGTCGGCGGCGACGGAGCCTCGGCGGCGCACGTGGTGCTCAATGAGTCGAGCCTCCTCAACGGCCGGCAGCGCGTGATCGGCGTCAGCGAGACCGGCCCCTCGACGCAAGCGGCGGTGGTGCTCGCAGGCGACTTCAGCACCACCAATGCCTTTGCCCACTACACCATCAATGGCCACGTCTGGATCGACCTGCGCCAGGGAAGCCCCGTCATGTTCAGCGAATTGGTCATCGATGGCGATGGGACGGTGGTTCTTGCTTCCTATCCCAACTCCCGCAATGGCGACGATATCTGGGGAAGCTTTCCCACCAGCGGCCGCCAGCCGATCATCCAGCGCGACGTGGTCTACCTCTTCTCACCGAGCGGCGGCTTGAGCTGCAACGGCGGAACCCTCGCGGCCGTCGATCCGGTCACCTTCTCCAGCGTCAATATCAATGGGCTCCCGGCGGATGCTTGCAGAACGCTGGCCTACGGCTTCCGGCCGGCGAGCGTTGGCTCCTTGCAAGAGCCCGCGGGCAGCTCGCCCATCGAGATCGACCCGGTGGCCGGCCAGCTCTACGTCTTGCTCGGCCCGGACAGCACGGGCACGTTCACGAACCTCGCCACCATCCCTGGATACCCTTTCTTCTAGAGTTTGAAGACGACGCGGCCGGCGCCCAGACTGGCGCCGGCCGCCTGGCATTTTGCTATTGCTGTCCGATGTCGAAGACCGCCGAGACCCTGGCCATCGCGCGCGCGTGGCTCTCCGCCTTCAACTCCCACGACGTGGATGCGCTCGTCGGCCTCTATGCCGACCACGCCACGCACACCTCGCCGAAGATCAGGGCGCTGCACCCGGGTACGGGCGGCAAGCTGGTGGGCAAGGAGGCGCTCTCACGCTGGTGGAAGGACGCCAACGCGCGCCTCCCGGGGCTTCGCTATGTAGAGACGGCGATTACGGCCGATGAGTCGCGCGCCATCATCGAGTACCAGCGCCACGCACCCAACGAGGCGCCGATGCCGGTGGCCGAGGCCTTCGACATCGAGGGCGGCCGCATCGTCGCCAGCCGCGTCTATCACGGCTGAGGCGCGGCCGCGGGCAACTCAACCGGATACCCAAGCCGTGCCCACTCGTCGAAGCCGCCCGTGAGCGGGCGGACCCGCGCGATGCCGACCGCTCTCATCCGCAGCGCCGCCCGGGCGCTCGAGACCTCGTTCGGTCAACTGCAATACAAGATGATGTCGCGGTCGCGCGGGACCTCGGCGGCCCGGGCCTCGACCTCGTCGGCGGAGAGGACGAGCGCGCCGGGCAGCGTGCCGGTGGAGAGCTCGGAGGGATGGCGGACATCGACGATGAAGAGCGGCGTGCCCGCGTCCAGCAAGGCCTTGAGCTCGAGGGGCGAGATGCGGGTCAGGTCGAGCTCGCGCAAGAGGCGGCGCCGATCCCACAGCTTGTACGAGAGCCAGCCCGCGAGCAGCGACACCACCAATAGGACGAACCAGCCGCCCAGGCGCAAGAAGACCGAGAGGATGAGCTCGAGCTGGTCGCCGAAGAGATACCCGACGCTGACGAAGGTGCCGGCCCAGAGCAGCGAGCCAGCCGCGTCTACCGAGAGGAAGCGCGCGAGCGGCATGCGCGCGATGCCGGCGAGCGGCGGCGCCACTCCGCCAAGGCCCGGCACCCAGGGCGCAAGGAGCAAGGTGAGCGCGCCGCGCGCGGCAAAGAGATCCTGCGTCCGGCGCACGCAGGCGTCGGGCTCGAGCGACAGCTTGCAGAAGATCCTCAGCACCCGCACGCCGCCGCGCCGGCCGGCCTCGTACCAGGCGAGGTGGCCAAGGAGCGCCGCCAGCACCGCGAGCGCGATGGCCGCCGCCAGGTTGAGCTGCCCCGTCTTTGCGAGCGCGCCGGCCGCGAGCAACATCGGCGTCGAGGGCAGCGGCACGCCCAGAGCACCGATCGGTTTGGTGGACCGAGGAGAACGGCCGAGTCGCAAGCAGCGCAAGGAACGACGAGGCGCCGTACTTTCTGTACGGCAACGAGGAGAGACGCGGCGATGCGCAGCGAATCGGCCGAGCGGGTTGCGCTCTTACAACCCGCGGTTATCCGACGGGAACCAAACCGTTCGGTGCTCTAGCTGCTCGAGCAGGCTCATGGCGAAGAGCAGCGAATAGCCGTGGCGGGCGAGGAACTCCAGAGCGTGCGGCATCGGGCGATGTTGGAGCACAGATCGGCCTCTGTGCAAAACCGCCGTTCACCCTGCGCGGCCCCCGACCGCCACGAACAGGCCGCCCTCGTGACCGAGGGACGTAACCCAGCTCAGTTGGGCCAGCCAGGCTTCCGGGGCAAAGCTGTCCTCGTCGGAAGTGAAGAGCGCGCGCGGCTCCGTCGGCTCCTGGCCGAGCAACGAGCTCGGGAGGGTGCGGAGGAAGCGGATGCCCGCGTCGGCGAACCAGCCCCGCACCTCGGCGACGGTGTGGCGGTGCTCCTCGGGGTGCTGGTACTGGTCGCGCAGCCAGGCGCGGCGGCGATCGGGCTGCAGCGCGCGCTCGCGCAGGACCGGGTCGAGGCGCAGCGCGGCCGGGCCGACGAGCCTGGCGAGGCCGCGGATCAGCCGCGTGGGCAGCCGCGCGAAGGCGTTGTAGAGGCCGACGAGCACGACGCCGCCGGGCCGCACCAGGGGCGCGATCGCCGCGAACGACGCGCGTGGGTCGGGCGTGTGGTGCAGCACGCCGGAGCAGAAGACCACGTCGAAGGCGCCTCTCCGCAGGCCCGCCGCCCGCAGGTCGGTTTCGACAAAGAGCGCATTGTCGATTCGATAGCGGCCCGCCGCGGCCTGCGCGAGCTCGAGCGAAGGGCGGGAGAGGTCGGCGCCCACGACCAGCCGATCGGCGTTGGCCAAGAACAGCCCCATCTGGCCGGTGCCGCAGCCGAGGTCGAGCACGCGCGCGTCGCCCGGGATGGCGGCGTCGAGCAAGCGGGCCAGCTCGCTCCGCCCGGCGCGGGCGCGCAAGCCCGAGAGGTTGTCTCCAGGCGGATAGCCGGGAAAGGGCGCGTCCCGATAGAAGGCGCGCACGCGCTCGCTCCGTTCATCGAGCGGAGGACAGAGCGCGGGGATCCCGCCCCGGACGGCGTGTCGCGCTCCGCAGCCCGCGCAGCGCAGCTCGCCTCCCGAGGCCAGCAGCTCGCCCGCGCAGGCGGGGCAGGCCAACAGCGGCAGGAAGCGGCAGTCCATCAGAAGATGGCGTAGAGGAAGGGCGCGATCGCTTCGACGCTCGCGGCCAGCACCAGGAACAGGCCGGTCACGCAGAGGAAGACGACCAGCGGCACCAGCCAGCGCTTGCCTTGCCCGCTGCGCCACATCGCGCGCGCGCCCGAGGCGATCGAGGGAACCGCGGTGCCGATGACGATGAGCCCGCGCACGAGCTTGCCGCGGCGCTTGATCATGAGCCCGCCAACTTCCGCACCACCGTGCGGCCCGCCACCAGCCAATCGATGCCGCTGCGGCGGAAGGTCGAGTACCCCTCGGCGGCGCTGGTGACGATGGGCTCGCCCGCGAGGTTGAACGAGGTGTTGAGCAGGACCGGCAGGCCCGTGCGCGCGCCCACCGCCTGCAAGAGCGACCAGAAGCGCGGGGCCATCGCGCGCTCGACCGTCTGCACGCGCGCGGTGCCGTCCACGTGGGTCACGGCGGCGAGCCGCTCGCGGTGCTCGGGCCGGACCGCAAAGACGCCCGACATGAAGCGGCCCATGCGCTCGCCGCCGGGCGGAAGCGCGAAGAAGCGGGCGGCGTCTTCGAGGGGAACGGCGGGCGCGAAGGGGCGGAACTCCTCGCGGTACTTGATCGAGCGGTTGAGCTTGTCGCGCATGCCGGCGGGGCCCGGCGCCGCCAGGATGCTGCGATTGCCGAGCGCGCGCGGTCCAAGCTCGGCGCGGCCGTCGAGCCAGCCGACGGTGCGCCCTTCGGCGATGGCGGCGGCGACCGCGGCAAAGAGCGCGGCGTCGTCCAGAAGCTCCTCGCAAGGGAGGCCATCCTCGCCCGCCAACCGCGCCAGCTCCTTGGGGTCGATCTCCGGGCCCCAATAAGGATGGTCGGGGCACTCTACCGAGGGGCGCTTGAAATGGATCCGATCGGCATATAAGGCCGCGCCGAGCGCGCAGCCCGAGTCGCCCGGGGCGCTCGGGACGTAGAGATTGCCAAAGCCTGATTCCTTGAGTATCCGCGCATTGGCGCAGCCGTTGAGCGCGACGCCGCCGCCCAGGCACAAGTCCGGTAGCCCGGTCTCGCGCTGCAAGGCTTGGGTCAAGGACACCAGGGTGTCTTCGAGCACCAGCTGCACGCTGGCGGCGATATCGGCGTAGCGGGCCCCTTCGGGCGTTCCCGGGTCGAGTGGCTGGTGCGGGCTGCGCGGAGGGCCGAACGCAGAGACCAGCTTGTCCGACCAGGCGCGCCTGGCGCCGGCGTGGAACTCGAACCAATCGAGGTCGAGGGCAAAGCCGCCGTCTTGAGTTGGCTTGAGTATGCGCCGGAGCTCGGCGGCGAAGCGCGGCTCGCCATAGGAGGCAAGGCCCATGACTTTATATTCGCCCTCATTCACCGGAAACCCTAGATAGGCGGTGAAGGTCGAATAGAGCATCCCCAGCGAGTGGGGAAAGCGGATCTCGCGCAGCAGCTCGATCGAGGTGGTCCCGTCGTCGCGCTTCTCCCCTTTGCCCAGGGTCAGCGTCGCCCACTCGCCGACGCCATCGGCGGTCAGGATGGCGGCGCGGCGGGCGGGCGAGGGGATGAACGCGGCCGCGGCGTGGCTCTGGTGGTGCTCGGTGAAGAGCACCTTGTCGCCTTTGACGCCGAGCTGGCCGGCGATGATCCCCTTGACCCAGAGCTTCTCGCCGAGCGCGTTCTTCATCGCCTGGGGAAAGCTGCGCCAGGAGCGGGGGAACGAGCGCAGCCCCATGGTGAGGATGCGCTCGAACTTGAGCATCGGCTTCTCGTAGAAGACCACCGCGTCGAGGTCTTCGGGAGCGAGGCCCGCGCTCTCCAGGCACCACTCGATGGCGAGCAGGGGGAACGAGGCGTCGCCCTTGCGGCGCGAGAGGCGCTCCTCTTGCACGGCAAAGGCCGGCAGCCCGTCGCTCACCAGGGCCGCGGCAGAGTCGTGATAGTGCGCAGATATCCCGAGGATATGCATTCGATCGCTAATACTGGGAGTGAAGCGAGGCCGGGAGTCGCGCCTTGGCGAAGCCCGGCGACTCGGCCCGCGCCGAGCGCTTCGCCAGCAGGGCAAAGAGCGGCAGGAGCAAGAAATACTGCAGCAGCAAGACGACCGTGCCGAGGACGGAGGCGAGGGCGAGCGCCAGGCGCAGATAAGCCTTGAAGAGCCGCGAGGCGCGCCCCATCCACAAGCGCTGGCCGGCGCGGCGGGGCTCGAGGCGGAAGAGCTGCTTCTTCGTGTAGCTCATGTGGAACGCCTCGTCGGCGAGCACGGCGGTGAAGACCTCGGAGGTGACGCGATCCTTGCCGAGCACGTCGCGGTAGAGGGCGAATCGTCCGGCGGCGGCCTTCTCCGAGAGGTGGAGGAAGGCGAGCAGGGAGCCGTCGTGCTCGTCCTCGACGCGCAGGTCGTCGAGGCCGCGCTCGCCGGGCGAGAGCCAGTTGGCCTCGAACGAAGGCGCACCCGAGCCACCCGGGAGCGCGGCGAAGAGCTCGCGGCCGCGGCGGCGGAAGAGCTGCCCGTGGCGTTGCTCGTCCTCGGCGTGGCGCAAGAAGAGGCGGCGCAAGAGCGGGTCGCCCGTCCGCTCGGCGGCGCGGGCCAGGTCCCTGCCCCCGTCTTCTTCGGTGTCGGCGAAGCGGAAGAGCTTGCGCGCGCGCCGCTCGGGGTCGCTCCACACCCAGCGGTGCAGCGGCCGCAGGAGCAGGTCCAGGCGCGAGGGCCGCGGCGCTGCAGCGTCCATCCTTGGACGCTATCACGGTACTCTGCCTTCGATGCGCTGGGCGCTGGCCGTGATCTTCCTCTGCGTGGCGGCGGCGCTGGCGCGCTTTGCGCTGCTGGCCGACGAGCCCTGGTTCGTGCGCCACGTGCTCACGCTCGACTATTACGAGCCGCCATCGCGCCTGCTGCCCTTGCTTGTTCGCGGCGGTGCCGTGCTCTCCGCCGCCTTGTGCCTGGCCGCGGCTGTGCTGGTGCTGCGGCGGCCTCCGTCGCTCGGGGCCCTCCTGCGGGTCGCGCTCGCGGTCGTGCTGGCGCTGGTCGCGGGCGAGGGCATCCTCCGCTACGCCGAGCGCCACAAGAGCGAGGAGCGCAGGACCCTGCACACGCGGCTCGGCCAGCGCCACCCGCGCTACGGCTGGACGATGCGGCCCGGCCTCGCCGCGACGGTGCGGCTGGCGGGTCGCGACCTCGACCTCGCCTTCGACGCGCAGGGCAACCGGGTGCGTTCGCTGCGCGAGTTACCGGACGCGGCGGCGCCCTCGCTCTTGATCGCGGGAGAGTCGGTGGCGAGCGGCCACGATCTGCAGTGGGACGAGACCTTCGCCGCCCGGGCTGCCGCCGCGCTTTCGCTGCAGCCGATCAGCCTCGCCGTCAATGGATATGGAGTTGACCAGGCCGCGCTGCGCCTGCTCGACGCACTGCCTTTGTACGCCCATCCAGACGCGGTGGTGCTGGTCGTGATGCCCGTGCAGCTCGGGCGGAACCTGATCGACAACCACCCGCGGCTCGCGCTGCAGGCCGATGGCTCGCTCGCGCTGCAGGCCGATGGCTCGCTCGCGCTGCTCCCGGAGGCCGCGGGCTTCTGGGCCGACCTCCGCCTGCGACGGCTGCTCTGGCAGCAGCTTCCCTATCGCAGCGACGCGGCCATCGCGCGCACGGTGGCGCTCAGCCGCGCTCTCTTGCAGAAAGTCGCCGCGGCCGCGCGTGCCCGAGGCGCGAGGCCGCTCTTCTTGCTGCCCGACGCGGCGGGCTGGGTGACCGAGGCGCTCTTCTCTGGCACCGACCTGCCCCATGTCGAGGTGCGGCTCGAGTCCGGCGAGCGGTTCGCCAACGATTGGCACCCGAATCCCCGCGGCGCCGAGCGGCTGGCGGCCGCGGTCGTCCAAGCGCTGCGCCGCTGAGCGGGCGGCCCCGCGCGGTATGATCTGCCGATGGGGCCGCGCGTCACCATCGTCATGGCCACCTACAACCGCAGCAACGTCTTGCCGTACAGCATCGGCAGCGCGCTTCTGCAGACCTTCGGCGACTTCGAGCTGCTGGTGGTGGGCGACGGCTGCACCGACGACACCGCCGCGGTGGTCGCGGCCATCGACGACCCGCGCGTGCGCTTCATCGGGCTGCCCGAGAACAGCGGCCACCAATCGGCGCCCAACAACGAAGGGCTGCGGCAGGCGCGCGGCGCGATCGTCGCCTACCTGGGCCACGACGACCTCTGGCTGCCGCACCACCTCGCGTGCGTGGTCTCGGCCATCGACGGCGGGGCCGATCTCGCCTATTGCGCCGCGCTCTTCATCGGGCCAGGCGATGGCCGCCGCGCGCTGGCCCCCGAGCGCGCCGCGTACCGTCGCGGCGATTGGATTCCCCCCTCGACGCTTGCGCACCGGCGCGCCTCCACCGACCGCGTGGGCGGGTGGCGCGATCACCGCACGCTGGTCATCGACCCCGAGGCGGAGCTGATCGCGCGCTTCTCCACCGGCGGCCTGCGCATCGAGCTGGTGCCGCGCCTGTCGGTGCTGAAGTTTCCCGCGGCGTGGCAGAAGGGCGTCTATCGCGCTCGGCCCGACGACCAGCAGCGCGAGTGGTCGGAGCGCGCCGCCCGCGAGCCTTTCCTCGAGCAGGAAGAGCTGGTGAAGCTTGGCCTCTCGCCCCGCGCCGGGCTGACAACGCGCAAGCTCCTGGGCCGCGCGGCAGCCTGGGTGAAGGGGCGGCTGCAGGCCGTGCCGCTCGTCCGCCGCGTCCTCAGCGGCAGGTCGATCGAGCGGCGGCGACGACGAAAGGGGCTTTGACTGAAGGGGCTCAGGCTTTCCGATTCAAGGATGCAGGATTTCCAGCAAGGCCAGATCCCTGAGGCATGGTAGGTGGGGTCGACCAGCCGGAAGCCTGAAGCCCTTTCACGGAGGCCGCATGTTTCCCACGGCGCGCAAGGACGGCCAGCAGGTGACGCGCGACTGGCAGAAGCCCGGCCCGCTCATCGACGGCGTGGTGGCGCGCGAGGTGCTGCACGTGCCGCGCGACCACGGCGTCATTACCGAAATGTATCGACCGGAGTGGGATCCGACCGGCCTGCCGGTGGTGCACCTCTACCAGTCGCGCCTCTTCCCCGGGGCCATCGGCGCCTGGAGCTGCCACGCCAAGACCGTCGATCGGCTCTTCGTCGCCTCGGGCCAGCTCAAGATCGTGCTCTACGACGGGCGCGAGGAGAGCCCCACCCACGGGCGCATCAGCGAGCTGCACACGGGCGAGGCGCGGCCCTGCTTTCTGGTCATCCCGGCGGGCGTCTGGCACGGGCTGCAGTGCCTGGGCGCCAGCGACGCGCTGGTCTTGAACCTGCCCACCCGCGCCTATGACTACGAGGACCCAGACCACTATCGACTGCCCTTCGACGCGCCCGAGATCCCTTATCGATTCGTTACCGACAGCTCGACGCGACTGCGCTCCGATGGGCGTTGACGGGCGGGCACCCGATCAGTTCTTCCACGCCGCGACCACGGGCTGATTGAACAAGCTCGCGTAGCGGAGCGCGGAGGGCACGGCGATGGCGGCTCCCGCGAGGCCGAGCACGAGCAGCGCGCCCCGCCACGCGCGGCCCCGGCCAGCAACCGTGCCGACCGCGGCCAGGGCGAGCCAAGGCAACAGCGGCACCAGCTGGCGCGGGCCATAGGCGAAGCCGCCGGAAGCAAACGCGCTCGAGAGCAGCACCGCGAGGTAGCTGGCACTGCCGAGGGCGAGGGCGCGCACCAGCGCGACCGGCGCGCCTGGCTGCGGCTGCCTGCGAAAGGCGAGGACCATCCCGATCAAGGCCAGCGCGGTCCAGGGCGCAAAGAGCAACAGGCCGTGCGTCTGGCTGACAAGGGCGTCGGCAACGCTCGAGCCGACGCCGGAGCCGCCCTGGGCCACGACGTAGCCCTTGGCGCCGCCGATGACCGGCACCCCCGCGAGCCAGAGGTTGCAGGCGACCAGCGCGGCGCCGCCCAAGGCGGAGACGGCAGCGAGCACCAGGGCGTCGCGCCGGCGCCGCTCGAGGAGCAGCGCGCAGAAGAGGCCGAGCGCGACGACGCCGAGCGCTGGCTTGATCGCCGCCGCGGCGACGACGGCGAGGCCGCAGAGGAGCGCTTGCCTCGACGCCAGCGCCCAGGCGGCCAGCGCCAAGAAGAGGCCGGCCGAGGTCTCGGAGAAGAGCGAGCGGCTGTAGGGCAGCCAGGGGCTGGCCGCGCCGAGGAGGGCTGCGGCCGCGAGCGCCTCGCCCGGCGAGAGCCCCGCGCGCCGGGCCGCGAGCCAGGTGGCGACGACTCCGAGCCAGGAGAGGAAGAGGACCAGATCGATTGCGCGCAATTCAATTCCGCTCGGGTCTCCGGCAAAGGGCCAGAGGCCGGCCGCGAGCAAGAGCGGAAAGGCGATGGGGTGCGCGGGCAGCTCGACGGCGCCCGGGCCGATCCACTCGTAGCCGACCTTGCGCCGGTAGCGCACGCAGCCAGGGCCGCACTGCACCGAGCGGGTCCGGTCGTAGGCGTCGGCCCAGAGCGCGCGCCGGCCGCTCTTCGGGTCGACGACGATGGTGTGGTGGTCGTAGAGGTGGCCGCGGGCGTTCTGGCCCATCTGGTCGCTCTTGCCGGCGAGGACGCGATCGTAGGCGTCGCCGGAGGTCAGGTGGCCCGCGAGGATCAGGTTGGCGACGAGCAGATAGTGCGGCTCGTCGCCCGAGACGGCGCGCGGCGTGACGGAGCGGAGGCCGGCGACGGGCGACCAGTCGTGGCGCGAGGCGAAGCAGGACAGCCCGAGGAGCGCGAGCAGGACGCCACAGGCCGCTGCGCGAGGGAGCGGACGCACTACACGAGCAGGGCGGCGGCGAGCACGGCGGCGATGGGCACCGTCAGGTTGTCGTCGAGCCGCTCGCTGAAGAGCTCGGCGACCGCGCCGGTGAGCGACGCGAGGCCCGCGGCGCAGAGGCGCTTCCAGAGCGGCAAGCCGGGGTAGAACGCGAGCAGGAAGGCGAGCGAGACGGCGGCGCCCGCGCCCAGGAAGGCGAGCGAGCCAAGCAGGCTCTTCTTGCCGTGGAGCTTGAGCTTCCCGAAGCGCTTGCCGATCCAGGCCGCGGCCGGATCGCCGAACGCCAGCACCAGGATGCCGGTGAGCACCGCGGGCCGCGAGAAGACCGGCGTCAGCAGGCAGAGCGCCAGGAGGTACCAGGTGGCCGAGTTGATCTCGTAGTACTCGCGCGGCCGGACGATGAGCTTGAAGACATTGGTGACGAGCAGGTGGTTGAAGCGGCCGGAGAGGCGGCGCAGCACCTCCAGCGCGGCGAAGATCGACAGGAGCGTCACGAGCACGCCCACGGCCTCCGCGCGCGTGAGGACCAATTGGTAGAGTGTCGTGGCGAGCAGGCCCATGGCGATGTGGAACCAGGTCCGCGCGCCGCGCAGGGGCTTGAGCGAATCGGCGCCGGCGGCCCGCCTGCCCTGGGCGCGGCGAGAGGCGAGCCAGTGCTCGTAGGCGCGCGCAGCCTCCTCGTAGCGCGCAAGCAGGTAGGCGCGGGCGGCGCCGCCCTCCAACCCCGAGCGCAGCTCGGCGAGCGCGTGGCGCAGACGGGGCCAGCGCTCGCCGGGGACTGCCGGGGCTCTCTCCAGCAGCGCCGCGACCTCCCTGCCAAGGGGCGCGACGGGGCCGCTCTTCAGGCGGCCGGGCAGGCCGTCGAGGAACGCGTGCAGCTCGGCGCTGTAGGCCGACAACTGCAGCTCGAGGTTCTGGGCGACATCGACCGCCACGCGGCCTCCACGAAACTGGACGGACGCCTTTACCTGAGCGCGCCTGCAGGAGCAACGACGCGCTGAGTCTGGACATCGACAGCCGCTTGAGCCAGCGGCGCGAGCGAACTGCTTGCAAGGCGTGACGCGGCCCCTCTTTCGGCGAGCGGCGCTCGCGGCTTATCTTGAGTCCACATGCTCCTCGCCCTGCTCCTGGCCCTGCAGCTTCCGCCTCCCTTCGACGCGGAGGCGCGCACTCCCGCTGCCCTCGCGGCACCCGCCGGCGCGCCCGTCGATCAAGAGGCCGACGACGACCAGGGCGCAGACGACGAGGACGATGGCGCAGCCGACGACGCCGAGGCGGAAGGCGGATCCGCGGCGCCCGGCGCGGACCTCGGCAAGCGCTACAGCAGCGACCTCGGCGACGCGGAGCTGCGGCGGCGCTGGCTCAGCGAGCTGCCGGCCCTCGGCTCGATCTCGGTCGGCGTGGCCGACGAGGGCCGCGTCATCAACGCCGTGCAGATGGGCGAGGACCCCTCCTGGACCCGCGTGCGGCCGGATCTCGCCTGGGGCACCAAGGAGACGGTCGAGGGCCTCGCCGCCGCCTTTCGCGCCGTGCACACGCAGTTCCCCGATTCGGCGCCCGCGCGGCTCAACCACATCGGCGCGCAGGACGGCGGCTTCTTGCGGCCGCACCGCTCGCACCAATCGGGCCGCGACGCCGACCTGGGGTTCTTCTATCGCAACGACGTCATCCCCTTCGGCCGCGCGCGCCGCGAGAAGCTCATCGACCCTGCGCGCACCTGGGCCCGGGTGCGCGCGCTCGTCACTCTCACCGACGTCCAGGTCATCCTGGTGGACCGCGGCATCCAGAAGGTGCTGCGCGAGCAAGCGCTCGCGACCGGCGAGAACCCCGACTGGGTGGACCTGGTTTTTCGCAAAGGGAAGAACGCCCTGGTCCAGCACGCGCGCCGCCACCGGGACCACCTGCACGTGCGCTTCTTCGCGCCGCGCTCGCAGGAGCTGGGGCGGCGCATCCAGCCGCTGCTGGCCGAGCGGCCCGAGCAGAACCTGGCCGTCCACCGCGTGAAGAGCGGGCAGACGCTCGGGCACATCGCGAAGAAGTACGGCATCACCGTGAGCGCGCTGATGAAGACCAACCGGCTGCGCAAGACCTTCTTGCGCGTCGGCCAGCAGATCAAGGTGCCGCTGAAGAAGCCCTGCACGCGCTGCCCGCTGCCGCCGCCACTGGTCGTCCCGCCCCGCTGCCTGCCGCCGGCGAACGACCGCGGATAGGAGACAGGAGACGGCTCCCGGCGCTCGACAGAAGGCAGCCTCTTCACTCAGCGAGCGAGCGCCTTCAGGCCCGCCTCAGCGCAGTCGAGGTCTTGCTCGGGCTTGCCGCCGCTGACGCCGACCGCGCCCAGGGTGACCCCGCCGCTCTTGATGAGCGCCGAGCCCTGGCCGGGGATGATGGGCATCCGCACCAGCGGGACCACGGCGTTGAAGAAGGCGGGCCGGTCCCTGGCCATCTCGGCGATCGAGCCGCCGTCGCGGAGCATGACCGCCGCCCCGCACGCCTTCGACTCGGCGATCTGCGCGGAGATGGGCGGCGCGCCGTCCATGCGGGCGAGCGCGAACAAGAGGCCGCCCTCGTCGACGATGGCGACGGTGACCTTGATGCCGATCTCGGCCGCGCGGGCGTGCGCGGCGGCGATCAGGCGCTGCGAATCGGAGGCGGTCAGCGGCATGGAGGCTCCCGTGCAGCGCTTACGGCGTGACCCAGTGGTAGTCGGCGAGGCCGGGGCGGCGGGTGAGGAGGACGCACTCGGCGCCTTCGCCGCAAGTGAGCGCGTGCTTGGTCTTGCCCGGGATGGTGACGTAGCTGCCGGGCTCCATCGCGTGCTCCTTGCCGTCGATCGTGAAGACCGCCTTGCCCGAGATGAGCACGCTGTACTCGGCGTGGGTGTGGAAGTGGGCCGGGAACTTGTAGCCCGCGGGGAACTTCGCGTAGCCGAGCGAGGCCTTGGAGGCCGGGTCGACGGCGATGGGCGAGACCATCACCGCCTCGTTCGGCTTGGGCGCGGGCTTCCACTTCGCGCCCTCCAGGTGGACGACCAGCGCCTCCTCGGTCGAGGGCATCTTGTCGCCGTCGGCGCGGGCGACGGCGGAGACCAGCAAGACGAGCGGCAGCAGCTTCAGCGTCTTCTTCATCACGACCTCCGGGTAAGGTCAGGAGTTGTACAGCGTCAGGGCGCGGCGCGCGCGTCCAGCATCTGCACGGCGAACGTCGCCAGCCAGTGCTCGCCTTCGTAGCTGCCGCTGGCGATGTGGGGCAGCGTGGCGCGCCCGTGCGCGTCGGCCTTGGCGATGAGCGACTTGCCCCGCTTGCTCTCTCTCCCCAAGACTGCCGCCAGGGTGTAGAGAGCGCGCGCCCGGCTCAAGTTCAGCCCGTCGAGGTGGACGATCTTCGGGTCGGTGCGGTCGGAGACGTGCGCCGGCTCGAGCGCGCCTCCCTTCATCAGATCGGGCAAGAACCCCGCCAGCCAGGGCTTGAACTTCGCCGCCGGCAGCACCTTCGAGAGCAGCGCCGCCTCCTCCAGCGAGGGCGAGAGGAAGTCCTCGCCGCCCGGCTCCCAGGCGATGGGCGCCTTCTTGTCGCTTGAGTAATAGGTCGCGGCGCGCTCGTGAATCAATGATTGCAGCTTGGTATCGTTTGCGGCCTTCGCGTAATCCAGCGCGAGTGAGAGACCATATGCCGTATTGGGGTGGACCCCGGTGCGGATGGGATAGGTCTGGCGCGGGAGGAACTCAAGGTAGGCCTCCGCGACTCTAGTGGCCAAGGGCGCGAGCGCGGCGGACCAGCGCTTGCCCTCGGGCGAATCCCACTCGAGCAGCTCGGCCTGCAGCTTGAGCAGCCACGCCCAGCCATAGGTGCGCTCGAAGCTCTTGCGGTTGGGCTGGTTGAAGTAGGCCAACTCAGCCGCGAGGTTCGCCACGGTCAGGCTCTCGTCCAGGGCGGCGCGGAGCTGGCCCGCCTCGGCCATCTCGGGGAAGCGGTGGAGCAGGCGGGCCATCATCCAGTGGCCGTGCACGCTCGAGTGCCAATCGAGGCAGCCATAGAAGGCGGGGTGCAAGGCCTTGGGCGACTTCACCTCTTCCGGGCCGGCCATCACGTGGTCGAGCTTGTTCGGGTACTCCTGCTTGACGCACTTGAGGGGCAGCGCGGCAAACCTGCCCGCGGTCGCGGCGTCGAGGGTCAGCTCCCCGGCCCGCGCGGGCTGCGAGGCAACCGCCAGGGCAGTGAGCGCCGAAAGGATCGCCATCTTGGTGCCTTTCTCCATGGGCCCAGTGCTACCCCAGGACGGGCGCGCGAAATAGGGCCGCCGCGCTTTCGTACAGGCGCGATGGACGCAAGCACGGTGCACACAGTGCTCGAGTACGTCGGGCCCGCAATCGTCATCGGCTCCATCGGCTTCTCGGTCGGGGCGCTGGCGTTCGTCAGCAAGCACTTCAAGCTGAAGACGCGCGAGCTCGAGCTGGAGGCGCCGCAGCACGCCAAGGAGATGGACTCGCGGCTGCGGGCGATGGAGACGCGGCAGGTGGCGCTCGAGGCCGCGGTGACGGCGCTGATGGGCAGCCTGACCGCCATCGCCGGCCAGCGCGCCGAGCAGTACGCGCTCCACGAGCCGCCCGCCGCCGAGCCGATCGAGCCGCTGCGCCTCTCGGCCGTCCCGCCGCCGCTGCGCAGCCGGTAGAGACGCCTGGCCGCAATGCCAGTCGGATAAGCACCGGTAGGGTAGCGGCCGCCGGCAGGCAGAGGCCCGCCGCGCGGCACGGGCGCCCACGCGCGTCTGGTGGCTCGCTGCGCTCGCATCGATCGGATTTCTTGCCGCGCGAGCCCTTAAGCCGCGCGACAGGCCTCTGCCTGCCGGCGGCCTATT